>NZ_WNKT01000002.1 GCF_009720725.1 Allochromatium palmeri
GATCCGGCCTCGCGCATGGTCGCCGACGGCGCCACCACCACCTTCACCGTCACCCCCGACAGCGGCTACACCGCTAGCGCCACCGGCTGCGACGGCAGTCTCTCCGGCACCACCTACACCACCGGCCCCATCACCGCCGCCTGTACCGTCAGCGCCAGCTTCGAGCAGGCCGGCTTGAGCGTCAGCGAGAGCGCTGGCAGTACCCTGGTCGACGAAGACGGCAGCAGCGACAGCTTCACCGTCGTGCTCACGGCCAAGCCCAACAGCGACGTCGTGCTCGACCTCAGCAGCGCCGACACGGGCGAAGCCACCGTCAGTCCCGCCACGCTGACCTTCACCAACGCCAACTGGGACGCGCCCCAAAGCGTCACCGTGACCGGTGTCGATGACGCCCTGGTCGATGGCGATCAGCGCACTGACATCACCCTCAGCGTGGTCGACGCCAGCTCCGACGATGCCTTCGACGGTCTCGCCAACGAGACCCTCAGCGTGACCACCACCGATGACGACACGGCCGGGCTCGACATCGTCGAAAGCGACGGCAACACCCAAATCCAGGAAAACGGCAGCAGCGACAGCTTCACCGTGCGTCTCACCAGTCAGCCGCTCAGCGCTGTCGTCCTCGACGTCAGCAGCCCGGACAGCGGCGAGGCCAGCGTGGATCCGGCCAGCCTGACCTTCACTAACACCAACTGGGATCAACCCCAGACCGTGACCGTCACCGGCGTCAATGACGACCTCATCGACGGCAACCAGACCACCCAGATCCAGCTCGCCGTCGACGCCGACGCCTCCGACGACACCTACGACGCGCTCGGCATCCGCCAGGTCGCTACCACCACCCTCGACGACGACACCGCCGAGTTCACCGTCGCCGAGACCGATGGCGACACCTTGATCAGCGAGGACGGCAGTACCGACAGTCTCAGCGTCGTGCTCAACACCCAGCCCGACAGCGACGTCACCATCGCCGTCGGCAGCGACAACACCGCCGAGGCCACGGTCAGTCCGAGCCGCCTCACCTTTACCAGCTCCGACTGGGATCAGGCGCAAAGCGTCACGGTCACCGGCGTTGACGATGCCTTCATCGACGGTCCCCAGGAGAGTCGACTCACCTTCAGCGTCGCCGCCGACTCCGATCCGAACTTCGTCGGGCTATACGACTGGGAGATCGGTGTCACCACCCGTGACGACGACACCGCCGGCTTCACCCTCAGCGAGACCGACGGCGACACCCAGGTCAGCGAGGGCGCCACCACCGACCTCATTGAGGTGGTGCTCAACGCCCGCCCGAGCAGCGACGTCATCCTCCTGGTCAGCAGCACCGACACCGACGAGGCCAGCGTCAGCCCGGCCAGCCTCACCTTCACCAGCGCCAACTGGGACAGTCCCCAACAGGTCGTGGTGACGGGCGTCGACGACACCCTCATCGACGGCGAACAGCGCACCCTGCTGACCTTCAGCGTCGATCCCGGCTCCGATACCGACTTCCTCGGCGTGGCCGACGAAGCGGTCAGCGTCACCACCAGCGACGACGACAGCGCCGGTCTCACCCTGACCGAGACCGCCGGCACCACCCAAGTCAGCGAGAGCGGCACCACCGACAGCGTCACCCTGGTGCTCAATGCCGGCCCCGCGAGCGACGTCGTCGTCCAGGTCAGCAGCGCCGACACCGGCGAGGTCACCGCCAGTCCCGCCAGCCTCACCTTCACCCCCGCCAACTGGGACCAACCCCAAACGGTCACCCTCACCGGCGTTGACGACAGCGCGGACGACGGCGACCAGACCACGACCGTCACCTTCGGCATCGATGCCGCCCGCTCCGACGACGCCTACGACGGCCTCGCCAACCGCGAGCTGCTGGTGGGCACCACTGATAACGACTTCACCGTCACCCCCAGCGCCGGCCTGAACGGGCGCATCAGCCCGGACACGCCCCAGGTCGCGACCGCCAATACGCAAGTCACTTTCACCGTCACGCCCGACAGCGGTTACACCGCCAGCGCCACCGGCTGCGACGGCACCTTAAGCGGGACGACCTACACCACGGGGCCGATCACCGGCGCCTGCACCGTCACCGCGACCTTCAGCCAGGACAGTTACACGGTCAACGCCACCGCCGGCGAGCACGGCAGTATTGATCCGGCCTCGCGCACCGTCGCCCACGGCGGCACCACCACCTTTACCGTCACGCCCGACAGCGGCTACACCGCTAGTGCCACCGGCTGCGGCGGCAACCTGAGCGGTAACACCTACACCACCGGCCCCATCACCGCTGCCTGTACGGTCAGCGCCAGCTTCAGCCTGACACCGGTCACCCACAGCGTCACCGCCACCGCTGGCGCCCACGGCGGCATTGATCCGGCCTCGCGCACCGTCGCCGACGGCGCGACCACCACCTTCACCGTCACCCCCGACAGCGGCTACACCGCCAGCGTGGGTGGCACCTGCGGCGGTAGTCTGAGCGGCAGCACCTACACCACCGGCGCCATCACCGCCGACTGTACGGTCAGCGCCAGCTTCAGCCTGACACCGGTCACCCACAGCGTCACCGCCACGGCGGGCGACCACGGCAGTATCGATCCGGCCTCGCGCATGGTCGCCGACGGCGCCACCACCACCTTCACCGTCACCCCCGACAGCGGCTACACCGCTAGCGCCACCGGCTGCGACGGCAGTCTCTCCGGCACCACCTACACCACCGGCCCCATCACCGCCGCCTGTACCGTCAGCGCCAGCTTCGAGCAGGCCGGCTTGAGCGTCAGCGAGAGCGCTGGCAGTACCCTGGTCGACGAAGACGGCAGCAGCGACAGCTTCACCGTCGTGCTCACGGCCAAGCCCAACAGCGACGTCGTGCTCGACCTCAGCAGCGCCGACACGGGCGAAGCCACCGTCAGTCCCGCCACGCTGACCTTCACCAACGCCAACTGGGACGCGCCCCAAAGCGTCACCGTGACCGGTGTCGATGACGCCCTGGTCGATGGCGATCAGCGCACTGACATCACCCTCAGCGTGGTCGACGCCAGCTCCGACGATGCCTTCGACGGTCTCGCCAACGAGACCCTCAGCGTGACCACCACCGATGACGACACGGCCGGGCTCGACATCGTCGAAAGCGACGGCAACACCCAAATCCAGGAAAACGGCAGCAGCGACAGCTTCACCGTGCGTCTCACCAGTCAGCCGCTCAGCGCTGTCGTCCTCGACGTCAGCAGCCCGGACAGCGGCGAGGCCAGCGTGGATCCGGCCAGCCTGACCTTCACTAACACCAACTGGGATCAACCCCAGACCGTGACCGTCACCGGCGTCAATGACGACCTCATCGACGGCAACCAGACCACCCAGATCCAGCTCGCCGTCGACGCCGACGCCTCCGACGACACCTACGACGCGCTCGGCATCCGCCAGGTCGCTACCACCACCCTCGACGACGACACCGCCGAGTTCACCGTCGCCGAGACCGATGGCGACACCTTGATCAGCGAGGACGGCAGTACCGACAGTCTCAGCGTCGTGCTCAACACCCAGCCCGACAGCGACGTCACCATCGCCGTCGGCAGCGACAACACCGCCGAGGCCACGGTCAGTCCGAGCCGCCTCACCTTTACCAGCTCCGACTGGGATCAGGCGCAAAGCGTCACGGTCACCGGCGTTGACGATGCCTTCATCGACGGTCCCCAGGAGAGTCGACTCACCTTCAGCGTCGCCGCCGACTCCGATCCGAACTTCGTCGGGCTATACGACTGGGAGATCGGTGTCACCACCCGTGACGACGACACCGCCGGCTTCACCCTCAGCGAGACCGACGGCGACACCCAGGTCAGCGAGGGCGCCACCACCGACCTCATTGAGGTGGTGCTCAACGCCCGCCCGAGCAGCGACGTCATCCTCCTGGTCAGCAGCACCGACACCGACGAGGCCAGCGTCAGCCCGGCCAGCCTCACCTTCACCAGCGCCAACTGGGACAGTCCCCAACAGGTCGTGGTGACGGGCGTCGACGACGCCCTCATCGACGGCGAACAGCGCACCCTGCTGACCTTCAGCGTCGATCCCGGCTCCGATACCGACTTCCTCGGCGTGGCCGACGAAGCGGTCAGCGTCACCACCAGCGACGACGACAGCGCCGGTCTCACCCTGACCGAGACCGCCGGCACCACCCAAGTCAGCGAGAGCGGCACCACCGACAGCGTCACCCTGGTGCTCAATGCCGGCCCCGCGAGCGACGTCGTCGTCCAGGTCAGCAGCGCCGACACCGGCGAGGTCACCGCCAGTCCCGCCAGCCTCACCTTCACCCCCGCCAACTGGGACCAACCCCAAACGGTCACCCTCACCGGCGTCGACGACAGCACGGACGACGGCGACCAGACCACGACCGTCACCTTCGGCATCGATGCCGCCCGCTCCGACGACGCCTACGACGGCCTCGCCAACCGCGAGCTGCTGGTGGGCACCACTGATAACGACTTCACCGTCACCCCCAGCGCCGGCCTGAACGGGCGCATCAGCCCGGACACGCCCCAGGTCGCGACCGCCAATACGCAAGTCACTTTCACCGTCACGCCCGACAGCGGTTACACCGCCAGCGCCACCGGCTGCGACGGCACCTTAAGCGGGACGACCTACACCACGGGGCCGATCACCGGCGCCTGCACCGTCACCGCGACCTTCAGCCAGAGCCGCTACAGCATTACCCCCGCAGCGGGCGCAAATGGCAGCCTCAGCCCGGCTGGGGCGCAAACCGTCATCCACGGTGCGACGACCACGTTCACGGTGACGCCCGCCAGCGGCTATGGCATCGCCAGCGTCAGTGGGTGCGGCGGCACCCTCAACGGCGGCCTCTACACCACCGGCCCCATCACCGGTGACTGCACCGTCAGCGCCAGCTTTAGCGCCACCAACACCACCACGGCCATCACGCGCGTCAACCCCTCGCCCTCCAAGATCGGTCAGGCGGTGACGGTGAATTTCGGTGTCACCTCAACTGAGACGGGCTTGAACGGCACGGTCATGGTGACCGCCCAGGACGGGACGACCTGTTCCGATGCGGTTACAACCGCCGGGACTAGCGTCACTGGCAGTTGTCAACTGACCTTCGCTACCGCCGGGGCCAAGACCCTGATCGCCCGCTACAGCGGCACGGCTGATTCCAGCGCCTCGGCGGGCACCAACCATCTGGTGGCGGACACTCCGACGCTGGCGACTCCGAGCCTCAACAGCGGCGTGGTCGGCGTGCCCTATGCGATGCAACTGGTCGCCAGCGGCGGGGTCGCGCCTTATACCTTTAGCTCCAGCGATTCGGATCTGGCTGGCACGGGTTTGACCCTGAGCGGCAGCGGCCTGCTGTCCGGCACCCCGGCCAGCCCGCAAACGCCCACGCTGACCCTCATCGTCACCGATGCCCTGGGCCAGACCAGCACGCGCGATTATCCGCTGACCCTGATCAACCAACTCACCGTCGCCACCACCAGCCTGCCCGACGGCTTGGTCAACGCGCCCTATATCCAGACCCTGGAAGCGGTCGGCGGGCAGACGCCCTACGTCTGGAGCCTCGCCAGTGGCAGCCTGCCAGTGGGCTTGACCCTCGACCCGGCCACCGGCAGGCTGAGCGGCACCCCGACCGCGATCGGCACCAGCGCCAGCTTCACGATCCGGGTCACGGATGCCGCCAACCGCCGCGCCGATCAGGCGTTGACCCTGACCACGACGGCACCGAACGTGGTGAAAACGGGTACGGTCGATGGCGCCGCGTTCACGGTATCGGGCAACCTGACACCCGAGGGCGGCGGGGCGACCTGCACCCTAGACGACCAGACCACCCGGATCGTCAATGTGGCGACACCGGGCGATCCCGATGCGCCACCCGTGGCGCCTGACGACACGACCCTGCCCTATGGCTTGCTCAAGTTCACCGTCCAGGGCTGCACCCCCGGCGCGACTCGGCTGACCGTGCGACTGGTCTATCCCGACGCCCTGCCGGTGGGGACGCGCTACTGGAAATACGGCAAGACCGCCGACACGCCGACCGACCACTGGTACGTCCTGCCCACGGCCGTCATCGCCGGCAACACCGTCAGTTTCAGCATCACCGACGGCGGATTGGGTGACGACGACCTGAGCGCCAACGGCAGCATCACCGACCCGGGCGGCCCGGGCGATCCGATTCTGACCATCGGTGGCACGCCGGGCGCGGGCCGGGTCGGCAGCGCCTACAACGCAGCGCTGACGGTGACCGACGGATCTGGCCCGAACAACTACGTTTGGAGTCTCGCTGCCGGCGGCCTGCCGCCCGGCGTGACCCTCAACGCCGTTACCGGCGCCTTGACCGGCACACCAACCCTGGCAGGCACCTTCAACTTCAGCGTGCAACTGGTCGATATCGGCAACGCCAACGCCAGCACCACGCGCGCCTTTGGCGTGACTATCGCCGCTGCTGGCGGCGGGGGCGCCGTCAACGGCACCTGCGGCAGCGCCCACAACGGCCTTTTCGACGACCTGCCGACCAACCCGAGCGCCCTCTGCGCCAGCGGTACCCCCAGCACGATCAGCGGCAGCGGCCCCTGGAGCTGGAGCTGTCTCGGCAGCAACGGCGGCAGTCCCGCCAGTTGTAACGCCAGCCTCGCGACTGTCGCCACCTATACCGTGACGACGAGCGCCCGCACCGGCGGCACTCTCAGCCCGCCCTCGCGCGTGGTGAATGCGGGCGACACCGCCACCTTCACCCTCATCCCCGCCACGGGCTATGCGATCAGCAGTGCCAGCGGCTGCGGCGGCACCCTGAGCGGCAGCACCTACACCACCGGCGCCATCACCGGCGCCTGTACGGTCAGCGCTACCTTCAGCCAAGTCAGCTACAGCGTCACCGCCACGGCCGGCGACCACGGCGGCATCGATCCGGTCGCGCGCACCGTCGCCCACGGCGGCACCACCAACTTCACCGTCACGCCAGACACCGGCTACACCGCCAGCGTCGGCGGCACCTGCGACGGCAGTCTGAGCGGCACGACCTATACCACGAGTGCCATCACCACCGATTGCACGATCGTGGCGAGCTTTAGTGCTGTGCCTACCGCAACCGCCATCCCCACTCTATCGACGTGGGGCATGATGCTGCTCATGGGGCTCTTGGTGTTGTTGGGAGCGGTTTGGAAACGACCGCCTGTTTGATCCCGCGCATGCCAAGCGTTCAGCGGGGCCAAAGCAAGACGGGGCCAGCGCTGGGAGTGCTGGCGTCCGGCGCACAACACCATGATCGACCGGCCTTGAGGACTGATCGCCTCCTAGCCGGCTGTGCGCTCGGCAATCGGCGGCTGTCCCGACCGCCGGTCGAAGATCACCAGCCAAGCCAGGGAGTCCACTTCGTCGAGCAGCAGCACCGCCGGTGCGCGGATCAATGCCGGCCCAGAAGTCCAGCATTGCCGTCAACCGATATTTCTTCTGGTCGATCAGGCTGAGGATCTCGTCGAGATCCCAACGCGACAGCGGCGGCAGACTGTAATGATCGTCGGTTCGATTCGGACCTTCGGTGTTGAAGAAGCGCATGGCGGGGTCTCCGCAGCCTGGCATCGAGTCACCTAAGGAAACACTGAACAATTCCTTTTTGGCGAAGGGGCCTGAGTGATATCCTTGCGCCCTGTGTTCGCCACCGAAGCCAGACGGCCATGCCCAAGAGACACGCCCCGAAGCAGAAGTACCAGATGCGCCGTGAACGGTTCTTGTCGGAGATGGAACAGGTGGTGCCGTGGTCGGCGTTGCTGGAGGCTGGAGCCGTCGTATTATCCGAACGCGGCGGGTCGGCGCGGGCGTCCGCCGGTGGGTCTGGAGCGGAGCTGTGAGTCGGTGCCGGATGCCACGACGCTGTTGAAGTTCCGCCGCTGGCTGGAGGCGCACGCGTTGACAGAGAGGATCTTCGAGACGATCAACACGCGGCTGAGTGAACATGGGCTGTTGAGGCGCCAGGCGACCTTGGTGGATGCCACGATCATCGCCGCGCCCTCCTCGACGAAGAACAAGGCGAAGGCGCGCGATGCGCAGATGCACGCCATGCGCAAGGGGAATCAATGGTACTTCGGGCTGAAGGCCCATATTGGGGTCGATGCTGAGTCGGGGCTGGTGCCTACGCTGACGGCCACACCGGCCAACACGGCCGATATCACCGAGACCTCCAAGCTGTTGCATGGTCAGGAGGAGGCGGTGTTCGCCGATGCGGGCTACATTGGAGCCGAGAAGCGCGAGGAGCTGGCCAAGTGCCAAGTCACCTGGTACATCGCCGCCAAGCGAAGCCAGGTGGAGGCCATCGAGGATGAAGAACTCAAGGGCCTGGTCAAGCACGTCGAGCGCCTGAAAGCCTCGGTGCGGGCGCGCGTCGAACATCCGTTTCACATCGTCAAGAACCTGTTTGGCTACCGCAAGGTGCGCTACAAGGGGCTGGCTAAGAACCGCGCTCAATTCCACGCCATGTTTGCGCTGGCGAACCTGGTGCGCGCCAAGTCGGCGCTGTTGGCCGCCTGACAGGGCCTTACCGCCGCAGATCAGACGACAAAACCGCCCACACGCCATCGAAGTGGACCAAAGCGGTGGCTGAATGGAGCGCGAAAGGCTCATGACAGAGCGACTGGAAACAAAATGTTTGTGAAAAATGGCACTTTAAGTGTTAACGAGTGGTGAGCGTGATTTGATCAGCGTTTCCCCAAAAGTAATTTGACCCTCCCATGAATCCAAGCCAAATTCAGGACTTCTTCCGTAACGACCGTTTCGCCGCCCATGTCGGCATCGAGCTGCTGGAGGTCGGGCCGGGGCGCGCGCGTGCCCAGTTGATGATCGACGACCGGCATCTGAATGCCGTCGGCGTGGCGCATGGCGCGGCCATCTTCAGCTTGGCCGATCTGGTGTTCGCGGTCGCCTCCAACTCGCATGGCACAGTCGCGCTCGGCGTGAACGTCTCGGTCTCCTTCATGAAGGCCGCAAAGCGCGGACGCCTGATCGCCGAGGCCGAAGAGGTCTCGATCAATCCCAAGCTCGCCACCTATCTGATCCGCGTCAGCGATGAGGCGGGGCAGCCCGTCGCGCTGATGCAGGGGACCGTCTATCGCAAGCAGGAGTCACTTGATGACTATGTCGGTCGCTGATGAACGCTCGCCCGCTGCCGGGATCGAGCCGCTGGACGAATCAGATGAAGAGGCCCGCGAGCCGACGGCCTTCGGCCTGATCGTCATCGGCGACGAGGTGCTCAATGGCGCGCGTGTCGATGCGCATCTAGCGGCCTTCAAGCGCCTGATCGGCGAGCGCGGCCATACCCTGGCCTGGTACTGGATGCTCCCCGACGACCCGGATGGGCTGACAGCGCATCTGCGCTTCTCGATGCGGCGGCCCGATCCGGTCTTCGTCTGCGGTGGCATCGGTGCGACCCCGGACGATCACACCCGCGCCTGCGCTGCCGCCGCGGCGCATGTCGAGCTGATGCGCCATCCCGAGGCCGCGCGTCTGATCGAGGATAAGTTCGGCGAGTCGGCCTATCCGCATCGCATCCTCATGGCCGATCTGCCCGCCGGGGCCGAGCTTATCCCGAATCCGGTCAATCAGATGCCTGGATTCACGCTGGCACGGCACTGGTTCCTGCCGGGATTCCCCAAGATGGCCTGGCCGATGGCCGAATGGGCGCTGGATCAGCACTTCGGGCGCTGTGTTCAGGTGCGCGAATCGGCCGTGCTGGTGCGCGGCGTGCCCGAGAGTCAGTTGATCCCGCTGATGCGTCGTCTGACGCTGGAGTATCCCGAACTCAAGCACTTCAGCCTGCCGCACATGGGCGATAATCCGCATATCCGGTTCGGCTTTCGCGGGCGCGATGGACTCGATGCGGCCATGCGCGATCTGCGTCAGGCACTCGATGAGGCGGCGATCGCCTATGTCGAGGCGCCGGACGAAGACACGTCGAGCGCCTGAGTATCGGCGTCGTCGTTCAGGAATGCCCGCTGTCGCGATAGGCCCGCTGCATGCGGCTGAGCTTGTCGATGCGGCTCTCGCCCTGAAGCTCAGCGATGGCCTCGCTCAGAGCCTGCCGCTGGGCGCTGGCGAGCGCGGCCACGGTCGCCTCCTGCCGGCGCACTGTGCGCAGACGCTCAGCATCCGATTCGCTCAGAGGTTCGTGCTCAGCGCGCTCGACGATCGACTCGATCAGGACGCGGCGGCGTTTCTGTAAACGCTCGACCATGTCCCAGTCGTCGCCCTGGGCAGCCGGCTTCATCTGCTCCGTTGCAGCGACCAGGTCAGTGATGAGATCTGTCAGATTGGCCATCTGTACCCTCCAGCGGTACCCGATCCAGGGGTGTCGGTTTAATATGCCAGCTTCGCTCACGCCCGACGAGGATCTCAGATGTCTACCCAGACCGCCATGCTGGAACGCCGGATCTCGCCTGCTCGCTTGTCTTTGCGCTTAGGTTTCCCGCCGCCTATCCTGACATCCGTTCGGCGTCTCCAGGTCGCGGTACTCGGCGTTGCACTCGTGCTGGCGCTCAGTGCCTGTGAACCCGCGAAGCCCACGGCAACCCAGCGCGAAATGCCGCCGCCGAGCGTGATCGCGGTCGCGGCCGAGACCAAGACCATCGAGCAGGAGGCCAGCTTCGTCGGGCGTGTGGTCGCGGTCAATCGGGTCGAGCTGCGTGCGCGGGTCGAGGGCTTCCTCAAGGAACGGCTTTTCAAGGAAGGCCAGACAGTCGCCGTTGGCGATGTGCTGTTCATGATCGAGCCGGATCAATACGAAGCCGTCGTCGAGCAGCGCGCCGCCGATCTGGAGAAGGCCAAGGCCGATTCGCAGAACGCCGATGCCCAGCTCGCGCGCGGTCTGGAACTGCTCAAGCAGAAGAACATCGCTCAGGCCAAGGTCGACGAACTCCAGGCCGCTGCCGCCGTCGCCAAGGCCAGTATCGCCCAGGCTCAGGCCGCCCTGAACGCCGCGCGCCTGGATCTGAGCTACACCCAGATCACCGCGCCAATCGCCGGGCGCGTCGGTCTGTCCAGCCTGAGCGTCGGCAATATGGTCGGCCCGTCCTCGGGCGTGCTGGCCACTCTCGTCAGCCGTGATCCGATCCATGTCCAGTTCCCCGTTACCCAGCGTGATCTGCTCGCGGCACGACAGCAGATCGCGGCCAAGGGCGGTGATCCGCGTCAGGTCGTGATCCAGGTGCGTCTGCCCAACGGCCAGCTCTACGCGCAGTCCGGGCACCTGGACTTCGTCGATGTGACGACCGATCAGACGACCGATTCGGTGACCCTGCGCGCCGAGCTGCCCAATCCCGATGGCACACTGGTCGATGGTCAGTATGTCGGCGTGGTGGTGCAGAGCGGCACGCCGGAGTCGGCGATCCTCATCCCGCAAGCCGCGCTCCAGATCGATCAGCAGGGACTCTATGTGCTGATCGTCGATACTGAGAGTAAGGCTCAGGTGCGCCGCGTCAAGACCGGCCAGTCCAGGGGCGCCGAGATCGTCATCACCCAGGGGCTGGCCGCTGGTGAGCTGGTCATCAGCGAGGGTGTCCAGGGCGTCACCCCCGGCCAGCCGGTCAAGGCGGTGCCGCCCCAATCGGTTAAAGCGGAGACACAGCCATGATCTCCGACGTTTTCATCGACCGCCCACGGCTGGCGATCGTCATCTCGGTGGTCCTGACCCTCGTCGGTCTGGTCGCCATCACCCAGCTTCCGGTCGCCCAGTTTCCTGACATCGTCCCGCCCCAGGTCTCGGTGAGCACCAGCTATCCGGGCGCGAGCGCGTCCGTGGTCGAGTCGACCGTTGCTCAGCCGATCGAGTCGCGCGTCAACGGCGTCGACAACATGCTCTACATGAAGTCGTCGAGCAACAATGACGGCAGCTATACGCTCACCGTCACCTTCGCGCTCGGCACCGACCCGGACATCAACACGGTCAATGTCCAGAACCGCGCCAATCTGGCCATGGCCCAGCTCCCGGAGGAGGTCAAGCGCCAGGGGCTGATCGTCAAGAAGAAGTCCTCGGCCATGTTGCAGGTGGTGGCGCTCTATTCGCCCAAGAACGCCTATGATGCGCTCTTTCTGAGCAACTATGCCGCCATCAACATCATCGACACCCTGGCGCGCGTGACCGGTGTCGGCGAGGTCGCGCAGTTCGGGCCGCTCGACTACAGCCTGCGCATCTGGCTCGATTCTGACCGGCTGACCGCGCTGGATCTGACACCCTCGGACGTGGTCTCGGCGATCCAGAGCCAGAACGTCCAGGCGGCGGTCGGGCGCATCGGCGCCCAACCCATGACCTCGGATCAGCAGTTCCAGATCACGCTCCAGACCCAGGGTCGGCTGAGCAGTGTCGAGGAGTTCGAGCAGATCCTGGTGCGTGCCAATCCGGACGGCTCGCGCATCCTGGTGCGTGATCTCGGGCGGGTGGAACTCGGTGCCAAGCAGTCCGATGCCGTCAGCCGGCTCGACGGGGGGCCCACGGCGGCCATGGCGATCTATCTGGCCCCTGGAGCGAACGCGGTGGCGGTGGCCGAGGGTGTCGACGCCGCCATGCAAAAGCTCGCCGAGCGCTTCCCGGACGATCTCGATTACGCGGTCGTCTATGACACCACGGACTTCGTCAAGGCCAGTCTGGAGAAGGTGGTCCACACGCTCTTCGAAGCCTTCGTGCTGGTCATCCTGGTGGTGTTCCTGTTTCTTGGCAGTTGGCGTGCGACCCTCATTCCGCTGATCGCCGTACCCGTGGCCCTGATCGGCACCTTCGCCTTCCTGCTGCTGATCGGTTTCTCGGTCAATACCATCTCGCTGCTGGCCATGGTGCTGGCCATCGGCATCGTGGTCGACGATGCCATCGTGGTGGTCGAGAACGTCGAGCGCCTCATGGAAGAAGAAGGGCTGTCGCCGCGCGAAGCGTCCAAGAAAGCGATGGGCCAGATCACCGGACCCATCATCGCCATCAGCCTGGTGCTGCTGTCGGTGTTCCTGCCGGTGGCCTTCATTCCGGGCATTACCGGGCAGTTGTTCCAGCAGTTCGCGGCCGTGGTCGCTTTCTCGATGCTGATCTCGGCGATCAATGCGCTCACGCTCTCGCCGGCGCTGTGCGCCATCCTGCTCAAACCGACCCATCACAGGCGCGGACCCATGCGCTATGTCCTGGGCGGCATCGACCGGGTGCGCGACGGCTATGCGTCCGTGGTGCGGCGTCTGGTGCGCTTCTCGCTCCTGGTGCTGGTGCTGATCGCCGGCGTTGGGCTGGCGACCGGCTGGCTGTTCAAGATCACGCCGACCGGCTTCCTGCCGACCGAGGATCAGGGCGCCTTCATGGCCCATGTTCAGTTGCCCGAAGGGGCCTCGGTCAATCGCACCCTGGCGGTCGTCGAGCAGATCGAGCAGATCGTACTCGCCGATCCGGCCGTGGAGCATGTCGTCGCCATCCCTGGCTACAACATCGTCGATGGCAGCATCCAGTCCAATGCCGCCGCGATCGTCGGCCGGCTCAAGCCGTTCGATGAGCGCACCACGCCCGACCTCAAGGCGCCGGCAGTCATCCGGCGCATCGCTATGGAGACGGCTGGGCTGCCAGCGGCGCGTGTCATGCCCTTTAATCTGCCGCCCATCGTGGGTCTGGGCACGGGCAGCGGTTTCGAGTATCAGTTGCTCGATCTCCAGGGCAGTGAGCCGGCCGATCTGGCGGCGGTGATGCGCGGTCTGGTGCTGGCCGCCAATCAGGATCCGATGCTCGCGCGTGTCTATTCGACCTGGAACGCCAACAATCCGCAGATCGATCTCAAGCTCGACCGCGATAAAGCGCAGACGCTCGGGGTGCCGATCAACAGTATCTTCAATGCGCTCCAGTCGATGCTCGGCGGCTACTATGTCAACGACTTCAACCGCTTCGGGCGGGTGTGGCAGGTCAAGATCCAGGGCGAGGCGTCCGATCGCGCCGCCTTCGAGGACGTCTACCGCATCCATGTCCGTAATACCGAGGGCGAGATGGTGCCGCTGCGCGCCCTGATGTCCGCTGAGCTGATCGTCGGCCCCCAGCTCATCCAGCGCTATAACAACTATCGCAGTGTCACGCTCCAGGGTGGTCCCAAACCTGGCTACAGCTCGGGCGAGGCCATCGACGCCATGGAGCGCGTCTCATTCGAGACCCTGCCGAACGGCTATGGCTTCGACTGGACCGGAACGGCCCTGCAGGAGAAAGAGGCCAGCGGCAAGACTTCGATCGTGCTCGGACTAGCGGTGCTCTTTGCCTATCTGTTCCTGGTTGGACTCTATGAAAGCTGGTCGATGCCGGTGGCGGTGCTGCTCTCGGTCACGGTCGGGGCGCTTGGAGCCATGGTCGCGCTCGTGATCGCCCAGTTGCCCAATGATCTCTATGCCCAGGTCGGACTCGTGGTCCTGATCGGACTGGCGAGCAAGAACGCCATCCTCATCGTCGAGTTCGCCATGGAGCAGCGCGCCTCGGGAAAATCCATCCAGGAGGCGGCCGCCACGGGCGCGCGTCTGCGTATCCGTGCCGTGCTCATGACCAGTTTCGCCTTCATTCTGGGACTGGTACCGCTGATTCTGGCCAGCGGGGCCGGGGAGGCCAGTCAGCGTGCGGTCGGCACGGCGGTCTTCGGCGGCATGCTGGCGGCGGCCATCATCGGCATTTTTCTGATCCCGATGCTCTATGTCGTCTTCCAGCGCCTGCGCGAATGGGTGCACGGCGGCGCATCCCGGCGCGACAGTGGTGAAGGCAGCGCCGTTCAGCCAAGCAAGACTCATTCATGAGCAGGCCTGAAATCCGCCCTGTCCTCGGCCTTGCAGGTGTCACGATCTCCGTTGAGCGTGTGCCGTTGTTTCTGGGCTGAACCGCCACCAATCCTGTCTATTGCATACTGTATCCATCAACCGACACGATCCTCATCAAATGACCATGCTGTATCGAACCATCAAACGTTTTGTCACACTCATCGCCACCAGTCTCGTTTTTGTCGCCTGCTCCCAGGCGGCCAGCCCGGATTTCAGCCCTGAGGAGGCGCTCGCCAAGACCCGCTCGGGCGAAATTCTGTTGATCGACATCCGGACCCCGCCCGAGTGGCGCGAGACTGGTGTGGCTCCCGAGGCCCATCGGATCGACATGACCGACCCCAAATTCGTCGAACGTCTGCTTCAGGAGATGGGCGGCGACAAGTCAGCCCCCATCGCCCTGATCTGCCGCACCGGCAATCGCAGTGGCTATGCGCAAAAGCAGTTGCAGTCCATGGGGTTCGACAACGTCCACAACATCCCCGAGGGCATGGCAGGCAGCCGCTCCGGTCCCGGCTGGATTCGTCGCGGTCTGCCGGTGGAGTCCTGCTCCAACTGTTGATCCGGCCCTCGCTCGATCCCTGTCCACCCATCCCAATCGCTGAAAATCACGCCTAAAAGGAAACTCGATGAACACCTCCTCTCTGTTGTTTGCCGCCGCTCTGCTTGCCACCGCCAGCCTTCCAGTCTGGGCCGCCAACCCCGAGGTCGCGCTGGATGTCAGCATCGACGGCAAGCCCGCCGGAACCATCACGATCGAACTCTTCGCCGACGTGGTACCCAAGACGGCCGAGAACTTCCGCGCGCTCTGCACCGGCGAGAAGGGCGAGGGGCTGGCCTATGCCGGCAGTCCCTTTCATCGCATCATCCCCGGCTTCATGATCCAGGGCGGCGACTTCACCAACGGCAATGGCACCGGCGGCAAGTCGATCTATGGCGAGAAGTTCGAGGACGAGAACTTCACCCTCAAGCACGAGTCGGCCGGCACCCTGTCGATGGCCAACGCCGGTCCCAACACCAACGGCTCGCAGTTCTTCATCACGGTCGATTCGACACCCTGGCTTGACGGTCGTCATGTCGTCTTCGGCAAGGTGGTCGAGGGTATGGACGTGGTGCGCGCCATGGAACAGCAGGGCAGCCGCTCGGGCCGCACTCAGACGCCGGTCATGCTCGAAGCCTGCCGTCAGCTCTAAACGACTCGGCCCTGTCATCGCTGGCGCGGTTCGAACGGCGATCCTTGTCGCGACGCGCCAGTCAGGCCGAGATTCAACGCACAGTGAGATAACCGGAGTGGCTCTGTATGCGTTCCAGACAGTTTCCAAGATGGCGGATCGCGTGAGCCTTGGCGAAGGCGATCCGGATTCTGCACGGACCGCGTAAAGCAGGGATATGATGCCAGCCCTATCGAAGTAACGAGCCCGTCCGCGCCATGCTGAATATCCAGAACCTCGCACGGACGGCGGGTGCTGGTTCGACGATCTGAGCGAGACGATTCTGGCCGGCCATCATCAGCCACGGCGAGTACGCTCGCGATGAGGCGGTGGATCGAGCGGGATGAGAGGAGTGCTCAGTCGCGCACGCGCAGAAAACTGGCGAAGCGAGGCACTCCGTTACGGGTACGACCATGATATTTGAAGGTCACTGTACGGCCGATGGGTGGGGGCGAGCGCCGTTCCGCATCGCTGAAACCAGTCCCGAGACGAAAGCGCTGTCCCGAGGGTTCTTCGACCAGGAGTGCGCCCATCATTCCCGCGTATTTGCCCTTGCCGGGCAGATGCGCGATCACCTGCGCTTCGGCATCCAGATAGAGCTTGACCTTGATGAGATCGTCGCTGCGCCCGGCGCGATAGGGGGCGTCCTCGTGATGCAGCATCAGTCCTTCGCCATCAGCCGCGACGATCGTTTCCAGGCGGGCCATCAGGTCGGCATGATCGGCGACCCGGAATTGCTCGACAGGGGCAATGTGTGGATTCTGCGTATCGGCCAGCAGGCGTTCGAGCGTCTGGAGCCGCTCGCCGAAGGGCGCCTCCATCCCAGGCAGATCGAAGACCCTGTAGCGCACCGCGCGCCAGGCATCGTGGTCCGGCTCCAGACGTCGCACCGTCCCTGACAGGGTCTCGAAGGTGCCACGTCCCATCCAGAGTTCGCCGTCCAGCGCGAGGGTTGGAAAGCCCGCCGTGAACCAGTCGGGCGCCGCGATCGGATGGCCGCCGCGCGTGATCAGTCGGCGGCCGTCCCAATAGGCGCGCACACCATCGAGCTTCTCGCTCACCCAGTAGCGCGAAAGATCGATGCCCTCGCGGTAGACATTGGCCAGGGTCAGTCCAGGTGGACTCGCGGGCTGTTCAGTCGCGGTTTCCGTCTCGGTGACGGATCGTGCTGACAGATCCGCCAGGGCCAGCGGTGCGCTGAGGGCCAGGAGTAGCGCCAGGAACGCCCCGCTCCAGACCAAGGAGCGGGCATGGCGTTCTCGGTGCGCAGACGCTCTGTTGTCGAACATGGCGGACAAGAAATGTAAGGATTCTTAGGTCATGACCCCAGGCGCAACGCTGTAGCTATCGAGCACATTGATGTAGTTGGCGCGCTCGAGCTCGGCGGGGTTGGGGACGCTGAGCGCGCTGACCCGACCCCGGAAATCCTCGACCGACTCGAAGCCCTGGTCCTCCATCCAGTCCTCGATACCGCGCAGGATCAGACCCGTATAGGCCGGACCCTTCTGCAGCAGCACACTGCACAGATGCACCACGTCGGTGCCGGCGAGCAGGAGCTTGATGGCGTCCTCTGCGGTATGGATACCGCCCGTGGCACCGAGCGAAAGACCCTGGATACGCCCATACAGGAGCGCGATCCAGCGCATCCCCAGTAGCGCCTCAGCCGATGTCGAGGGATGCAGCCGTGCCTGGAGTCGTAGACCATCGATGTTGATATCGGGCTGATAGAAACGGTTGAACAGCGAGACCCCATTGGCCCCGCTGGCCGCCAGTCGTCCGACGAAATGCCCGATGGAGCTGAAACTCGGCGAGAGCTTCATATTGATCGGGATCTGAATCTGGCCCCGCAGTTCAGTCAACAGATCCAGATAGCGCTGTTCGACCTGCGCGCCGCTCTGGCTGATATCGCCAGCGATATAGTAGACATTGAGTTCGAGCGCATCGGCGCCGGCCTGCTGGAGTTCGAGCGCGTGCTTGACCCAGCCGCCGGCCGTGACCCCATTGAGACTGGCAATCACCGGGATATCCAGACTCTCCTTCAAGCGCCGGATCTGTTCGAGATACCGCTCCAGCCCGTTTTCGAAGTCCTGATGATCCGGCAGGAAGCCGTCTGTGGACTCAGCGAATCCAGTCTCCTGATGATGCAGGAAGCGGGTCATGGATTCAGCCTCGGCGGTGATCGCCTCCTCGAACAGCGAATACATGATGATGGCCGCCGCGCCGTTGTCCTCCAGCTCGCGCGCCGAGCTCAGGCTCTTGGAGAGCGGCGAGGCGGATGGAACCAGGGGGTTCTTGAGAGGCAGTCCGAGATACTCAGTCTTCAGGTTCATGGCCGTCGAAACCTCGTGCTAGAGACGTTGAAATCGGACGGCGGACGGCTGGGCATACCGTCCGCCGCTACGCTTTACTCGGATGCCGGGCCTTTCTGGACGGCCAGATGCGCGAGCTGTTCATAGAGACTGAAGCGCGTGTTCACATGCTTCTGCGCCAGATCGAGGAAGCGCTCGGCGGCCTCGGGATGGGTCCGGGTCAGCAGACTGAACCGGGTCTCGGAGTTGATGAAGTCGCGATAGGGAATACTCGGCGCCTTGTTATCGATGATGAGCGGATTCTCACCGCGCGCGGTGCGGCGCGGGTCATAGCGCAGCAATGGCCAGTGTCCCGAATTGACCGCCATGTCCTGCTGGCGCAGGTTGTTGGACAGATCCACGCCATGGGCGATACAGGGCGAGTAAGCGATGATGATCGAGGGACCGTCGTAGGACTCGGCCTCCAGGAAGGCGCGCACCGTCTGCACGTCCTTGGCGCCGAAGGCAACCTGGGCGACATAGACGGTCTCGTAGGCCATCGCCATCATGGTCAGATCCTTCTTAAACGTCGGCTTGCCGCCGGCGGCGAACTTGGCCACAGCACCGAGCGGCGTGGCCTTGGACTTCTGACCGCCCGTGTTGGAATAGACTTCGGTGTCGAGGATCAGCAGGTTGACGTTGCGCCCGCTGGCGAGCACATGGTCGACGCCGCCATAGCCGATGTCATAGGCCCAGCCGTCGCCGCCGATGATCCAGACACTCCGTTTGACGAGCTGCTCGGCGAGTGCGAGCAGGGTGCGCGCCTCGGCCGAGTCGATCCCGGCGAGCTTGGTCTTGAGCGTCGCGACCCGTTCGCGCTGCTCGTGGATGCCGGATTCGCTCGACTGATCGGCGTGCAGCAGACCATCAACGAGCGTTTCACCGATCTGGCTCGCCAGGCGCACGACCAGTTCGTGCGCCTGCTCGGCTTGTTTGTCGACCGCCAGCCGCAGACCCAGACCGAACTCAGCGTTGTCCTCGAACAGCGAGTTGTTCCAGCTCGGCCCGCGTCCCTCGGTGTTGGCCGTGTAGGGCGTGGTCGGCAGGTTGCCGCCATAGATTGATGAGCAGCCGGTGGCATTGGCGACCAACATACGATCGCCAAAGAGCTGGGTCGCGAGCTTGATATAGGGCGTCTCGCCACAGCCGACGCAGGAGCCGGAGAACTCGAACAGCGGCTGCATCATCATCGCGTGCTTGATCTTGGTCGCGTCGAGCTGAGTGCGGTCATACTCGGGAAGCGTCAGGAAGAAGTCCCAGTTGACTTGTTCAGCGTGCTGAATGTCCTCGACGGGCACCATGTCGAGTGCCTTGTGATTGGGGTCCTGACGGTCGCGGATCGGACAGACCTCGGCGCACAGCCCACAGCCAGTGCAGTCGTCAGGCGCGATCTGGTAGGTGACGCGATAGCCTTCGGGGAAGTCCTTGCCCTTGATCGGGACATGCTTGAAGCTCGCGGGGGCGTGCTCGGTCAGCGCCAGCGGATAGACCTTGGCGCGGATCGCGGCGTGCGGACAGACCAGCGGACACTTGCCGCACTGGGTGCAGAGGCTTTCGTCCCACTTGGGCAGTTGCAGCGCCAGTTGGCGCTTCTCGAAGCGCGTGGTGCCGGTCGGCCAGGTGCCATCGGCGGGCATCAGGCTCACCGGAAGCCGGTCGCCCTGGCCGGCCATGAGTGTCGCTGTGACCCGGCGCACGAACTTGGGCGCGTCATCGGGCACCACGGATGGGCGATCGAAGGTACTGGTGACCTGCGCTGGAATCTGGACCTGGTGCAGCCCGGCAAGCGCGGCGTCGATCGCCTGATAGTTGCGATCGAGCAGTGCTTGGCCCTTCTTGCCATAGGTCTTCTCGACGGCGTGCTTGATGTGGGCGATGGCCTCATCTTTCGGCAGGATGCCTGAGATGGCGAAGAAGCAGGTCTGCATGATGGTGTTGATGCGCCGACCCATGCCAGTCGCCGCCGCGAGGCCGTAGGCGTCGATGACGTAGAAGGACAGCCCCTTGTCGATGATGGTGCGCTGCATGCGCCGTGGCAGGTCGTCCCACACCCGATCGGGCGGGGTGGCCGAGTTGAGCAGGAACACCGCGCCCGGACGCGCCTTGTCGAGCATGTCGTAGCGGGTCAAAAAGGTCGGCTGATGACAGGCGACGAAACTGGCCTCGTTGTCGCCGATCAGATAGGTGCTCTTGATCGGGTTGGGGCCGAAGCGCAGATGGCTGATGGTGACGGCTCCGGCTTTCTTGGAGTCGTACTCGAAATAGCCCTGGCCGTGGTTGGGCGTCTCTTCGGCGATGATCTTGATCGAGTTTTTGTTGGCCGAAACAGTGCCGTCCGAGCCGAGTCCGTAGAAGACGCAGGCGGTCACGCCCTGGATCGCGTCGGCTTTGAAATCGGGATCCCAGGCCAGACTGGTGTGACCGACATCGTCGAGGATGCCGACGGTAAAGGGGTTTTTGGGTGTCTCCTGGGTCAATTCGTCGAAGACCGCCTTGACCATCGTGGGCGTGAATTCCTTGGAACCCAGGCCATAGCGCCCGCCGATGACGCGCGGCATGGCTGGCAGTTCGCCCGCCGAGAAGGCGCGAGCCAGCGCGGTGAGCACGTCCTTGTAGAGCGGCTCGCCATCGGCGCCTGGCTCCTTGGTGCGATCGAGCACGGCGAGATGGGTGGCCGTGACGGGTAGGGCGGCGATGAGGGCCGAGGCATCAAAGGGGCGGAACAGCCGGACCTTGAGCAGTCCGACTTTTTCACCACGCGCGGTCAGATGCTCGACCGTCTCTTCAGCCGCACCGAGTCCCGAACCCATGAGCATCATTACCCGCTCGGCGTCCGGTGCGCCGACATACTCGAACAGCCGGTACTGGCGCCCGGTTAGGGCGGCGAACCGATCCATGACGCCCTGCACGATCGCGGGCGCGGCGGCGTAGTAAGGATTGACGGACTCGCGGCCCTGGAAATAGACGTCCGGGTTCTGCGAGGTGCCGCGCAGCTTGGGATGATCCGGATTGAGTCCGCGCTCGCGATGGGCCTTGACCAGGTCTTCATTGATCAGGGCGCGGATGGTCTCGACCGGCAGACGCTCGATTTTGTTGACTTCGTGCGAGGTGCGGAAACCGTCGAAGAAATGCACGAACGGCAAACGGCTTTCGAGCGTGGCGGCCTGGGCGATGAGTGCGAAGTCCATCGTCTCCTGCACCGAGCCAGCGCACAACATGGCGTAACCAGTGGCGCGACAGGCCATGACATCCGAGTGATCGCCGAAAATCGACAGGGCCTGAGCCGCCAGCGCGCGCGCCGAGACATGAAAAACCGTCGGGGTCAGTTCCCCGGCGATCTTGTACATGTTCGGGATCATCAGCAGCAGGCCCTGTGAGGCGGTGAAGGTGGTCGCCAGCGACCCGCCCTGGAGTGCGCCATGGATGGCGCCGGCGGCGCCGCCCTCGCTTTGCATTTCCACGACATCGGGGACCGTGCCCCACAGATTCCGGACCCCCAGCGAGGACCATTCGTCGGCCCATTCACCCATATTGGAGGAGGGCGTGATGGGATAGATGGCGATGACCTCATTGGTCAGGTGCGCGACGTAAGCGGCGGCCTCGTTGCCGTCGAGTGTGACCAGGCTCTTGTGCGACATCAGACTGTCCATTGGTGTGGGTGGAACGGGATGAGCGCGAAGCGGAATGCCAAGCGCGGCACTCAAGGGCACACTATAGACCGAAAACAGGTCGCGTTGGTGACAGCTCTCGACGAGCGGCGGCACGAATCGGCGTTATCCTGATCGAGATCAAGTGTGCGTGGTGCTGGTTTTGAGCGATGATCCGGCCTTGGGTTCAAATCTTGGGGGACAGAAATAGATGACTTTGGACGCGACGGGCACGCGCCTGCGCTTGCGGCCTCTGTGTCAGTCAGATCTGGACGCGGTGCTCGCGGTCGAGCGCGCGGCCTATGCTTTTCCCTGGAGCCGGGAGATCTTCGAAGACTGTCTGAGGGCGGGTTACAACGGCTGGCTGGGCGAGATCGACGCGACCATCGTCGCGCATGGTGTGATGTCGGTCGCGGTCGGCGAGTGCCAGATATTCAATCTCGGTGTTCATCCCGACTGGCAGGGGCGCGGGCTGGGACGTCAGATGCTGCGCCATCTGCTGAGGGTGGCGCGTCGGCGCGAGGCAACGACGGCTTTTCTGGAGGTGCGCGTCTCGAATACAGCCGCCCTGGAACTCTATCGCGCCGAAGGTTTTTGCGAGATCGGCTATCGGCGCAACTATTATCCGGCACCCAAGGGACGCGAGGATGCCGTGGTGCTGGCGCTCGACTTGATGGTGCTCAAATTTGCCGAGTCGCCGCGCAAGCTCGCTCAATGACTGCATCGGAAAGAAAATAACCGGCGGCTTTCAGATCCAGCAACAGGGTACGCACATCTTCGATCAGCCCCCGCCGCTGCGCCTCGACCAGTAATCCTGCCGTGCCCTTGAGCGGCAGGCCATAGACGTGGCGTGCGATGCGGCGTCCACGCTTTTCGTCGATGATCGCCATACACGGTGATAGGTGGCGCGCCAGCGTGATTACGGAGGCTTCACCGGGATCGAGTTCGACGACCAGCAATGGATCCGGCTCGGGCGCCGAGCGCACATGCGTACGCCAGCGCGATTCCGCAAGGCTGAGGCTTCCCGGTCGCCCAACTCCAGCCACGACGACTTCCTGGAAAACGACTTCCGGAATCCAGAACTCGGAAAACACGGCTTCCAGCAGATCGAGCCGCCCAATGAGGGACAGTGCGACCAACGGCCCGGCATTGATAACCGCGCGTTCGATGAGCATCAGGCGAACTCGTCGTCCAGGTCGTCGCTGCTCAAGTCGACCACTGGCACCCCGGCGCGGCTCGCGGCCAGCAGAAAGGCGACTCGCCCTATGCCGCACAGCACGGCGGCTTTGCCCGAGGAAATGCGTCCCTGCTCGAACAGCTTGAGCGCCAGCAAAAAGCGCGCCTCATCAGCAAAGCCGTCAGTCAATTCAGCGGGTGAGGGTAACCCAGCCATTGGTAGATCCAATCTCAAAGTGTTCATTGGCTCTGCTCATGATGGCATCCCGCCGGATTCCTTTCTGCCGGGAAAGTGCCGGGTTAAGGGGTTTTTTCCGTGCGCCCGATTAGGCCGCTCGAACCCCATCGAGCAGCTTGATGAAGTTGCGCTTGGCTTTGTAACGCGCGCGCAATCCTTCGACATACTCCCTGAACTCGGGCATACGATCCTGCTGCTTCATCAAATCGCCGACGCGCCGGATCAGTCGGATGGCGTCCTCATAAGCGCGGTTGTTGGTCTGCTCGATCGTGGGCTGGATGATCCGGCGGTAGATCTTCATAGCCTCGTCCGGCTGCCCGGCTTCCAGTTGACCGGCGAGCTGGATCAGCAATCGTTGGTCACAGGTACCACGCCCGATGGCTTCCAGTCCCGCCTCGGGATCCTCTTCCCAGAGCGCGATCTCGAACCGCGACGAATAGTTGGGCTCCGAAGGTCGGGGCCGCCATTGACTGGTCTTGGCGGCCTCGGCCTGCATGAGATCGGTGAGCCTGGACCGAGTGCGACACAGTGCTTGCAAAAGTAGCCATCGGCCGCGTGCGGGCAGGTACAGTCGTAACCCAGTCTGCCGTCAGCCTCCCAGAGTTCGACCTGATAGACCTCGGTGCCCTGGACCCTGGCTTTGATCCGGTCGCCCATCACATGCACCCGGCCGACCGCGTTGCCAGAGAAATAGCTCTCGCCACGCCAGAAGACCTTGCTGCCGGCCAGATCCATCAAGCTATCGACCGTGATGACGGTATCGAGCATGGTGATGATCTCCGAACTGATTTCAGACGCGCTTCATGCCGCAGCCATAGCGGTCGATTCCAACCTCGGCGGCGGTGACGGCGCGAAAGATCGCCCGGCCCTTGTTCATGGTCTCCTGCCATTCAGACTCAGGCACTGAGTCGGCGACGATTCCGGCGCCAGCCTGGATGTGCAGGGTGCCGTTCTGAATGACAGCCGTGCGGATGGCAATCGCCGTGTCCATATTGCCGTTCCAGGACAGATAGCCGACCGCGCCCGAATAGATGCCGCGCTTGACCGGCTCCAGTTCGTCGACGATCTCCATGGCGCGGATCTTGGGCGCACCCGAGACGGTTCCGGCCGGGAAGGTGGCGCGCAGCACGTCGATGGCGCTCAGTCCCTCCTTGAGCTGGCCGATGACATTGGAGACGATATGCATCACATGCGAATAGCGCTCGACGATCATCCGGTCGGTCAGACGCACACTGCCGATCTCGGAGACGCGCCCGGCGTCATTGCGCCCGAGATCGATCAGCATCAGATGCTCGGCCAGCTCCTTGGGATCGGCCAGCAGCTCGGCTTCGAGCGCCTGGTCCTCGGCCTCGGTGTGGCCGCGCCGTCGGGTGCCGGCAATCGGGCGCACCGTGACGACGCCGTCTTCCAGCCGGGTCAGGATCTCGGGCGAGGAACCGACGATCTGGAAATCATCGAGATCGAGGAAATACATATAAGGCGAGGGATTCAGACCCCGCAGCGCGCGATAGAGATCGAGCGGCGGCGCACCGAAAGGGATCGAGAGCCGCTGCGAAAGCACCACCTGCATACAGTCGCCGGCGAGGATGTAGTCCTTGATGCGCTCGACGGCCTGCTTGAACGCCGTCTCGGTGAAGCCTGAGACGAAATGCGATTCGTCGACATCACGCGGCGGGGCGCTCTGACCATTGGGGATCGGCTGGCGCATCAAGGCGTTCAGTTCGCCGATGCGCGCCTCGCCGGCTTCCAGGGTATCCCCGGCAGTCGGGTCCAGATGCAGGATGATGTAGAGTCGCCCGCTGAGGTTGTCGAACACGACCACCTCATTCGAAACCATCAACAGGATGTCAGGCGTGCCGAGTTGATCGGGATTGGGACAGACGGCGAGTTTCGGCTCGATATAGCGGATGGTGTCATAGCCGAAATAGCCAACCAGACCGCCGGTGAAGCGCGGCAGGCCCTCGATCTCGGCGACCTGGAACCGGCTCTGGTACTGCTCGACCCAGGCCAGCGGGTCGGTGCTCTCGGTCGACTCGATCACCTCGCCGTCGCGCTCGACCTGGATCTGATAACCGCGAATCTTGATGACGGTGCGCGCCGGCAGACCGATGATGGAGTAACGGCCCCATTTCTCGCCGCCCTGCACCGACTCGAACAGATAGGAATACGGCCCCTTGGCCAGCTTGAGATAGACGCTCAGCGGGGTTTCGAGGTCGGCGAGTACCTCGCAGGCGACTGGAATGCGATTGTAGCCCTGCTCGGCGAGGGCGTTGAAAGTCTTCGGGGTCATCGGGATCTCCGGACGCTGGGAAATGACTGGGGGTATGAACGCGACCTCAGCGTCGCCATCGCCAGGCTCTCATGCCCCCTCCCAGATTC
Organism: Allochromatium palmeri; assembly: GCF_009720725.1. Taxonomy (GTDB): domain Bacteria; phylum Pseudomonadota; class Gammaproteobacteria; order Chromatiales; family Chromatiaceae; genus Thermochromatium; species Thermochromatium palmeri. Next base: position 25,778 of record NZ_WNKT01000002.1, read on the forward strand.
AAATCGAACCCGAATTCCATCACCGGCTTGCCCTCGGTCCTGTCGCCTGTCGTCCTTAGCTTGCCAGCAACGCACGCAGCTCGACGAATGAATCGATCACGGCATCCGGGTTGGAGTCACGGATATCGATCCCGTGGTTGTAGCCGTAGCTGGTGCAGATGACTTTGAACCCGGCCGCGCGCGCCGCGTTCACATCGCTCACCGAGTCGCCGATCATCAGCGACTCCTCGGGCTTGATGCCGAAGTGACCGGCGGCATGGATCAGCGGCAGCGGATCGGGCTTCTTGCGCGGCAATGTGTCGCCGCTGATGACGATGCCGAAATAGTCGTGGATCCCGAGATGCTGGAGCAGCGGTTCCGTGAAGCGCGCGGCCTTGTTGGTCACGCAACCGAGTGGATAGCCGGCGGACTGAAGGAACTCCAGCCCCTCGCGCACGCCCGGATAGAGTCCGGAGCGGTTGAAGGTGTTTTCGGCATAGAGTTCGAGAAAGATCGGATAGGCGCGCTGATAGTCGGCCTCGTCCGGCTCGCCGTCGAGCTGGCCGATCAGGGCGCGGCGCACCAGACGCTCGATGCCGTTGCCCACCCAGGTGCGCACGGCGGCCTCGCCGCGCGCCGGGTGCCCGAGCCGCGCCATCATGGCATCGACGCAATAGGTCAGATCCGGAACACTGTCGACCAGGGTTCCATCAAGGTCGATCAGGATCATCTTTGGCTGCAACAACGGCAACGACATCAGCGGGCACTCCAGGGGCGAAAGGAATCAGCGACCGACGCTGGCGAGCGCGCGCCGCATCTCGGCGACGATGCTGTCGTAGCGGTTGGGGTCGGAGTCACGGCCATGACCGAAGAGACCCGAGCCGGAAACGAAGGTGTCGGCCCCGGCCGCCTTGATTTCGGCGATGTTGTCGGCCTTGACCCCGCCGTCGATCTCCAGCCGGATGTCGAGTCCGGAGTCGTCGATGATCTCACGCACCTCGCGCAGCTTGTCGAGCGCCGAGGGGATGAAGCTCTGACCACCGAAACCGGGGTTGACCGACATCAGCAGAATCATGTCGATCTTTTCCAGCACATAGTCAAGATAGGTCAGGGGCGTGGCTGGGTTGAACACCAGCCCCGACTTGCAGCCCGAGTCGCGGATCAGTTGCAGGGTGCGGTCGACGTGCTCGCTCGCTTCCGGGTGGAAGGTGATATAGGTCGCGCCCGCCTTGGCGAAGTCGGGGATGATCCGGTCGACCGGCTTGACCATCAGATGCACATCGATGGGGGCGGTGACGCCATGCTTGCGCAGTGCCTCGCACACCAGCGGGCCGATGGTCAGATTCGGAACATAGTGATTGTCCATGACATCGAAGTGCACGATGTCGGCCCCGGCGGCGAGGACGTTGTCGACCTCTTCGCCGAGCCGGGCGAAATTCGCCGATAGAATGGACGGTGCGATCAGATCAGCCGGCATGGTGTGTCCCCCAGATGACCCTGGACCGGGTCCGAATGCCCGTGCCAGGATCAGGATATTTGATGTTGTGGATGAGGATGCTCGGAAAGTCGCCAACTCTAACCCATGCCGAGCCGTTTTTCACTCGCGCTGAAGCGCGTCCGGCCCCATGTCAGGGGTCTCGGCTCGCACTCCGACAGTGTGCCAGACCCGGCACGCTCGACACTGACGGAATTTAGGTTTTTAATTTTTCTCATCTTTTGGAATCAGTCACCACTGGAGGGCAACCGCCATGCAATACAGACGTCTTGGCCGTTCGGACATCGACGTGAGCGCGCTCTGTCTCGGCACGATGACCTTTGGACAGCAGAACACCGAGTCCGAGGCCCATGCGCAACTGGATCTGGCGCTCGCCGTCGGGATCAACTTCATCGACACGGCCGAGATGTATCCGGTGCCGCCTATGGCCGAGACTCAGGGGCTGACCGAGACCCATATCGGCACCTGGCTCAAGGCGCGCGGCTGTCGGGAGCGGGTGGTGCTGGCGACCAAGGTCGCGGGTTCAGGCGACTGGCTACCGCATATTCGGGAGGGGAAGAACCGGTTGGACCGGCCCAATATCGAGGCGGCGCTCGACGCCAGTCTCAAGCGGCTCCAGACTGACTGGATCGATCTCTATCAGCTGCACTGGCCGGATCGTCGGACCAATTTCTTCGGCCAACTCGGTTATCAGCCGGTCGACGACAACACTAGCGTGCCCTTGCTGGAGACACTCGACGTGCTGGGTGATCTGGTCAAGGCCGGTAAGGTGCGCCAGATCGGGGTCTCCAACGAGACGCCCTGGGGGCTGATGCGCTATCTGGCGCTCGCCGAGCAGCACGGCCTGCCACGGATGGTCAGCATCCAGAACCCCTACAATCTGCTCAACCGCAGCTTCGAGGTCGGTCTGGCCGAGGTCGCCATCCGCGAACAGTGCGGACTGCTGGCCTATTCACCGCTGGCCTTCGGCGTGCTTTCGGGCAAGTATCTCAATGGCCAGCGTCCGCCGAACGGGCGCGTTACGCTGTTCGAGCGCTTCAGTCGTTACTCCAACAGCGAGGCTGAACGCGCTACGGCTGAGTATGTCGCTCTGGCCGAACTGCATGGTCTGGACCCGGCGCAGATGGCGCTGGCCTGGGTCACGGGCCGGCCTTTTGTTACGTCCAACATCATCGGGGCTACGACGCTCGCACAGCTTGAAAGCAATATCGGCAGTCTTGACCTGAGGCTCGACGATGCGGTGATCGCCGGGATCGAATCGATCCATACCAAGCAGCCGAATCCGGCGCCCTGAGGCTGATCGAGGTCGGCCATCGCCTCGTGCCCTGGATGTTGCGGTGGGCGTAGGGTCCGCATCGCGGACCCTACGCGGCTTCAACTGCCCTGTTGCGGTGTGCTCAAGACCTTGAGATTGACCCGTGCGATACCGCGATCAATGATGCCGAGTTCCTTGGCGGCTTCTTTGGAGAGATCGACGATCCGACCCTTGACGAAGGGACCGCGATCATTGACCCGAACGACGATACTGCGTCCGGTCTTGGCGTCTGTGACCCGGATCTTGGAGCCGAGCGGCAGTGTTTTGTGTGCGGCGCTCAGACGATTTTTGTTGTAGACCTGGCCGCTGGCGGTTTTGCGACCGTGCAGACTGTCGTGATAGTAGGAGGCGATGCCTTTCTGGACATGACCGATTCCGCTGTCGGCCGTGGCACTGCTAGCGAAAGGTATGAGAGCGGCCAGCAGACCGGCGGTGAGGAGAGTCTTGTTCATGGAGCCAAACCTTTGTTTTCGAAGGGCGCGCCCAAGCGTTCAGGCGCGATAAAACCCCTCTCTGACTTAAGAAAGGCGCCAGTTTAGGGGGAAACCCTATATGGGGTAAACCCTAATTTAGCTCGAAGAATCGAATTGTGTAATAAAGTGGTCCGTCACACCTCGCGGCTCACCGGCTGATCCACTCCATTGGTCTCCTGACAATCCATATCGGGCATGGGACCGATCAGGTCAGCCGACAGATGCGTCCAGGCGCTCATCAGCGACACCAGCACCGTGGCCAGATAGGGAATCGCCTGCACCACCAGCACTGCCACCCAGATGCGCACATCGAGCATGAAGGCGTCATCGCGCTGCATCACCGACACCCCCGCGAACAGGAAGGCGAAGGCCAGCAGCGCCTCCTCGCGCGCATCCGCCAGCGCGCGGATCACCGCCGGCGCCTCGGCCATCTTCGGCGTGCGGAAGAAACCGAGCTTGCCCGTCACCAGCCCGCCGAACATGGCACGCGCGATGGTATGCGAGAGCGCCAGCCCCGCCAGCCCGGCGGCCAGACTCTGACGCAGCGTCGCCGTGACCCGACGCCGATACAGAAACAAACTCTTGGACATCTTGAAGACGAAGAGCACCAGCGGCACCAGGGCCACCGTGATATAGGGCGGCGTGACGGTCTCCGGGAACATGACCATGGCCACCGACCAGCCCAGTGCCGCGAAGTTGAACAGCAGATTGAACCCGTCGGCGAACCAGGGCAGCCAGCCGGCGACGAAGTGATAACGCTGACCGAGCGCGAGCGAGGTTCCGCGCAGGCCGAGCAGTTCGCGCCGATGATGCAGCAGGGTGCGCACGGCGCCATAGGCCCAGCGATAGCGTTGCTTGCGAAAGTCAGCAAAGGTGTCGGGCATCAGACCCTGACCATAGGTACAGGGAATGTAGAGCGCCTTGTACCCGGCCTCGAACAGCCGCAGACCCAGCTCGGCGTCCTCGGTGATGCACCATTCAGCCCAGCCATCGACCGCGTCGAGCGTCCGGCGCCGGATCATGGTCATGGTGCCGTGCTGGATGATGGCGTTACGCTCGTTGCGCGTGACCATGCCGAGATGGAAGAAGCCTCGATACTCGGCCATGCACATGGCCTTGAAGGCGTTCTGATGGGCGTCGCGATAGTCCTGCGGCGCCTGGACGATGGCGACCTCGGGATCACCGAACGCCGGCACCAGATGACGTAGCCACTGGGGGCGCACGATGTAGTCGGCATCGATCACGGCCACGACCTCGGCGCGCGGGTCGGTCTGACGCAGAGCGAAGTTGAGCGCCCCGGCCTTGTAGCCGGCGAGCGGGTCGACGTGGAAGAAACGGAAACGCGCGCCGAGTTGCGCGCAATAATTGCGCACCGGCTCCCAGGCCGCCGGATCCTTGGTGTTGTTGTCGATCACCAGCACCTCGAAGTGCGGATAATCGAGCGCGGCCAGCCCGTCGAGCGTCTCCTTGAGCAGTTCGGGTGGCTCGTTGTAGGCCGGAACATGCACCGAAACGAAGGGCAGTCGGTCATCGGGCACCGAGCGCAGCGGAAAGGGCCGACGCCAGCGGCGCAGCCAGACTGACTCGGCCCATTCGTGCGCCTCGGCCATCAGCAGCACGATCACGCCGAGGCCGCCGATCAGGAGCAGCACGCCGACGATCGCCGTCGCTGGGGTCATGTACTGGCGCGTGTAGTCATAGATGATCCATACCGCGGCCGTCGAGATGGCATAGGTGATGAGCGCCAGGAAGCTCTTGCCGCGCTTGGAGAGCGTCGAACTGTCGCGATAAAGGAAGGCCAGCAGCAGCACGCCCATGACCACCGACAGCCCCGCCAGCTCGCGCCATTGCGGGATGCGCACCACAGGCTCGGTGAAGGTGAACTTGGGTTCACGGTTGGTATCGTAGACGCCCCAGTAGGTGCCGGTCGCGCCCTCGGTCTTGAGCTTCCAGGGCTGATCGAAGGCCTCCATGACGTAATAGACGTAATGCTCGGACTCGGCGGCGGCCAGAAAGCGGCGCAGGAAGCGGGTCTGATTGGCCAGCGAGGTCTCGGCACCGCGATTGCGCCGTCCGTTACTCGGCCAGCCGACCTCGCCGATGATGATCGGCTTGTTCGGATAGGCTTCCTTGACCTGGTTATAGCGGCTGATGGCATAGTCGACGGCCTGCTCCAGCGGCACGCCTTCCCAGTAGGGCAGCAGATGGATGGTGATGAAGTCCACATGCTCGACGAGCGTGGGATACTTGAGCCAGACGTGCCAGGGTTCGGCGGTGCTGACCGGCAGATAGGTGAGCTGACGCACCCGATCCAGATAATCGATCAGCTCCATGACTTCGACGTCGTCGCGCAGAATGGCCTCATTGCCGACCATGACCCGCACCACGTTGCGGTAGCCCTGAGCAAGAATGTCGCGCAGACGCGCCAGCTCCACCTCATTGGCCTCGGAGTCGGTGCCGATCCAGGCTCCGAGTGTCACGTTCAGGTCGTATTGAGCCGCCAGACGTGGAATCTCGGCGAGCGTGCTCTCAACCGTATAGGAACGCACCGCATGGGCGCGTCCATTGAGCAACGCCAGGTCAGCGTCGATGTCCTCGACGGAGGGAAAATGTTTCTGGCTCGGGTCATCGTCGGCGCGCATGGGCGAGAAGGAGAAGCCCTGGATGCGGGTCGGCCAGGCCGGCTCCTCGTTGGGACGGTTCAGGATCCACCAGGCCGAGATCGTGAGTACGGCGATCAGGATCGGGATGACGAAATTGACGGAGCGGTTCATGGGTGTCTGTCGGTCGGGTGCTATGGGCGGTCTGGGGTGGCGGGGAGAATGGGATAAAGACCCCAGCCAAATGACGGCTATGATAGCTTGATCCAGCGCCTTTCGAACGTCTGCAACGATGGATTTCGACCCGGGACGAGGTTCGGGCCAAGGGCGGCGCGGATGGATGTGAACGAAAATTAAGTTGGCGTCAATTTCACGATAAGACAGCCTTTGCGACACTCGCGACGAAGAGCGTTGGCCCAGTGCCGGCGGTTTGGGGCTTGAACGGGTTCGAGGACGCAAACACGATGCATATCCTGCTGGTCGAGGACGATCCACAGATGGCCGAGTATCTGCGCAAGGCGCTTGTCGAGGCGGGCGCCGTGGTCGATCGCGCGGCTGATGGACGCGAGGGTCTGCTGATGGCAGCCAGCAGCGACTATGACTTGCTCATCCTGGATCGCATGCTACCGGGACTCGACGGGCTGGCGATCGTTCGCACCCTGCGCGCCTCGGGCAACCGCACCCCGGTGCTCTTTCTGAGCGCGCTCGGCGAGGTCGACGATCGGGTCGAGGGTCTGCGCGCCGGAGGCGACGACTATCTCATCAAGCCCTTCGCCTTCTCCGAACTCCAGGCGCGGGTCGAGGCACTGTTGCGCCGTGGCACCGCCGAGGCTCCCGAGACCCGGCTGCGCGTGGCCGACCTGGAGATGGATCTGCTCAAGCGCGAGGTCACGCGCGCGGGTTGCCCCATTCAGCTCCAGCCGCGCGAGTTCCGGCTGCTGGAGTGTCTGATGCGCCACGCCGGACAGGTCGTCACCCGCACCATGCTGCTCGAACAGGTCTGGGACTATCATTTCGATCCCCAGACCAACGTTATCGATGTCCATATCAGCCGTCTGCGGGGCAAGATCGACAAGGACTTCGATCCGTCGCTGTTGCAGACGGTGCGCGGCGCCGGCTACCGGTTGCAGGCCGGATGAGGGCCACCGGCCTGGCGCGCCGGCTGCGCGTCCGACTCGCGCGCGTTCCACGCGGTTCCATCTTCCGGCTGGCGCTGCTCTATATGCTGCTGCTCGCCGGCTCGGTCGTCATCCTGCTCGGCTTCATCTACTGGTCGACCGCCGGCTACATGGATCGCCAGACCACCGAAACCATCGAAGCCGAGATCCGGGGTCTGGCCGAGCAGTACCGCCGTAGCGGACTGGTCGGCCTGACGGCGCTCATCAGCGAGCGCGTGGCGCGTGATCCGGTGGGGGCGAGCGTCTATCTACTGGTCGATGAGCACTTCGAGCGCGTAATCGGCAATCTGGACCGCTGGCCGTCCGAGCCGCCCGATGCCAACGGCTGGATTCGCTTCAGGCTGCGCGAATGGGGTACGGATCACACCGACGAGCACGAGGCGCACGCCCAGGTCTTTCTGCTGCGCAGTGGTCTGATGCTGCTGGTCGGGCGTGATGTCCGTGATCTGGAAGCGACCCGCACGCTGATCCTGGATGCCCTGACCTGGGGACTGGCGATCACGCTGGCGCTGGCACTCATCGGTGCCTGGCTGATGGGCACGACCCTGACTCGCCGGTTGGATGCGATCAATCAGACCAGCCGCGAGATCATGGAGGGCGACCTGACACGGCGGATTCCGCTCAGCGGCAGCGGCGATGATTTCGACCGGCTCGCCGCCGGACTCAACCGGATGCTGGAGCGCATCGAGGCGCTCATGGCCAGCGTGCGCCAGATTTCAGACAACATCGCCCATGATCTGCGCACGCCCCTGACCCGGCTGCGCAACAAGCTCGAACTGCTGGCGGCAGCGCTTCCGGAGTCAAGCGAGTCGCGTCTACTGGCCGAGGAGGCGATCGCCGATGCCGAGGAGCTGCTGGTGACCTTCAACGCCCTGCTGCGCATCGCGCGCCTGGAATCCGGCAGCCGGCGCGCCGCCTTCGGGCCGGTCGATCTGGTGCCCCTGATCGAGGATCTGGCCGAGCTCTACGAGCCGCTGGCCGCCGAGCGCGAGCAGCAGCTCGACTGGATGACCACCGCGCCCGCCGTGATCGTCGAGGGCGACCGCGATCTTCTGTTCCAGGTCATGGCCAATCTGGTCGACAACGCCATCAAGTATACCCAACCCGGTGGGTGTATCCAGCTCGCCGTCGAGGTGACGGACGGGCTGGCGCGGGTGCGGGTCGCCGACAACGGACCCGGCATCCCGCCTGAGTTCCATGAACGGGTGTTCCGGCGCTTCTTTCGCGTCGACGACAGCCGTGCCACGCCCGGCAGCGGACTGGGCCTGAGCCTGGTACAGGCCGTCGTGGCGCTGCATCGGGCGCACATCGAACTCTCAGATAATCAGCCGGGTTTGCGTGTCACCCTGAGCTTCGGGCGACTGGCTCAATAGGCCCGGCTCAAGTCGTCCTGTGAATTGCTCCAGGGACGTCCGAGGAACAGATAGAGTGCGCCATGGCCGCCATCCGCCTGACCATAGCCGAGATAGAGCGGCCCGATGATTGTGTCGGCGCCGACGAAGAGACTGCCGCCGACGCGCAGGTTGTCCAGCCTGATATTGCTGCGTTTGTCCCAGACATTGCCGGTCTCCAGCGAGCCGCCGGCATAGGTCTTGATCAGATCCGTGCCCAGGTCGCGCAGATAGATGGCGCGCACCAGTCCGAGATTGGCGCCCGAGAGTTCGTTCTGATTAAAACCCGAGAGATTGAGGAAACCGCCCAGCTGATAATAGGACTGTGGCGGAGCCGTGCCGCCGAAACTTCCGGCCAGTGTCAGCCCGGTCAAGAGACTGTTGCGACCCCAGCTCTGGGCGTGCAGCCAGTTCAGGCTGCCCTGGTCGTAGTCGTGCGAGGCGCCCAGCTCGCTACGCGAGCTGAGTGCCACGGCATCGAGCGACCAGCCGTGGCGTGGGAAGGTCAGGCTGTCGAGTTCGTCGACACTGAATCTCAGACTCAGCTCGCCGGCGTCGAAGTCGTAGTCCGGATAGGGGATAGTGCCGATGCGCTGCTCGGCGCGCCCATCGAACAGAGCATATCTCAACCCCAGACGTCCCCAGGTGTCCAGATTGCGCCCGAACTCCAGGGCGCCACCCGAGCGCCGGATCTGATATTCAGCGATCAATTGACTGTAGGCCTCGGGATCGAAGAGCACCAGATTGTTTTTCAGATAGCCCAGTCCCCCCATCACATACCATTGATCCAGTGGGTCGAGTGGCTGATAGATCGTGGTGTAGATCCCCGGTTCCTCGCCCAACTGGATCTGGGTGCGCCACTCGCCATTGAAGGCATTGAGCGGGGCCATGGTGTAGGCCAGACCGATGTTGAAGCGCGAATCACCGGTGGTGGTGGAGGAGAACTCCAGCCCGCCCTGGAGCGAGCTGGTACCCCAGGATTTTTCGCGTGCCGTGACCACCAGCGTGGCCTCGGAATCGGTCTGATCCTCCAGGTGATAGCGCACCGATTCGAAGTTGTCCTGATCGTAGATGCTCGCCAGTTGACGATCCAGGGCCGTCGGGTCGAGCCGGTCGCCGGGTTTGACCTCGAGACGCTCGCTGATGACGCGATCCGAGAGCCGCGAGTAGTTCTCGATGCGCACGGCACGGATGGTCGGGCGTGTATAGGGGGCCGGCTGATGGCGTTCGCGATAGACCGCATACTGGGCGCTCGGCAGGGCGAGCCGGGTCAGTTCAGGGCGCGCGTCCTCGGCGGAGTGCTCCCCGATGGCGATGGCCAGGAGCATCTTGTCAAAGTCGCTCGCCAGCACCTCGTGCCCGAGCGCCGGCGTGATCAGCAGATCGCGTGCCCCAAGCGTGGCGATCTGTTCCTGGGTGTTGCGCCAGGTCACCAGACTGGCGACCTGATCGAGCATGGCCAGAACATCGGAAATCTCATCGCGCTCGCGGCGTGGCCCGCCGACGTCGACAGCGATGACGATGTCGGCGCCCATGGCGCGCACCACACTCACCGGCAGGTTCATCGCCAGCCCGCCATCGACGAGCAGCCGATCGCCGATCTCGACCGGGGCGAAGACCGCCGGCACGGCCATGCTGGCACGCATGGCCGTGGCCAGATCACCCGTGCCCAGGATGACGGCCTCGCCGGTCACGACATCCGTGGCCACGGCACGGAAGGGGATACGCAGCGCGTCGAAGTCGTGGATACGACTCACCGGCAGGGTGTATTTGCGTAGCGCCAGCTCCAGCTTCTGGCCCTGGATGAGCGCTGGAACCAGATTGACCTTGCGCTCGCTTTCCTGAACGCCCGGACGGGCCTTGATCAGATAGTTGCGATCTTCCAGCTTACGGGGCATGCGCCGATCTTCCCGGTCGGCCTGGTCATTGAAGATGCCATCCCAGTCGATCTCCTCGATGGTCTGTTCGATCTCGTCCGGCGACAGGCCCATGGCATAGAGTCCGCCGACGATCGAACCCATCGAGGTTCCGGCGACGTAGTCGACCGGAATGCCCAACTCCTCGATCACTTTGAGCACCCCGACATGGGCCGCACCGCGCGCGCCACCGCCGGAGAGCGCCAGTCCGATCTTGGGCCGTTCGGCGGCAGCGACTTCAGGGGCGGGCAAGGCAAAGACGATAAGGACGATGAGTGGCGGGACGAACCAAGGGGTGCGGAAGAGCTTAGCAAGGTGCACGGCGGACATCTCCATCGGGTGCGATCAGTGATCGATCCAAAACCTAAAATCGCAAAGGCAAGAAGGAAACCATGATTCCTGAGTCAGGTCGAGCCTGGAGTCTGTGGTTCGCGTGTTGCGCTCAGGCGTAGAGCCGCACGGGCGCCATCGTTTCGGCCCACTGCCGCTCGTCCGGGTGCAGGCGCTGTTCCAGATCCTCGGGTTTGGCGGCTGGATCGTCGACCCATTCGCGCAGGAAGGTGCCGCCCGAAAGCAGATCGATGGCCAGCCGCTCGGTTTCATATTCATAATGAAAATGCCGCCAGAGCGGATAATCGGGATATTCCAGCCGGATGCACTTAAACAGGAGTGCGATCAGGCGATAGGGCTTGAAGCGCTCGTGCTGATAGGCGGCATTGTCAGTATGGATCTGGATTCCGGCGCAGCGCTGACCGGCATGCTTGTGGAAGGTCGGCTCGAACCCGCACGGACGGATGACTGCCCCCTGGAGCCAGTCGGCGCGTTCGCGCTCCATGCGCATGAGCAGGCGGTCCATGTCCAGATCGGGCGCGCCAACGAGTTCGAGCGCGGTGGTGGTGCCGCGTCCCTCCGAGAGCGTGGTGCCCTCCAGCAGCACGGTGCCCGGAAAACAGCGCGCCATGTTGAGACTGGAGGCATTGGGGCTGGGGTTGACCCAGGACAGCTCCATCACCGGCCAGCCATAGCCAGGCGCCTCACTCGGCCGATAGCCTTCCATGGCGACGACATGCAGATCGAGATCCAGATTCAGATCGCCGATGAACCATTTGGCCAGCTCGCCCAGCGTCAGGCCATGGCGCATGAGAATCGGCCCGGCACCGACGAAACTCTCCCAGCCCGGTTCCAGCAGACTGCCCTCGATCGGGCGCCCGGCTGGATTCGGTCGATCCAGCACCCACAGCGTTTTGCCATGAGCGGCACAGGCGCGCATCAAATACACCAGGGTCGTGACATAGGTATAGATGCGGGTACCGATATCCTGTAGATCGATCAGCAACACATCAAAGCTGTCGAGCATGGCGGGTGTCGGTTCGCGCACCTCACCATAGAGGCTATAGACGGGGATGCCATGCCTTGGATCGGTCTCGTCGGGCGTCTCGATCATATTGTCCTGTTTATCACCGCGCATCCCGTGCTGCGGGCCGAAGGCCGCGACCATATCGAGTTCGTTCAGACCCATGAGCGCATCGAGTGCGTGATGCCCATGACGGGTTACCGAGGCCGGATGGCCAAGCAGAGCCACGCGTCGCCCCCAAAGCGGTTTGCGCAGTTCGGGATTGTCGAGCAGACGGTCCAGGCCGAGTTTGATCATTGTGTATTTTAAAATCCTGTATTGTCGATTTAGAGGGTGGTCGGCTTTTCGAGTGTCAGGCATTGGGAGCAGACCACCAAATTTGAATCGGGCATATCCGAGCGGCCTCGATATGGCATAGAATAATGCCGATGCGCCGCTCTGATTTCCATTATGACCTTCCCGCCGAACTGATTGCCCAGCAACCGCTGCCCGAACGCTCCGGCTCGCGTTTGCTGGTTCTCGATGGTTCGGATGTCAAGCCACATGATCGGATGTTTACCGATCTGCCCGGTCTGCTCAAACCCGATGATCTGCTGATTTTCAACAACACAGAGGTCATGCGCGCCCGTCTGTTCGGTCACAAGGAGACCGGCGGACAGGTCGAAATCCTGATCGAGCGCCTGCTCGACGCGCACGAGGCATTCGCCCATGTCCGCGCCAGTAAATCCCCTAAACCGGGTAGCCGTATTCGCGTGAACGCGGGTGCCTGGTTGTCTGTCGTTGGGCGCGAGGGCGATTTATTCCGGTTGCGCGCGCTCGAAAGCGACTTCGGTGAACAAATGGCCCGGCATGGCCATATGCCACTGCCGCCCTATATTCATCGTCCGGATGAAGCACTCGACGAAACCCGCTATCAAACCGTCTTTGCGCGTCATGCCGGCGCGGTCGCGGCACCGACGGCCGCGCTCCATTTCGATGAACCGATGCTTGCACGGCTCGATGCGCTTGGGGTGGTCTGCGCCGAGATCACGCTGCATGTCGGGGCCGGAACCTTTCAGCCGGTGCGCGAGGATGATCTCGAACGCCATCAGATGCATTCCGAATGGCTGGAAGTCAATGAAACCGTGTGCGAACAGGTCGAGAAGACACGTGAACGGGGCGGGCGTGTCATTGCGGTCGGGACGACGAGTGTCCGCAGTCTCGAAACAGCGGCGGCTAACGGGACGCTGCGACCTTTTCAGGGCGAGAGTCAGCTTTTTATTCGTCCTGGTTATCGCTTTAAGGTCGTAGACGCTATGATTACGAACTTCCATTTGCCCGAATCGACGCTGTTGATGTTGGTGGCGGCTTTTTCAGGGTATTCCGAGATCATGCAGGCTTATCGTCACGCGATCGATCAGCGTTATCGCTTCTTCAGCTATGGCGATGCCATGTTCCTGACCCGTCGGGAGACAGCCTGAATATTTTCAGGTCGCTCTGGAATCTTTATTCCATTTTGTTATAAAATAATGACACCAAAATCATCACAGTATTCACCACTTAGGAGACATACCAGTGGAACATTCCAATCTCAGCCTTGAAGAAATCCAGCGTCAGTTACAGGAAGCGGATTCCAAGCGGAATCAGCTCGAAAAACTGCTCAATGACAAGCGCGAAGAAGGCAAGGGCGCGATCGTCGAGCAAATTAGAAATATCATTCTCGACAATGACTATGATCCTGAGGAGATCATGAATCTAGTCTTGCGCCGCCGTCGCAAACTCGTCAGCGATCGTCAATACCGCCGTTATGTCGATCCGGAGAATCCGAATAACTTTTATTCGCGCGGTGTCCTGCCCGGCTGGATGAAAGAGAAGATGGTCGAGCAGGGCTATGACCCGAGCTCGAAGGAAGACCGCGAAACCTTCAAGGCCAGCTCGCTGACCCTGGTCGAGGGTTGAGACGACCGCCACCGCTGACGTCAGCGACATGACATCGGCGGGTGGTCTGGATGTCCGCCTATAGGCTCGTATTTGGACGCGGTTCAGGGGCGATGCTCAGCATCCAGTGAACCGCGCCCGCCCAGCCCCTCCTGCTCGCGCCCACCGTATCTTTACGGATATACCGCACCCCGCTCTTGCTTTATCGTCCGCCTCAACACGAGGGATGGACCCCCTCTAAAGCTTCGCTCCGTCTACTGGAGCTAAGGACTGTCGAATCAGTTGTGCATTGATTTTTCGACCGTTTACTCACTCTCTTCAATGCGCTTTCCACGGAATTTGAACGATGAATATCTATGTCGGCAACCTGGCCTACAGCGTGACCCAGGAAGAGCTTCAAGAAGCCTTCGGTGCCTATGGTGAAATCTCCAGCGTGAACCTGATCACGGACAAGTTCACCGGTAGCTCCAAGGGCTTCGGCTTCGTCGAGATGCCGAACAACTCCGAGGCCGATGCCGCGATCAAAGCTCTGAACGAGACCCCGCTCAAGGGTCGCAACCTGAAGGTCAACCAGGCCAAGCCGCGTGGCGAGCGCCCGGCCAGCCGCGGACCGCGCTGGTAAAATTCTGATTGTCTCGGGGCGTGGCACGGTGTCCTGTGATGCCGATGTCCACGCCTCGATGCAGTTCCAGTCAGGCGTATTTAAAAAAGCGATTTCGATCTGTTACCGTTACGGCATTCGGTCCCTAGCTCGGATGTCGTTGAATGCCCCCTACCGTCTCGCCTTGCTCCGCTCTCATCTATCGCGTTCGTCCGGTCTCGCCTCGGGCGCATCTGTTCGAAGTCGAGCTCCTGATCGATCCGCCGCCCGCGGGGCCGCTCAGACTCTCCATGCCGGCCTGGATTCCAGGCAGCTATATGATCCGCGACTTCGCGCGCCACATTGTCGCCATTTCCGCGTTCGATGAGCGTGAGCAACCCCTGGCACTTGAGAAAACCGACAAGCAGACCTGGAGCCTGGCTGCCGTCGCGCGGCCATGCCGGATTCGCTATCGCGTCTTCGCCTGGGATCTCTCGGTACGCGCCGCACATCTTGATCTGACGCATGCCTATTTCAATGGTCCGGCGCTGCTGTTGCGTGTGCAGGGATTCGATGCCTGTCCCTGTCGGCTGGAACTCTTGCCACCCGATGATGAGTCCTGTCGCGACTGGCGGCTCGCCACGAGCCTCAACCCAATCAAGATCGATGCCAATGGTTTCGGCCTCTATGGCGCTGATGATTATGACGATCTGATCGACCATCCGGTCGAGATGGGGCGCGTTCATGAGCTGACGTTCGCCGTCTCCGGTGTCCCGCATCGGTTGGCCATCACGGGCCGACACTGGCTCGATGAGTCGCGTCTGATCGCTGACCTGACGCGCATCTGCGCCGAGCATGCCGCGCTCTTCGGCGAGCTGCAGATCGATCGTTATCTGTTCTTGGTCACGGTGCTCGGCGAGGGCTATGGCGGACTGGAGCATCGCTATTCGACCAGCCTCATCTGTGTTCGCGACGACCTGCCTCAACCGGGCGATGAAACGCCGACCGAGGGCTACAAGCGCTTTCTGGGTCTGTGCAGCCATGAGTATTTCCATCTCTGGCACGTCAAGCGGATCCGGCCGCGTGCATTGATGGAGTCCAATCTGGAGCAGGAGGCACCAACCCGCACGCTCTGGGTCTTCGAGGGATTCACCGCCTATTACGACGAGCTGGCACTGGTGCGTGCCGGCTGCATCGAGCCGACAGACTATCTCGGGCTGCTTGCCCAGACCCTGACCCGTGTGGCGCGCACGCCCGGACGGCGCGTCCAGACCCTGGCCGAGTCGAGCTTCGATGCCTGGATCAAATTTTACAAAGCCGACGAGAACGCGCCCAATGCGCTGGTGAGCTATTACGCCAAGGGCGCGCTGGTGGCGCTGATGCTGGATCTGACCATCCGGCGTGATACACAGGGCGCCTGTTCGCTCGATGATGTGATGCGCGAGCTGTGGCGTGTCCATGGACGTACTGGAGTTGGGGTTGAGGAGCGGGGTGTGGAGGTGGTCGCATCCGTCGTCACTGGACTGGATCTGACGGGATTCTTTGCGCAGGTCTTGGATTCGACCGCTGAGCTGGATCCGACTGAGCTGCTGGCGAGTGTCGGCATCGCGTTGCGGATGCGCCCGAGTCGGGACGACAAGGATCTCGGCGGCCATGTCGAGCGTCTTGAGCCGATCGAAGCCAAACCCAAGCTCACACTCGGGGTGCGTTTGCGTTCGGGCGAGACGCTGATTCAGAACGTGCTCAGCGATGGGGCGGGCGAGCGCGCTGGACTGGCGCCGGGCGATCAGTTGCTGGCGGTCGAGGGGCTGCGGGTCACGCCGGCTAATCTGGAGACGCTGGTCGCGCGCGCGGCGGGTCGTCGCGGTGCGCCCGTCGTCCTCCATGTCTTCCGGCGCGATGAGCTGTTGACCCTGACCGCGCATCCCCTGCCGGCGCCCGAGGATACCTGTGAGCTGAGTCTGCTGGACGATGTCCCGGAGGCCGTGAAACAGGCGCGCGCGCACTGGCTGTCGAGCGTCAGCGCCGGAGTCCGTCATGGATGAGCGCCAGCTCGCCCTGATCCAGCGTCTGTCAGACGGTTGTGCACATTCGGGTGAAGCCATCGCGCGTGACGTCGGCCTGACCCGCGCGGCCGTCTGGAAGACACTGCGCAAGACGGCCGATGAGTTCGGACTCGAACTGCTCTCAGAGCGTGGGCGCGGCTATCGGCTGGCCACGCCGCTCGAACTGCTCGACGCCGGGCGTATCCGTGCAACGCTGTCGGACGCGGGACGCAAGCGTCTGAGCCGACTCGACATCCATCCTGTGATCGATTCGACCAATCGTGAACTCATGCGCCTGGCCGCTGAGGGCGCGCCCTCCGGGGGCGTCTGTCTGGCCGAGCGTCAGACTGCCGGGCGCGGTCGGCGCGGGCGCGAATGGGTCTCACCGTTCGGAGTCAATGTCTATCTTTCGCTGCTGTGGCGCTATCCGTTTGCGCCGTCCAATCTGGGCGGAGCGAGTCTGGCGATTGGCGCGGTGCTGGCCGAGGTTCTGAGCGAACTCGATATCGAGGGGGTGGCGCTCAAATGGCCGAATGATCTGCTGTGGCAGCGGCGCAAGCTCGCCGGTCTGCTGCTGGAGGTGGCGGGTGAGTCTCAGGGGCCGTGCCATCTGGTGGTCGGACTCGGACTCAATCTGCGCATGACGGCCGGGCAGGGGAGCGCCATCGATCAGCCCTGGGCGAGTCTCGAAGAGGCACTCTACGGCGTCATGATCGAACGTAATGTCTTGGTGGCCTGCCTGCTGGAAGCGCTGCTGGAAGCGCTCGATCGCTATGGACGCGAGGGGCTGGCGCCTTTTCTGCCGCTGTGGCGTGCGCATGATGCCTATCTGGGCGAGCCGGTGCGGTTGTTGATCGGCGAGCGGGTCATCGAGGGTATCCACGCGGGCGTGGCTGAAGACGGGTCGCTGTTGCTGGATACGCCCGACGGACGCTGCGCCTTCCAGGCCGGTGAGGTCAGTCTGCGTCCACTGGAAACAGAACATTCATGAATCTGCTCATCGATATCGGCAACACCAATCTGCGCTGGACGCCGCATGGCGCCGGGACTGAGGCCGACTGGTCAGTCCAGATCGCACGTCATTCGGGCGCGATTCCGCTCGATCTACTGGCGACCTGGGAACAGATCCAGCCGCCCGAGCGCGTGATCGTCAGCCATGTCGGGGGACCGGCGGTCGCCGAAGCTCTGGGGCGGGTGACGCGCGCGCTCTGGCGGATCGAGCCTGAATACGTCCGCGTGGCGCCGCTCGCCGCCGGCGTGCGCATCGCGTATGAGCATCCCGAGCGCTTCGGCGTCGACCGCTGGTTGGCGCTCATCGCCGCCCATACCGAACGCCAGCAGGCCACGCTCATCCTGGATGCCGGCAGTGCGGCGACCTTCGATCTGCTGCTGGCCGATGGTCGTCATCTCGGCGGACTGATCCTGCCGGGGGTCGAGATGATGCGCACCAGTTTGCTGATGGGCACCCACATCCCGCGCGTCGAATATGAACCGACCGATGTCGATTGGGCCACGGATACCACCACGGCTGTCGCCGCCGGTAGTCTCGGCGCCATCGCCGCGCTGGCCAGCCGACTCCATGACCGGCTGGCCGAGGCGGCGGGCGAGTCACCCAGATTCATCCTCACGGGCGGTGATGCCGAGCGTCTGCGCCCCTATCTCGATCGTTCCAGTGAGACCATCCCCGATCTGGTGCTGCGGGGGCTGGTCGCGCTGACGGCCGAATCCGTATGAGCGAGTATCAGTACTACGAATTCCAGACCATCGACCACGCGCTGACGCCGGAGGAGCTGACTCTAGTCTTGTAAAAAATGCGCGAAAGTGCATAATTTTCTCATGGAAAGCACAATGAGCACAGGCAAGGCGGCGAAGCGGCTGGGTGTGTCGGTCAAGACGCTGCAACGCTGGGAGCGCGAGGGCCGGCTTATTCCGGTGGCGCGCACCGACAGTAATCGTCGTCTTTACACCGAGGCCCAATTGCGTGAGTTCATCGGATGGCGACAGGCGCCCGAGAGTCCATCGCGAGTGGTGGCCTATTGCCGAGTCTCATCGGCGGCGCAGAAGCCAGACCTGGCCAATCAGCGCCGGGTGCTGGAAGAGTTTGTTGTGGCGAGAGGTTTGGCGAACGTCGAGTTCATCGAAGAAGTGGGCGGCGGCTTGAACTTCAAGCGCAAGCGTTTTTTGGCCCTCATGGATGAGATCGATCAGCGGAGCATCAACACCCTGATCCTCGCCCACCGGGATCGCCTCACGCGCTTTGGGTTCGACTGGTTCGAGCATTACGCGAAGACGCATGGCTGCGAGATCCTGGTACTGAATCAGGAACGGCTCTCGCCGGAACAAGAGATGGTGCAGGACTTGATGACCATCGTTCATTGTTTTTCGTCTCGGTTATATGGATTGCGAAACTATCGCAAGACGCTCAACGAGGCCCTCGGTAAGGATCAGGGCCAGGCTGAATGAAAGTGACGCGAATTCTGCGCGCCAAGCGCCCGAACAAGGGCAAGGTCGCCGCCTTGCGCGAGCAAGCGCGCCGTCTCGGTCAGGTGCGCTCCGAGGTCTGGCAGCGGTTTGGGTCGATCAGTGGCGTGGGTCTGTCGGATCGCCGGATTCGCGATGCCTGGCTGCGGGAAGGGCGCACCTTTCCGGTCTCGGCCAATGCCTGGAAGGAAACCCTGCGCGATGCCAAGGGCGACATCACCGCCAACATGGAAGCGGCCAAGGTCAAGGCCCGGCGGCGCATCCGGCGTCATACTCAGAACAAGGCCGAACAGAAACGCCTGTTCAGCGCCCTCAAGGGCCACGGCTGGACCAGCGACCCCTATCTGCGCCGGATCATGCGCCAAGACTGGAGACGCGGGCGCAATCACACCCACAATCAGATCATTGTGCGCTCGGACAACTACACCACCTTCCAACTGGGTGGGCGCGCCTGGATCAAGATCCCTGGATTGGAGAAAGGCCAACGGATCGCCATTCCGCTGAACACCACGGTCGAGCCGACCGGCACCCTGCGGCTCATCCTCAAGGACGCGGGCCTGGAAGTCCACTATACGGTTGAAGCCGAGGTCAAACACGACTGTGGCGCGCGTACCCTGGGCGTCGATAAGGGCTACTCCGAGGTATTGGTTGATTCCGATGGCGAGCACCACGGCCAGGAATTGGGCGCGATCCTCACCGACGCCTCCGACCGCCTCAAGGCCAAGTATCAGCGCCGTTCCAAACTGCGCGCGCTAGCCAACCGCACCCGCAACCCGCGCAAACGCCAACACATCCGACAGTTCAATCTCGGGCGCAAGAAACTGAATCGGCAGATGGACCAGACCCAGGCGCGGATTCGCGATGTGGTCTTTCAAGCCGTCCATACGGTCGTGGACAAGGCCGCCGTCATCGCGGCTGAAGACCTCACCGCCCCCATGTCCGGCAAGTCCTTCGGCAAGAACGTCAATCGCCGGCTCTCCGCCTGGACGAAAGGCGTCATTGCCGAAGCGCTTGACAGCGTTTCAAGCCGTCGAGGTTCGACGGTCGTTCTGGTCAATCCAGCCTACACCTCGCAAATCGATTCCCGAACCGGATACCTCGACGGCAAACGGCAAGGGGATCGGTTTCACTGTTTCGACGGGGTGGTGTTGCAGGCCGACCAGAACGCCGCGCGCAACGTGCTGGCACGGTTGTCCGACCCGGACATCGAGCGGTTCACACCGTATCGGACGGTCAAGGCGATCTTACAGGCACGGACCGAGCGCCTCCGGTTGGGACTGCTCAACCCGGACTCCAGTTGCTCGCCCGCACGGGTGCTATCAACGGAGAGCGAATCGCCGAATGAGCACTTTCGAGTATGAAATTCGGAGCAGATGGATGAGTTGCGCCGCTACTCGACGCGCGCTGAAATCACGCCCACCCGTTTCTGCAACGAGTACAACTGGGGCGACTTCAAGGGCAATCCGCGCACCTGGATGGAACGCTGGTTCGACGCCTTCCTCTATGTGGCCAACTGGGGGACGCACTGGTTCATGCTGCGTCTTCCGCGCCGGCTGCTGGATTGGCGCGAGGTCTCCGAATATCTGCTCGAAGACGGAACGGAAGACAAGGCAGGCCACCGAGATCGGCTTCACAGAACCGGGCTGACCTGAATTTGATTGCGCCCGCCATGCTTGGCCGCGTAGAGAGCCTGGTCGGCTGCAATGAGCAGTTGCCCGTCATCGGCCTCCGGATGCTCGCCGGTTGAGGCGATGCCGGCCGACAGGGTGCAGCGAAACTCATGGCCATCGTGTAGAAACGGCAGCACTTCGAAGCGCGCGCGAATATCTTCCAACACGTTTTGCGCCATCTGAAGATCGCAATCAGGAAGAATCACTACAAATTCTTCACCACCATAGCGTCCGATGCCATCGGATTTGCGCAAGCGCTGCTTGAGCAGGTGGGCCAGGGCCATGATCACGCGATCACCGACGGCGTGCCCATAGCGGTCGTTGACCTGTTTGAAGCGGTCGATGTCCAGCATGGCCACCGCCAGCGGATGGCCGGTGCGTTGGGCGCGGGCGAGTTCGCGCACAATGCTCTCTTTGATGCGCGCGTGCTTGAGCAGCCCGGTGAGGCTGTCCTTGGTCATCAGGTTGGCCAGCTGGCGGAAACGCGCGGCGCGGACCCTGACCGCTGCCACCAGTTCGGTGTCTGAGATCGGCTTGGTGAGAAAATCGTCCGCACCACTGCGCAGGGCCTGAATCTGCTTCGCGCGGTCTTGCTCGGCGGACAGATACACGATGGGCAGGCCGAGCAGGTCATCGTGGTGGCGAATCACCGTGGCCAGCTCGGGGCCTGAGTAGTCAGGCATGTGCATGTCCATGAGCACCAGTTCCGGGTGGAAGGTCGCAACCGCCTCGATGACCTGCTCCGGCTCGCTCAAGACATCAACATCCATGCCGTCCGCGCTGAGCACCAGACGCAGATGCTCGGCCAGATCCCGGTCGTCATCGACGACCAGAACCCGATAGGGATCGGCGTGGCGCTCTTCCAGAATGCGTCCGATGCGGTCCACGAGACGCGGAATGTCGAGCGGCTTCAACATGAAGCCATCGACCCCGAGCCGCGCGGCGCGCATGCGCGACGGAAAGTCGCCATTGGCGGACACGAAGATGACCGGACAGTTCAAGGCCTGAAAGCTGGGGCTGGTCATGAGCGCTTCGACCGCGCCCAGATCCTCCGCGGTGGAATGCGGGTCCATCACCAGACAATCGGGACATTGATCCCGAACAGCGGCGGCGACCGCATCGAACCGGGTATAGAGGCGCGGCTCGTAGCCAAACTGCCCGAGCAGATGGACGAGGTGCTCACCCAGCGGAATCTCATCTTCGACCAGCCACACGGCGACCTTGCCGCCGTGGCCGAACGCTGTCGTTCTGGCGCTCGGCGCCTGTGCCACGGCCTGAGTCGGGGCCGTTTCACATTGGCTGAGATGGTCCACCAACGTGGCAACCGCGTCGGCGAATCGCCGTCGCTGGGCGACATCGAGCGCCACAACGTCTTGACTCAGCCAGCCGTTCGCCTCGATTTCGAGCGCGCGCGCCGCCTGGCTCAGCGTCTTGAAGCCGAGCGTCCCCCCCGCGCCCGCGATGCGATGCAGATGCTGGTGCAGCTGCTCAAGGGATGGGCGGACATCTGCCTCGCTCTCCAGACCGGCGGCCACCTGCGTTAATTCATCCAGTTCGCCGCGCACACGTTGCGCATAGACTTTGCCAAGCCGGGCAAGCGCGGCGGCCAGATCGACCGGAACGTCAGCCACTCGATTCCTCCCAGAGCGCGCGCACCTGGTTGGCCAGTTGCATGGGTTCAAACGGCTTGGCAATCACGTCCAGCGCCCCGAGAGACTTGAACTGCGTGACCTCTTGCGGCTGCACCTTGGCGGTCATGAAGGCGACGGGCGTCTGTGCCAGCGCCGGACGCTGGCGCAGCGCCGCAAGCGTGGACGGACCGTCCATTCCGGGCATCATGACGTCGAGCAGGATCATGTCGGGGTCGAAGTCTTCCGCCGCGGCCAGCGCCTCCTCCCCAGAGGAACAGATCTTGACGGTGAAGCCACCCACCACTTCCAGGGCGATCTTAGCCACGGTTTGAATGTCGGGCTCGTCCTCGACGTAGAGAACGCGTTGCAACTCGCTCATGACAATGCTTCCTGTTGTCTTCGAATGCGACCGCCAAGCGCGTCGAGTAGCGTCTTAGGCGTGATCTGGGATTTCAGCAGGACCGCCTCGACCTGCTCGGCCTCGCTCCGCGACACCTCCATACTCGACAGGATCAGGATCTGCGGCTGGGAGGATTGACGGCGAATCAGCGGCAGCAACTCCCAGCCCGAGCCGTCAGGCAGGTTCAGATCCAGAATCGTCAGATCGTACTCCGTCCCGGCCAGCAGGGCACGCGCTTCGGCCAGGGTTGCGGCATGATCGAATCGGTAGCGATGGCCGACCATGGCCTTGATGACATAGTGCAAATCCAGGTCGTCTTCAATATGAAGGATGCGCGGCGGGTCTGTCCGCTCGTCAGGCAACACCTGGGCCAGGGCGGAGACCAGACGCTGGTCGTCGAGTGGCTTCGGGAGCCATTCGACGAAGGACAAATCACCATCGATGGTCAGCTGGCCCTCGGCCATGCTGGCTGAAATCACAATGATCGGCAATTCTGCGGTACGCGGATTTTGACGGACCCGTCGGATCACTTCCAGGCCATGGATGCCCGGCAGTTGCAAGTCCAGAGTCATGGCGGCCACGTCCGCTTCGGCTAGACTGCGCAGGGCCTCCTCGCCACTGGTCGCGATGCGGCTGCGGTAGCCGGCCTGGGTCAGCATCAGGCTCAGCAACTGGGCGACGTCGGGATCGTCTTCCACCACCAGAACTGGCCGCTCATCGCTGGGACGGTCGGAGTCCGGCACCGGCTCGGTGCCGGCCCATCCGCGCGTCATGATCGGCAGTTCGGCCCAGAACGTGGCCCCTTCACCAAACACCGACTCGAACCCGACTGCGCCGCCCATACGCGCCATCAGCTCCTTGGTGATGGCCAACCCCAGCCCGGTGCCGCCGCGCTGCCGGGAGTCCGAGGCATCGGCCTGGGAGAACTTCTCGAATATTCGGGAATGGAATTCGCGCGGAATGCCCGGCCCGTGATCCCGCACCCAGATCCTGGCGTTGGTGCCGCGCCGCCGCACGCCGACCTCGACCGTGCCGCCCTCGGGCGAGAACTTGGCGGCGTTGGAGAGAAAATTGGCCAACACCTGCTGCAAGCGCTGGCTGTCGACCCGCACCGTGATCTCCTCGGCAATCCGCTCGGTCAGCTCAAGGCGTACCCCGCACGCCTCACCGTAGCTCTGATTGGCGCTCACCGCCTGCTCCACCAGGGGCATCAGTGCGGTCTCCTGCATGTTGAATTGCATCTTGCCGGCGGCGATCTTTTCCATGTCGAGCAGATCGTTGATCAGGTAGTTCAGGCGCTGGCTGTTCTTGTGCGCGATCTCCAGCAGCGGACGCATGGTCGCCGGCAGCTCGCCCATGGCGCCCCCGAGCAACAGACCCAGGGAACCGGAAATCGAGGTCAGGGGTGTGCGCAGTTCATGGCTGACCGTGGAGACGAATTCGCTCTTCATCCGTTCCACCCGCTTGCGCTCGGTGATGTCGCGCACCATGCCGATGTACATCGGTTGATCCTGACAACTGACCTCGGAGACCGCGAGCTCAATCGGGAAAACAGTCCCGTCCCGGCGTCGACCCTCCATCTCTCGATTGAAGCCAACCACCCGGGCCACCCCGGTGGTCAGATAGTGGCGCATGTAGCTGTCGTGGGCACGGCCCTGCGGCTCGGGCATCAACATGCCAACATTCTCGCCAATCACCTCCTCCGAGGCATAATCGAAGATTCTCAGCGCCGCCGGATTGGCCGAGGCAATCGTGCCCTCGCAATCGATGGTGATGAGGCCATCGACGATGTTGTCGACAATGGCCTGGGTCTGCTGGGCCTGATCGCGGATCGCCTGCTCAGCCCGCTTGCGCTCCGAGATGTCCTGGACGATGGACCAGATGCGGGTGCCGCCGGGATCCTCGATGGTCACGCCGTTCAACAGCACCGGGTAGCGGCGGCCGTCCTTGCGGATGTACTCCTTCTCGTAGGGACCGTAGCGGCCGGTGGACTTCAGGCTCGCAAGCTGGGCCTGCTCCTGGTCCGCGTACGCCTTTGGGGTGAGATCCCAGTAGCTCAGCGCGAGGAATTCCTCCCGGCTGTAACCGGTCGGTGCGATCAGGGCGTCATTGACCTCGATGAAATCGCCGCTGGCCATGTCGTTCAGAGCGATTCCCAGGGGCGAGAGCTCGAACAGACTGCGCAGACGCAGGTTGCTCAGTTGCAGGGCATCCTCGGCCCGTTTTTGCGCTGTGATGTCGGACTCGATGGCGATGAAGCCGTAGACCTGGCCATCGGCGTCCGTCAAGGGATTGCAATCGATGCTGATCCAGTAGGGCTCGCCGGCGCGGGTGTAGTTGAGGATGTTCTCGCTAAAGGGCTGCTGGACGGCGACGGCGGCGCGGATGCGCGCGATGGTGTCGGGATCGGTTTGAGGGCCCTGGAGGATCTCACCCGGCTTGCGGCCGAGCATTTCGTCAACTGGATAACCGGAAATGCGCGTGAAAGCCTCGTTCGTCCATTGCACCCGGCCCTCGGTGTCGGTGATGATGACCCCATTGGTGGTCTGACGGGCCACTTGCGAGAGTCGCTCCAGTTGCTGCGTGCGCAGTTCGACCTGTTCTTCCAGTCCGGCCTGGGTCACGCGCAGATCAGAAAAGCTGGCGGCCAGGCTGTGCGCCATGGATTGCAAACGCATCGCCAGGTCGTTGTACTCGCGCAGAGGATTGTTCGGCAGTCGCGGCTCCAGCCCCTGAGCCACCATCTCGGCCAGTCTTTCACCGAG
Source organism: Allochromatium palmeri (assembly GCF_009720725.1). Classification (GTDB taxonomy): domain Bacteria; phylum Pseudomonadota; class Gammaproteobacteria; order Chromatiales; family Chromatiaceae; genus Thermochromatium; species Thermochromatium palmeri. The sequence goes on from NZ_WNKT01000002.1 coordinate 50,968, forward strand.
GATTCCAAGCTCACGTAGCGGTCGGCTCAGCCAATGGCTGAGTAGGGCCGCCACTGAGATGCCGATCAGCAACAGCAGCACCAGAAACCCGAACAGCGTCACGCTGCCCGCTTCCAGGGCCGCCACCAGGGGCGCAGCCGGTGCCTCCACCACCACCTGACTCAGTCCCGCCACCGCGACTGGTGCCGTCAGCCGATACCGGCCTTGCTTCCAGCGCTTCATCAGCGGCAGCTCGCCGCCGGGCATCCAGACCCGCAGTTCTGCGGAAGATTCGATCAGGCGTCCCTCGACAGCGTCCAGGCTATTCACCTGACCGCGCTTAGCCAGGATCTCGCCGGCGGCATCGGTCACCGCGAGTCCCATCTCCGGTCTCAGCCGCTCCCGCGCCATGCCCTCGTCGAGGTCGAGATGTCCCTCGCTGGCGTTGCGTTCCAGGCGCAGCGCCAGATGATCGAGAATACCGGCCAATTCGATCCTGAGCCGTTCCTCCAGCTCGGCGCGTTGCTGATAACTCTTGTAGACGAGCGGCAGGCTGCCGGCCAGCAGAATGGCGACCAGCACGAGGTGGAAGATCAGGTCGCCCATCCGCAGGCTCCCCGGAACCCGGAATCTGGGCCACAGCAGGCGCACGCCGATCACCAACAGCCCAGCCAGCAGGGCGTTGAAGATGCCGTTCAGCGGCTGTTTGAGCGCGATCTGCAGCACGGCCGACCAGGGCAGGCCGATGAACTGGCTGTAGAACAGGATCACCAGCGGCGCGCCCAGGACCAGCCAGAAGGCCATGTCGGCCAGCACCAGATTGATCCGCCCGCGCCAGTACAACAGCCCCACCACCAGCGGCTCGAGCATCATGATCAGCATGGCATAGGGATGGCCCCAGAGCACCCAGGTGTAGAGTCCGCCGGCCAATCCGACCAGCATCGCGGGCAGAGGTCCGAGCACGACCACCGCCAGCATCGCGAAGACGGAGCCGAAGATAAACACCACGCCGAACGCCAAGGGCATGGCCGGGAGGTTGCCCAAAACGGCCAGCAAGGCCAGACCCAGGGTGGCCAGGATGGTGGTAGAGCGGTTCAGTGTCGGCTGTGGTAAGTGGGGCATACACGTTTACCGATCAGTCCTGTGTCCAGGAACGTTGTAGGCGTATCAATCCTGTCCGCATCATTCACGGCGGCCCGATCATAGCGGCAATTGATTTATTTTCATCAATAGAAAAAATCGATTTGCAAGATCCGGCCAAACGATTGGCCTTTGGCTGTGTCTATACCTATCCTCATTCTCAATCTCGACGCTCACTCGCGACACGAGACCACGGACTTCATGTCAATGAAACCACGAATGGAGGGCGCGATGGACAAAAACACAACGACGATAGCAGGCCGGTGCCCGGTACTGCACGGCGGTCACACAGCGGTCGGATCCTCGAACCTGGACTGGTGGCCGAAGGCGCTCAATCTCGACATCCTGCATCAGCACGACACCAAGACCAATCCGCTCGACCCGGACTTCGACTATCGCAAGGCGGTCAAGACACTCGACTTCGCCGCCGTCAAAAAGGATCTGCACGCCCTGATGACCAACAGCCAGGACTGGTGGCCGGCCGACTGGGGTCACTATGGCGGCTTGATGATCCGCATGGCCTGGCACGCGGCGGGCACCTATCGCATTGCCGACGGCCGTGGTGGTGCGAGCACCGGCAACCAACGCTTTGCACCGATCAACTCGTGGCCCGACAACGTCAATCTGGACAAGGCGCGCCGTCTGCTGTGGCCGATCAAGCAGAAATACGGCAACGCCCTCAGTTGGGCCGATCTCATCGTACTGGCCGGCACCGTTGCCTATGAATCCATGGGACTCAAGACCTTCGGTTTCGCCTTTGGTCGCGAGGACATCTGGCATCCGGAACAGGACACCTACTGGGGTTCGGAGAAGGAATGGCTCGCGCCCAGCGACAGCGCCAACAGCCGCTATTCCGGCGAGCGCGATCTGGACAACCCGCTGGCAGCGGTGATGATGGGGCTGATCTACGTCAACCCCGAGGGGGTCGACGGCCAGCCCGATCCGCTCAAGACGGCCCATGACGTGCGTGTGACATTTGAGCGCATGGCGATGAACGACGAGGAAACCGTTGCCCTGACTGCCGGCGGCCACACGGTCGGCAAGTGTCACGGTAACGGCGATGCCGCGCTGTTGGGGGCGGAACCCGAAGGCGCCGACGTCGAGGATCAGGGTCTGGGCTGGATCAACAAGACCACGCGCGGCATCGGTCGCGACACCGTGACCAGCGGCATCGAGGGCGCCTGGACCACGCATCCGACACGCTGGGACAATGGCTATTTCAACCTGCTGCTCAACTATGACTGGGCGCTGAAGAAGAGTCCGGCCGGGGCCTGGCAGTGGGAGCCGATCGACATCAAGGAGGAAGATAAACCGGTCGACGTCGAAGACCCGTCGATCCGCCGCAACCCGATCATGACCGACGCCGACATGGCGATGAAGCTGGATCCGGCGTATCGCAAGATTTCGGAGCGCTTCCACCAGGATCCTGAGTATTTCGCCGAGACCTTCGCGCGCGCCTGGTTCAAGCTGACGCATCGCGATCTCGGACCCAGGACGCGCTACATCGGCCCTTATGCACCCCCGGAAGACCTGATCTGGCAGGATCCGGTGCCGGCTGGACGCGCCGATTATGATGTCGCGGCTGTCAAGGCGCGGATCGCGACCAGCGGTCTGAGCCTCAGCGAGATGGTTGCCACTGCTTGGGACAGCGCGCGCACTTTCCGGGGGTCGGACAAGCGCGGCGGGGCCAATGGCGCGCGTCTCCGGCTGGCGCCGCAGAAGGATTGGGAGGGCAACGAGCCGGCGCGTCTGGCGCGGGTGCTGAGTGTGCTCGAACCCATTGCGGCTGAGACTGGCGCCAGTGTCGCCGATGTCATCGTGCTGGCGGGTGGTGTTGGGATCGAGCAGGCGGCCCAGGCGGCCGGGTTCGAGATCCAGGTGCCTTTTGCACCCGGACGCGGTGATGCCACGGCTGAGATGACGGACGTTGAGTCATTCGAGGTGCTGGAGCCGCTCCACGACGGCTATCGCAACTGGCTCAAGCGTGATTATGTGGTCAGTGCCGAGGAATTGCTTCTCGACCGCACCCAGTTGATGGGGTTGACCGCGCCCGAGATGACGGTGCTGATCGGTGGCCTGCGCGTCCTGGGCACCAATCACGGCGGCCGCCAGCATGGTGTCTTCACCGACCGCGAGGGTGCGTTGACCAACGACTTCTTCGTCAACCTGACCGATATGGCCTACACCTGGGTGCCGGTCGGCAATGACCTCTATGAGATCCGTGATCGCAAAAGCGGTGCGGTCCGGTGGACGGCGACGCGGGTGGATCTGGTGTTCGGCTCCAACGCGATCCTGCGTGCCTATGCCGAGGTCTATGCGCAGGATGACAACCGCGAGAAGTTCGTGCGCGACTTCGTGGCCGCCTGGACCAAGGTCATGAATGCTGATCGGTTCGATCTGGCTTGAGGGTGACGTCAATGCGCCTGCTTTGAAGGCGAGGTCGTTTGGGGTCGCTGGCTGTTCAGCGGCCCCGTTGGTTTTGGATCGACAGGATTGCGTTGGTCCATCAAGACAACAGCGTGTCTCGATCCCCGCCCTGCAAACCCGCCTCCAGTCGTTGCAACGCCTGCTTGACGTGCAACGCCAGTGCTGTCATCTCAGGTTCGTCTCCGCTGCTCACGGCTTCGGAGCGAATCAACCCCTCCAACTCAGCCGCGGCCCGCTGCAACTCGACCGCCCCCAGCGTCCCAGACGCCCCCTTGAGCGTATGCGCCAACCGCTGAGCCTTGTCACGCTCACCGGCCGCCAGATGCGCCCTGAGTTTGATCATATCGTCGCGATGCCCATCGACCAGCTTGTGCAGCAGACGCACATAGAGCTCGCGTTTGCCGCCGACGCAACGCAGCCCGAATTCCAGATCCAGCCCTGGAACCGCACGCAGCCCGTCTCGTTCAGTCGAGGGTTCTGGCTGAGCGGCTTGGGGTGACTCCGACAGATCCTGAACCGCGCGCGCTCCAGGCGACGACAGCCAACGCAGCAGACTCGCATAAAAGGTCGCCGGCTCGACCGGCTTGGCCAGATGATCGTTCATGCCCGCCTCCAGACAGGCCTGACGCTCCTGTCCGAGCACATTGGCGGTCATGGCCAGAATCGGCACCTCGCTCCAGCCCGGCAGCTGGCGAATGCGGCGTGTTGCTTCCAGTCCGTCCATCTCGGGCATCTGCACATCCATCAGCACCAGCCGATACCGTTGCTGGCCGGCCAGCTCGACTGCGCGCCGACCATTCTCGGCCAGATCCGCCACCAGATTGGCCTGGCCGAGCAGCTCCAGAAGCACTTCCTGATTGATCGCGTTATCCTCGACAGCCAGCAGGCGCCAGCCGCGAAAATCGCGCGCCAGAATCTCCTGAGCATCGAGTACGCTGGACCGCTCACCGCCGGACGGCGCCAGATCCAGATCAGGCCGCTTGATTAACCGCGCAGTGAACCAGAAGCGGCTGCCCTGACCGGGCGTGCTCTCCACGCCCGCATGGCCGCCCATGAGTTCAGCGATGCGCCGCGTGATGGCCAGACCCAGCCCGGTGCCGCCATAGCGACGGATCGGCGAGCCGTCGCCCTGCTCGAAGAGCGCGAACAGCCGCCCCTGCATCTCCTCGGGGATGCCGAGACCGGTGTCGATCACCTCGAACGAGATCAGCACGTCCTCGCTGCTGTCTTCCAGAACACGCGCCTTGAGCCGGATGCGCCCGCGTTCGGTGAACTTAAGCGCATTGCTCAGATAGTTGAGCAGCGCCTGACGCAGACGGGTGGCATCACCGTGCAGCACGGCGGGCAGTGGATCGGCGTCGACGCTATAGCTGAGCTGCTTGCTCTGCACCTGCTCGGCAATCAGGGCGCTGACCTGATCGAGCAGCACGCGCGGCGAGAAATCGGTCGTCTGCAACTCCAGCTTGCCGGCCTCGATCTTGGAAATATCGAGGATGTCATTGATAACCGAGAGCAGATGCTTGGCCGCGCCGTCGATCTTGAGCAGCCGGTCGCGCTGGATCGCGTCAGTGACCTCGCGTCCGAGCAGGTGGCTGAGTCCGATGATCGCGTTCATCGGCGTGCGGATCTCATGGCTCATATTGGCCAGGAACAGACTCTTGGCCTGACTGGCACGCTCGGCTTCCTGCTTGGCGAGCGCCAGTTCGGCTGTGCGGGTCTCGACCAGGGTCTCCAGATGCTCGCGATATTCGAAGAGTTCGCGCTCGGTTTGGCGTCGCTCGGTCACATCCGAGAAGATGACGGCGAAGGTGCCTACGCGCGGGCTATAGGCGTGGATCTGGAAGTAGCGCCCGAACGTACTGTCGAATTGTTCGAAACGAATGGCCTGACCATGCAGCGCCACCTCGCCATAGCGCTTGATCCAGTGGTCCTCGATACGGGGTATGACCTCGCGTACGCGCCGCCCGATCAGGTCGGCGCGTTGCAGTCCGGTCAGTGTCTCGAACGCCCGGTTGAGATCAAGGAATCGGTAGTCGATGGGATAACCCGTGTCGTCAAGGATGATCTCGTGCAGCGCGAAGCCCTCGCTCATCGACTCGAACAGTGAGCGATAGCGCGCCTCGCTCTGACTGAGCAGGCTGATCGACTGGGCGCGCTGCACCGCCATGGCGCAGAGTCCGGCCATCTGGAGTGCGAGGTTTTGATATTTGCGCAGATGCTGGCTCATGGCCAGACCGTCGATCAGGAAGACGCCCTGGGTCTCGGTTTCGTGCTGGAGGCGCAGCAAAAAGCCCTGGCCGGAGGCTGTCACCTGAATCATGGCCCGCTCTGGCGCAAAGTGACGCACCTCGGTCAGCGACTCGGGTGTGGGTCTGTCACCGAGTGTATCAGGGTGACTCGCTCGGATCTCGGTACAGGGCAGATAGAAACACAACGTCGGCGCGAAAAGTGCGGCGAAGATCTCCAGGATCTGGCCGATGACGCGACGCTCGCCGTCGGAGACCGAGAGACGCCCGACCAGATCCATCGCCATGGCGGTTTCGGCGAGTTGCTGCCGGGCGGCGTTGAGGCGGGCGGCGCTCAAGCGTTGCTCGACCTGATAACGGGCCCGCTCAGCGATCTGGATCAGGTTGAGTCGCAGATACCCCAGTCCGACGCGCTCACGCCGGGTCGGCAGCGCCAGATGCTCGGCGAGCGCCGCCAGATGCTCCTGGGCTTTTGGGTCACGCTCAGTATCGAGCAGAAGCAGACAGCTCGCACTCTCGCTGAAGACTGCGCGCGCCAGATTGCGGTCCGACAGACCGAGGCGTTCGAGATGTCGCGGCCAGGCGTTGAGCCAGCCCGGCGTGCAGAGATAGGCACCCTGCGTTAACCACTCATCGACCCAGGCCGGATCGGTCAGCAGATGGAAGCATTGATCGAGATGATGGAAGCTGAGCGCATCCGGCGACCGAGCCCTGAGCGAGACCGTGCGTTCGCGCTCGCGCATCAGCGGCGCGATACAGCAACCACCGATCCAGATCAGGGGTTCATCGCTCGGTACCCTGGCGATGCGTCCATCCAACTCGACAGCGCTCACGGGCGGGGAGCCGCAGCGGGTCGGGAAGGGGTGGAGTATCAAATGGGCGCATTCAGGCGCTCCGGCCAGTGCCGCTCGGGCCTCGGTGAAGAGGCTCGCGCACACGAACAGATGAACCGGCATATCCCAGCCGGAAGTCTGAGGGTCGAGTGGTCTGGTGCGTGAAGTCTTGGACAAGATGGATGTGCGCAGCCGGCGCCCGGCTCAGTCGGTATTGTCGTCAGCGAGTGGATAGCACCCCCAGCGTTTGACGGCGTGGGCGATGGCCATCAAGACGGCGTCTGGAACCTGCCAGGGGATTTCGCCGTGGTTGTCGGCCAGGATGAAGCCGCCACCGCGCCCCGCCGCCTGGATGGCGGTTTTGACCGCGGATTCGGCCTGTTCCGGTGTCCAGTGACGCATCTCGATCCCATTGAGATTGCCCAGCAACGACAGACGTCCCTGAGCGGCGCGTTTCAGCGCGCCCAGATCCTCGTGTGAACTCACCCCGATCACGGCCGCGCCCGTGTCGAATAGATCCGGCACGCGTGGCAGGATGCGGCCCGAGGCGAAATGCATGGCAGCCGGGGCCTTGAGCTGGGCGATGGTCCGGCGAGCGACCTCGCGACCGGTGGCTAGAAAGAGCTCGCGCGAGACGATGGTCACCGACGAGACCGGATCGAAATAACAGATGGCATTGGCGCCGGCCTCGACCTGAGCGTTGGCCCAGTCGACGCAGAAACGCTCGTTGAGCTGCATCAGCCGCTCGAACAGATCGCGCCGTTCGTGCATCAGGATCAGATAGTGCTCGAAGCCGAGTTGCATCACCGGCAGTGAGAAAGGCGACATCACCACGCCGATGATGGGCACCTCGCCGCACGCCTGCTCGGCCATCAGGCGCGTGGCGGCGAGTACGCGCTGCAAGCTCGGCGAGTCCTCGATACGCGGTACGCTCAGGCGTCGGATGTCTTCAGGATCCTGCACGATCGGAGACCCGGCATTGGGTGGACCATCGGTACGAAACAGCGTCGTGCCGCCCCAGGCCTCGATCTCGATGGCGGCATAGTGAAAATTGTAGAGACAGTCGTGACCGAACTTGGCGCGCAATCGCCATTGACCCTCGGCCACCTGCTCGGGACGGGCAAAATAGTCCTGGATCGAGCATCCGAGTTCACGCGCGCCCTGCATGACCGGGAACAGAAAGAGCGGCACCCGATCCGGTTCGCGCTGGCCGAGTGCGGTCAGGACGCGCTGCATGGAGGTCATGGGGGCGGGCGGACTCAGGGTTGTGGAGGGCTGACTCTGGTGCGTCATGGCTTCACTCCCAGACGTTCGAGGATGGGCAGAATGTCGCCCGCGCTCAGACCCACCGCGTCGGCGCCGACCTCGCGCCAGAGCTGATCATCGAAGCGATAGGGCGCGCCGCCCACCACGACACGCACGCCGGGCGCGACCTCCCGCAGCCGCTCGATCAGGGTGCGCACCCGCAGGGCCGCCGGCAGCATCAGGGTCGAGATCAGCAACACCTCGATGCCATCGGCACGCACCTGTTCAAGCAGGGTGTCGACGTCCTGGCGGCCATAGTCGTGCACCCGATAGCCGGCGGCGCGCAGCACGGTGCGCACGATCTGCTTGCCGAGCAGGTGATAGTCCTCCAGCACCGCGATGCCCAAGCGCGGCGGGCCATCGGTCTCCGGCAGGTCGTCTGACAGCGCCTCGCCAAAGAGTTCTTCGAGCAACTCCTCGCAGATCCGTCCACTCATATAGATCTGGGAGAGCGCGCAGTCGCCGCCCTCCCAGAGTTGGCCGAGTTCCTCCAGGGCCGGGCGGATCAGGATCTCGATCACCTCCAGCGGCGAATACTCGGCGCGGGCCTGCGCCAGCAGCTCCTGAGCCTGGACTCGGTTCAATGCCAGCAAGGCTTGAAGGAGCGCATCCGATGATGATGACATGAGTGACTATCCGCAATGAGTGAGCAAGGGGCATCCGATGCTGGATAACCAGGACTATCGAACCTAAGGGGCAAGTGACTCTACCCAAGCCCAGTAGCGATCAGTATACTGCCTCGACTCCCTTCACGCCCCGCCCGGGTGGCGAAATTGGTAGACGCAAGGGACTTAAAATCCCTCGACTTCGGTCGTGCCGGTTCGAGTCCGGCTCCGGGCACCATTCATCTTCTATACCGTTTGTGGGGTGTTGTCGACCGACAGGGTGTGGCCCAGGCCCGGCCGCGCCGCAAAGACAGGTCAACTACCCCGGCCTGAAGGCCGGAGCTTGAAAGAGCTGGGTTGACCAGGGAAAGCGGTGAAAACCCGCTGCGTTTGCAACAGGTCGCACAGACCGACTCCGAGGTGCTTCCTCAGCCTCGGACTCTCGAAGACCCGGATCATGCAGGCGAAAGGTAAAGCGTCGAAGGTTCGGGTCGCCGCCGCGAGGCGGGAGCCGGTTGCAGACATTCCCGAGGGGAGCGAGCCGCGAGGCTCCGTCACCAGGCCCGTAAGGGCGATTTTTGGAACCGATTGATGGCTGTATTCGTTCTCGACAAACAGAAACGTCCGCTGATGCCGTGCACGGAGAAACGCGCGCGGCTGTTACTGGAGCGCGGACGCGCGGTGGTCGTGCGTCTGGCGCCCTTCACCATTCGGCTGAAAGATCGAATCGGCGGGGCGATTCAACCGCTGCGCCTGAAGCTCGATCCGGGCAGTCGCGTCACGGGGCTGGCCCTCGTTCGCGAATCCGAGATCTGTGATCCGGAAACGGGCGCGGTCGAGCGCCTGGAGCATGGACTGTGGTTTGGGGAACTGGCGCATCGCGGTCAGGCGATCCGGGAGGCGCTGGAGCAACGGCGACATTACCGCCGGGCGCGCCGCGCTCGCAAGACCCGCTACCGGGCAGCGCGCTTCCTGAATCGCACCCGTCGCGCGGGCTGGTTGCCGCCGTCGTTACAGCATCGGCTCGACACCACCGTCAACTGGGTGGAGCGGCTACGCCGGCTCGCCCCGATCAGCGCCCTCAGTCAGGAACGGGTGAGCTTCGATACCCAGGCGCTCCAGAACCCGGAGATCAGCGGGGTCGAATATCAACAGGGCGAACTGGCCGGTTACGAGGTCCGTGAATACCTGCTGGAGAAGTGGAACCGGCGCTGTGCCTATTGTGGTGCGCGCGCTGTCGCGCTGGAAATCGAACACATCGTTCCACGCGCGCGGGGCGGCTCGGATCGGGTCTCGAACCTGACGCTCGCCTGCCGGCCCTGCAATGTCAGCAAGGGACATCAGCCGATCGAAACGTTCCTCAAGGGCCGTCCGGCGCTCCTGCATCAGATCCAGGCCCAGGCCCAAGCGCCGCTCAAGGACGCCGCCGCCGTCAATGCCACGCGCTGGGCGTTGTTCAACGCGCTCAACGCCACGGGCCTACCGGTCGAGACCGGCTCGGGCGGGCGCACCAAGTTCAATCGCACGCGCCTGGACATCCCCAAAACCCATGCCCTCGATGCCGCCTGTGTCGGCACCGTCGATCAGGTGCGCGACTGGAACCGCCCGGTCCTGGCCATCCGTGCCACCGGGCGCGGGGCCTACAGCCGCACACTCACGTTCAACAACGGCTTTCCGCGTGGCTATCTCATGCGTGAAAAGCGCATCCATGGTTTCCAGACCGGCGATTGGGTCCGCGCCGAGGTGCCCAAAGGAAAGAAGGCCGGCGTGCATGTCGGGCGCGTGGCCATCCGGCGCACCGGCTCGTTCAACGTCCAGACGCCCGGCGGCACGGTCGAGGGCCTTTCGCATCGCTATTGCCGTGTGCTGCAACGCGCCGACGGCTATGGCTACGCCTTTCAACCTAAACCAGACACGGAGGACGCGAGACGGGCGGCCTAACCGCGCTACGCGCGGTGCGCTATCCCTCCCCGCCCTGAAGGGACGGGGTTTCTCGCGCAAGACTGATGAGCGTCCCCGAGCTGAACGTCCAGATCCCGCGTCCATCCAACTGGCGCGATCGTCTCTACAACTATTATCTGCTCGTGCGTCTGCATCGGCCGATCGGCATCTTTCTGCTGATGTGGCCGGCGCTCTGGGCGCTGTGGCTCGCCGGTGACGGACAGCCGCCCTGGTCGGTGGTGCTGATCTTCGTGCTGGGCGTGGTGCTCATGCGTTCGGCCGGCTGCGCCATCAATGATTACGCCGATCGCAATTTCGATGGCCATGTGGCGCGCACCAATCAGCGCCCGCTAGCCACGGGGCAGGTCACACCGCGCGAGGCGCTCGGAGTCTTCATCGGACTGAGCCTGATCGCCTTCGCGCTGGTGCTGCAACTGAACTGGCAGACCATCGCCCTGTCCTTCGTGGCCCTGGCGCTGACCTTCGTCTATCCCTTCATGAAGCGCTTCACCCATGTGCCGCAGCTCTTTCTCGGCGCGGCCTTCGGCTGGGCGATCCCCATGGCGTTCACCGCCGTCACCGGCAGCATTCCGCTCTATGCCTGGGTGCTGTTCGTCGCCACGCTCATCTGGGCGCTCATCTATGACACCCAGTACGCGATGGTCGACCGCGAGGACGATCTCAAAATCGGGATCAAGTCGACCGCCATCCTCTTCGGACGCTGGGATCGGCTGACGGTCGGTCTGTTGCAGATCCTGATGCTCGGGCTGCTGGTCTGGATCGGCTGGGAGACCGGGCGGGGCGCTTTCTATCAGGCCGGACTGCTGGCAGCGGCCGCGCTGGCGGTCTATCAGCAAACGCTGATGCGCCAGCGCGATCCCAATCGTTGTTTTCAAGCCTTCCTGAACAACAACTACTTTGGCATGGCCGTCTTCATCGGTCTGGTGCTCGACTACACCGCCGCCTGAGTGCCGCTCCCCCGTGCCGGAGCGTGTGGATGGCTAAAAATCTTCATCGGCCACGGCGTAGATGCCGGGGGCGTTGCGGAAATAATTCTTGTAGTCCAGTCCATAGCCATAAAGATAGCGGTCGGGTACGCGGATGCCGACCACGTCGGCCTCGCAGGCATGTTCGCGTTCCTTCTCGACCAGCACCGCCGTGGTCAAGCTCGCCGCGCCGTCTTCCTGACACGCCCGCACGATGTGCTCCAGGGTGATGCCCTCGTCGAGGATGTCGTCGAGTATCAGCACATGCTCACCGCGAATGGCCTCGGATGGACGATGACGCCAGTTGAGTTCACCGCCGCGCGTGTCGCCCTGATAGCGGCTGGCATGGATGTAGTCGAGCCGTAGCTGGAAATCGAGCCGGGGCAGCAATAGCCCGGCGACGACAGTCGCGCCGGTCATGACGCAGAGCACCAGCGGATCCTTGTCGGCCAGACGCGCGGTCAGATCGGCGGCCATGCGGTCGAGCGCCGCCTCCATGTCATCTACCGTGGCCAGACATTCGGCGCGGCTGGCGACGGCGGCATAGGTCTGTGGGTCGAGCTTCATGGTGTGGTTCTTGGCTCCGGAGTCGTTGGATCGTCGAGCGGTAGCTCGAACGAGTCATGTGATTCGAGTGCGGCGATATGGCCCAGGGCGCGGCGCCATTCGGGGCTTTCATGCAAGCGGACGCGATCAAGCGGTTTGCGCCCGTGCATCCGCAGCAGCCGCAGACTGGTCGCCGGATCGCGATGGTCCCTGAAGGCTGCGAGGATGGCGGTGGCCGCCGGACGATTGTTGCAGATCAGGAGCATATCGCAACCGGCCGCGGCGGCCGCCTGCGCGCGCTCGACATGGTCGCCGCCGGCTCCAGCGGCCTCCATGTTCAGATCATCGCTGAAAATGACGCCCTGGAATCCAAGCTGCTGGCGCAGGATGTCGCGCAGCCAGATCGACGAGAACCCTGCTGGGCGTGCATCGAGGCGCGGATAGATCACATGCGCCGGCATCATGGCCTCCAGCCCCTGGTCGATGAGACGGCGGAAGGGCACCAGATCCTCCAACTCCAGATCGACGAAAGGCCGCTCGTCGCGTGGCAGCTCGGTGTGTGAATCAGCCTCAATCCCGCCATGTCCCGGAAAATGCTTGCCGACGCTGGCCATGCCGGCCTGACGCGCACCGCGCATCCAGCTCGCCGCCAGCTCGCTGACCGCCTGCGGATCGGCGGCGAAACCGCGATCACCGATCACACGGCTGATGCCGCGATCCAGATCCAGCACTGGTGCGAAGCTGAAATCCACGCCCACCGCACGCAACTCGGCAGCCATCAGCCAGGCGATGGACTCACAGACGGCGCGTGCGTGCGCTGGACGCTGACGATGGAGCTGGCCCAGACGTCCAGCCGGCGGCAGGCGCGTGAAGCCGTCGCGGAAGCGCTGTACCCGTCCGCCTTCCTGATCGACGCCGATCAGCAGCGCCGGCTCACGCAGGGCATGGATAGCCGCCGTCAGTGCCGTGAGCTGCTCGGGCGATTCATAGTTGCGCGCAAAGAGGATGACGCCGCCGACGGCTGGATGGCGCAACAGTTCGCAGTCCTCGGCGCTGAGCGCCGTTCCCGCGAGATCGAGCATGATGGGGCCGAGTGACATTCAGGGCCTCCCTTCGGGGCGTTGACGGTCAAAACAAGCGGTTGAGTCCATTGAGCGCGGCGACCCGATAGGCTTCGGCCATGGTTGGATAGTTGAAGGTCGTCTCGGTGAAATAGCGCAGGCTATTGGCAGCGCCGGGCTGGGACATGATGGCCTGGCCGATATGCACGATCTCGGCGGCCTGCTCGCCGAAGCAGTGGATACCGAGGATCTCCAGCGTCTCGCGATGGAACAGCAGCTTGAGCATGCCGACCGTGTGTCCGGTGATCTGGGCGCGGGCGATGCTCTTGAAGTCGGCCTGGGCGACTTCGTAGGGGATCTGGCTGGCGGTCAGCTCGTGCTCGGTGCGCCCGACTGAGCTGATCTCAGGCACGGTGTAGATGCCGATCGGGAATTCCTCGATCAGCGACCAGTCGCACTGGCCATCGGCGATATGGGCACCGACAAAGCGGCCCTGGTCATAGCTGGCGCTGGCCAGCGCCGGTGGACCCGCCACGTCGCCTACAGCATAGATGTGGGGCAGGGCGGTCTGATAGCTGGCGTTGACGTCGAGCTGGCCGCGCGTGTTGGGCGTCAGGCCGATGTCCTCCAGACCCATGTCCTGAGTGTTGCCGGTGCGGCCATTGGCCCAGAGCAGGATGTCGGTCTTGAACTTCTTGCCTGATGTGCAGTGCAGGACCACGCCGTCGTCACTGGTTTCGACTCGCTCGTGGGTCTCCTCGTGACGGATGACGACGCCCTGCTGACGCAGGTGATAGCTCAGGGCGTCAGTGATTTCGTCGTCGAGATAGGAGAGCAGACGCTCACGGGTGTTGACCAGATTGACCTTCACATCGAGCGCGCCGAGGATGGAGGCGTATTCGCAGCCGATGACCCCGGCGCCATAGATGGTGATCGAGCGCGGCGTATGGCTGAGCGCGAGCACCGTATCGCTGTCGCGCACGCGCGGATGGCCGAAGTCGACCTCGGGCGGACGATAGGGGCGCGAGCCGGTCGCGATGACGATGTGTGCGGCCCGCAGTTCGAGTAGGGTTCCGCCGGGGCGCTCCACCGCGAGTCGATGCGGATCGACGAAACGGGCACGCCCGAAGATCACCTCGACCCGGTTGCGTCTGTAGTAGCGATAGCGGGTGCGAACCTGGGCGTCGATGACGCCGTCGGCGGCGCGCAGCAGATCCGGGAACTCGGCCTCGATCTGATGCTGGGTATGCTGGAAGAGCGGATTGCGTCGATAGTCGGCGAGCATCTGGATCGAATGACGCAGCGCCTTGCTGGGGATGGTGCCCCAATGGGTGCAGCCACCGCCGACGGCCTGATGGGCTTCGATTACGGCCACGCGCTGGCCGGCCTTGGCCAGTTTCATGGCGGCGCCCTCGCCGCCGGGGCCGGTGCCGATCACGATGGTATCGAATTCTCGCTTGGTCATGTGGTTAATCATCCGCAAGGCGCTGGATACAGTAGAGATAGGCGCTGTCATCGAAAGGCACCCGCTGGTGCTGGACACGCCAGATGGCCTCGGCCAGACACTCCATGATGGCGTGCTCGACGCGATGCGGATCGCCGAGACGGGCGAGCAGGCGCTGATAATGATCGCGGATACCGCGTGGCTGGTCGATGCTGAGCTGTTCGAGGATGGCCAGATGCAGGCCGAGGTGGAGAAAGGGGTTGGTCTGGCCCAGTTCGGGTGAAAAATCCTGGTCGAGCGCGCGCTCGCCGTCTTCCAGGAACGGTCGGTATTCGGGATGACGGCGCATGATCTCGACGAGTTGGGATTCGAGCGGCTCCAACGTCTCCTGAGCGTTGGACTTGCGCCAGGCGTCCAGAAAGATCTGGCGGTGCGTCTGTCGGTCGGTGCTAAACATGATCAGTCGTGCTGGATGGATCTCGATGGGTTAGGGACTTGTCCGGATAGTCGCACAGATCGGCGATGAGACACGCGGTGCAGCGCGGCGTGCGCGCGGTGCAGACATAGCGTCCGTGCAGGATCAGCCAGTGATGAGCGTCATGCAGGAACTCGTCCGGGATCTGATCCAGCAGCCCCTGCTCGACCGCCAGTGGCGTCTTGCCGGGTGCCAGTCCGGTGCGGTTGGCGACCCGAAAAATATGGGTATCGACCGCCATGGTCGGCTCACCGAAGGCGGTATTGAGGATAACGTTCGCCGTCTTGCGGCCCACGCCCGGCAGTGACTCCAGCGACGCACGATCGCACGGAACAGCGCCGCCGTGGCGCTCGATCAGGAGCGCGCAGGTCTGGAGGATGTGGCGCGCCTTGGTATTGAACAGCCCGATGGTCCGGATATGCGCCTTGAGTCCGTCCTCGCCGAGCGCCAGGATCGCCTCGGGCGTGCCGGCACGCGCGAAGAGTCCGGACGTGGCCTGATTGACGCTCTTGTCGGTGGCCTGGGCTGAAAGCATCACGGCCACCAGCAACTCGAAGGGCGTGCGATAGATCAGCTCGGTCGTGGGATTCGGATTGGCGGCACGCAGACGGCTGAAGATTTGATAGCGTTGCTCGGCATTCATGGGTTGCATTGTATTCGGGACTGTCGTTTGATGCGTCATCATCGGTCCATAGAGTGATAATGTCGCCTGAATGAACCAAAAACGCGCTTTTAACTGGCTTTTATTGCTTCTGCTGATCCCCCTGTGCGTCTCCGCCGAGACCCCGGCTGTCGATGAGCCAACGGCCAGTCGCACGGTCGAACCGGTACGTCCGGCCTTGCCGACACCGCCGAACCGCCCTCGGCCCAGCCGTGCTGAGGTTCTGGCCATGATCCCGGATGTCGCGCGCCGTCACGGCGTCGAGGAGGCGCTGGTGCGCGCGGTGGTGGCGGCTGAGTCGAACTATAATGCCCATGCCGTCTCGCCCGTCGGCGCCGTGGGTCTGATGCAGCTCATGCCGCCGACCGCCGCCGACTATGGCGTGACCTCGGTGGCGGATCTGTTCGATCCCAGGATCAATCTCAACACCGGCACGCGCCATCTCAAGCGCCTGCTGCGCAAGTACAATGACGACTATGGACGTGTGATCATGGCCTACAATGCGGGCGAGGGCGTAGTCGATCGCACCAACAGCCAGGTCACCTATCTGGAAACGCTCAACTATACCGAAGCCGTCATCCGCAAGTATCGGCAACACGGCGGTACTGCACCGACGCAGGCCGCACTCACTCAGGTCCGGACACTGCGCGGTGTGCGCAATACCGGGCGGGCCCGACGTCTGTTGAAAAAATATCTCGACCCATCACTCTTGTCGCTCAAGGTCAAGCCGACGCTGGATGTGCGCTATCTCAATCCGGCGCTTCATGACGCCGGTCCCGAGAGTCGGCCCATGTTCGAATTGGATACGACCGTCATTCGCTGAAGTCCAGGACAGGATATGAATCAGACGCTCCAAAAATTGCGCCAGATCGCTCAAAACAGCACCATGAGCGATGCGGACAACTTCATCAGACAGCGTGAACTCCATGCCTCCTGCTCGGAACTGGCCGCCCCTCTGGTGCGCGCCTTTCGGGACGTCGAGGGCGAGTTCGTGCGTATTTCCATACTCAGCCGGATCTGGCCTGACGACTATGCGTGCCGCGACGACCGGGTCGCCGGGCTGCTGATGGCCTGGATCGGGCCGGAGTCAGCCCCACATGGGTTGAAGCTGGCGGTGCCCAATGGATTGCTCACCTTCGAGGTCACACTCAAGCGCGACGGTTCGGCGGTCTTCACCTGCGTGCGCGACACCCTCGGGCAGCGCCCCGCGATCATGGACTTCGCCAATCGTGATGACTGGCTGGAGTTTTTTTACAAATCCATCGCCGATCTAGTGGAACTTTGAACAGGAGCAACTGATGACTCGATTGAACACCAGAACACTGGTTCTCTCCGGCGTAGCCGCCACCCTTATCAGCGGCTGTGCCGCCGATGGTTCGGGCCTGACCGAGACTGGGCGTGGTGCGGTCATTGGTACCACCGCCGGTGCGGCGACCGGCGCCATCATCGGCTCGCTGAGCGGCGACGCGGGCAAAGGGGCGCTGATCGGTGCCGTCGGCGGCGCGCTGGTCGGAACCATGGTCGGTTCCTACATGGAGGAGCAGCAGCGCGACTTCGAGCGTCAGCTCGCGCCTGAGATCGCCGGCGGCGTCATCTGGGTGCAAAAGTTGCCCGATCATCAATTACTCGTGCGCATGACCGGCGCGACCGCCTTCGCGGTCGACTCCGATCGCATCCAGCCCGGTTTCTACAGCACGCTCGACAAGATCGCGGCCATCGTCAGCAAGTACGGCAAGACCCAGCTCGCCATCTCAGGGCATACCGACAATACGGGTGCAGCGGCTTACAACCAGACGCTCTCCGAGCAGCGCGCCGCCTCGGTCAAATACTATCTGGAGCAGCGCGGCGTGCTGCCGCAGCGCATCTATTCAGCCGGCTATGGCATGAACCAGCCCATCGCCAGCAACGCGACCGAGGAAGGACGACGGCTCAACCGTCGGGTCGACATTCTCATCATGCCGATCACCCAGGGCTGATCCAACGAAAAAACGCGGCCGAGGCCGCGTTTTTTGTCAGCAGGTGTCGGTAATCAGGACTGACAATCGTCGTCGGCCGTGCTGCGGCACTGATCGGACTCATACCAGAGCACATTGATGATGCCGAAGGCCAGCGCCAGCAGGACGCCGAGTATCCAGGAGAAGTACCACATGGCTCGTTCCTCGATGAATCAACGGATGGCTTGAACCTGTCGCCGGAACGTCGGCTGGGTCCGGCGACAGGGGGCCGTTCAATAGGCCAGATGATCCTGCGCGCGGATCTCTTCGACCGTCACCCGTCGCCACATTTTGGTGTAGGTCCAGGTCGTGTAGGCGATGATCAGGGGCACGAAGATCACCGCCGCCCAGAACATCACCGTCAGCGTCAGATGGCTCGACACCGCATCCCAGGCGATCAGGCTGCTGTTGGGATTGGTGCTCGACGGCATGATGAAGGGGAACATGGCTGCACCGGCAGTCATGATGATCCCGGTCAGCCCCAGGCTGCTGGCGACCAGACCCCAGCCGGCGCGGTTCGACATCGAAGCCAGCACCGCCAGTCCCATCCCCGCAAAGCCCAGCAGCGGGAACACCAGCGTCCAGGGATAGGCCGCGTAGTTGGCCAGCCAGGCGCCGCCATCACGCACCACTTCCTTGGTCAACGGATTGGGCGTGGCATCCAGTGCCGGCATCGAGACCACTGTGTAGCCGTCCACGCCGATGGTTAGCCAGACCCCGGCCAGAGCGAAGGCGACGATGGTTGCCAGACCCGCTTTCTTGGCCATCACCCGGGCGCGACCCGAGACCGGTTCGGCGGTGCGCAGTTGCAGCCAGATGGCCCCGTGCATGACCAGCATCCCGAGACTGATCAACCCGGCGAGCAGCGCAAAGGGATTGAGCAGCCCGAAGAAGCTGCCGCTGTAGTAGGGACGCAGCAGGTCATCGAGATGGAAGGGTACGCCCTGCAACAGATTGCCGAACGCGATGCCGAACACCAGCGCCGGCACGGCACCGCCGACGAACAGCCCCCAGTCCCAGGCATTGCGCCAGACTGGGCTGGCGATCTTGCTCCGGTAGTCGAACCCGACCGGCCGGAAGAAGAGCGCGAACAGCGCCAGCAGCATCGCGAAGTAGAAGCCCGAAAAAGCGGTCGCATAGACCAGCGGCCAGGCGGCGAAGATGGCTCCGCCGGCCGTGATCAGCCACACCTGATTACCGTCCCAGTGCGGGCCGACAGTGTTGATGATGACACGCCGCTCCTCGTCATTCTGACCGAGGAAAGGCAGCAGGGCGCCCACGCCCATGTCCAGTCCGTCAGTGACGGCAAAGCCGATGAAGAGCACCCCCACCAGCACCCACCAGACGAACTTCAGCGTTTCATAGTCGAGGATCATGATTGGATCTCCAGCCTAGTCGAGCGATTTCTGCGGAGCCGTGGCCGGAGTCATGCCACCGGCGTGACTGGGGTCGCGCTCGTGATGATAGCGTCCGGTGTGCAGCGAGCTTGGTCCCAGACGCGCGAACTTGAACATCAGGAACATCTCGATGATGAACAGTATCGTGTAAAAAATGATGAAGCCGGTCAGGCTGATGATGATGTCGTTGGCCGTCAGGCTGGAGACAGCGATCGAGGTCGGCAGCACCTCGCCGATGGCCCAGGGCTGACGTCCGAACTCAGCGACGAACCAGCCGGTCTCGACCGCGATCCAGGGCACCGGGATGCTGTAGAGAAACAGGCGTAGCAGCCAGCGCTTCTGTTCCAGGACACGCTTGGCGTTGTAGTAGAAGCCCAGCAGCAGCAGCAGCAGCATCCAGATCCCGGCCAAGACCATGACGCGGAAGGCCCAGAACAAGGGCGCGACCTCGGGGATGGAATCCTTGACCGCCAGTTGGATCTGCTCCTCGGTGGCCTCGGCTGGATTCTCGGTATAACGCTTGAGCAGCAGACCATAGCCGAGGTCAGCCTTGTGGTCCTCGAAGACGGCCCGATTGGCTGGCGTGTCCTCGCCACCGCGCAGACGTTCCAGATACTGATAGGCAATCATGCCGCTACGGATGCGCACCTCGTGATCGCGCATCAGATCCTTCAGGCCCTTGACTTCGGTGTCGAGCGAGCGGGTGGCGATGAGTCCTAACAGCCAGGGCACCTTGATGGCGTTGTGGGTCATCTCATCCTCGTTGCTCGGGTGGCCATGGAGGGTGAAGGCGGCGGGTGCCGGTTCGGTATGCCATTCGGCCTCGATCGCGGCGAGTTTGACCTTCTGTACGTCGCCAACCTCGTAGCCGGATTCGTCACCGAGCAGAATGACCGAAAAGACGGAGGCCAGACCAAAGCCGACCGCGACCGAGAACGAGCGCTTGGCGAACGCCAGATCGCGTCCCTTGAGCATGTAGAAGGCGCTGATGCCGAGTACGAACATGGAGGCGGTCACATAACCGGCGGCGACTGTGTGCACGAACTTGACCTGAGCGACCGGATTGAGCAGCAGCTCGGTGAAGCTGGTCATTTCCATGCGCATCGTCTCGTAGCTGAACTCCGAGCCGACCGGATTCTGCATCCAGCCGTTGGCGACCAGGATCCAGAGTGCTGAAAGATTGGAGCCAATCGCGGTCAGGAAGGTGACGGTCAGATGCTGGCGCTTGGAGAGCCGCTCCCAGCCAAGGAAGAACAACCCGATGAAGGTCGACTCCAGGAAGAAGGCCATGAGCCCTTCGATGGCCAGCGGCGCGCCGAAGACGTCGCCGACATAGTGGCTGTAATAGGCCCAGTTGGTTCCGAACTGGAACTCCATCGTCAGGCCGGTGGTGACGCCAAGGGCGAAGTTGATACCGAACAGCTTGCCCCAGAACTTGGTCATGTCCCGGTATATCTCGCGGCCGGTCATGACATAGACGCTCTCCATGATCACAAGGATCCAGGCGAGTCCAAGCGTCAGTGGAACGAAAAGAAAGTGGTACATCGCCGTGATGGCAAATTGCCATCGCGAGAGTTCGACCATGGTACTGTCGAGCATGAGCGAGTCTCCTGAGATCCGTGACAGGGTGTCGCGGAGGGTGGCTACATCGACGCTTGCCCCGTCGGGAGCCGGGAGACTCCGACGGGCCGCGCCCGTGGCGAGAGACTATACCGGATTGGGCTTCTCGGAAATAACGTGAATCATTGTTGCTCGACGACGGTGTGTTTGCGCGGATGCCGGGCCGGGTGGACAGAGGGGCTATTTCGGCGTCTCGACCTGGAGCTGAACCTGGGGAGCGGCCGCGCTGGACGCCTGTCCGTGCCGAGGCCCGTGAGCGTGACCGTGCTCATGCGCATGATCGTCGTCATGCGCAGCCGGTGCCGCTAAAGGCCGCCCCGCCGCGAGATCGGCGGCCGCGCTCACCGGATCGGTGGCGCTGGTCGCATGGACGGCGATGCCGTAGCGGGCCAGGCGTGCCCGAAAGCCTTGCCCGGCGCTCTGCGTCAGAATCGCATCGAGTCCGAGCTTGAACAGCGGATGGTCGTCGCCGTGATGATCGTGCAGCGAGAGTCCGGCGGGCAAATCCAGGCGCTCGACCTCGACCGGTTCGTCCTGGCCATCGGCCTCCAGGATGAGAAAACGCCGGGTCTTGCCGGCATGTCCGGTGATGGTGCGAAAATTCTGACTGGTGATGGCAATGCGCATGAAAGGCTCCGAAGTCGCTTTGATCTGTGAAAGGGAGGAGGGTGTCGTCGCATTCAGGCCGCTTCGCGCCGGCCCTTGCACAGACCCATGGCCCAATCCTCCATGACCGCATTGGCTACTGGCATGGGCGTTTCCATGAAGGTGACGAGGAAGCCCTGCTCGGTTTCGGCGATTCCGATCGAGCGTGGCCGGCAGGCCAGCAGTTCGGGCTTTGGCAGCGAGATACCGAAGCAGAACACCAGATTCCGGGCGGCGCGGATGCCCTCGCCGATGTGTCCCTCGGGCAGTGACCGTGTATGGGCGTAGTGATCGAACTCGGCGATGAAGACCGCGCTACGATGCGACTCGATGCAGGTGCGGAAATAGCCGCAGATCGCCTCGACCGAATCGAATGGCGTCTCCTCGCGCGCGATCTCCAGCGAATAGATGGGATATTCGGCGAATGAGAGTGATGGCTTCATGATCGGTCGTTGAGATCCTGGCCGTGGGCGACGGAATCATCTGAGATTAGCGGCTGGACCCTGTACGACGCATTGAAATCGATCAAGTTCGACCACGCCGCCGACTGGAAGCCGATGAGGCGTTTCAATCCTCCGCGAGCCGTCGCAGATTGGGGATGTCGAGCAGGAAGAGATTGGGCGTGGTCTCGACCAGGAGGCTCTGACGCTTGAACTCAGCAATCGTGCGGCTGGCCGTCTCGGTGGTGACGCCGAGCATGGCGCCCATGTCCTCGCGGCTGAAGAGCGGACACTCGCTGGTCTCGCGGTCGCGCACCAGGCGTAGCAGCAGACGCGCCACGCGCTGACGCGCCGAACCGGTCGAGAGTTCGGTCAGCCAGGCATCGGCCTCGGTCAGGGCACGCTGCCAGCGGGCCATGAGTTCATGATGCAGAGCTGGATTGACGCGCCCGAGTTCGCGCACCAGACGTGCCGGGAAGCGGCAGACCTCGGTGGCGTGCAGGGCGACGGCATCATGCTGATAGCGATCGTCGAGCAGCGATTCCAGACCCAGCACATCGGTGGAGCGCACGATCCGCACGATCCGCTGGCTGCCATCGGGCAGATACTGGACCAGCTTCAACATCCCGGTGCGGACAGTGAACAGATACTCGCCGGTGTCGCCGGCCAGATAGAGAGGCGCGCCGGGCTTGAGCGCAAACTGGTCGATCGGCTCATGGATGTGCTCGAAATCCGCTTCCTGCAGGCCGGAGAAGAGCACCGAGGTCCGCAGCGCGCAATGGAGGCAATTGGCCTCGCCGGACCAGGCCTCGCGGAGAGAGACTGTTTTCGTCATCGGTGTCGATGGGCTCCTAATCGGACCGCGTCCACACAAGGGCGGCGCGGCGTCGTGCCTGGGGGCTGTCCGCATCCGCGCCGGACTCTTCATGGTTGAGTCGACGCGGCTGGAACGATCGAAGTTACAATATTACTCGAAGTCGATGATCCAAGCGGGCTTGGCGTGTCATTGACAAAGCGCAACCAGATACTGTCAGTACTGTGCGCGTGAACCGATCGCGCAATACCGGTGTTGGCGCGTGCTCCGACAACATTCATCCTCCGTGATTCCCTGGAAACTGCATGACTCTGCTCAGTCTCGATTCGATCGGTCTTTCCTACGGCCTGCCGCCCCTGCTCGATGAAGTCTCCTTCGCCATCGAGCGCGGCGAGCGGATCTGTCTGATCGGGCGCAATGGCGCAGGCAAGTCGACGCTGTTGCGCATCGTCGCCGGCGAGATCCCGCCCGACAGCGGTCGCGTCCACGCCAGTCAGGGACTACGCATCGGGCGTCTGGCGCAGGAGGTGCCCGAGAACACCGACGCCAGCGTGTTCGAGGTGGTCGCCTCCGGACTCGGCGCGCTGGGCGCGCTGGCGCACGAATATTTCGCCCGCTCGCACGCGCTGGCCGCAGATGCCAGCGAGCAGGAGCTGGCGCGGCTGGCCGAGCTTCAGCATCAGCTGGAGGATCAGGGCGGCTGGGAGATCGAACAGCGCACCGAGCGCGTCATCTCGCGCCTTGGACTCGATGCCGAGGCACAGCTCAAGTCGCTGTCGGGCGGAATGCAGCGGCGCGTGATGCTGGCGCGTGCGCTGGTGGTCGAACCGGATCTGCTGCTGCTCGACGAGCCGACCAACCATCTCGACATCGACAGCATCGCCTGGCTGGAAGAATTTCTGGTCGGTTTTCAGGGCGCGCTGCTGTTCATCACCCATGACCGGCGTTTTCTGCAGCGGGTCGCCACGCGCATTCTGGAACTTGATCGTGGCCGGCTCACCGATTGGCCGGGCGACTATGCCAATTATCTGCGCCGGCGCGAAGAGCGGCTGCATGCCGAGGCCCAGGCCAATGCGCACTTCGACCGCAAGCTGGCCGAGGAAGAGGTCTGGATCCGGCAGGGCATCAAGGCACGGCGCACGCGCAACGAGGGCCGGGTGCGCGCACTCGAATCCATGCGCGATGAACGCCGGGAGCGGCGCGAGCTCCAGGGGACGGCGCGCATTCGTCTCAGCGAGTCGGATCGCTCGGGCAAGCTGGTGGTCGAGGCCGAGGGCGTGACCCAGTGCTGGGGTGACAAGACCGTCATCCGCGACTTCTCGACGCTCATCCTGCGCGGCGACAAGATCGGCATCATCGGACCCAATGGCGCGGGCAAGAGCACGCTGTTGAAACTCCTGCTCGGCAAGCTGGAGCCGCAACAGGGGCGGATCCAGCGTGGCGCTAATCTCCAGGTCGCCTATTTCGATCAGATGCGCGCTCAGCTCGATCCTGAAAAGACCGTCTGGGACAATGTCGCCGGTGGCAGCGATCAGGTCGAGGTCGAGGGGGCCAGCCGCCATGTGCTGTCCTATCTCAAGGACTTCCTGTTCACGCCGGAGCGCGCGCGCCAGCCGGTCAAGGCACTCTCGGGCGGCGAGCGCAACCGCCTGCTGCTGGCCAAACTCTTCACCCGTCCGGCCAATCTGCTGGTGCTCGACGAGCCGACCAATGATCTCGACACCGAGACCCTGGAGCTGCTCGAAGAGCTGTTGCTGAACTATGCCGGCACATTGCTGCTGGTCAGTCATGATCGCGCGCTGCTCGACAATGTCGTCACCAGTACCCTGGTGTTCGAGGGTGAGGGTGTTGTGCGCGACTATGTCGGCGGCTACGAGGACTGGCTCAGACAGCGTCCGCGTCCGGTCGCATCGGCCGCAGCACCCAAGTCGGGCGCGCGTCCGCCTGAGACCCAGACGGCTGAATCCAAGCCCAAACCCAAGCGCGGGACGGATAAGCTCAGCTTTAAGGAAACGCGCGAACTGGCCGAGCTGCCGGGACGTATCGAGTCACTGGAGCAGGAGCAGAGCACACTGCACGCCCGTCTGGCCGACCCGGCGCTCTATCAGGGCGATGGTGCTGAGGTCGTCACCGTCAAGGCGCGTCTGGAAGCGGTCGACGCCGAGCTGGAAGCGGCCTATTCACGCTGGGAGACGCTGGCGGCGCGCGAGTGACGCACCTGGCCCGAACATCCATATCCATATCCCTATCCATCCATTCGGAGTACGTCCATTGAAATTCACGGTCGAGGAATTCCGTGCCTGGAAACACAAATGCGTGACCCTGCTCGGCATGTCCGGGGTCGGCAAGACCCATCTCTCGGCGCTGCTGCGCCGCAGTGACTGGTTCCATTATTCGGGCGACTACCGCATCGGCACCCGTTATCTCGATGAGCCGATTCTGGATCTGATCAAGTCGCACGCTATGCGCGATCCCTTCCTGCGCGATCTGCTGCGCCGTGACTGGATCACTATCCGCAACGTCATCAAGATCAACGATCTCGGACCTGTGCTGAGCTTCATCGGCAAGCTCGGTAATCCGGAGCAGGGCGGACTACCGCTCGACGAGTTCAACCGTCGTCAGGCGCTCTATCGCGAGGCCGAGATCGCGGCCATGCTCGACCTGCCTGAGTTCGTGCGCAAGGCTCAGGAAATCTACAACTACGCGCATCTGGTCAACGATGTCGGCGGCAGTCTGTGCGAACTCGACGAGCCGCGCGTCATCGACATGCTCGCCCGGCACAGTCTCATCCTCTATATCCGTGTGCCCGAGGTCGACGAGATCAAGCTCATCGAGCGCGCGCAGGCCGATCCCAAACCGCTCTACTATCGTCCCGACTTCCTCCAAACGGCCGTCAAGGACTATCTGGAGCTGCGTCAGCTCGACTATGTGGCTCAGATCGACCCGAATGATTTCACGCGCTGGGTCTTTCCGCGCCTGTTCCACTCGCGTGTGCCGCGCTACGAGGCCATCGCCCGTCCGCATGGCTATACGGTGTCCTCGCAAGACGTGGCGCAGGTGCGTGATGAGGCCGATTTTCTCGCGCTGGTCGAGTCGGCCATTGCCCGGACCGCTTGAAAACCGATCGGTTCGGCAGGATGTTCGCGCTTTCAGAGCGCGTCGAACCGAATGCGCCTGTCGAACCGAGCCATGCGAACGACCGCTGATAACTGAACGCCGCTGTTATGCCCATCGTCGCTCACAATGACCTGCCCACCTTCGCGCGCCTGCGTGAAGAGGGCCAAC
Organism: Allochromatium palmeri; assembly: GCF_009720725.1. GTDB lineage: Bacteria > Pseudomonadota > Gammaproteobacteria > Chromatiales > Chromatiaceae > Thermochromatium > Thermochromatium palmeri. The sequence continues at coordinate 76,812 of NZ_WNKT01000002.1, forward strand.
AGATCCTCGATCCGAATCTTGCGCTCCATCAGGACATCCGCGAGCTGCATATCGGTCTGCTCAACATGATGCCGGACGCGGCCCTGGCGGCGACCGAGCGCCAGTTCTTCCGCCTGATCGGCGAGAGCAACCAGATCGCGCAGTTCTATGTGCATCCCTTCACGCTCAAGGAGCTGGAGCGACGCCCCGAGGCGCGTGCCCATATCGAGCGCTATTACGAACCCTTCGAACAGATCCGCGCTGAGGGACTCGATGCCCTGATCATCACCGGTGCCAATGTCACCGGGCCGGATCTGTCGCTGGAGCCGTTCTGGGAGCCGCTCATCGAAGTCGTCGACTGGGCCTATGACAATGTCTGTTCGACGCTCTGTTCCTGTCTGGCGACCCATGCCGTGATGCAGTTCCGTTATGGCAAGCGGCGGCAGCGCCAGCCGGCCAAGCGCTGGGGCGTCTTTCCGCATCATGTACTGGCGCGCGCTCACCCACTGGTGGCTGACGTCAACACCCGTTTCGACGTACCGCATTCGCGCTTCAACGACATCAGCCACGCGCAGTTCGTTGGTGCCGGTCTGCATGTGTTGGTCGAAAGCGAGGAGGCCGGTGTCCATCTCGCGGTCAGTCCGGACGGATTTCGACAGGTCTTCTTCCAGGGCCATCCCGAGTACGACACCATCTCCTTGCTCAAGGAATACAAGCGTGAGGTCGGGCGCTTCGTCGCCGGAGCCCGGCCCGACTATCCGCCCTTTCCGGACAACTACTTCGGACTCCAGGCGCGCGCCATCCTCGACGAGCATCGCGACCGCGTCATCCGCGCGCTCGACCAGAGTCGAACGCCACCCGAACTGCCCGAACGGCTCATCACCGCCAGTCTGCACAATACCTGGCACGACACGGCCGAAGGCGTCATCGGCAACTGGATGGGGCTGATCTATCAGGTCACACACCACGATCGTCGTCAGACCTTCATGGCGGGTATCGATCCGAATGATCCGCTCGGACTGGGCTGGCGCTGAGTCGAGCGCGATGGTGTGTGATTTCAGCCACGGATGGCCGCTGATCGAGTCGCGCCAAGCCTCTGGATCGACAATTCAGTCAGCGTGCAAGCCGCTGAACAGTTCGATGTGTTGTAAAAGAAAAACATAAATTTTGATGTCCTGAAGGCATTGGTAAATTCCACACAGAGCACGCTGGATTTCAAAATCGCTTAACAGATCACGTTTTTTGCACAAAATCCGGACGAGCGGCGGTTGTTGTTTGTTGCATTCATGTACTAGAATGAACCCATGGACTGCTGCATGCGGCCGAAATGCAACAAATTCTGTTGCGCGCATGACTCGATTTCGGCTTGATGACCCCTGCTCAGTGGTTTTCCGGTGTGTGGTAGCCGTCTTCATACATTGATATTTTTCGACACGAAGGCCAGGACATGTTCGAATCAAACCAAAATACGATCCGCTACAAGTGGGATTCCACCACCTCCACCGGCTACCAGTTACGCTTCGACGCCGAGGGCGCGGCCAAGGGCGGCCACTGCTGTTTCCATGTCGAGGACTGGAACTGCCGCACCGTCACCAACGAGTGGCCGTGCCAGGATCTGACCGAGGCGCTGGAAGTGTTGAATCATTTCTTCACGGTTGATATCCAGCAGGAGCACGAGCGCCTGAGCGCCTGGTTGCCTGCCGAATATCGCGCCGCCGCCTGATCCCATCTCCGCTTCACACGCTCGAACAGGCCGCCTCGCGCGGCCTTTTTGTTGCTCGCTCGACAGATACTCGAAATACTGAGTATTGAGCCGGTTTGAAACCACGGGCACTTGAATATTAGAATGTGGCGATTGTCTCGTCCGTCATCCTCCGCTAAAGGTGCCCCCATGCAGGATCCAGCCAGTCATTCGGACAGCCTCGTCGGTCGCGTCGAGGTCAAGGAGACGACCTGTTACATGTGCGCGTGCCGGTGCGGTATCCGGGTGCATCTGCGCGATGGCGAGGTGCGCTACATCGACGGCAACCCCAATCATCCGCTGAACAAGGGCGTGATCTGCGCCAAGGGCAGCTCGGGGATCATGAAGCAGTACTCTCCGGGTCGACTCACCCAGCCGCTGCGGCGCAAGGCCAACGCCGAGCGCGGCGAGAGTGCCTTCGAGGTCATCTCCTGGGACGAAGCCTTCAAGATGCTCGAAGAGCGGCTCACTAAACTGCGCGCCGAGGATCCGAAGAAATTCGCGCTCTTCACCGGCCGCGATCAGATGCAAGCCCTCACCGGTCTGTTCGCCAAGCAGTACGGCACGCCCAACTATGCGGCGCATGGCGGCTTCTGCTCGGTCAACATGGCCGCCGGAATGATCTATACCATCGGCGGCTCCTTCTGGGAGTTCGGCGGGCCGGATCTGGATCGCGCCAAGCTGTTCGTGATGATCGGCACGGCCGAGGACCATCATTCCAATCCGCTCAAGATGGCGATCTCGGAGTTCAAGCGGCGCGGCGGGCGCTTCATTTCGGTCAACCCGGTGCGTACCGGCTATTCGGCGATCGCCGACGAATGGGTGCCGATCAAGCCGGGCACGGATGGCGCGCTCATCCTGGCCATCACCCGCGAGATCCTCGACAAGGGGCTGTTCGACCGCGACTTCCTGGTGCGCTACACCAATGCCGCTGAGCTGGTGATCGACGATCCGAGCCGCGACGATCATGGGCTGTTCTATCGTGCCGAGATGCACGTCGAACCGGACTGCTTCGATCCGCAGAACAAGCTGTGGTGGGATCGCGACATCGACGGCCCGATCAGCACCCATACGCCTGGAGCCGATCCGCGCCTGATGGGCAGTTACGTCCTGCCCGACGGTACCCCGGTCAAGCCGTCGTTCCAGTTGCTCAAGGAGCGTTTGGAACAGTACACCCCCGAGTGGGCCGCACCCATCACCGGCATTCCGGCTGAGACCATCCGCCGGCTGGCGCACGAAATGGGCGTGACCGCGCGCGACCAGAAGATCGAGCTGCCGATCAAATGGACCGACTGCTGGGACGAGGAGCACGAGACCGTCACCGGCAATCCGGTCGCCTTCCATGCCATGCGCGGACTGGCCGCGCACTCCAACGGCTTCCAGACCATCCGCGCGCTCGGCGTGCTGATGACCATGCTCGGCACCATCGACCGTCCGGGCGGCTTCCGTCACAAGGCACCCTATCCGCGTCCAATCCCGCCCTGCCCGAAGCCGCCGCACGGTCCCGAAGCCGTGCAGCCGAACACCCCGCTCGACGGCATGCCGCTCGGCTGGCCGTCCAAGCCCGAGGATCTGTTCGTCGACGCCGAGGGCGAGGCGGTGCGGCTCGACAAGGCGTTCTCCTGGGAGTATCCGCTCTCGGTGCATGGCCTGATGCACAACGTCATCACCAACGCCTGGCGCGGCGATCCCTATCCAATCGACACGCTCTTGCTGTTCATGGCCAACATGGCCTGGAACTCGACCATGAACACGGTCGAGGTGCGCAAGATGCTGGTCGACAAGCACCCGAACGGTGAATACAAAATTCCGTTCCTGGTGGTGTGCGACACCTTCGCTTCCGAGACCGTGGCCTTCGCCGATCTGGTGCTGCCGGATACCAGCTATCTGGAGCGCCATGATGTGCTCTCCATGCTCGACCGCCCGATCTCGGAATTCGACGGTCCGGTCGACTCGGTGCGGATTCCGGTCGTGCCGCCCAAGGGCGAGTGCAAACCGTTCCAGGAAGTGCTGGTCGAACTCGGCTCGCGCCTCAAGCTACCGGCCTTCACCAATGCCGATGGCAGCCGCAAATATCGCAACTATCCGGATTTCATCGTCAACTACGAGACGTCACCCGGATCGGGCATCGGCTTCCTGGCCGGCTGGCGTGGCAAGAGCGGCGATCAGTTCCTGAAAGGCGAGCCGAATCCGCACCAGTGGGAGATGTACGCCCAGAACGGCTGTGTCTTCCACCATGAGCTGCCGCGCAGCTATCAGTACATGCGCAACTGGAACAAGGGCTATCTGCACTGGGCGCGCGCGCACGGCATGATCCGCTATGCCGAACCGATCACCCTGCATCTCTATTCCGAGATCTTGCAGCGCTTCCGGCTCTCCGCTCAGGGCAAGCGTCCCGGCCGCCAGCCACCCGAGCGCCTGCGCCAGCGGGTCGAGACCTATTTCGACCCCTTGCCGTTCTACTATGAGCCGCTGGAGTCGCGCTTCACGGATACGCAACGCTATCCGCTCAACGCGCTCACCCAGCGTCCGATGGCCATGTATCACTCCTGGGACAGCCAGAACGCCTGGCTCAGGCAGATCCACAGTCACAACTATCTGTTCCTCAGTCCCAAGGTCGGTCTGGCCCAGGGCTTCGCGGATGGTGACTGGGTCTGGGTCGAGTCGCCGCATGGCCGGGTGCGCTGCATGTGCCGCTTCTCCGAGGCTGTGGAGCCGGGCACCGTCTGGACCTGGAACGCCATCGGCAAGGGCGCCGGCGCCTGGGGGCTGGCTCCCAATGCCGACGAAGCGCGCAAGGGCTTCCTGCTCAACCACGTCATCGCCGAGGAACTGCCCGCGCACGAGGCCGGCGAGCATCTCTCCAACTCCGATCCGGTGACCGGGCAGGCGGCCTGGTTCGACGTGCGGGTGCGGGTCTACAAGGCCGAGGCCGGTGAACCTGAGATCACCTCGCCCCAGTTCAAGCCAATGCCGCGCCTGCCTGGGCAGGAGAAGAAGCGCGGCAAGTGGCAGGCCTATGTGGCCGGTATGTTCGGGAAGCAATCATGACTCAACTCGCCCTCGTCATCGATCTCAATGTCTGTGTCGGCTGCCACGCCTGCGTGACCTCCTGTAAGGAGTGGAACACCTCGGGCTGGGCCGGTCCCCTAGTCGACCAGAACCCCTATGAGGGTTCACCGACCGGCACCTTTTTCAACCGGGTGCAGACCTTCGAGGTCGGCACCTTCCCCAACACCGAGACGGTGCACTTTCCCAAGAGCTGTCTGCACTGCGAGGAGCCGCCCTGCGTGCCTGTGTGTCCGACCGGCGCCTCCTACAAGCGTCCGGACAACGGCGTGGTGCTGGTCGACTACGACAAGTGCATCGGCTGCAAATACTGCTCCTGGGCCTGCCCCTATGGCGCGCGCGAACTCGACGAGCAGCAGAAGGTGATGAAGAAATGCACGCTCTGCATCGATCGCATCACCGACGCCAAGCTCTCCGAGCGCGATCGCAAGCCGTCCTGCGTGCTGGCCTGTCCGGCCAATGCGCGTCTGTTCGGCGACGTGCATGATCCGGACTCCGAGGTCTCGATTGCCATCCGCGAGCGTGGCGGCTATCAACTCATGCCCGAGTGGGGGACCAAGCCGGCCAATCATTATCTACCGCGCCAGAAGACCCGGATGCACATCGATCCCGAGGAACTCACGCGCGTCGATAATCCCTTGCGCCGGGAAGACCTCACCGATTACACCGGCGAGGAAACCCTCGACGACGTGGCCTGGTAATCCGCCCTTCAGGATCGAATCCCATGCATCCAGCCTTCTCAGTCATCTTTCTGACCACGCTGATCGGTGCCGGTCAGGGTCTCTATCTGGCGATGGTCACGGGCCAGCTCTATGCCCTGGCCCGCTTCCTGCCCGCTCAGGCCGACCAGTTCTATGCTATCGGCAGCCTGGTCGCGCTGCTGCTTCTGATCGCGGGGCTGGCGGCGTCTTTCTTCCATCTCGGGCGACCGGAACGGGCCTGGCGCGCGGCGGCGATGTGGCGCACCTCCTGGCTCTCGCGCGAGGTCATCGTGCTACCGATCGTCATGGCACTGGTGTTCGCCTATGGCATGGCGCACTGGTTCGAGTGGACCCAGCCGCTGTTTCAGGTCGGCGAGGCGCTCCAGGTCGACCTGACCCTGCTGCTCGGCGTGCTCGGGACGATTGCCAGTCTGGCGCTCTTCGTCTGTACCGCCATGATTTATGCCGCCGTGCGGTTTTTGCAGGAATGGCATACGCCGCTCACGGTCAGCAACTTCCTGTTTCTGGGTGCGGCCTCGGGTTTCATGCTGGCGGCGGCGTATTCAGCCTACATCGGCAATCCGCTGGTAACCTTCTATGGCACCTGGGCGGTGATCCTGACCCTGGTCGCTCTGGCCTCGCGCCTGGCCCATCTGCGCCGCAACGCCCGGCTCAAGTACAAGAGCACGGTTCAGACCGCCATCGGCGTGCGCCATGCGACCGTGATCCAGAAGGCGCAGGGGGCCACGGGCGGTAGCTTCAATACCCGCGAGTTCTTCCATGGTCGGAGCCAGTCGCTCGTCGGGCGGCTGCGCTATGTCTATCTGGCACTGGTCTTCCCGATTCCGGTGCTGCTGATCGGTCTGTCCTATCTCATCGGCTCATCGAGCCTGCCGATCATGGCGTTCTTCGTCCAGTTCGCCGGGCTGCTGATCGAGCGCTGGTCGTTCTTCGCTGAGGCGCGCCATCCGCAGAATCTCTATTATCAGTCGGTGGCTTGACCCTCATCGCCGCTCTGCGCCGGCGGACTTGGGCGATAGGTGAGCGACGACTCGCCCGCCGGCCATTGTCCCTTGAGTTGGTTGGTCGCCTCCGGGCCACTGAAGCTCAGAACGCTGTATTTGCCGTAGTGCGGCAGCTTGCGCGCCAGGGCGGGCAGGGCACTCGGCTCGCGCGTGGCCATCCAGGCAACCGGGCGCTCCGCCATCCAGCGGGTCAGCACCGGGCTGTCGGTCTTGGGATCGAATGTCGCGTTCATCTGGCTCGGCTCGGACGTTAGCGTCAGCCTGGAGGCTGTGCCGTCGTCCAGAGTCAGGGCGAAATCGGTGGCGTCACGCGCGAAGGTCGCGAGATGACGGTTCTCCCAACCGAGTAGCCAGACGGGCCGATCGTCCGGGAGTCGCTCGACCGCCTGATCGTCGTCGATCTGCCAGCCGGGATGTCCCGCGCGCCAGCTCTCGGCCAACTGGCGATAGCCTGACTGGAGTGCTTCCGGGGCCGCAGCAGGAATCAGGATGAGTCCCTGTTCGGCCCCGAAGAGGTTGCTCAGGGTCACGGGCAACTCGCCTGGGGCCAGGGCGCGAAAGACCTCGAAGTCCGGGTCGAGGCGCAGACGCACGGGCGCGGATCGGAGTGCGATCTCGAACCGGGTCTCGCGCTCGCGACTGATGATCGTCTCGATCACGGATTCGCCCGAGTCGAGATCGATGACGACCGAGAGGCTGAGCGGGAAAGGCGGTCCGGACTGAGTCTGTCGAATCCGCCCGCTGATCCGATAGCCCTCCGGAGTGCTCCGCGTCTCGACCTCGTCCAGCGCCAGACTGGGTGCTCCGGCGCGTTCGACCCAGGCGGCGAAGAACGCGCCCAGATCACGGCCACTCACATGCTCGAAGGCACGGCGCAGATCGGCATAGCCGGCGGCCCGGAAGCGATTGTCGGCATAGAAGCGCCGCAGACCCTGGATAAAGGTCTCATCGCCGAGTTCGCGTCGCAGCATGTGGAAAACCATGGCCCCTTTGTTGTAGCCGATAGCCTGACTATCCGCTCCATGCCGCTGCACGAACTCGGTCAGCGGAAAATCCCGCCCCTGACGCACATAGTCGGCGAAGCTCTTGAGCATGTCGCGCCGACCCTCGACTCCACGCCCAGCACGCTCCATGAGCCAGTAGTCGGCCAGATAGTTGGTCAGACCCTCGCTCCAGTTGCCCGATTCATAGTCCACATAGACCCCGTTGCCCCACCAGTTGTGCAGGATCTCGTGCGGGTAGGAGGTCTGGAGGATGAAGGGCAGGCGGATGACCCTGGGGCCGAGCAGGGTGAAGGAGGGCATGCCATAGCCCGATTCCCAGAAATTCTCGACCAGCGCGAACTTGGCGAAGGGGTAGGGACCGATGAGGTCGGAATAGACGGTGAGATACTCCAGCGTGGCGTCCAGATAACGCTCGGCCAGTGCGGCGTCCGGCTGGCGCAGATAGACTTGGGCTTCGGCCGGTACGCCATCGGCACGCTGGCGATACGCCTGGAAACGGCCGGCGATCAGATAAATGTCGTCCTGCGGTTGCGACTCGGACCAGCGCGCGTGCCCCGTGGCCGGATCGGTCGTGCCTGAACCCTGGCTGATCGCCGACCAACCCTCGGGGAGTTGGATGTCGAGCTCAAACGCCTGATGGCTCTCAGGAATACGTGGATACCAGCCACTATTGCCGTCGAGAAAGACCCCATCCGGCGCGATGGTCCCGCGCGACCACTGATGCGCGCGCCCGAGACTTTCGTCGATACGCTCCAGGTCGTGCTGGATGCGCCCGCCATAGGCGAGCGTGACGGGGTCGGGCGTCTCCAGGTGCAAGCGATACTCTGTCAGATGGCCGAACGCCGAAACGCGCGTCAGGGTCGCCTTGCCTGCGATGATCTTCGGGTCGAGTCCAGTATGCAGGATCAGCGACCACTGGCTTTTCGACTCGGGAAACCGCATCTGGTCCCTGACCTCGATGTGTCCCTGTTCGGGGGCGAGCTGGACGTCCAGTTGGTGCTGGATCAATGTTTCCGAGGCGCTCGCCTGACTGATGGCGGGTAGCTGAGCAGCGAGCATGAGCAGCCCAAAAAAGAGGACTTTGGGTTTCGGTGCGATTGCAGCGCGCAGATCGAGCCAGTTGCTTACAATGTTGTCAGCCATGATCGACTCCTGTTTACGCGATTTTTGTCAGGCTTAAACGATTGTGTTTCGCCATCTGTGATGGCTGTTCCCCGATATACCCGACCGACTGTCATGCCTGTGACCAACGAAAATTTCGATGATGGAGCCACGCTCCTCGTGTTTGCCCACCAAGACGATGACTTGCTCTGGATGCAGCCTTTCCAGGATTCCGCAGCAGCCCTACTGCTCGCGGCGGCTCCACCTGCACCGGCCCACGCCGCTGTGGTGGCGCAGCATCCTCAATCCTATCGCGAGCGATGGCATAGCCTCTTTTCCGGCACGACAACGGATCAGGAATGGTTCGACATCTTTGGTCTGTGCGACCGCTGCGAGCGCGATAAGGACTGGAACTATGAGCGGATCCTCTCAGCCGTCGATTCCTGGGTCTCCAGGCCCGATTTCAGCCGGATCGTGACACACAACAATTGGGGTGAGTATGGACACATTCATCATCGATGGGTGAACAGGGCGGTCAGGGAGCTGGCCGCGCGATATGGGAAGGATGTCTGGGTGCTCAACACAGTGGTGCTCTTCCACGCGGACGAGGCCGTCTATCTCGATCTCGGTGATTGGAACCTGCCGGCGTTTCGAACCCGCTTTTCCCCGAATGTCTTCTTCGATATTCGTGGCATCTACCAGCGCACGGAGTTCGACGCCAGACCAGCCGGACTGAACACCTGGACTTGGTTCGACGGTGAGGATCAGTATCCGCATGGTGAACGAAACTTCGTCAAGATCGTCGAGCGAGGAATCGACCAAACTCAGTCGAATCCGCTGGTCCAAAAGACCGTCGCTGCCCTCGAACAGACTGTTCCCATTCGTGAAGCCTGCATCCATTGATCCTTAGAATCCAAATGGTCCGCAAATTTTTTTCCTATATCTTTCTCGTCCTTTTTCTATTGGGGACGATCGAACTGATGAGCTTCGGTTTCTTCCAGGTCTTTCAGGATCGTTTCAGCTTCCTGGATACCGAACTGTATCGTCTATCCAATGCCAATCTTCCGCTGGTCGAAAAAAATTTCGATGCGCGTCTCGGCTGGAGCGAGCATTACCCAACACCGCAAGGTGAGCGCCCTCGATCGGGATCCCGGCACGATGGGACGGCGCTCATGTCGACCTATGGGGATTCATATACCCATTGCGACGAGGTCGATGACGATCAGACCTGGCAGTCCTTTCTCGCAGACAAAACAGGCTCTGAGGTTTACAACTATGGCGTCGGTGGTTTCGGGACCGGTCAAGCGTATTTGAGATTCAATGATGAGTTCGCCACCCATCGAACCCCTGTAGTAGCACTCGGCTTGATCACCGAGAATATCAATCGGGTCGTCAATGTCTATCGTCCTTACTATTATCCAGGCACCCAGCTACGCTTTACAAAACCGCGCTTCATCGAGCGCGACGGCGATTTAGTGTTACTGGAAAACCCCATCCAGGACAAGGCCGAGCTGCCAAGGCTCATGGACGACGCCTTCCTGCGCACGGTCGGCCGGCACGACTGGTGGTTCAATCGCGACGAGTATCCGGTTCTGGGCTTTCCCTACAGCGCCATCCTCCTTAATCAGCGTATCTGGAAGGAAGCCATTTCAGGCAAGATGGAACGCCCGGTGACCGACATGAATCCGCGGCCCTGGGAAGAACTCTGGGAGCAGGAAGAACCACGTTCACTCATGTTCGCCATCTTCGACCGCTTTTTCGTCGATGCGCGGGAACTGGGCTCGCATCCGCTGCTGCTGATCCTGCCGCAGCGTGAGGACGTCGAGGAGCGGCTGCGTACCGGACGTCTGCCCAACGCGGTGCAGCGGATTCTCGATCATTGCGAAGCACGCTTACTCGACTGCATCGAGATGGTTTCAGTCTTCACACAGCATCTAGAGGCCGAAGAGGCGCCGTCGCTCGATGACCTCTTCCTGCTCGCCCATGTCTCGCCTGAAGGCAATCGCCTGATCGCCCAGCGGATTGCCGACTGGCTGCGTGAACGGGATTGGCTGGACAAAAAGCCGGAATGAGTTCAGAAAAGCGTATAGATGAAGGGCGCCACGGCTGAACCCTGAGCCAGGATAAACAGGGCACTGAGCAGCATCATGACCACCAGGATGGGGATCAGCCAGAACTTTCTGCGCTGGCGCATGAAATCCCAGAGGTCTTTGAAGAATTCGAGCATCAGAACGGGCGCTCCATGGATTGAGGGAGGACGGACGGGCTGGCCTCGCGATAGCTCGTCGCATTCCGGTCGAGCGCCCGCCGCATGGGGTCATGGCCAAACAGACGCATCACCAAGCCAATCGGGGTGAAAAGGGCCAGATAGATCACGGACAGCAGAATGGGTGTGACGATGCGGTTGGCGAACTGGCCGAAGCGCATCCATCCGCGATAGACCGGTCGCAAACTTTTGGGGCTTGCCAGCGCCCAGACGGCCAGAATGGCGGCGATCACCCAGGGCCAGAGTGGAAGCCTTGCCTCGGCCAACCAGGGTAGCACGAGGCCGAATAGCGCCGCGAGGAGTCCACCCGTGATGAGTCCGAAACGTCTCAGGCCAGCGGTGTCAATTTCTGGAATGGGATGCATGTCGTGTCGTTCTCAGTCCAATTCGAATTGACTAAGCCAAGCGTCGTCACGCGCCGTCGGTCTCTGCTCATGCTTTGCCAGCACGTGGTTGCCTAAGACCAGATAGTCCATCTCGGTGTGCATGAAGCAACGAAAAGCGTCCTCCGGGGTGCAGACGATAGGCTCGCCACGAACATTGAATGAAGTGTTAATGAGCATAGGGCAGCCCGTGCGCTCCGCAAAAATCTCGATGAGCCGGTGAAAGCGAGGGTTGGTCTCGCGATGCACGGTCTGGATGCGCGCCGAATGATCCACATGGGTGACGGCCGGTATCTGCGAGCGCTGGACCCTGAGCTTGTCGATGCCGAAGAGTGAAGCATCATCGGCTCCAGTGTCGAGACGCCAGGACGGTTGCACGGCCGCCGTGATCAGCATGTAGGGGCTTGGCCCTGAATGCTCGAAGTAGTCCGACACCCGCTCGGCGAGCACGGCCGGTGCGAATGGGCGGAATGACTCGCGATACTTTATCTTGAGGTTCATCACTGACTGCATGCGCGGACTGCGTGGATCGCCCAGGATGGAGCGCGCACCGAGCGCCCGGGGGCCAAACTCCATGGGGCCCTGGAACCAGCCAATGACCTTCTCATCCGCCAGCAGTTCGGCCACGCGCGTCATCAGGGTCTCGTCGTCGAGACGCTGGTTCGGAATGGACGAGGCGTCGAGAAAGGCGGCGATCTCGTCATCCGAAAACTCAGGCCCCAGATAGGCCCCATGCATGGCGTCGCCCGCCGCCGGAATGCGCGGATGGTCGAGGTACTGGTGCCAGACCGAGAGCGCCGCGCCCAGTGCAGCGCCGGCATCGCCGGCCGCCGGTTGGGTCCAGATGGACTCGAAGGGGCCTTCGCGCAACAGACGCCCGTTGGCGACGCAGTTGAGCGCAACGCCCCCCGCGAGACAGAGATGCGCAACACCGAGTTCCTGATGGACCGTGCGACCGAGCCGAAGGACGACCTCCTCCGTTACGGCCTGGATCGAGGCGGCCAGATCCATCTCGCGCTGGGTGATTTCGGCCTCAGGCCGGCGTCGCGGACCGCCGAACAGCCGCTCGAAGCGCCGGTTGGTCATGGTCAGGCCCTGAGCGTAGTTAAAGTAGCGCATGTTCAGGCGGAAGGTGCCGTCCTCCTTGAGGTCGAGCAGCCGTTCCAGGATGAGATCCTTGAAGATCGGTTCTCCATAGGGGGCGAGCCCCATGAGCTTATACTCACCCGAGTTGACCTTGAATCCAGTGAAATAGGTGAAGGCCGAATAGAGGAGTCCGAGCGAGTGGGGGAAGCGAATTTCCCATTTGGGGGTCAGTCGGTTGCCCTCTCCCAGCCAGACCGAGGTCGTAGCCCATTCGCCGACGCCGTCCATGCAGAGTACCGCCGCACGCTCGAAAGGGCTCGGGAAAAAGGCCGAGGCGGCATGGGATTGATGGTGCTCGGCGAACAGCAGCGGGGGCAGTTTCTGCTCGGGGATCGTGCCGATGGCGGCCAGCTCCTGCCTCAGGAGACGTTTAAGATCCAGCTTCTCATTTAACCAGACCGGCATCGACGTCAGAAAGGAACGCAGACCGCTCGGTGCATAGGCGAGATAGGTTTCGAGCAGTCGCTCGAACTTGATGAGCGGCTTGTCGTAGAAGACGATGTGGTCGATGTCAGCGAGGCTGATGCCTGCTTTCTGCAGACAGAAACGGATCGCCAGAGCTGGAAACCCAGCATCGTGCTTCTTGCGCGAAAAACGCTCCTCCTGGGCGGCGGCCAGGATCCGGCCGTCACGAACCAGGCAGGCTGCGCTATCGTGATAGAAGGCTGAGATTCCCAGGATATCCATGATCAAACCGTACGTTGTGGGCATTTCGCGCCTTGGTCCACGAAGGAGCAAGCGACCCAGTATTGAAAAAGATTGCGATTATCTGCTGAAAAGTCTTATTTATTCAAGCTATTGCAGTCTGCTGATATAAAGCAAATAGCTGGTAAGGATGCCGATATCGCTGAACAGGCGTTGGCGCGGGACGCAACACGATCATAACGGACGCGTTTTAGCGTCCAAGACGACGGGGGAGTGCATGTTGCACCGAATCCATGACAGACTAACGTTAGCGGCCATACTCGTGACCGCCAGTATCCTGGCGCTGGCTGAGGAGTCTCCAATGTCGCCCGCGACGATGGCCGATGGGACCAGCGCGCTTCAGGGTAACCCGACACGGGTGCTGGAGAGCGCGCACCTGACCGACATGTACGCACTGATCGAGCGTCTGGCCGACCAGCGCGTCATCTTCGTCGGTGAGCAGCACGATCGTTACGAAGACCATCTCAACCAAGCCGCCATCATCGAAGGTCTGCTGGCGCACGGCCGCTCGGTGGCGATCGGCATGGAGATGTTCCAGCAACCCTATCAGTCTGCACTCGACGCCTATGTCGCCGGCGAGATCGACGAGGCCGAGCTACTGCGCCGCACCCAGTATTTCGACCGCTGGCGCTTCGACTACCGGCTCTATCGTCCCATTCTGCGTCTGGCGCGCGCGCATCGGATTCCGGTGATCGCGCTCAACCTCGAATCCGAACTCACGCGCCAGGTCGGTGATGGCGGCATCGCCAGCCTGAGCGAAGCCGACCGCGCACGCCTGCCCGAAATCGACCGCTCGGACGCAGATCACCGCGCGCGGCTGGAGGCGATCTTCAAGCATCATCCGGCCGAACAGCAGGGTGATTTCGAGCACTTCCTGGAGGTCCAACTGCTCTGGGACGAGGGCATGGCCGAGCGCGCCGCGCGCTACCTGACCGAGCATCTGGACGCAACCTTAGTCGTCATCGCCGGCGGTGGGCATGTCGAATACGGTCAGGGTATCCCGAAGCGGCTCGCACGCCGTCTGTCCGTTCCCATGACGACCCTGCTCAATGGTCAGGGTCGCACGCCTGATCCCAATACGGCTGACTTCTTCCTCTATCCCGATGCCGTCGAGCTGCCAGCCACAGGCAAGCTGGGCGTGATGCTCGGCCAGCCAGCGAAAGACGGCGGAATGCCGATCGAGGGCTTTGCCGAGGACAGTGGTGCGAAGACGGCGGGTCTGCAAGTCGGCGATCGTCTCGTCCGGGTCGACGGACAGCCGATCGCAAGCTATGCCGACATCCGTCTTGCCCTGCTCGATGCCGAACCGAATGGCAAGGTCAAGGTCGAGGCTATCCGCTCGCGTCGGCTCGGTAGCGACGAGCGACTGACAGTCGAGATCGAACTACGTTGAATCGACTGGACTATACTTCGATGCGCGCCTGATGTGCGCAAAGGTCATGATGTCTTCAATCAGAGCCGAGGGGGATAGACAATGAATACCGATATCTCAATGTGTCGAATCTCGAGCCTGCTACTCGTCGTCGCTGGTTTGACCGCCGAATCCGCCGGTGCAGACAGCCTCCTGTTTCCCGTGCTGGTCAGCAATGCTCCAAACGTGACCACGATCGCCTCGGTCGTGGATGGACCCACCGCCGGCGGGGGAGCAACGCATCTGACGTATATCTATCGCTACAAAGACGCTTTTGACTCCTCCGGGGTGGCGAATAGGAATGGAAACTGCTCGACCAGAACCCTGACCCGCTCCTCGATCAGTGGTGACGTGGTCAGCTTCGATGTCGCCGGCGCCTTCGAGGGCGGCAATGCCCTGTTCGGAGATGCCAATTTCTATGGCGGGGGCTTCGGGCTCGGCGTGACCGGACCACAGCGCGGCTATCTACTGGTGGCGAACACGAATTCCACGGGCGTGCCTCTGGTCGTGGGGGACGACTTGGATCTGTCCGGTGAGTTTGCTGTCATGGAGATCGCCGGCGGCGCAGCCTGGGGCGGGAAAGCCATCAATGACGTCAATCGGGAAGACTTCGATTTCATCAACGCCAATATCGCCGGCGGTGGCGTCTATTCCGCGTTGCCCTCGAACGGGTCGGCTTTCCGTCGTTTCACTTTTGCGCCACCCAGCGAATGGTCCACACGCTTCTTCGTGACACCGATCGGCGCCAACATGGATTCAGCTCAATTGACGGCTCCCGTATCCGTAGCCGATCTCTATGACCGGGATGGTCAATCCCGCTCCTTTACCTCCATCGTTTTGAGCGTAACCTGTACGGCGGCCGTCGACTTGCGGGATCTGGTCGACAGCAGTACCTGGGCAGCGGTTGAGAATACCGGTGGTTGGGCCTCTTTCGGGACCAACGATGCCGTCGTCTACAAGCTCGAGTATTCCTCGGATCCACAATACAACGGAACGGTCAACAATGGGTTCCTGCTCAGTGATTCTGCGCTTCCCTAGTTGACTGGGGGTTCTCGCTCTTCGACAGAAAAGAGGGTTTCCCTCTTTTCTGTTTTTTATCGGCATTTTTTGGTTCTTCAGGGTGCAGCATGCGTGATCGGAATCCTTGCAGGGCAGGCAGATCGATAGCGATGGCGCTTGCATTGAGCTGCTCCGGTGCCCTGGCGGAATCCATGTCTCGTGGCGGTCCCGTGGACATCGGGGTCGAACCCCTGCTCGACGGCGATAGGGCCGCTTACGTCGGCCAGGACGGTCTGTATTCGATCACAACGGGACTCGCGTCTCCACAGCCGATCGGGCCGCGTCTCGAATCGACGCGAGTTCGCGTGTTGAGTCCCGGACTGCATGTTGCCGGCGGGCGCTCGACGGCGGTTTGGCTGGAAAAGTGGCCCGAGGGCAATCGGTTGCTCGCATCCGCTTGCGGCGACGGCAAAGCCTGTTGGGAGGCGGTCGACGCGATCGCGGACAAGATCGGTTCGACCCTGGTACGTCTGGAGCCGGTCGGCGATGGGCTCTATGCGATCGATGCGACCCCAGGCCGACAGCCGGTTTTGTCGTTGACTCGCCTCTCTGATTCAGGCGTATCCCGTCAAAGCTTGCCGGTCCCGAATCTCGATAAGTTGGGCGAGATCTCGACGCTGTCTCTGGATGGGACGCTGTACATCTTCTTCAATGGTCGCCGGATGGGGCGTGAACTCATCGGGGCGCTCGCATACGATACCCGGTCCGAAAAAGTCTCCTCACTGGAGACTGTGATCGAAACGCCTTTCACGCCGCTGATCGAGGCGCTGGTCATCGCGAAACGCCCCGCGCTTCTGTTCAAGGCCTATGAGCAAGGCCATTTCTCCCTGAATCTGGCCGTGCGCGAGGCCGATGGCTGGCGCGTCTCGCCGGTCGCCGGGGCTGATGGACTCGATGTCGCCCGTCTCGACTGGCACGTCTGGCCGGACGCCAGACTGCTCGTGGTGTTCAGCGGTGAGCAGCGGGAAAGAACCAAACAAAGAGTCTATGCCGCGCTCAGCGATGACCTGGGCGCTCACTGGCGAACGCGGCAATTGGACAGCGCTGAATTCGCCAATACCCGAGCCTGGCTTCCGCGTCTGACCGTCGATGGGGAGCGCGTGGCCGTGGTGTGGGAGGATTCGCATGACATTCGCGCGCGTATCCGTATGCAGCTATCCAGGGATCGAGGCGAGCACTGGCTCGCGCGGGACATCCCACTGTCGGTTCAGGGTGCCTATGCCATGCGCCCCCGGATCGAGCATGTCGGCAACGAACTCTCCGTGGCTTGGCATCAGTATCGCTCGGATAAGCGGGATCGAGCGGATCTGATCCTGCGAACACTGAGCTGGGACGAAGCCTGGGCGATGGCAGGCCAATCCGAAGCGACATCCGTGCCGGCCGACAGGAAGCCGGAACTGGAGAGTGCCGTGCATGCGGCCTGGAAGGCGATCACGGCCGGGGATCAAGCGGCTGTCTATGAAGCCTATGATCCGTTCTATCGGGCCAAGTTGGATTTCGAGCGATACAGATCCAGCGTGACTCCTTTCACGCTCCAGGGATACGAGATCCAGGATCTGGTCGTCCAGGGCAACGAGGCCCAAGTAACCATTCTGGCCGACATCCCCGCCGCCCGAGCGGACGAACGTTCCAAGGGTTCAGGTTCATCCGTTCGTTATATGATCCGGGAGACCTGGCTCCATGTCGATGGACGCTGGTATCGGAAGTTCGTCGACGATCTCTCCGGAGCCAGCGCCATCGCTTATTAGTCTTCGTAGCGTATTGCGTACATGGCCGTAATGACGGCTATCCCGCACCACCTCTCTACAGGCCAAGCCCAACTTGACTCCGACTTCCCGAAAGACCCCAGAACTTCTGGCCCCGGCCGGCACGCTGCGCAATCTGCGCTATGCGCTCGCCTATGGCGCGGACGCCGTCTATGCCGGTCTGCCGCGCTACAGTCTGCGCGTGCGCAACAACGACTTCGATCTGGCCAATCTGGCCGATGGCCTCGCCGAGACACATCGCCAGGGCAAGCGGCTCTATCTGGCCGCCAACCTCATGCCGCACGGGGCCAAGCTCAAGACCTTCATCGACGACATGCAGCCCATCGTCGAGCTGGGGCCGGACGGACTGATCATGGCCGATCCGGGCTTGATCCTGCTCGCGCGCGAGCAATGGCCCGAACTGCCGATCCATCTCTCCGTGCAGGCCAACACGGTCAATGCGGCCGCCGTGCGCTTCTGGCAGCAGCAAGGACTCAAGCGCGTCATCCTCTCGCGCGAATTGTCGCTCGCGGCCATCGCCGAGATCCGTGACGCCTGTCCCGACATGGAGCTGGAGGTCTTCGTCCATGGCGCGCTCTGTATTGCCTACTCGGGACGCTGTCTGCTCTCGGGCTATTTCAATCATCGTGACGCCAATCAGGGAGCCTGCACCAATGCCTGCCGCTGGGAATACCGGCTGGGCGCAACGGATGACGAAGCGGCATCAGCGCCGCGCCATCCAGCCGCCGAGTCAGTCTATCTGCTGGAGGAGGCCCAGCGCCCGGGCGATTACATGCCGATCTTCGAGGACGAGCACGGTACCTATATCCTCAACTCACGCGATCTGTGCGCCATCGAGCATGTGGCGCGGCTGGTGGACATGGGGATCGACTGCCTCAAGATCGAGGGCCGTACCAAGTCGCACTACTATGCCGCACGCGCCACCCAGGCCTATCGTGCCGCCATCGACGATGCCCTGGCCGGACGGGCCTTCCGTCCCGAACTCAAGCGCGATCTGGAAGGGCTGGCCAATCGCGGCTATACCGAGGGCTTCTATCGCCGCCACGCCCCCGCCGAGACCCAGAACTATGCCGATGGTGTCTCGCGCAATCAGCGCCAGATCTTCGTCGGCGATGTGCGCGATGCTGAGCCGGGCTGGGTCGAGGTCGAGGTCAAGAATCGTTTTGAACTCGGCGATAGGCTGGAGCTGATGACGCCAAGCGGCAACCACAGTTTTCAGCTGGCATGCCTGGAAAGCCTGACCGGCGAGCCGCTGGAGGTCGCGCCCGGCTCCGGCTGGCGGGTGCGAATCCCTGTATCCGAGCCGGTCGGTGACAGCGCCTTACTGACGCGCGCCCTGGAGCCGACCTGAGCGGCCGATGCAACCGCTAACGAATCCAGTCGATGAGGTTCATGAGCGGATCTTCGCCCGTCTCAGGGCCGATGACGCGCCCGTGCACGCTATGGCCTGCTTCCAGGACTGAGTCGGGATCGCCGCTGATGAGCGGATGCCAGTCCGGTAGCGACTTGCCCTCGGCCAGGCGCCGGTAGGCACAGGTCTCTGGCAGCCACTTGGGCCAGGCCAGCACCTGGGGCACGATGGTCACGCAATCGGGCATTAGCTGGGCGCGGTCGGCATAGTGACGACAGCGGCAGGTCTTGAGGTCGAGCAGCGCACAGGCCACACGCGAGTAGACGATATTGCCGGTCTCCTCGTCCTCGAACTTTTCCAGACAGCACTTGCCGCAGCCGTCGCACAGCGACTCCCATTGCTCGGCGGTCATTTCCTTGAGCGGCGTGGTTTCCCAGAAGGGTTGTACAGATTCACTCATCGATCAATACCAAAAGACAGGACGTTATGGCCGCCCAAGATACACCAACCTTGATCGAAGGCTTCGCTGATGCGCTCTGGATGGAGCGCGGCCTGAGCCAGAACACGCTCGCTGCCTATCAGTCCGATCTGCGCGCCTTTGCGCACTGGCTGAACGCCGAGCACGGACGCGCGCTGATCGCTGCTGAGCGCGCTGATCTGCTCGACTATCTGGCCCGGCTCGCCCAGCAGGGCCGCAATCCACGCTCCAGCGCGCGTCTGCTGTCCTGTCTGCGTCAGTTCTACCAGCACCTGCGTCGGCGCGGTCTGATCGAGATCGACCCCAGCGCCCGCGTCGACTCGCCCCGGCTCGGACGCCCGCTGCCCAAGAGTCTGAGCGAGGCCGATGTCGAGGCGCTGCTCCGTGCGCCCGATACCGAGGACGCGCGTGGCCATCGCGACCGCACCATGCTCGAAGTCCTCTATGCCAGCGGTCTGCGCGTGAGCGAGCTGGTGAACCTCACGCCCAGTCAGGTCAGTCTGACGCAGGGCGTGGTACGCATCCTCGGCAAAGGCGGCAAGGAGCGTCTGGTGCCGCTCGGCGAGGACGCCTGCGACTGGTTGCGCGACTATGCGCGTGGTCCGCGGCTGGACATTCTCGGCGCACGGGTCAGCGATTTTCTCTTTCCGACCAGCCGCAGCGACTGCATGACGCGCCAGGCGTTCTGGCAGCTCATCAAGCGCTATGCGATCCAGGCCGGGGTTGTGCAGCCGCTCTCGCCCCATACCTTACGTCATGCCTTCGCCACCCATCTGCTCAATCATGGCGCGGATCTGCGCGTGGTGCAGATGCTGCTCGGCCACAGCGATCTCTCAACCACCCAGATCTATACCCATGTGGCGCGCGAACGGCTCAAGCAGCTCCATGCGCGTCATCATCCGCGTGGCTGACGGCGGACTCGATCGCAGGCGCCAGAACAGCGTTGAATGGGTTAAGATCAGACCATTCGTCACTCAACACCATTGCCGAGAGTCTTTCTGTTATGCCTTCCTTCGATGTCGTCTCCGAAATCGATCTGCAAGAGGTGCGCAACGCGGTCGATCAATCCAACCGCGAAATCGGCACCCGCTTCGATTTCAAGGGCGTCAACGCCAGTTTCGAGCTGAGCGAGGACAAAATCCTTCTGACCGGCGAGCAGGAGTTCCACCTGCAGCAGATGATGGATATCCTGCGCCAAAAGCTGGTCAAACGCGGAATCGACCTGGCGAGCCTCGACCCCGGCGAGCCTGTGACCAACCTGAGCAGTGCGCGTCAGGAGGTCAAGCTCAAGCAGGGCGTCGACTCCGACACCGCCAAGACCCTGGTCAAGGCCATCAAGGCGAGCAAGGTCAAGGTGCAGGCCCAGATCCAGGGCGATCAGCTTCGCGTCACCGGCAAGAAGCGCGACGATCTCCAGGAGGTCATCACGCTCCTGCGTGGCGATGACTGGGGGCTGCCGTTACAGTTCAACAATTTCCGCGACTAGGATTTTTGATAGCCATGAATAGATTGACTCAACGCCTCCTGATCGCTGCCGTACTCGCCTGCTCCAGCACCCTGGCCCTTGCCTCGCCTGAGCAGAAGATCCGTGCAGCGCTCAAAGAGGTCGCGCCGGATCTCGAGGTCACTAACATCCAACCGGCCCCGATCAAGGGACTCTACGAGGTCATGGCCGGCACCGATTTGATGTACATCACGGCCGATGGCCAGTACTTCATTAGCGGCCCGATCGTCAATCTCAAAACGCGCGAGGATCTCACCGAGCCGCGTCTGACTGAAGCGCGCAAGCGGCTGATCGATGCTGTTGGCGAGAATGAGATGGTGGTCTTCGGCGACAAGGACGCCAAGCACACCATCACCGTCTTCACCGACATCGAGTGCGGTTACTGCCGCAAGCTGCACAGCCAGCTCGCCGACTACGAGAAGGAAGGCATCCGGGTGCGCTATCTGTTCTTCCCGCGTGCGGGTAAGGGTAGCCCGGCCTTCGACGAAGCTGTTTCCGTGTGGTGCGCCGGTGACGAAGCCGCGCGTCGCACAGCCATGACCAAGGCCAAGTCCGGTCAAAAGATCGAATCCAAGACCTGCGACAACCCGGTCGACGAACACATGGCGCTCGGCGCCGAGCTTGGACTGCGCGGCACCCCGGCGATCATCACGGAGACTGGCGAGATGATCCCCGGCTATGTTGAACCCAAGCGTCTGGCGGCCAAGCTCAATGGCCAGTCCGGCGGCTGATCGCCTATCCAGCCCGAGCGTGTCGTGATGGATGTCAAGCCCGTCAGTGCCTTTGAACTGGACTTCGTCTGGCGTACCGATCAGGGACGGGTGCGCCAGCGCAACGAAGACGCGGTCATTGTGCGTCCCGAGTTCGGCCTGGTCGTGGTCGCCGATGGGGTCGGTGGCGCCAGTGCTGGTGATGTCGCCAGCCGCCTGGCGACCGAGACCATCGCCGAGCGTTTTGGCCGGCGTGTCGGGGCCAGCGCCAATGCCGAGAAGGCGCGACTCTATCTCCAGGCGGCTGTCGAGGAAGCCAACATCACCATCCTGCGCTACGCTCGGGAGAATCGCGAATGTACCGGGATGGGAACGACCGTGGTCGTCGGCGCAGTCGGTCGTGACTGGCTGGCCTTCGCCCATGTCGGCGACTCGCGTCTCTACCGACTGCGCGGCGAGGAGCTGGTCCAGCTCTCGCGCGACCATTCGTTCATCCAGGAAGTCGTCGACCAGGGGTTCTTCAACACGCGCGAGGATGCCAAGCGCTATGGCATCGGCGAGAACATTCTGACGCGCGCGCTGGGCTCTACGCCGAGCGTGGCTGTTTCATCCGATGTGATCGCGATCGACAGCGGCGATCTGTTTCTGTTCTGCACCGATGGACTGAGCGGTCTGGTTCCGGATGACTGGTTGAAGCAGATTCTGAGTTCGATCGAGGACGACGTGCTCGAATCGGCCGCCGATGCCTTAGTGGGGCTGGCCAATGAGCGTGGCGGAAACGACAACATCACGCTCGGCCTGTTGCGTGTCGGGGAACGGGTGGCCGTCTGAGGGCCGGATGTTCGACCGACCGACCAGGCTATTCCTCATCCTCGGCGGTTTCTTCGTCTGCAATGCGTTGATCGCCGAGTTTCTGGGGGTGAAGATCTTCGCCCTCGAAGCGACCCTGGGACTGGCACCCCTCGACTGGAATCTCTTCGGTCAATCCGGTTCACTGAGCTTCACCGCCGGCGTGCTGCTGTGGCCGGTGGTGTTCATCATGACCGACATCATCAACGAGTACTACGGCCGGCGCGGCGTGCAGCTGCTCTCCTATCTGACGGTCGGGCTCATCCTCTACGCCTTCGTTTTCGCCTATCTGTCGATCGGGCTGGCGCCGGCCGACTGGTGGGTCGGCATCCAGTCCGCGCAGGGCGTGCCGGACATGCAGGCGGCCTTCAGCGCCATCTTCGGTCAGGGCATGTGGATCATCGTCGGCTCGGTGGTCGCCTTCCTCATTGGCCAGCTCGTCGATGTCACCGTCTTCCATCGTGTCCGACGTTTCACCGGCGAACGCTATATCTGGGCGCGCGCGACGGGGTCGACGCTCGTCTCACAGCTGATCGACAGCTTCGTGGTGCTCTATGTTGCTTTCGTGCTGGGACCGCAGAAATGGTCGCTGGAGCTGTTCCTCGCGGTGGGCACGGTGAACTATGTCTACAAGTTCGTCGTCGCTATCGCGCTCACGCCCCTGATCTATCTCGGACGCACCCTGATCGATCGCTATCTGGGGGCTGAATGCTCCAGAACGCTCCGCGAGCGCGCGGCGGCTGATAGGGTCGCTGGTGCGTGAAGCAGGTCGCGAATCAGCACTCGGTCTCAGCATCTTCGGCCCATCTGGACTAAGATTGAATCAAGGCAATGATTTTTGACGGAGGAACCGAAATGATCACTGGAATCGTCGGCCAAGCGGGTTGGATGGGGATGCAGCGCGGCATGGATGGCTTGAGTCAGAACGCCAGCGAGATCGCCAGCCTCAATGTCAATTCAGCGGGAGGCGCCTCGGTGAGCGACATCAGCGCGCCGCTGGTCGAGCAGGGCGAGAATCTGCGTCAGGTCGAAGCCTCGGCCAAGGTGCTGCAATCCTCGACCGAAGCCTTCGATCATTTGATCGATATCCTCGCCTGATCGATGACCCGCTCATAGAAGTTCAGCAGACGCTCGGCCAGCACCGGGGCTGACCAGTCATGTGCGTGTTCAATCGCCTCGCGCGCCAGCCGTTTGCGTAGCTCCGGCTCCTTCAGCACCCGCACAGCCTTACTCGCAAAGTCCGCCTCGTCCTCCTCGGCGATCAGCGCGCCCTGTCCATCACCCAGCACTTCCTTCGTGCCCATGACCGCCGTCGAGACCACGGGCACGCCGAGCGCCATGGCCTCCAGCAGCACCAGTCCCTGAGTCTCGGTGCGTGAGGCGAAGAGAAAGGCCGCTCCGGCCCGATAACAATCCTCCAGACTGCCATCGCGATTCAGATAGCCCAGAAAGCGCGTGTTGTCGGCCAGGCCCAACTGCTCGGCCAGATGCTCCAGATCGCGCTGGGCCGGACCCGCGCCGGCGATCACTAGCAGTACGTCCGGCACCTCGGTCTTGATCCTGGCCAGCGCGCGCAGGATGAACTCGATGTTCTTCTCGAAAGCGAGCCGGCTCACAAGCACCAAGATCGGGCGCTCGGGCGGGATGTCGTAACGCGCCCGAAAGCGCTGACCATCACCCTGACTGAACTGATCCAGATCGATTCCGGTCGGAATGACCTCGGCCGGGGTCTGGATGCCATAGTCCCTGAGCACGTCGAGCATGGCCTGAGACGGCACCACGAGCGCATCGACGCCATTGCATTGACTGGTCGAGAAATGGCGTGCCGCGCCGCGCATCCAGCGCGCCGGCACCCAGGGCACATAGTGATGCAGATACTGCTCGAAGAAGGTGTGATAGCTCTCGACCACGGGCAGTTCGAGCCGCTTGGCCAGTCCCAGTCCCGAATAGTGGGCGATGAAGGGCGTCTGGATATGGACCAGATCGAATCCGCGCCCCTGGAGCATCTCGGTCAGACGGCGGATCCTGAACGGCTGGAGGATGCGATCCTCGGGGTCGATCGGCAGATAGCGCGAGGGGATGCGGATGATCTCGAACGACTCGTTCGCGCTCGTATCATAGTTACTCGAACCATAGTCGGGCGCAATCAGCGTGACTTCGTGTCCTTTGGCGCCGAATTCACGCGCGAAGGTCTGGATCGACGTCGAGACGCCGGTCACGCGAGGAAAATAGACATCCGAGATCATCAAAACGCGCATGGATCATTGGCCCGAAACCGAAAAATTCAGCGATCATACCGGATAAAGGCGCGTTTGCGCCTGATCCATTCGCTCGATCGGGTGTCGGACGAGCCGGCCTGTGGGAGCGCGTAGCCAGCCGGATTGACAGACTGATCGCGATGCGTGTTGTCACGGAATCGTCATCTTGTCTTCATACAATGGGAACCAGCCGTGACGACAATACAGCCCTGTGCGATTTCGTCCATTTGCAGGAGATTCCCAACGTATGAACAAGACTCTGATCGCCGCGGCCGTGACCCTGGCCGCGACCACGCTCTCGACCCAAGCCATGGCGCGCGACACCATCAATATCGTCGGCTCCTCGACCGTGTTCCCCTTCTCGACCGCCGTGGCCGAGACCTTTGGTCGCACCACGAGCTTCAAGACGCCCAAGGTCGAGTCCACCGGCACCGGCGGCGGCATGAAGCTGTTCTGCGGCGGTGTGGGTGTCGACTATCCCGACATCACCAACGCTTCGCGTGCCATGAAGGCCAGCGAGTTCGACGCCTGTCAGGAAGCCGGCGTCAAGGAGATCACCGAGGTCAAGATCGGCTATGACGGCATCGCCATCGCCAACTCCAAGTCAGCCGGCGCCTGGGATATGACCCTCAAGGACATCTATCTGGCACTCGCCAAGGACGTCCCGGACGGCAAGGGCGGCTTCATGGCCAACCCCTATCAGACCTGGAAGGATGTCAACGCCGATTTTCCCGAGATCAAGATCGAGGTGCTGGGTCCGCCGCCCACCTCCGGCACCCGTGACGCCTTCGTCGAACTGGCCATGGAAGGGGGTTGCAACAGCATCCCCGAGATCAAGGAACTCAAGAAGACCGACAAGGACAAGCACAAGGCTGTCTGTCACGGCATTCGTGAGGACGGCGCCTACATCGAGGCCGGTGAGAACGACAATCTGATTGTGCAGAAGCTGGTGTCTAATCCGAGCGCGCTCGGTATCTTCGGCTACAGCTTCCTGGATCAGAACGCCGACAAGGTCCAGGGTGCCAAGATCGATGGCGTCGAGCCGACCTATGACAGCATCTCCGATGGCTCCTATCCGGTCTCGCGCTCGATCTACTTCTATGTCAAGAAGGCCCATGTCGGCACCATTCCCGGCATCGAGGAGTTCGTCACCGAGTTCACCAGCGACAAAGCCTGGGGGCCGGAAGGCTATCTGGCCGACAAGGGTCTGATCGCTCTGCCGGATGACGAGCGCGCCGCCGTCGCCGAGGCCGCGCAGTCGCTCAAGCCGATGGAAAAACCCGCCAATTAAGGCGGCTCCGAACACCTCCCGCTCGTTGCCGATGCCCGGTTCACTTGGGCATCGGCCTTTGCATTTCACACCAAGACGAGATACCGATGTACTCCTGGATCCTCATGCTCGTCGTGCTCGCGGCCATGGCCGGGGCCTATCAGATCGGGCGCCGGCGCGCCATCGCCAGCGCCGGCGGTCCGACCCGGATCAAGCAACTGCATTCGCTGCCGACCTACTACGGACTCTATGCCGCGCTCTGGGCCGGGCTGCCCGCCTTACTGCTGATGGGGCTGTGGGTCGGACTCCAGGATCAGATCGTCATCGGTCTGGTGACATCGCATCTTCCCAATGAAATGGTTGCAGGACTCTCTGATGGACGCCTGGGACTCCTGATCAACGACATCCGCAATCTGGCCACCGGCAACATCGTTTCGGCGGAGGTCACGCCTGAGATCCAGACCGCGGCGGATCAGTACAATCGCTTGAACCGCCTCGCGCAGTGGGCGATGTGGGCCGTGGTGCTGGCCGTGGCGCTGGCCGGTCTGGCCTATGCCTGGATGCGGACCCAGCCGCGCCTGCGCGCGCGCAACCGGGTCGAATCGACCTTTACCGTCATTCTGATCCTCTTTTCCTCGATCGCGATCCTGACCACGCTCGGGATCGTGCTCTCGGTGCTGTTCGAGTCGCTGCTGTTTTTCCAGAAGGTCTCGCCGCTCGAATTCTTCTTCGGCACCAACTGGAGTCCGCAGATCGCGCTGCGTGCCGATCAGGTCGGTGCCTCGGGAGCCTTCGGCGCTATTCCGCTGTTCACCGGCACCCTGATGGTGTCGCTGATCTCGATGCTGGTGGCCGTGCCCATCGGGTTGCTGTCAGCGATCTATCTGTCCGAATATGCCCATCGCCAGGTGCGCGCCATCGCCAAGCCGACCCTGGAGATCCTGGCCGGCATTCCGACCGTGGTCTATGGCTTCTTTGCCGCCCTGACCGTGGCGCCCTTCATTCGTGATCTGGGCCTGAGTCTGGGGCTGGACGTGGCCTCCGAGAGCGCGCTCGCCGCCGGTCTGGTCATGGGCATCATGATCATTCCCTTCGTCTCCTCGCTGTCGGACGACGTCATCAACGCCGTGCCCCAGTCGCTGCGCGACGGCTCCTATGCCCTGGGCGCGACCCAGTCCGAGACCATTCGCCGCGTCGTCATCCCGGCCGCGCTGCCGGGCATCGTCGGTGGCATTCTGCTCGCCGTCTCGCGTGCCATCGGCGAAACCATGATCGTGGTCATGGCCGCCGGACTCTCGGCCAACCTGACCGCCAATCCGCTCGACAGCGTCACCACGGTAACGGTGCAGATCGTAACCCTGCTCACCGGCGACCAGGAGTTCGACAGCGCCAAGACGCTCGCCGCCTTCGCCCTGGGACTGACACTGTTCCTGGTGACCCTCACGCTCAACGTGATCGCCCTGTCGATCGTGCGCAAGTATCGAGAGCAATATGAATAATCCAGCCGACACGACGCCGCCGCGTCGCGCCATCGACATCGTCAACGCCTCGCTCAAACGCCGCTATGCCCGCGAGCGCCGCTTCCGGTGGCTCGGGGCCACGGCGGTCACGCTAGGCATGGTCTTCGTGGTACTGCTGTTCGCCGACATCATTCTCAAGGGCTACACAGCCTTTCAGCAGACCTATATCCAGTTGCCGATCGAGCTGGCCGCCGCGACCATCGACCCAGACGGCACGCGTGACCCGGCGACATTGGCGCGCGCTGATTACATGAAGCTGATCCGCGAGGCGCTGCGCGAGCAGTTCCCCGAGGTCAGGGATCGGCGCGACCGGCGACGGCTGAATTCGATGATCAGCGTCGGCGCCCCCGATCTGCTGCGCGAGCGGGTGATGGCCGATCCGGCGTTGATCGGCACCACCCAGGAGCTGTGGATCCTGGCCGACGACGACATCGACATGCTGGTCAAGGGCTACATCGACCGTAACGCGCCCGAGTCCGACCGGCGCGTCAGTGATCAGATGATCGGCTGGATCAACCGACTGGAGGCCGAGGGCCGGGTCGCCAAGCGTTTCAATACCATTTTTTTCACCCACGGCACCTCGCGTGAGCCGGAACTGGCGGGTATCGCCGGGGCGCTCATGGGCTCGTTCTATACCCTGGCGCTGACCTTCCTGCTGTCGTTCCCGATCGGCGTCGGCGCGGCGCTCTATCTGGAAGAGTTCGCGCCCAAGAATCGTTGGACGGATCTGATCGAGGTCAACGTCAACAATCTCGCCGCCGTGCCCTCGATCGTCTTCGGTCTGCTGGGACTGGCGGTGTTCATCGGCTTCTTCGGCGTGCCGCGTTCCACACCCCTGGTCGCGGCGCTGGTGATGACGCTCATGACGCTGCCGACCATCATCATCGCCAGCCGGGTGGCACTCAAGTCGGTGCCGCCCTCGATCCGCGAGGCGGCGCTCGGTGTGGGCGCCTCACCCTTGCAGACCCAGTTCCATCATGTACTACCGCTGGCCTTGCCCGGCATCCTGACCGGCTCGATCATCGGCATGGCGCGCGCGCTCGGCGAAACCGCGCCACTGCTGATGATCGGCATGATCGCCTTCATCGTCGACATCCCCAAGGGGTTCACCGATGCGGCGACCGTGCTGCCGGTGCAGATCTTCCTGTGGGCCGACAGTCCCGAGCGCGGATTCGTCGAGCGCACCTCAGCGGCCATCATCGTGCTGCTGGCCTTCCTCTTCGTCATGAACCTGGCCGCCGTACTGCTGCGCCGCCGGTTCGAGCGGCGCTGGTAGGGCTTGAAATCCATCGTTTCGAATCGCCTCAAGCACTCTGGTGCGCTGACGCGGTTCGAGCTAGAGGCTTTGTTATGAACACCATGGTTGAAGTAATGGACAAGACGACTGGCGCCATCAGCTCCGCCGACTTGGCGCAAGACCGGCCGTCTGCGGCCACTGTCGGCGACGTCACGGTCGCCGACCCGCGCATGACCTGCCGCGACGTCGATGTCTGGTATGGCGCCAAGCAGGCCATCAAGGGCGTGAGCCTGGACATCGGCAAAAACGAGGTGCTGTCGATGATCGGCCCCTCGGGCTGCGGCAAATCGACCTTCCTGCGCTGTCTCAATCGCATGAACGACACTATCGACGGCTGTCGGGTCACGGGCTCGATCAAGCTCGACGAACAGGACATCTACGACAAGGCGCTCGACCCGGTGCCGCTGCGCGCCCAGGTCGGCATGGTGTTCCAGAAGCCCAATCCCTTCCCCAAGTCGATCTACGAGAACGTCGCCTATGGGCCGCGTATCCATGGTCTGACCAACAACAAGGCCGAGCTTGATGAGTTGGTCGAGAGCAGTCTGCGCAAGGCCGGACTCTGGAATGAAGTCAAGGACCGGCTCGATCAGCCCGGCACGGGGTTGTCGGGCGGTCAGCAGCAGCGACTGTGCATCGCCCGCACCATCGCCGTCTCGCCCGAGGTGATCCTGATGGACGAGCCGTGCTCGGCGCTCGACCCCATCGCCACGGCCATCATCGAGGAGCTGATCGACGAGCTGCGCGCCAACTACTCGATCGCCATCGTCACCCACTCGATGCAGCAGGCCGCGCGCGTCTCACAGCGCACGGCCTATTTTCATCTGGGTGATTTGATCGAGGTCGGCGAGACCAATCAGATCTTCACCAATCCTCAGCACCGGCTGACCGAGGATTACATCACCGGGCGCTTCGGTTGAAGCGCGCGCGGAGTCGAGGATGAGCGACACTGCCGTCGACAAGCCGGCCGGCGATCTCATGGCCGGTCATACCGTGCGCCGCTACGACCAGGAGCTGGCCAAGCTGCGCGCCATCATCCTGCAGATGGGCGAACACGTCATCGAGCAGACCCAGGCGGCGGTGGCGGCGCTGATCCAGGGCGACGAGCCGCAAGCCTATCGCGTCCTCGATCGCGAGCCGCAGATCGACTATCTCTCGCTCGATGCCGATGAAGAGGTGTTCCGGGTCATCGCCCGCCGTCAGCCGACGGCCGTGGATCTGCGCATCGTGCTGGCGCTGTCCAAGATCGCCGGCGAAGTCGAGCGTGCCGGCGACAAGGCGGCGCGCATCGCGCGTCAGACCCTGGAGCTACGTCAGCAAGAGCAGGACGGCGAGCTGCTCGTCGAGCCGCTGCGTGTCGCCTTCCAAACGCTCGACGACAAGGCCTGCTGCATGTTCGAGCGTAGCGTGCGCGCCGTCACCAGCTTCGATGTGACACAGGCGCTGGTCATCTTCGAGGACGAGCCGGCGCTCTATGCGGCCGCGAGTAATCTGCGCGATCTGCTGGGCGAGTCAGGCGACGACGGCCTGGTGCCACGCCAGGCCATCACGCTGTTCCACTGCGCTCAGGCGCTCAAGCACATCGGTACGCACGCCTCCAACATCGCCGAGCAGGTCATCTATGTCGCGCTCGGGCAGGACGTGCGTTATCGCAATCGCGAGATCCTGATCGAGACGCTGCGCCATCGCGGCTACTGATCGACGCCATCGTCCAGGCGGTTTACTCTGTCTGGATTCGGCCCAAGCGGCCACCATCGATCAGGACGCCTGATGAACGAAACACTCAAG
Organism: Allochromatium palmeri; assembly: GCF_009720725.1. GTDB lineage: Bacteria > Pseudomonadota > Gammaproteobacteria > Chromatiales > Chromatiaceae > Thermochromatium > Thermochromatium palmeri. The sequence goes on from NZ_WNKT01000002.1 coordinate 107,190, forward strand.
ACCATCCTGGCCGAAGCCATGCGCTTAGGGCAGGATGGTCACCTCCATGAGGCGGCAGCCCTCATCCAGCGCGAGCTGCACCTGCCGCACGCCACGCCCAAGGCGCCTGAATCAACGCCGGATCGCACCGATCACAACCGGGTCATCGACGGCGACTTCGAGGTCATTGAGGACACTGGCCCCAAGGAAGGACACTTCATTCACGGTCGCTATAGCCATGGGTCGGAGTCGCGCGAGTATCGTGTCTATGTCCCAGCCAACGCCGACCACGCCGCGCGGCCACTGATCCTGATGCTGCACGGCTGTCAGCAGGATGCCGATGACTTTGCGCGCCTGACCCGTCTGAACCAGCTAGCCGATACACTGGGCTTCATCGTCCTCTATCCAGCGCAGTCGCGCGCCGCCAATGCCGCCGGTTGCTGGAACTGGTTCCTGCCCGAGCATCAGCGTCCCGACCAGGGCGAAGCGGCGCTGCTTGCGGCCCTGACACACGAGATCGTCGCTCGCCATGGGGCTGATCCGCGCCGTCTGTACGTCGCCGGTCTGTCAGCCGGTGGCGCTATGGCTCTGACCCTGGCCGCGACCTATCCAGAGCTTTTCGTCGCCGTCGGCGTGCATTCCGGGCTACCGTATGGACTGGCGCGCGATCAACTGTCGGCACTGACGCTCATGCATCAGGGACCGTCCGCCGCCGGGGCGATGCCGATGCTGAGTGGTGGCGGTGTGCCGGTGATCGTTTTCCAGGGTGACTCGGATCTCAGGGTCAATCCGGTCAATGCGTCCTGGATCATCGAACAGGCGCTGTCGGGCGCTGACGCCGCGCGTACCGAGCGGGAGCAGGGGCGGGCATCGGGCGGTCTGGACTACACCCGTACCCGCTATCTGGGTGAGGATGGATCGACCCGCGCCGAACTCTGGGTGGTTCACGGCGGCGGGCACGGCTGGTTCGGCGGCGATCCGGCCGGCTCCTTCGCCGAACCCAGGGGACCGGATGCCTCACACGAGATGCTGCGCTTCTTTTTGAGCCGGGCGGCTGTCTGAAGCGCCTGCCCGTCGCTCAGGACGAGCGATCACGCTCGCGGATACGCACCTGCTCGCCATTCTCGACGACGCGCCCGCGTGAGCCGTTGAGCCTGGTGGCCTGACGTCGGGTCGAGCGCGCCGTGCCGAGCTGGTCAGGGATCGCGGGCAGATGCTGACCATAGCGGCGTGAATCGGCCACCAGCTTGGAGGCGGCCAGGATTTGCGGGACGTACTGACGGGTCTCGTTCGGCAGGTCGAGCGACCAGAAGTCAGTCGGTTTGCCCGCGCTACGGTTGGCCTTGATCGCCGATGACACGCAACCCGGACCACAGTTGTAGGCGGCCATGGTCAGCTCCCAGTCGCCATCGAAACGTCTGTTGAGCTGCTCCAGATAATCCAGCGCCGCGCGGGTCGAGGCGACCACATCGCGCCGTTCATCGATACGGCCATCCAGGCGCAGACCCATCTCGCGCGCGGTCGAAGGGATGAACTGCCACATGCCGGCGGCGGCCTTGGGCGAGGTAGCGGCCGGGTCATAGCGGCTCTCGACATGCGGCAGCAGCGCCAGTTCCATCGGCAGGCCGCGTCGTTCGATCTCGGCGACGATGGTCGGCAGATAGGGCGAGGCGCGTTGCGAGAGCCGCTCCAGATAGCGCGGGTCGCGGCGGAAGCGCTGGAGCGTGGCGTCGATGCTCGCATTGGCCTGGAGGTCGAGCTGCATCCCCGAGCGCACGCGCTGCCAAAGATCGCCCCGCGCGCCCCGCGCCCCGCGCTCAACGACATAGGTTCGGCCTCTCACCACTACATCGGTGGCGGGCCTGACATAGCCGTATTCACGCGCCGAGACCACACCCTCGTAAGTATCCTCAAAGCGATTCTGCTCGGCGAGACCGCTGTTGTTGGCGCAACCGGTGAAAAAGGGCAGGGCGAGGGCCGATAGCGCGCACACCATCGGCCCCAGAAGCTTGACTTCTGGCATGTAAACCCCGAACAAATTGATGTAACTCTCTGAATGAGCGAAACATTATTAAAATTGTCCGGCTATAATACGCAAAGGAGACAATGAATTCCAGGAGCAGGCGTCCGCTTCGAGGCGCTGCGTGCCAGGACAAGCGGCCTCGATCGCGGTTACCATGGTCGCCCCGACGAGGCCCAGGCATGACCACAGATCCACTCCAGCCCGACCAATCCCATGATCCATTGCACGCGTGGTATCGCTCGGCGCTTGGCACCGAGGTGGCGCGGATCGAGTGCGATGGCGTGCAGCGTCTGCTCGCCAATACCTTTGGCTACTACCTGATCCAGATCGGCGCAAACGAGTGTTTCGGTCAGGCACTGGCCGCGAGCCGCATCCGGCATCGCATCCTGCTGTCAGGCGCCGGATCCGCCCACGCCTTCCAGGGGCCGACTGTCATCGGCGAGCCGACCGCGCTGCCGCTGGCCTCCGACAGCCTCGATGCCATCCTGCTGCCGCATGTGCTGGAGTATTCCGATCAGCCCAGGGTGATTCTGTCCGAGGTCGAGCGCGTACTCATTCCCGAGGGCCGGCTGATCCTGCTGGGCTTCAATCCGCTGAGTCTCTGGGGGCTGGGCGGTCTCTGGCCACCGGCGCGCGGCCGTGCGCCCTGGAATGGACGCTTGCGACTCGCCGCCCAGGTCGAGCACTGGCTGACCGAGCTGGGCTTCGAGATCGAAGTCTGCGAGACGGCGCTCTTCTGTCCGCCGTTCGTCTCACCCAAGGGGCGGCGCTGTCTGGCCGTCGAGTCGCTCGGGCGGCGCTTCTGGCCACTCTTCGGCGGGCTGTATACCATTCGTGCCGTCAAGCGGGTCGCCCCCCTGACTCCGATCAAACCCTATCGCACCAAGCGCCGCGTCCTGCTACCGGGCGGTGCCGTGCGTCCCACGACCCGAGGAACGGGACATGTCTGACTGTGTCGAGGCCTTCACCGATGGCGCCTGCAAGGGCAATCCCGGTCCGGGTGGCTGGGGGGTGCTGCTGCGCTGGGGCGAGGTCGAGAAGGAGCTGCACGGTGGCGAGTACGAGACCACCAACAACCGCATGGAGCTGATGGCCGTGATCATGGCGCTGGAGTCGCTCAACCGTCAGACCTGTATCCAGATCACCACCGACTCGCAATACGTCAAACGTGGAGTCGGTGAGTGGATGCCGCGCTGGAAACGCAACGGCTGGCGCACGGCGGATCGTCAGCCGGTCAAGAATCGCGATCTCTGGGAGCGTCTGGACAAGGCGCTCGGCCAGCACGCCGTGAGCTGGCGCTGGGTCAAGGGTCATGCCGGACACGCCGAGAACGAACGCGCTGACCAGCTCGCCAATCAGGGCGTGCCACGCACCAGAGGGCGATGAGCATGCGTCAGATCGTACTGGATACCGAAACCACCGGCCTGGAGCCGCGCGAGGGGCACCGGATCATCGAGATCGGCTGTGTCGAGCTGATCGACCGGCGTCCGACCGGTCGTAATTTTCACGAATATCTCAATCCGGACCGCCAGATCGATGCCGAAGCCGAGGCCGTGCATGGCATCAGCAACGCCTTCCTCGCCGACAAGCCGCGTTTCGCCGAACTCGCCGCACGGCTGGTCGCCTATCTGCGCGGTGCCGAGCTCATCATCCACAATGCGGCCTTCGACGTCGGCTTCCTCGACCACGAGCTGAACCTGTGGCGCGGCACCGAGGCCCCGCGCATCGCGGATCTGTGCACCGTGACTGACAGCCTGCTGATGGCGCGCAAGCTCCATCCGGGCCAGCGCAACGGACTCGATGCGCTCTGCAAGCGCTATACGATCGACAACTCGCATCGCGCCCTGCATGGCGCGTTGCTCGACGCCGAGATCCTGGCCGACGTCTATCTGGCGATGACCGGCGGCCAGGTTTCGCTGTATCTCGGTGGTGAGGGGATGGATGGCTCGGGCGTAGGCGAGGGCGCGCTGCATCGCGGTCGCCTCGACCCCGATCGCCCACGCCTGCGGGTCGTAAGCGCGACCCCGCCTGAGCAGGAGGCGCATCACGCCCGGCTGGAGGCGATCCAGTCGGCGAGCGGCGCCTGTGTCTGGCTCGCCGGTGCGCCTTGATCAGGTCTGCTGTTGGCGCTGCGGCGCCTGGCGCCGTCCTGGACTTGCCCCATCGATGATCTCTTCCAGCCCCTGTGGATCGAGCAGTTCGATGTGTTTACGCTCGACGCGCACCAGCCCATCGTCCTGGAAGCGGGTGAAGAGACGGCTGACGGTCTCGACGGCCAGCCCCAGATAGTTGCCGATCTCGTGTCTGGACATGCTGAGATGAAAATCCGTGGCCGAGAGTCCGCGCTTGTGCAGTCGCTGCGAGAAGCTGAGCAGAAAGGCCGCGAGCCGCTCCTCGGCGTTCTTCTTGCCGAGCAGGAGCAGCATGTCGGTGTCCTGGCCGATCTCTTTGCTGAGCAGCCGGTACATCTGGTGCTGGAGGCTGGGGATGAGCGCCGTCAGCTCCTCCAGCCGTGCGAACGGGATCTCACAGATGGCCGAGGTCTCGAGCGCGCTGGCCGAGCAGGCGTGCTCGCCCTTGTCGATGGCATCCAGACCCATGATCTCGCCGGGCAGATGGAAGCTGAGCACCTGTTCGCCGCCCTCACAGCTCGGGGCAAAGGTCTTGAGCGAGCCGGTCTTGACGACGTACAGCGAGCGGAAACGTTCGCCCTCGCGAAACAGGACGTCACCGCGATGCAGCGGGCGCGCCCGCTTGACGATGTCGTCGAGCCGTTCGACGTCCTCGGGCGTCAACCCCATGGGCAGGCAGAGTGAGGAGAGGGTGCAGTAGCGGCAGGCCACGCGGATAGATTCGATCGAGATCACTGTACTCTGATTCAAGACACCGTCCTCGCTCCTCAGCCCGACCTGACCAACGGGCGCTATGATTTTGTTTTTGATCCAGATCAAGTGCCGGCGTTTTTAACCCGATCGCCATCGGAACTCAAGTGCTTATGTTCAAGCCGCTTCTTGGGCCGCCGGCCGGACCGGACGTCGGCCATGCAGGATCAGATTGAGCCGATGCGGCGATTTTGGTAGTTTGTTCCGGCATCCGAGTCGTGACTCTCGACTCACTACGACCCTCCCTCGGCTCCCATTCACTATGACAAAGTTCATCTTCATCACCGGCGGTGTGGTTTCATCGCTGGGCAAGGGCATTGCATCGGCCTCGCTGGCCGCGTTGCTGGAAGCGCGCGGTCTGCGCGTCACCATGATCAAGCTCGATCCCTACATCAACGTCGATCCGGGCACCATGAGCCCCTTCCAGCACGGCGAGGTCTATGTCACCGACGACGGCGCCGAGACCGACCTCGACCTGGGCCACTACGAGCGCTTCCTGCGCACGCGCATGGGGCGCAACAACAATTTCACCACCGGCCAGATCTACGAGAGCGTGATCCGCAAGGAGCGCCGTGGCGACTATCTCGGGCGCACCGTGCAGGTCATCCCGCATGTGACCGACGAGATCAAGGCCAGCATCCGGCTCGGGGCCGAGGGGACCGACATCGCCATGGTCGAGATCGGCGGCACCGTGGGCGACATCGAATCGCTGCCGTTCCTGGAGGCCATCCGTCAGATGCGGGTGGAAGAGGGGCCGGAGAACTCGCTGTTCATGCATCTGACCCTGGTGCCGCACATCCGCACCGCCGGCGAGATCAAGACCAAGCCGACCCAGCATTCGGTCAAGGAACTGCGCTCGATCGGCATCCAGCCCGACATCCTGCTCTGTCGCGCCGAGAAGCTGCTGCCGGACGAAGAGCGGCGCAAGATCGCGCTCTTCACCAATGTCTCCGAGAAGGCGGTCATCTCGGCGGTGGATGCCGACAATATCTACCGCATCCCGCGTCTGCTCCATGCCCAGAGCCTCGACGAGCTGGTGGTGCGTCAGTTCCATCTCGACGTCCCCGAGGCCGATCTCGCCGAATGGGATCGGGTGATGGACGGCTTCGATCATCCCGAGCAGCCAGTGCGCATCGGCATGGTCGGCAAGTATATGAATCTGACCGAGGCCTATAAGTCGCTGTCAGAGGCGCTCGCCCATGCCGGCGTGCACACCAGCACCAAGGTCGAGATCGTTTATGTCGACTCCGAGGTCATCGAGCGCGAGGGCACCGCGTGTCTCGACGGACTTGATGCCATCCTGGTACCGGGTGGATTCGGCGAGCGCGGTATCGAGGGCAAGATCATTGCCGTGCGTTATGCGCGTGAGCAGCGGGTGCCCTATCTCGGCATCTGTCTCGGGATGCAGGTCGCGGTCATCGAATACGCCCGGCACATGGCCGATTTGGAAGGGGCGCACAGCACCGAGTTCAACCGTCAGACGCCGCATCCGGTCATCGCGCTGATTACCGAGTGGCGCGACGAGCAGGGGCGGATCGAGACGCGCTCGGAGACGGACGATCTGGGCGGCACCATGCGGCTCGGCGGTCAGAATTGCCGTCTGGAGCCGGGCAGTCTGGCGCGTTCGGTCTATGGTCAGCCCCAGGTGCGCGAGCGTCATCGCCATCGCTATGAGTTCAACAACGCCTATCTCGACACGCTGAAGGATGCCGGGTTGCGTTTCTCGGGCTGGTCGCTCGACAACAGGCTGGTCGAGATCATCGAAATCCCGGATCATCCCTGGTTCATCGCCTGTCAGTTCCATCCCGAGTTCACCTCGACGCCGCGTGATGGACATCCGCTGTTCGAGGGCTTCGTGCGCGCGGCGCTGGTGCAACGTCAATTCAACGGAGATCGGAGCGCATGATGCATCTGGCCGGTTTCGAGGTCGGTCTCGACCGGCCGCTGTTTCTGATCGCTGGACCCTGCGTCATCGAGAGCGAGACGCTGGCGCAGGAGACGGCCGGGGCGCTGAAGGAATTGACCGCGGCGCTCGGGATACACTTTATTTATAAGTCCTCGTTCGACAAGGCCAATCGGTCGTCGGGGGCGAGCTTTCGCGGGCCGGGGCTGGAGGCGGGGTTGCGTATTCTGGACTCAGTGCGCGCGACCATCGGCGTGCCGGTGCTGACGGATGTGCATGAGGACACCCCGCTTGCTGAGGTCGCGGATGTCGTTGATGTGCTCCAGACACCGGCGTTTCTCTGCCGTCAGACCAACTTTATCGACGCGGTCGCCAGCCAGGGGCTGCCGGTCAACATCAAGAAGGGCCAGTTCCTCGCCCCCTGGGACATGAAGCATGTCGTCGAGAAGGCACGCGCGACCGGCAACGACCAGATCATGGTCTGCGAGCGCGGGGTGTCCTTCGGCTACAACAATCTGGTCTCGGACATGCGCTCGCTTGCCGTGATGCGCGAGACCGGCTGCCCGGTGGTGTTCGACGCTACGCATTCGGTGCAACTGCCGGGCGGGCAGGGCACGAGTTCGGGCGGGCAGCGCGAATTCGTGCCGGTGCTGGCGCGCGCGGCGGTTGCGGCGGGTGTCGCCGGACTGTTCATGGAGACGCATCCAGATCCTGACCGCGCCTTGAGCGATGGCCCCAACGCCTGGCCGCTCGGGCGGATGCGTGAATTGCTGTCGACCCTTATTGAGATTGATCGATTGGTTAAGGTGGCTGGATTCGTTGAGCAGGGGTAGCCGTCTGTCGTAAAAAATAGTCTATCTGACACGGCCGCATTGCAGCGGAACGCACTTCGCTCACCACTAAATTAGGCGTTCTATCGTGCTGCAATGATTGAATCGTTTGCAAATCAAGCCACCGAAGATATCTTCAACGGCGTGAATTCGCGAGATGCCCGCAAAGCCTGCCCCCAAAACCTCTGGGGCATCGCGATTCGCAAACTCGATCAGCTTGATTCGGTTCAAAGTATCGAGGAATTGCGTATTCCACCAGGGAATCGGCTCGAAGCACTCTCTGGAAATCGAAAAGGTCAATTTAGTATTCGCATCAACGAGCAGTACAGGGTTTGTTTCGTTTGGGGAGAAAAAGGCCCCGGCAAGGTTGAAATCACCGATTACCACTGAGAAGCGTCATGATTCGCGTCCCAACTCACCGGCCGCCGACACATCCAGGTGAAATGCTCAAGGAGGAGTTTCTTGAGCCCATGCAGATCAGTCAACGTGATCTGGCGAATGCCATTCATGTGCCTTATCAAAAAATCAATGAATTGGTCAATCGCAAGCGAGGCGTAACCCCAAGCATCGCGCTCCGCTTGGCTAAGTTTTTTGGCGTGTCGGCGGATTTCTGGTTGAACTTGCAAGTTCGCTGGGATCTATATCGTGCTCAATCACTGGAAGCGGATGAGATTGAATCCATTCTGGATTTTCATCATCTGCAAAAAATGGCCTAACACATCGAATAACCCGAGCTATTTGTAGCTTTTGAATCCTCAAGGAGTCATCCAACATGTCCGAAATCGTCGACGTCCGCGCCCGCGAGGTGCTGGATTCCCGTGGCAATCCGACCGTCGAGGCCGATGTCATCACCGCCGACGGCGCCATCGGTCGCGCCATCGTTCCTTCCGGAGCCTCGACCGGTTCGCGCGAGGCGCTGGAACTGCGCGATGGCGACAAGTCGCGCTATAACGGCAAGGGCGTGCGCACGGCTGTGGCCAATATCCAGGGCGAGCTGCGCGAAGCCATCATCGGCATGGAGATCGCGGAGCAAACCGCGATCGACCGCCGCATGATCGAACTCGACGGCACCGATAACAAGGCCCGTCTCGGCGCCAACGCTCTGCTCGGCGTCTCGCTCGCGGTTGCCCATGCCGCCGCCCAGGAAAAGGCACTGCCGCTTTATCAGTCGCTTGCCAGCGGTCCCTACCGCCTGCCGGTGCCGATGATGAACATCATCAACGGCGGCGAACACGCTGACAACAGCGTCGACTTCCAGGAGTTCATGATCCTGCCGGTCGGCGCCGGCAGCCTCCGCGAGGCCGTGCGCTACGGCGCCGAGATTTTCCACGCGCTCAAGTCCGTCCTGCACGCTCGCGGTCTGGCCACGGCGGTCGGTGACGAGGGCGGCTTCGCGCCCGATCTGGCCTCCAACGAAGCCGCGATCGAGGCGATCCTCGAAGCCATCCACAAAACCGGCTTCAAGCTCGGCTCCGACATCTATCTGGGTCTCGACGTCGCCGCTTCCGAGTTCTACAAGGACGGTCAGTACGTCCTCAAAGGCGAGGGCCGCACCCTCAGCTCCGATGGTCTGATCGATCTGCTCGCCGACTGGGTCGCCAAGTATCCGATCCTCTCGATCGAGGACGGCTTGGCCGAGGGCGACTGGGATGGCTGGAAGCGTCTGACCGAGCGTTTGGGCGACAAGGTGCAGATCGTTGGCGATGATCTCTTCGTGACCAACACCCGCATCCTCCAGGAAGGCATCGACAAGGGCATCGCCAACTCCATCCTGATCAAGGTCAACCAGATCGGCACCCTGACCGAGACCCTGGAAGCCATCGCCATGGCCCACAAGGCCGGCTACACGGCAGTCGTCTCGCACCGCTCAGGCGAGACCGAGGACACCACCATCGCCGATCTCGTCGTCGCCACCAATTCGGGCCAGATCAAGACCGGCTCGCTGTCGCGCTCCGATCGCGTGGCCAAGTACAATCAGCTGATGCGCATCGAGGATCAGTTGGCCGATGAGGCCGTGTATGCCGGCCGCGATGCTTTCAAGTGGCTCTGAGGTTGGCCGCCCGGCTCTCGGGGCTTTGAGCCTCGCGGGCCTAGGCCGGATAGGTGGCGAGATGCACTGGCTGATCCTCGTGTTGGTCCTGCTGCTGGGGTCGCTCCAGTATCGCCTCTGGGTCGGCAAGGGCAGCCTCGCCGAACTCTATGGGCTCAAGCATGAGATTGCCTTCGAGGAATCCGAGGTCGAACGCTTACGCCTGCGCAATCGTGAGCTGCAAGCCGAGGTCGACGACTTGCGCGAGGGATCGGAAGCGATCGAGGAACGCGCCCGCACCGAGCTGGGCATGATCAAGCCCGGTGAAATCTTCATCCAGGTCATCGAGCATCCCAAGCGACTCGATCCGGGGAGTCAGCCATGACAACAGGATTCTGGGCCGTTCTGCCCGCCGCCGGTGTCGGGCGTCGCATGGGCAGCACGGTGCCCAAGCAGTATCTGGAGCTGGCCGGTCGCGCCGTGATCGAGCATACGCTCGAAGGCTTCGTCAGCCATGCGCGTATCCAGGGTGTCGTGGTGGCACTGGGCGCCGAGGACGGCTACTGGGACACGACCGCCTATGCCGCCCACCCCAAAGTACTGCGCGCGCCCGGCGGTGCCGAGCGCTGCCATTCGGTCCTCAATGCGCTCTCGGTCCTGGAGGATCGGGCGAATGAGGACGACTGGGTGCTGGTGCACGATGCCGCGCGTCCCTGTCTGCGCCGGTCCGATCTTGACCGGCTGATCGACAGCCTGTGCGAGGACAGCGTCGGCGGTCTGCTCGGCATTCCGGTGCGCGACACCATGAAGCGCGCCGGGGACGGCGAGCGGATCGACGCGACCGTCGACCGCTCCAGTCTCTGGCACGCCTACACGCCGCAGATGTTCCGGCTCGGTTTGCTGCGCCGCGCGCTGCACGAGGCACTGGAGGCGAACGACCTGGTCACCGACGATGCCTCAGCGATCGAGCGTCTGGGCCTGGCCCCGCGTTTGATCGAGGGCCATGCCGACAATCTCAAGATCACGCGAGCCGAGGATTTACCGCTCGCGCAGTTTTATCTACAACAGCAAGGACGGATTTGACGAGGTTCCAGAATGCTGATTGGTCAGGGCTTCGATGCCCATCGTTTCGCGCCGGATCGCCGGCTGGTGCTCGGCGGAGTCGAGATTCCGCACGATCAGGGCATGCTGGCCCATTCCGATGGTGACGTGCTCATCCATGCCCTGTGCGATGCGCTGCTCGGCGCGGCCGGACTCGGCGATATCGGTCGGCACTTTCCGGATACGGATGCCGCCTATGCCGGAGTCGACAGCCGTATCCTGCTGCGGCGCGTGATCGCGAGCCTGCGCGAGCAGGGTCTGAGCGTGCATAACGCTGACATGACGCTCATCGCTCAGCAGCCCAAGCTGGCACCGCATATCCCGGCCATGCGCGAGGTGCTGGCCGCCGATCTGGAGTGCGACCCCAAGCGCGTCAACGTCAAGGCAACGACCATGGAGCACATGGGCTTCACCGGACGTGGCGAGGGTATTGCCGCCTCGGCGGTCGTGCTGCTGATCGAGTCGGCGCGCTGAGTCCGCCTGTGTCTGAATCAAACCTTCCAGGCTGGACCCGCTTTGCGCATCTGCCGCGCGCCTACGGCGAGCCGCTCGGCACGGGCCGCCTGCGCGTCGAGCCGGCGGATTTTCAGGTCAGTGAGATCCTGGGCTTCGAGCCGGACGGGGAGGGCGATCATCGGCTGCTCTGGGTGCGCAAGACCGGGGCGAATACCGAATGGGTCGCGCGCCGGCTGGCAGCCATCGCCGGCCTGCCGGTCTCGACGGTCGGTTATGCCGGTCTCAAGGATCGCTGGGCCATCACCGAGCAATGGTTTTCCATGCCGCGACCGCACGCGGAGGAGTCCGAACCCGACTGGAGCGCACTCGTCGAACAGGGAATCGAGGTGCTGGCGGTCCACGCCCATCGGCGTAAGCTGCGACGCGGTGCCCTGGCGGGCAATCGCTTTCGGATTCAGGTGCGTGATTGTCAGCTCGCTGAGGCTGATCTGGAGTCCCGCCTGGAGCGTATTCGTCGCCATGGCGTGCCTAATTATTTCGGCGAGCAGCGTTTCGGACATGCCGATGGCAATCTGTATCGTGCTCACGAACTCCTGACCGGAGCGATCAGGCGCGTGGCGCGTCATCAGCGCGGTCTCTGGCTCTCGGCCGCACGCGCTCAGATTTTCAACGAACTGCTGGCCGAGCGGGTGCGCCAGGGCGACTGGGACCGGCTCCAGCCGGGCGACTGTCCGCAACTGGCCGGCAGCCATTCATTCTTTCTCGCCGAGACCCTTGACGACAGCCTGGTCGAACGCGCGGCGCGTCTGGACCTGCATCCCAGCGGACCACTGTGGGGGCGGGGGGCGCTGCCGACCCGCCTGGAGGTCCAGTCGCTGGAGCTGGATGTCGCCGCCCGTCTCGCGCCCTGGCCCGAACGACTCGCCGGGCAGGGACTGGAACAGGAGCGCCGTGCGCTGCGTCTGAGCGTCGAGCATCTGCAAGGCCAGCCGGTCGATGGCTGTCTGAGGCTCGAATTCGAGCTATCATCCGGTGCTTATGCGACCAGCGTGTTGCGCGAACTCATCGACTTCGGGTCAGCGGCGGCGGACAGTGTCGCTGACGGAGTTTGACTCTAGATTAGGACGAGTGTGATGGCTAAATTACTGGTCGTGGACGATGAGCCGATCAATCTCGAGATCATCAGTCATTGCCTGGAAGACGAGCATCAACTGGCCTTTGCCGAGGATGGGGTGGAGGCCTGGGCCATGCTGGAGTCCGCGCCGCACGCCTATGATGGTGTGATTCTCGATCGCATGATGCCGCGCATGGACGGCATGGAGGTGCTTCGGCGTCTCAAGGCCGACAAGCGTTTTCGCGACGTGCCGGTCATCATGCAGAGCGCCGCCGACAGCTCCGATCAGGTCGCCGAGGGACTGGCCGCCGGCGCCTGGTACTATCTGGCCAAGCCCTATGCGCCCAAGGCGCTGCGCAGCATCATCAATGCGGCCCTGGATGATCGGCGCAATCGCAAGGATCTGGCCCAGCTCGGCGGCAAGCTCCAGACGATCCTCGGCCTGATGCATCAAGCCAGTTTCCAGTTTTACACGCTCGAAGACGTCTCGGTCCTGTCCTCGACTCTGGCGCAACTGTGCCCCCATCCCGAAACCGTGGCCATGGGCTTGTCCGAACTCATGCTCAATGCCGTCGAGCATGGCAATCTGGGCATCGACTATGCCGAAAAGGGACGCCTGATCGAGGATGGCCAGTGGCAGGAGGAAGTCGAGCGGCGCCTGAGTGATCCAGCGCAGATCGCACGTCATGCCGTCGTCGAGCTGCAACGCGATGCCGGGTTTCTGAGCTTCACCATCCGCGATCAGGGGCCGGGCTTCGACTGGCAGCGCTATCTGGATCTGGATCCGGCGCGCGCCTTCGACAGTCATGGACGCGGTATCGCCATGGCGCGTCATCTGGCCTTTGCCAGCATGGAGTATCGGGGCGCGGGCAATGAGGTAAGGGTTACGGTGGCACTGGCCGATCCCGGCGAGTGATGATGGCTCCGTCTGACGCTCTCTGTTCGCCCTGGAGTGCCGCGCACGACGACAGCCGTACTTCGAACCTGGCCCGGCTTGCCTAAGGGTTATCTGTTGCGTCCCGCCCAGTCGCGCGCGAACTGCCAGGCCGTGCGTCCCCCACGCGCGCCTCGGCGCAGCGCCCACTGGAGCGCGGCCCGTTCGATCGGCTCCCAGTCCGACTCAGCGCGCGGCGCCTCCGTCGGCGCGAGACGCTCGACCCAGTGATGCACCACCTCCAGATATTGGATCTGACTGAATGGATGGAAGGAGATCCACAGCCCGAACCGATCCGAGAGCGAAATTTTCTCCTCGACCGCCTCGCCGTGATGCAGCTCGCCGTCCTGGATACGCGAATCGCGGTTGTCGGCCTGGTACTCGGGCAGCAGATGCCGGCGGTTGGACGTCGCGTAGATGAGCAGATTCTCGGGCGTGGACGCGATCGAGCCTTCGAGCGCCGCCTTGAGCGCCTTGTAGCCCGACTCGCCGGCCTCGAACGACAGATCGTCGCAGAAGAGGATGAAGCGCTCGGGTCGGTCGCGAATCAGATCCAGGATGTCCGGCAGCGCGATCAGATCGTCCTTGTCGACCTCGATCAGACACAGACCCGCATCGCGATAGGCATTGAAGACGGCCTTGACCAGCGACGACTTGCCGGTGCCGCGCGCACCCCACAGCAGCACATTGTTGGCTCCGCCGCCGGCGAGGAACTGGCGCGTGTTGCGCTCGATCTCGGCGGCCTGGCGCTCCAGACAGCGCAGATCGGTAAGTTCCAGCCGATGCGGCGCACAGACCGGCTGCAACCAGCCGCGCCCGGCGGCGTCGCGGCGCCAGCGAAAAGCCTGGGCCGACCAGTCGACCGGCGTGCTCGCCGGCGGCAGCAGACGCTCCAGTTGGTCGATGAGTCGATCCAGGCGGTCGATGAACGCCGGTGAAGATGTCATGTCTCGCTCCAGTCAGTGATCCAAGGCGTGTCCTGGTCGCCATCTCATTGGGATTAAGGATACCATCCGCACTCCCTGCAACCAGCCGCCCCCCAGCAACGCCTTGAACCCACTCAAACGCCTCGCCTCGCAGACCGCGGTCTATGGTGTCAGCAGCGTCCTCGGGCGCTTCCTGAACTATCTGCTGGTGCCCTTCCTGACCTATACCTTCGCCCCGGCCGAATACGGCGTGGTGGCCGAATTCTATGCCTACATGGGCTTTCTGGCCGTACTCCTGGCCTTCGGGCTGGAGACCGGTTATTTCCGCTTCCGCGCTGGCGGTGAGTGGCGACCCGAAACCGTCTATGGAACCGTGCTGCGGTTCCTGGTGCTGGTCAATGCGCTCTGTTTCCTGGCCTTCCTGCTGTGGAGCCAGCCGCTCGCCGCGCTGCTGCGTCATGCCGAGCATCCCGAATACATCGTCTGGTGCGCGGCCATCCTGGCGCTCGACTCGATCGGGGCGCTGGCCTTCGCGCGACTGCGTGCCGAGGAGCGGGCCGGCGCGTTCGCCACCATCAAGCTGATCGAGATCGGCGCCAATGTCGGTCTGACGATCTTCTTCATCTCTCTCTGCCGCGAGGTCCATGCGATCGCGCCCGAGACCCTGCTCGGCCGGCTCTGGGATCCGGACATCGGCATCGGCTATGTCTTCATCGCCAATCTGGCCGCGAGCGCGCTCAAGCTGCTGCTGCTCACGCCTTGGTTCATCGACGGACTCGGGGCCTTCGATCGGGCGCTGTTCAAACGGCTCATCCGCTATTCGCTGCCAATGGTCGTCATCGGCATGGCCGGCATCATCAACGAGATGTTCGACCGTGCCGCGCTCAAGTATCTGCTGCCCTATGACGACGCGACCAACATGGCGCAGCTCGGGATCTATAGTGCCTGCTACAAGCTCTCGATCCTGATGTCGCTGTTCATTCAGGCGTTTCGCTATGCCGGCGAGCCGTTCTTTTTCAGCTATGCCAAACAGCACGACGCCGGTCGCACCTATGCCATTGTGCTCAACTGGTTCGTGATCTGCTGCGTCTTTCTGTTCCTGCTGGTCACGCTCTACATCGATCTCTTCCAGTATTTCGTCGGTGCCGACTATCGCGCGGGGCTGGATGTGGTGCCTGTGCTGTTGCTGGCCAATCTCCTGCTCGGCGTCTATGTGAATCTGTCGATCTGGTACAAGCTCACCGACCGCACGCTCATGGGCGCCGGCGTCTCCCTGATCGGCTCAGCGATTACCATTGGACTGCTGTGGTGGTGGGTGCCGGTCCACGGCTACATGGGCGCGGCCTGGGCGCATCTGATTTGTTACGGATCCATGGTGGTGCTGTCCTACGGACTCGGGCGGCGTTACTACCCGGTACCCTATGACGTCTGGCGGGTGCTCGGCTATATCGTCTTCGGGATCGGACTCTATCTGGCCAGCCGCTGGCTGGTCACGCAGCAGGACTGGCACGCCCTGCCCGCCGGCACGCTCTGTATGGCGCTCTTCCTGATGGTGGTCGGATGGGAGGCGTGGCAGCTCAAACGTGGAGCGTCGCGAAGGATCGCTTGATCGACAGCGATCCCAGGCGGCCTGACACGGGGCGTCAAATTTTGTACTGATGCACCAGCCCCATCAATCTCCCGGCGAGATCCTCCAGATGACTGGTGGCGCCCACCACGCCATCGGTGCTCTGGAGTGTCTGCATCGAGAGATGACGGATGCTCTCGACATTGCGGTTCATCTCCTCGACCACGGCGCTCTGTTCCTCGGCGGCGGTGGCGATCTGATCGCTCATGTCGTTGATGTGTTCAACCGAGTGGGTGATGGAGTCGAGTGACTGATCGGTCTCGTTGGCGGCGAGCACGTTCTGCTCGGCCTGATCCTGGCCGCGCTGCATCATGGAGACGGCACTGCGCGCGCCCTGTTGCAGACGCGCGATCATGTCCTGGATCTCCTGGGTCGATTCCTGAGTGCGCTGGGCCAGGGCGCGCACCTCGTCGGCGACCACCGCAAACCCGCGTCCCTGCTCACCTGCGCGCGCGGCCTCGATGGCGGCGTTCAGGGCCAGCAGGTTGGTCTGGCCGGCGATGCCACGGATAACGTCGAGGATCTTGCCGATGTTCGCCGACTCGGTCTCAAGCTGGGTGATGGTCTGAGCCGCCTCGCCAACGCCGCTCGCCAGCTCGCGAATGCCTTCGACGCTGTGACGCACCACCATGCGACCCTCGCGGGCCTTGTGACTGGCCTGATGCGCGGCATCGGCCGCGGCCGTGGTGTTGTTGGCGACCTCGGCGACGGTGGCCGACATCTCGTTCATGGCCGTGGCGACCATGTCCGTCTCCTGATGCTGCTGCTCCATCAGTCCATGCGTGGAATTGGTCGCCTGGGCCAGTTGCGCGGCGGCCTCGGCCACACCGGTCGCCGACTCCTGGATGTGTCCCATCACGGTCGCCAGACGCGACTGGAGCATCTTGATCGCCTGCTGGATCTCGGCGGTCTCATTGTTGCCCCGGACCTGGATCGGCGAGGTGAGATCGCCGCCGGCGATCTTCTTGGCGACCTGCACGGCGTCGTGGATGTGCTTGAAGATGGCGCGAGCACTGAGCTGGGCCAGGATCAGCGCCAGCACCAGAACGCCGACGCCGATCCAGAGATTGCTCAGCCAACCGGCGAGGATCGCGCCCAAGCCCACGAGACCAAAGGCGACACTCAACCAGACCGCATGGCTGAACTCAGGGATGAGCTGGCGCGGCAGATCCTCCAGATTGCGCTCGCGCACCCGCGCATAGAGCCGCTCGGCGGCCTCGACCTGGGCGCGCGGCGGCTTGGTGCGCACCGACTGATAGCCGACCAGAGTCTCGCCTTCGTAGACCGGAGTGACATAGGCATCGACCCAGTAGTGATCGCCGTTCTTGCAGCGATTCTTGACGATGCCGCGCCAGGGCTTACCCTTCTTGACCGTTGCCCACAGATCCTTGAAGGCCGCCGGCGGCATATCGGGGTGACGGATGACGTTATGATTGACCCCGATCAGTTCGGACTCATTGAAACCGCTGATCTCGATGAAGGGCTTGTTGCAATAGGTGATGATGCCCTTGGTGTCAGTGGTGGAGACGATGACCCAGGAGTCCGGATAGTCGTGTTCTTTTTGTGTGACCGGCTGATTGATCTTCATGGGGTGCGGGCGCGGCTGACCGTTGGCTGATGGATGGATAGTGAGCTCCATCCCTGAGTGACTGGCGTCCATCGCGACCAAACCATGAATCGCGCTCCCCGACTGGCGACACTGAGCCGGGTCTGGCTGTGAGTCTGGTTTGGGCTGAATGCAATGCATGTTAGCGCAACAGCGCGCGCGCCGTTAGTCGGATGCAGGTCTTAGGTACCGCCGGCCTGTGTTGGGAGGATACGCGCATCCTGGAGCGGTTTAGAATAGCGGTCAGATTCGTACCGCTCACTCCATCAATCACTGGAAATTTTGGCCCGTCAACTACCCCGCCCTGAAGGGCGGAGCTTGTGAGAGCAAGCTGGGTTGACCAGCCTCAGCCCGCCTGACCAGGACGGTCGAAAGGGGCTACGTGTGCAATAGGTCGTTAAGACTCACCGGCGGATGCTTCCTCAGTCCGCCGCTCTGAAAGGTCGGGATCATGCTGGCGAAAGGTAAAACGTCGAAGGTTTCGATCGCCGCGCAAGCGGGAGCCGGTTGCCCACATTGGCGAGGGGAGCGACCACGCCGCGAGGCGTCGTCCGTCACCAGGCCCTTACGGGCAGAGCCTCACGGCCCGGCAGGTGGAAAGCCTGCACTTTTTTCGGCGGCTGCAAGGTTGTAGCCGCTATCCCTCCCCGCCCTGAAGGACGGGGTTTCTCGCGGAGGAACTGATGAATCCAGAAAAAGTCGTCTTCGGCTTCTTCATCGTGCTCGCCCTGACGCTGAACTTCGGATTCTTCGTCGGCGAGATCGACAATCCCAACCATCATCACGCTTGGGAGCTGTTCTTCGTGGTGGTGGTCAACATGATCGCCACCGTGCTCAAGTTCGGCGACCGCACCCAGATGGGAGCGGTGCTGCTGGCGACCAGTCTGGTGGCCATGCTGCAATTACTGGCGGCCTCACTGATCTGGACCATCGCGGCCCATGCCACCGAGACCGGCATGACGCCCTCGGTCATGTCGAGCATCGTCTCGCTCTCTGGCGGAGCCATGATCGCCAACGTGGTCTCGGTGGTGCTGCTGGTCATCGAAACCGTGCTGCTACGGCGTTGAACGGTCGAACTTCGAGCGGCTGAATCTTGGATACCATCTTCTTTCTCGTTCTGCGGCGTATGCGCGCGCCGCTGCTGATCCTGATCGTGGTCTATGCGATCGCCATGGCTGGGCTGGTGCTCATTCCAGCCCAGGACGCCGACGGGCAGCCGACGCACACGAGCTTCTTCCACGCCTTCTATTTCGTCAGCTACATGTCGACGACCATCGGTTTCGGCGAGCTGCCCAACGCCTTCACCGATGCCCAGCGGATCTGGGTCGCGCTGTCGGTGTTCTTCACCGTGGCGGTGTGGATCTATGCCATCGGTAATTTGATCACGCTCCTGCAGGACGCCACACTCCAGCGTGCCATCGCCGAGCGGCGCTTTCGCACACGCGTGCGTCGTCTCTGTGATCCCTTCTATCTGGTCTGCGGCTATGGTCAGACCGGCAGCGCCCTGGTGCGCGGTCTCATGGACCGCCATATCCAGTCGGTCGTGGTCGACATCGATCCCGAGCGCATCAATCTGCTCCAGCTCGACAATCAGCGCGAGTATGTGCCGGCGCTCTGTGCCGATGCCCGCAGTCCGCACGCCCTGGAGGCCGCCGGACTCAAGCATCCGCGCTGTCGCGGCGTGGTGGCGCTGACCAATGTCAACGAGGCCAATCTCAAGATCGCCATCGCCGCCAAGCTGCTGCATCCTGAGGCCAAGGTCATCTGTCGCGCCGATTCCCACGAAATCGAAGCCAACATGGCCTCCTTCGGCACCGATCATATTTATGACCCTTTCGATGCCTTTGCCGCCTATATCGCCTTCTCCATCCAGTCACCCTGCCAGACGCTCCTGATCGACTGGCTCTCGGGCCGTGGCGGCGACGAGCTCAACGAGCCGAGCTATCCGCCGCGCCATGGGCGTTGGGTCATCTGTGGCTACGGACGCTTCGGCAAAGCGATGTACAAGCATCTCAAGGCGCAGGGGTTCGAGCTGTCGATCATCGAGGCCGAGCCGCACAAGACCGGCATCCCCAGCGAGGGCGTGGTGCACGGACGCGGCACCGAGGCCGTCACCCTGGAGCAGGCCGAGATCCGGCAGGCCGTCGGCCTGGTGGCGGGAACCGATCAGGATGCCGACAATCTCTCCATCATCATGACCGCGCTGGCGCTCAATCCCGATTTGTTCGTGATCGCGCGCGAGAACTACATCCAGAATCAGGAACTCTTCGATCGTGTTGGCGCGCAGGCGATCATGAATCCGAGCACCATCATCGCGCACCGTATCCGCATGCGACTGATCACCCCGCTGCTGTCGGATCTGTCCCGGCTGGCGCGTCTCCAGCAGGACGAAGCCTGGGCCAGTCAGATCATCAGCCGCATCATTGCACTGGTCGAGGGGCGCAAGCCCTATGTCTGGGAGGTGAGCATCGACGCGGCGCAGGCTCCGGCGCTCCAGGACGCTGAGCAGCGGGGACAGACCATCACGCTCGAAACGCTCCTGCGCGACCCGCTCGAACGCGAACGGACGTTGCCGGCGATCGCGCTGCTGCTGATCCAGGGCGACGAACACCACCCGCTCCCCAGGCTCGACACACCGCTCTATCTGGGCGATCGTCTGCTCTTTTGCGGACGCGAGGAAGCGCGCTGGCACATGGACTGGGTACTATGCAATATCCACGCGCTGCGCTATGTCACCACCGGCGAGAGCCGGCGCGAAGGACCGGCCTGGCGCTGGCTGGCCACTTGGCAGGCGCGAGCCAGGGGCGGATAGACCACACGACAACAAGAGGATGGAGTAAATGAACGCAATCATGACACGACTCGGACAAGACCATGAGCGACTGCGGCGGGTGCTCAACCTGCTCGAAGAATTGCTCGACCGTTTTCACGAAGGCGAGGAGCCGGATTACGAACTCATGGACGAGCTGCTCGAATACATGGACAGCTATGCCGACATCGTCCATCACCCGACCGAGGATCTGATCTTTCAGCGTCTGATCGACAAGGGCGTCGAGCCGTCTGAGAGCTTCACCATCCCCATGCGTCAGCATACGGGCCTGAGCCAGTTGGCCAAGCAGTTCCGCGAGTCGCTGCGGGGTATTCTGAGCGAGGAGGTGCTGTTGCGCGAGGACGTCGAGGCCGCCGGGCGCGCCCTGGTCGGGAACCAGCGTGGACATCTGATCCAGGAAGAGCGCGAAGCCTTTCCACTGGCGATCGAACACCTGACCGAGGACGACTGGGCTGAGATCGAAGCCGCCGCCCCGGTCATCGAAGACCCACTGTTCGGGGCGCCCGATCCGCAGCGCTTCAAGGTGCTCTATCGCCAGCTCATCGAGCAGGCACAGCACTGACCTGACTCGACCTGTTCTGACTGGAGCGTCTCTTCGAACCACGACAGGACCACAGCATGCACGCGATCACGACTGAACTGAAATCGCCGCCCTGGCTGGAGAATGCCGAAGGTCAGGCGCGGCGCGTCGGTGTCGAACTGGAGATGAGCGGTCTCAAGCTCGACGAACTGGCCGAGCAGGTGGCCGGGTGCTTCGGCCTCGACATCGCTGAGCGCGGACGCTATGAGCGCCTGCTGCACGGCGACCCGGCGGGCGACTGGATTGTCGAACTCGACTACGACCTACTCAAGCGGCTTGGCCGCCAGGAGCGCGACGACGCGACCCTGGCTGATGAGCTTGGTCGCTCAGCCGAGGAAGCGCTCGCCTGGGCCGCCGAGGCGCTGGTTCCGGTCGAGCTGGTCGGCCCGCCGCTGCCGCTCCAGCGGTTGGGCGAGGTCGAGTCCCTGATCGTCCGGTTGCGCGCCGCCGGGGCCAAGGGAACCTCCGATGCCCTGGTCAATGCCTTCGGACTCCAGTTCAATCCGGAGGTGCCGAGCACCGGGGCGCGCACCATCACGGCCTGTCTGAAGGCATTCCTGTGTCTGTCCGACTGGCTGGTCGCGCGGGCCGACATCGATCTCACACGCCGCGTCACCAGCTATGTCGATCCCTTTCCGCTCGACTATGTGCGCCGGGTGATCGCGCCCGACTACTGGCCCGATCTGGCGACGCTGATCGACGACTATCTGGCCGACAACCCAACCCGTAACCGGATGCTCGATCTGCTGCCGCTGTTCCTGTTCCTCGATGAGGCGCGGGTGCGGCGGGTCACGCAGGATGGGCTGATCAAAGCCCGCCCGACCTTCCACTACCGTCTGCCTGATTGCGAGATCCATCGGCCGGACTGGGGGCTGTATCTGGCCTGGAACGACTGGGTGGAGGTTGAGCGTCTGGCGGCGGATGAAATGCGCCTGAACGCCTGCTGTGCGGCCTATCAGGCCCATCTCGATCGCCCGCTCGAGCGCTGGCTCGGCGACTGGACGGCGATCCTGGAGGCCGAATGGATCGACCCGTGATCGCGATCACCGGGCCGACGCGCGGTGCCTTCGGTCCGCGTGTCCTGGTGGCACTGGCGGTCCGCTTCTACGGCGGACGTGCGCTCCAGGTGCGCCCCGGCGACGATCTGGAACGCTTGACCTATCACGGCGTGGTCGTGACCGGCGGACACGATGTCGAGCCGGTGCTCTATGCCGCTGAGCCGGAGGTCGACCCGAACTATGACCCGGCGCGCGATGCGCTGGAGATGACGGTGATCCGGGCGGCGCTGGCCGAGGGATTGCCGCTGCTCGGGATCTGTCGCGGTGCACAGTTGCTCAATGTCTGCCGTGGCGGAACCCTGTTCCAGGAACTGCGCTCGCGCCGTCGCAAGACCTCGCACCGCTGGACGGTGCTGCCGCTGAAGACGCTGTGCGTGGCGGAGGACTCGCGGGTGTTGGGCCGGATCCTGGTACCGCGCTGCCGGCGGCACATCAACAGCCTGCACAACCAGGCCATCGATCGCGTCGGGGACGGGCTGCAAGTGAGCGGGCGCGATCTCGACGGTATCGTCCAGGCGATCGAGGATCCGGAGGCCGGCTTCCTGCTGGGCGTGCAGTGGCACCCGGAGTTCCTGCTCTATCTGTCGCGCCAGCGCGCCCTGTTCGGCGCTCTCGTCGAGCAGGCGCGTGCCGCGTCGTCTTCAGTGGCCGGTTAGAGACGGCGACATTCGAGTCAGTCAGCCACTTCAATCGGTGGCTGTGTTGGCGCTTTCGCGCACCACGCGGTGGACGAAGTGCAGTTTCTCGATGGCCGCCGGCGCCAGCACAAAGGGATAGGCGTGCTCATAGCCCATGCTGCGATTGAGACTGTTCAGCGCGAACGTCAGGGGCAGCCAGTGTTCGATCAGGGTCTCGAAGCGGTCCTCGCGATAGGCATTGAGATCCTGCCACGCCGTATGCAAATGCGTGTTGTCGGCGCGTGGGTGGATCCTGAGACCATACTCATACGCCGTTTCCAATGTATCGACGATATGCAGATAGTGCGCCCAACTCTCGGCCCAATCCTCCCAGGGGTGTGAGCTGGCATAGGCGCTGACGAAGTGCTCGGCCCAGTCAGGTGGCGGACCGCTGGAATAGTGGGTCTCAAGCGCCTGCGTGTAATCGCGGGTGTCGTCGCCGAACAGCGCGCGGAAGGGCCACAGCCAGGCACTGTTGCGGATCAGTCGATCCCAGTAATAGTGGCCGGACTCATGGCGAAAATGACCGAGGATCGTCCGATACGCCTCATCCATCTGATCGCGCATGCGTTCGCGTGCAGCCGGGTCGGCCTCGGCGATATTGATGGTGATCAGGCCCCGATCATGGCCGGTCAGGATCCGACCGCGTTCGCTGAACAGGGGCGGTGCATCGGCCAGAAAATCGAAGGCCAGGCCAGCGGGATCAGTACGCTTGGGGTTCAACGGCAAGTTGAGCTGGAGTATGGAATAGATCAAGCGGCGCTTTTCGGTCTCCAGCTTCTGCCACAGCTCGCGGTGACCTGCGACGGACAGATCGGGAATGGTTCGATTCAAGTCGCAGGCGAGACAGAAGGCACGTTCGGTATCGGCGGCGTCCAGCATCCAGTTGCAGACGGCGTGCTCGGAATAATTGATGCACATACGATACCGCCGCGTCTCTCCTACGGCTCTCCAATGCCCGTTGCCGAGCGGTTCGAGTGCCGCCAGGCGCAGGCTGTCGGGCAAAAAGCCGAGTGTCGCCCCACAGTGGTTGCAGGTGACATTCTCGAAATACAGCAGGTTGCCGCAACGCGCACAATTGAAGAGTTTCATGGCACGCTGCTATTCAGCGTGGATCGACCGGCGTTCGTGACGCTTGGCCAGCGCATCGGCGTCGGCGGCGGGATGCTCGATCTCGGGCCAGCCGCTGCAATGACGCACCACCAGATCAGCGATCATCGCCATGTGATCGGGGTTGTCGTTGAGACAGGGAATGTACTCATAGGACTGGCCGCCCGACTCCAGGAACAGCTCGCGATTCTCGACCGCGATCTCTTCGAGCGTCTCCAGACAGTCGGCTGAGAATCCGGGCGAGAGCACCTGGACCGATTTCACCCCGGCCCGGCCCCAGTCGGCGAGCGTGGCATCGGTATAGGGTTTGATCCATTCCTGCTTGCCCAGACGCGACTGAAACGACAGCGCCCAGCGCTCGGCGGGCAGTTCCAGTGCCGCGGCGAGCAGACGGGCGGTCTTGTGGCAGTGGCAGAAATAGGGATCGCCCTGGTCGAAATAGTCCTTGGGAATACCGTGGAAGGACAGCAGCAGTCGCTCGGCCTGGCCGTGCTCGGCCCAGTGGGCGCGGATGCTGGCGGCCAGTGCAGCGATATAGCCCGGTTCGTCGTGGTACTGGTTGACGAAGCGCAGTTCAGGCAGCCAGCGCCAGCGTCTGAGTTCATGCGTCACGGCATCGAAGACGGTGCCGACGGTGGTGGCTGAATACTGCGGATACAGCGGCAGGATCAGCACCCGCTGCGCATTGGCCGCGCGCAACTCGGCCAGCCCCGAGGCGATCGACGGTTGACCATAGCGCATCCCCAGCGCCACCGTGACCGGCCCGCCCAGACGCGCATCGAGCTGGCTCTGGAGTGCGGCCGCCTGACGGCGTGAGATGGTCAGCAGCGGCGACCCCTCCGGCGTCCAGATCGACTGATAGGCGTGCGCCGAGCGCGCCGGGCGCGTGCGCAGAATGACGCCATGCAGGAGCAGCATCCAGGGCAGGCGCGCCATCTCCACCACACGCCGGTCGGACAGGAATTCGGCCAGATAACGGCGCACATCCGGCACGCTCGGGCTGTCCGGCGTGCCAAGATTGACGAGTAGTACCCCAAGGCGTTCCGGGGTGTCGTGACGATAGTCGGGCGTGTTTACGAAGCTCATATCAATAGTCGTTCGTCAGCGCACCCGGCTCAGTGATCGAGTGTCTTGTCGGTGAAGATCCAGTCGCGCAGCTCCTTGTCGAAGCTCGGGTCGCGACGGCGAATCCACTCCAGCACCATGGCGGCATGTTCCTTTTCCTCGTCGCGGTTGTGCGCGAGGATGCTCTTGAGTTCCGGATCCTTGCAGGCATCCACGCGCTGGTTGTACCAGTCAACGGCCTCCAGCTCTTCCATCAGTGACACAATCGCGCGATGCATGTCGCGGGTCTCGTCGCTGAGTTCAGCGACCGGTTCGTGATAGCCTTCGTTTGCCATGTTCCAGCTCCTTTTTTAGTCTGTGAATGTGATTCGACGCTTCGCGCGGTCGTCATGAGCCATGGTAACGGAGATACCCTGCTCGGGCATCAAGATTGGGTCGACGTCGTCGCGCTCAAGTGCTGGATGCGGGTCGCGTACCCGGACGCGTGGCGTGGAGCCGCACGGCCCGCTTGGCCTATACTAGCGTGCTTCGTTCAGCGTCCAGGCCCGATCCAGAGGCCGGCGCCTTCACTCAGGTTTTGATATCTCATCGATGAATCCGGATCTCGGTCGACTCCAGTCCTATCCCTTCGAAAAGCTCGCCGCGCTCAAGCAGGGCATCGATCCGCCGCGCGAACGCGACCCGATCGGTCTGCACATCGGCGAACCCAAGCATCCGACGCCGAGTCTGATCGCCGAGGCGCTGCTTGCGCATCTGCACCGGCTGTCGGTCTATCCGACTACGCGCGGTCTGCCCGAGTTACGCGGGGCCATCGCCGAGTGGCTGGACGCGCGTTTTCGGCCCGAGATCGGCGGGACGCTCGCGGTCGATCCCGAGCGCCATGTCCTGCCAGTCAACGGCACCCGCGAGGCGCTGTTCGCCATCGCCCAGGCCGTCGTCGACCGCACGCGCCCCGCGCCGCTGGTGCTGATGCCCAACCCCTGCTATCAGATCTACGAGGGTGCGGCGCTGCTGGCCGGTGCCGAGCCGTACTATCTGGCCTGCCGGCCCGAGAACGGTTTCATCCCGGATTTCGATTCGGTCGATGCCGCGACCTGGGATCGCTGCCAGTTGCTCTATCTCTGCTCGCCCGGCAATCCGACCGGCGCGGTGCTCGATCTGCCGACCCTGACCCGACTGATCGAACTGGCCGAGCGGCACGATTTCGTCATTGCGTCTGACGAGTGCTATGGCGACATCTATCAGGATGAGGCGAACCCGCCGCCCGGTTTGCTCCAGGCCGCCGCCGCGCTGGGCCACGACGACTTTGAGCGTTGTCTGGTCTTCCATAGTCTGTCGAAGCGCTCCAACGCGCCCGGACTGCGCTCAGGCTTCGTCGCCGGTGCGGCCCGGCTCATCAGCGATTTTCTCGCCTATCGCACCTATCACGGTTGCGCCATGTCGCTGCCGATCCAGTACGCGAGCCTCGCCGCCTGGCGCGACGAGACACATGTGCGCGAGAATCGGCGTCTCTATCGCGAGAAGTTCGCCGCCGTGATCGACATCCTCGGCGATGTCCTGCCGGTCGAAGCCCCGGCTGGCGGGTTCTTCCTCTGGCTGGAGACGCCCATCCCGGACACCGACTTTGCGCGCGAGCTCTATGCGCAGGAGAACGTCACCGTGCTGCCAGGCCGGTTCCTGTCGCGCCGGATCGACGGCTATGATCCAGGCGCCGACCGCGTGCGCATCGCCCTGGTCGCCCCGCTCGACGAGTGTGTCGACGCCGCCAAGCGCCTCCGCGCTTTCATCGAGCGACTTTGAATCCAACAGCCCCCCAGACCAACAGGTAGCAAGCCCATCATGAGCGATCAGCAGAACATTATCCTCGAAGCCTTCGAGCGCCGTGCCGAGATCACCCCGCGCAACGTTGAGACCCATGTGCGCGACGCGGTGCAGGACGTCATTGAGCGTCTTGATCAGGGCACGCTGCGCGTGGCCGAGAAGCGCGACGGCGACTGGGTGGTCAACGAGTGGGTGAAGAAGGCGGTGCTGCTGTCCTTCCGTATCGAGGACAACGCCTTCATGAAGGGCGGCTTCACCAACTATTACGATAAGGTGCCCTCCAAGTACGCCGATACCAACTCGCGCGAGTTCCGCGAGGGCGGGGTGCGGGTGGTGCCGCCGGCCACGGCACGGCGTGGGTCTTACATCGCCCCCGGCTGTGTGCTCATGCCGTCCTATGTCAACATCGGCGCCTATGTCGATTCAGGCACCATGGTCGACACCTGGGCCACGGTCGGTTCCTGCGCTCAGATCGGCAAGAACGTCCATCTCTCGGGCGGTGTCGGCATCGGCGGCGTGCTGGAGCCGGTGCAGGCCGCGCCGACCATCATCGAGGACAACTGCTTCATCGGTGCGCGTTCCGAGGTCGTCGAGGGTGTGATCGTCGGCGCGGGCGCGGTGATCTCGATGGGCGTCTACATCGGCCAGAGCACCAAGATCTACAACCGCGAAACCGGCGAGATCACCTATGGCCGTATCCCGCCCGGCGCTGTAGTGGTCTCGGGTAACCTGCCGGCGAAGGACGGCAGCCACAGCCTCTATTGTGCCGTCATCATCAAGCAGGTCGACGAGCGCACGCGCGGCAAGGTCGGCATCAACGAGCTGCTGCGTGATATCTGATCGATCGGAGGTTGCCGCCATGTCGCCCACGCTCGAACTGGCCTGTGAACTCGTCCGCCGCCCCTCGGTTACGCCCGAGGATCAGGGCTGTCAGGAATTCATCGCCGAGCGTCTGGCGGCGATCGGCTTCGTCATCGAGCCGATGCCGTTCAGCGAGGTCACGAACCTCTGGGCGCGGCGCGGAAGTGAAGGCCCGTTACTCTGTCTGGCCGGACATACTGATGTGGTGCCGGCCGGGCCGCTGGATCTCTGGGACTCGGATCCCTTCGATCCAGTGATCCGCGACGGCATGCTGCATGGTCGGGGTGCGGCGGATATGAAAGGCTCGCTTGCGGCCATGGTGACGGCGGTCGAATCCTTCGTCGCCGCGCACCCGGAGCATCCAGGTTCGCTCGCCTTCCTGCTCACCAGCGACGAGGAGGGGCCGGCGGTCAATGGCACGGCCAAGGTCATTGAGCGGCTCCAGCAGCGCGGCGAGCACATCGACTATGCCCTGGTCGGCGAGCCGTCGAGCCGCGAGTGCTTGGGCGATTCGATCAAGAACGGGCGGCGCGGGAGTCTGTCGGGCGTTCTGACCATCCACGGCAAGCAGGGGCATGTGGCCTATCCGCATCTGGCCATGAACCCCTTCCATGCCGCCGCCGGCGCGCTGGCGGCACTCTGCGCCGAGGTCTGGGATCAGGGTAACGATCACTTCCCGCCGACCAGTTTTCAGATCGCCAATCTAAACATGGGCACGGGCGCTGAGAATGTCATTCCGGGCCGGCTGGAAGCGCAGTTCAATCTGCGCTTCTCGACCGAACTCGATCCCGAGACCATCAAGCGCCGCGTGCGCGCCATCCTGGATCAGGGCGATTTCGACTACGAACTCTCCTGGCGTCTCTCGGGCAACCCCTTCCTGACACCCGCCGGCGAGCTGGTCGAGGCTGCACGCGCGGCCATCCGTGAAGTCTGTGGTATCGAGACTGAGCTTTCGACCAGCGGCGGCACCTCGGACGGACGCTTCATCGCTCCGACCGGGGCGCAGGTGCTCGAACTCGGACCGCTCAACGCGACCATCCATCAGGTCGATGAATGCGTCGCGGTCGAGGATCTCGATCAGCTGCACCGCATCTACGGACGGGTGATCGAGCAGTTGTTGCGATAACTCAGGCGCCGGACGTCGAGGCCGATTCGGGCAGGATAATATTGAGTTCCAGCACTTCGTGGGACTCTTCCTGCTCGTAGGTCACCGAGACGGCATCCATGTCGACCTCGACGTATTTGCGGATCACCGCCAGGATCTCCTGCTGGAGCTGCGGCAGATAGGAAGGCTTGTCCCGCGCGACCCGATCATGGGCAACGAGGATTTGCAGGCGCTCCTTGGCCAGGGTGGCGTTCCCCCCCTTGGGGCGCGAGGATGCGAAATAGTCGAGCAGACCCATGGTTCACCCCTTGAAGATGCGGCTCAGCAAGCCTTTTTTCTCCGGATGCAGGAAACGGTGCGGAACATCGTCACCCAGATAGCGCGACACCATGTCGCCATAGGCCTGGCCGGCATCGCTTTCGCGGTCGAGGATGACCGGGATACCGGCGTTGGAGGCATTGAGTACCGCCTTGGACTCAGGAACCACGCCGAGCAGCTTGAGCGAGAGGATCTCCTGAACGTCGTCGACGCTCAGCATCTCGCCATTGGCCACGCGCATCGGGTCGTAACGGGTCAGGAGCAGATACTCGCGGATCGGCTCCAGACTCTCCTCGGCGCGTTTCGAGCGACTGGAGAGAATGCCGAGCATGCGATCCGAGTCGCGCACCGAGGATACCTCGGGGTTGGTCACGACGATGGCGTCATCGGCGAAGTACATGGCCATGTTGGCGCCATGCTCGATACCGGCCGGCGAATCGCAGACGATGAAATCATAGTTGTCCGAGAGATCGCCCAGCACGCGCTCCACGCCCTCCTTGCTTAGTGCATCCTTGTCGCGCGTCTGCGAAGCGGGCAGCACATAGAGGCTGTCGCAGCGCTTGTCGCGGATCAGGGCTTGATTGAGGTTGGCCTCGCCGTTGATGACATTGATGAAGTCATAGACGACGCGCCGCTCGCAACCCATGATGAGATCCAGGTTGCGCAGACCGACATCGAAGTCGATAACGACCGTGCGCTTGCCGCGCTGGGCCAACCCCATGGACAGGGCGGCGGCGGTGGTGGTTTTGCCAACCCCGCCCTTACCTGAGGTGATCACGATGATTCTTGCCAAGGTCACACCCTCCTTTGGGGGTATCCGATCCGTTTAACGGCTCGGGAGACGTTCAGAGCTTCTCGATGCGCAGGATTTTTTGATCCAGAAAGATCTGGACCGGGACGCCACGCAATTCATTGGGGATACCTTCGCTGACACGATAGTGTCCGGCGATTGAAATCAGTTCGGCCTGGAGGTCGTGGCAGAAGATGCGCGCCTCCATGTTGCCGCTCATGCCCGCGAGCGCGCGTCCGCGCAACGGGCCATAGACATGAATATTGCCATCGGCCATCAGCTCGGCGCCCGAGCTGACCGGCGCGATGATCGACAAATCTCCGCCGGCGGCATAGATACGCTGGCCGGAGCGCACCGGCTTGGTGATCAGCATGAAGCCGGATTGTCCGGCCGCGCGCGGCTGAGCGGGTTCGGTGGGCGGCTGTGGGGCCTTATCAGGCGCCTTGGGTGTCTTGGACACCGTGGTAGGCGCAGGTTCGGGGTCCATGTCCGCCACCAACTCACCAAGCTGGCGGGTGCGTCGCACATAGGAATCACGCAGGATCGCCATTTCGAGCGCCTCGGCCGCGGCGGCCTGATCGGCGTTCGCGCCGCGCACACCGAAGGGAATCATCCCATAGCCGCGCAACACGCCAACGAGCTGGGGCAGGGCCACTGGCTCCGCGTTTTCGGCCAGATCACTCAGATCGATCACCACCGGCGTGTTGCGAAAGAAGTCCGGCGCCTTCTCCACCCTGGCTCCCAGCCGCAACGCCACGGTCTCGATGTCGTTGTCGAGCAGGCGGATAATGGGCAGGGTGAAGCTGGCCGCCTTGAGTTCAAAGGGGCCAGCGCCATCGGCATCTGTTATTGAAGAAGTCGGTTTTTCGGCCATGTCGTTGGGATTGAGCGACGAGCGCTGTTGGTCTCCGGCTGTGTTCGGCACGCATTCTGCCTAAGATAGGCGAACTGTGCCTAAAGCGAAATACGGACGATGCCGTCGGCGCCTCATCAGCCCGGCGGCCATTGCATGGGACGGCCGCCAAGGACGTGCAGATGCAGATGGAAAACGGTCTGTCCAGCCTCGGCGTTACAGTTGATAACCGTGCGGTAGCCGCGCTCGGCGATACCGGCCTCACGCGCGACCTGAGCCGCGACCAGCAGCAGCTTGCCAAGCAGCTCGGCATCCTCCGGACCGGCGGCGTCGAGTGTCGGGATCGGCTTGCGCGGAATCACCAGCAGGTGTGTGGGGGCCTGCGGGCTGATATCACGGAAGGCCACGACATCCTCGTCTTTGTAGACGAGGTCGGCGGGGATTTCACCGGACGCGATCTTGCCAAAAAGGGTGTCGGACATCGTCTGACTCCATGAAAGATGTTGAGGCGAGTGCCTGAAAACAGGCTCACGGCTGTTGTCGCCACGCCGTGCTGTCTTCTGACGGTCAATCCAACGCCCGCCGTCCGGAGAAGGCCAGCGCCAGGGTGCCACCGTCGACGTACTCCAGCTCGCCGCCCAGTGGCACGCCGTGGGCGATGCGGGTCACACGGACACCGTGACGCGCGGCGCGATCGGCGATGAAGTGCGCCGTGGCGCCACCCTCGACCGTGGGGCTGATGGCGAGGATGATCTCGGCGATCGCCTCGTCACGCAAGCGCACTTCCAGCACATCGAGTCCGAGTTCGTCCGGGCCGATGCCGTCGAGCGGCGAGAGCCGTCCGCCGAGCACGAAATAACGGCCACCATAATCGGTTGCCTGCTCGATGGCCACCACCTCAGAGGGCTGTTCGACGACGCACAGCAGCGACCCGTCGCGTTTGGGGTTGGCACAGAGCGCGCAAACTTCGTGCTCGGTCAGGGTCCGGCAGCGCGAACAGCGCCGGATCGCGACCATGGCTTCGGCCATCACGCGCGCCAGACGCGCGCCGCCCTCGCGGTCGCGTTCCAGCAGATAGAAGGCGATGCGTCGCGCTGATTTGGGACCGACGCCCGGCAGACAGCGCAGGGCCTCGATCAATTGATTCAGCAGCGAACGCTCGCCCACCCGCTCAGGACCAGGGCAGCTTCATGCCCGGCGGCAGCGGCATGCCGGCGGTCAGCTCGGACATGGTCTCCTTGGTCTTCTCGGCGATGCGCTGGCTGGCGGCATTGATGGCCGCCGTGATCAGATCCTCCAGCATCTCCTTGTCGTCGCCCATGAGCGAGGGGTCGATCTCAACGCTCTTGGCCTGATGCTGGCCGTTCAGGGTTACCTTGACCAAGCCGCCGCCGGCCTCGCCGATCGTTTCTTCCTGTGCCAGACGCGCCTGTGCCTGCTGCATGTCTTCCTGCATCTTTTGCGCCTGCTTGAGCAGGCCACCCAGTGCCTTCATGTGTTCACCTCAGAGGTTGTGACAATGCGCCCGGCGGCTCCGGACGCTGGTATTCGACCGATCGAACCCGCCGGGGTCAATCATGCCTGAAATTTGCATCGGACAAGACGCGAGTCGTACAACACGCGTCTCAGTCGGCTGGACGGATACTGCCGGGCGCCCATTCTGCCTCGAAGTTCGCGCGCAGTGATTGCGCGACCGAGTCGGTTTGCATCTGCTCGACGGCTGTCTGCTGGCGCTCCCCGGCCTCGCGCGCGTGTCGTTGCGCCAGTGTCTCCTGCTCGGGACGTGCAACCTGGATGTCCAGATCAATCGGGCCGCCCAGCGCCTGTTCGAGGGCGCTTTTGAAACGCGCGACCGTGCTGGGGACGCGCAGACGTTCGGCGGCCGGGTCGAGCTGGAGACTGAGCCGCCCGTTGCTGTATCCGCGAAAGGCGCAGTTGTGAGCAAGCTGATTGGCGATGCCGCCGATCGACAGGCGCTCCGCGAGCTGCTGCCAGTCGGCGGCGCTGTCGAGTCGCTGCGTGCCGGACTGGATGGGCGTCGGCTCCGGGGCGCTGGGTGGCTGAGGCGGTGCCGGCCGCGCGCTCGGCGTCGCCGCTGTGGTCGGCGCGGCCTCGCTGGGGGCCGAGCGTGGCGGTGCGTGATCCGTATCCGTGGCGAGCCGTGGCGAGCCGGCTGGCCGCTGTGCGCCGGGGACCGGTCGGAAGGCAAGTGCGCGCAGGAGCACCATCTCCAGCCCGGTGCGTGGATCGGGCGCGAGCGGCAGATCGGTCTGACCGGTCAGAGCCACCTGATAGCAAAGCTGCACATCCTCGGGTGCCAGCCGCTCGGCGAGTGCCAGCATTCGGGTGCGATCCGGGTCATCCGGCGCCAGGGTCGCGGGCACTTGCTGGATCAGCGCCAGTCGGTGCAGGAGCAGGATCAGCTCGCGCAGCAGTTCAGCGAAATCAGGCGTCATCGCCGCCACGCGCTCGACGGCGGCCAGCACGGCCGCGCCATCGCCTTCGGTCAGCGCATCGAGGATGTCGAGCGCCAGATCGCCGCTGACGGTGCCGAGCATGGCGCGCGTCTCGGCTTCGACGACCCGTCCGCCGCCGAAGGCAATCGCCTGATCGAGCAGACTGAGCGCATCGCGCAGACTGCCATCGGCGGCGCGCGCCAGCAGGGGCAGGGCGGATGATTCGAACGCCAGCCCTTCCTGCTCCAGCACATAGCGGAGCCGGTCGACGATCTCGCCCGGCAGCAGTCGGCGCAGATTGAGCTGGAGACAGCGCGAGAGCACCGTGACCGGGATCTTCTGCGGGTCGGTGGTCGCGAGCAGGAACTTCACATGCGGCGGCGGCTCCTCCAGGGTCTTGAGCAGCGCATTGAAGCTGTGGCCCGAGAACATGTGTACCTCGTCGATGAGATACACCTTGAAGCGCGCCCGCGCCGGAGCATAGGGGACGTTTTCGAGCAGCTCGCGCGTCTGGTCGACCTTGGTGCGCGAGGCGGCATCGACTTCGAGCAGATCGACGAAGCGCCCGCTATCAATCTCGCGGCAGGCCGAGCAGACCCCGCAGGGCTTGGAGCTGACTCCCTGCTCGCAGTTGAGTGCCTTGGACAGGATGCGGGCGAGCGTGGTCTTGCCGACGCCGCGGGTGCCGGTGAACAGATAGGCGTGATGGAGCTGATCGCGGTCGAGCGCATTGGAGAGCGCGCGCACGACATGCTGTTGCCCGACCATATCGTCGAACGACCGGGGACGCCATTTGCGGGCAAGCACTTGATAGGACATGGCGCGATTATATCAGTCCGGGCTTGGACGGCGTGGAGGAATCGCGGGGCGTGGCGGATGGACGCGGCATGGATGGGATGGGTGGCGACCCGCGCCAGCCACACCCCGGCACACGATTCCACCGCTGCGGCTGCTCCCTTCCGGGCCTGACCGGGTTCACGGTTTCACGTTGCGAGGGGACCGGTACGGGCCACCATAACGCTCGCTGCAACAGCGGGTGCCGTCGGAGCGAGCGCGGAGATTAGCAGAGACCTGACTGGAACTCAAACGCTCCCGGTCGCGTGGTGGCCGGCCGGCGTTCCATGCGAAGATACGCGCTATCCATCCACCTCGCTGCCGAGAGGGCTTGGCTATGTTTCACTCTTCGACACGATTCGCCGGTGCGCTGACGCTCAGTCTCCTGATCCTGGCCCCAGTGGCCAGGGCGCAGACCGCAGAGTCCTCGGAGGCCGGCGCCGATCTCTGGTCCCAGACACGCGAACGAGCCGCCGGCTGGTGGGATCAGTCGCGCGACCTGGCCGGGCAGGCGATGCGCGATGCGCGCGGTCTGCTCGACGACCAGGAGCCGGGCTTCAATCAAATCTGGCAGCGCGCCCTGCCGACGCTCGACCAGGCACTGCTCCTGGAGCAACGTCAGCAGACACTGCCGGAGAGCGCCTGGTTCGGTCCCGATCAGAAAGCCAATCAGGCCGAGATCGACACCCTGCTCGACGAGGCCGTTGCGATCCTCTCGGTGTCGCCGGCGCTCAAATACCGCGAACGCATCCAGGTTCTGCAAGAACAGATCGTCCAGTGGCGCGCCGAAATCGCCGACCATCGTCAACAACGGGTCACGGCCCCGACCGAATCGACCTTCAAAAAGACCGTCGCCGACTATGACGCGCTCATCGACGCGCGTGAGGCCGACATCCAGCACGCCAACCAGGAGATCGAGCAACTCAAGCGCGAGTTTGCCCAGTCGCTGCGTGCCATCGGCCTGAAGCTGGAGGACGAGCAGCTCGACCTGCTGCTGGCGACCGTGGTCGGTGACAATCTGGTCGATCTCGGCATCCTGTTCGACAACATCAAATCGATCACCCTGCAACTGGAAGAACTGCTGGAGCAGAGCGGCGAGGATCTACAGAGCGCGCGGCGCTACTACGGACTCTATGTGGTGCTGCTCAAGTCGCTCGATCGGATGCACGTCCAGATCGAGGAAGCGATCGACGAGCGCTATCTGCCTCAGATCGACGACATCGTCGGCCAGACCCAGACGCTTGTCGTCGACACTGAGCGTCTCCTGCTCGAATCGCCCGGTCGGCGCGCCCTGCTGGAGGGCAATCTCCAGGCCCAGCAACTCACGCTCCAGGCGGCCGGGTTCTATCGTCAATATCTGGTCGATCAGGCCGGACAGGTGCGTCAGGCCCGTCAGGAACTGGAGCAGGACATTGCCGCCGCCTGGAACACCTATGAAACGGTCCGGGTCTCGGGCGAGCTGGTCAGTCTGGTGCGATCGAGCCAGTTGCTGCTGGAAGGCTTGCTGAACCGCCAGGCACCCGCGCTGCGCCCCTTCGAGAGCCTGGAGATGCAGCGCGAAATCCAGAAACTCACCCAGCAGTTGCGGGGCGAGGTCTCGGGTTAGTCGTTGGGATCGCTCCAGTGTACATAGGGATAGGGTTCAGCCTGTCCCAGCGCCGTATAGCCGAACACGATCTTAGCCTGGGTGCCATCCTCCAGTTCGAGACGCCCGATGCCGTTGCGCCCATCGAGCGCCGAGGTCAGATCGGCGCGGCCACGACGCCCATCGGAGCAGCGGACCGCGAGGATGGTGTCGGTCGAGCCGGCGAAGGCGTCATAGCCGCCCTGGCAGTATTTCTCACCCTGGGTGACGCGAAAGCGCGTGACCAGTGGCGTGGCGTCATAGCGACCGAGATAGACCTGTTGGTCCAGAACCATCGCGATCGGCCCGGCGTTCGAGTTCCGGCCGTAGGGCAGATCGTCCGGTCTGGGGGCCTCGAAATAGTCGAGCACCTCGCTCAGACAGCCTGAATAGTCCTCCAGATCGAGATGCCGGCACAGACGCTGGCCATATTCATCAGGTGTGACCGGCGTGACGAACGACCCGAAGTGACCGGGCGGCGGCGGCAGGCAGCCTCCGATCAGGACTGACGAGGCCAGGGTGGCGATGGCGGCGAATCGAAACATGGAGTCTCTCCCGATAGACCAGGCCCAGAGCGATCGCGCACGCCCGGCGCATGGTGAGGCTGTGGATGTAGTGATCACAGTCGATTTTGCATGATCAGGAACCAGGGGCGGCGCGGAACCGGCTGCAAGCGTCCCTGGGCGTCGAGTTCGAGCTGGACCTTGGAGACGGAGTTGCGCACATTGCCGCCGATGACCTCCAGGGTCTGGCCCTGCTTGCCGGTCACCAGGTCGCAATGCGCTCTGACCCCGGTAAGCGCGCCGGCGCGTACATAGCCATCGACCAGGGCCACCCGTGATGGCGCGCGGTAGGCGCAGATCAAGTCGCCAGGCTCGGGGCTGTAGTCCTGGATGCGACGCGGCACGAAATAGCGTCCGGGCAGGCTCGCGGATTCGATCAGGTCGGCCAGATAGGTCCAGTGGGCGATCGAGGGTCGGAACTGGTACGCCGGGACGCCCGCGTTGAGCATGATCCAACTGATGAAGGCGGCCGACCAGGGTTTCTGGCAGTCCATGCCGGTCAGTCTAGGTTCACCGACGGCGCGCCAATAGGCATTGACCCGACGACTCTGCTGCGGTCCATCATCCTCCCAGTCGCCGACGCGCGGAATGCTCTCCACCGATCCCTTGAAAACGACCTCCTGACGGCCGAAGTAGGTCCATTCCTGCTCGGCGCGGGTGATGATGGCGCGCTTGAGTGCCGGATTCGGTGTCGGCGGTGCGCCGATGGGACGCCCGATCCAGGTGCCCTCGCGCGCGCCCGGTTCGACCGACTCGGGCGGCACGGCGCAGGAGATCAG
Organism: Allochromatium palmeri; assembly: GCF_009720725.1. Classification (GTDB taxonomy): domain Bacteria; phylum Pseudomonadota; class Gammaproteobacteria; order Chromatiales; family Chromatiaceae; genus Thermochromatium; species Thermochromatium palmeri. Next base: position 143,924 of record NZ_WNKT01000002.1, read on the forward strand.
GGCCAGACTGACGATCAGCGCCGCCAGCGCGCCCGCGCGGCTGGCTCGGAGACAGGGTCCAGGTCGGGTCTTGCTATCGAAACAGCGCATCGGAATCCTCATCAGCGCGGTGGCCGGGTGGTCTCGCGGAACCAGGCACGGTATTGCTCCATCCGCGTCTGTTGATCGCCCGGAGCGCGACGTCGGCAGGTCTCAGCCTCGGCGCTGCCCGGTGTCGCACCCCAGCGGATCTCGACGCAATCGTTGGGATTGTAGCCGACCTCCAGGTTGGCGCGCCGTGCATAGAGTTCGCGCAGACTCAGACGCCAGGAACGGCCATCGCTGCGCGTATAGCTGATGGCGCGGTCGTCGAGCCGCTGTTCGTGCAGGCGCGCGACCCGGTCAGCCGCACTTGCCGCGCTTTCTCCGTCGAGCGCATAGAGTTCGGGATGACGGCGGATGCGCTCGGGCAGTCCCGCGACCACCTTCAGGGCGATCAGCAGTCGCATGTCGCGCGAGGGGGTCGAATAGTCCTCCCAGGGACCGACGGTCTCGAAGATCGCCGGGCCGCTCGGCATGGGCACGACCGTGCCCGGATGTTCGCGTATGTAACGCTCGCCGGTGTCGACCGAGGTTACGCGGGTCTCCAGTTGTTCCATCAGTGCTTCCAGGACCGACTCGTAGGCCGCGGCGGGATCGAGTCCGCGTGGATTGATAAGTCCGTCGACGCGCGCATGGAAGCTGTCTGGATCGAGACGGGCCTGCTCCAGCGAGAAGGCCGGGCGACCGGAGTACCCGTCCAGTTCGGCATTGGAGAGCAACCGCCAGCCGGATCCACTCGGCACCAGCGGCCGGAAGGCTTTGAAGCCTGGACCGGCGCTCGCGGTCCGGGCGAACAGGAAATTCCCCTCCCAATAGCGTTTGCGCGCCACCGAGTTGTCCGGCTGGGCATCGACGGCCAGCAGACGCCCGCTGGTGCGTCCGTCGCCCGGCAGCCATTTGACCAGGAGCAGGATGTGACCATAGGGGTCGGCATAGAGCGTGCCGGGCCAGAGCGCCTCGCGACTGAGCGCAACCGGATAGACGTCCGTGGCCTCGGCGTTCAAGGCCGTGCGCGCGCTGCCCGAATGTACGGTATTGACCAGTCGGCGGGTGGCCTCGCGGAAGGCACTGAGCGGGGCGCGGGTGCCGACGAAGCGGGTGTCGATAATGGGCGCTTCACAGCGCGGCGGGCTGGTGCGGCTGCCACGGTTGCAGGCGCGATAGGCGATGGGCAGGCCGAGCTTCCAGGCGAAGTAGGTGCGCAGATAATAGGGCAGGTCAGCGCAATCCGGCTCGGAGCGCAGTGCGTTGTCCTCGTTGGCGCCGAGATAGTTGAACAGGAAGTTCTGCGCCGGATCGCTCAGCACGGGCGTAAGCGACTCGAAGCTCAGTGACTGATCGGGCGGGGCATTGAACAGATGCTCGATCCAGGCCGCATAGAGCGCTTCGGCGGCCAGATCCCACTGACCACGGCCACGATCACTGGTGCCGCCGCCGACTGTGATCTCGGTACGCGCGATGATCTGGCCGTCGCGGCTCGCCTCGAAGCGATAGGTGCCGCGCTCGGGACGAAAGATGGTGCCATAGAGACTCCAGGGCGGTCCGCCAGTGGCGAGTGCGCGCAGCCGCTGTGTGCGACCCGCCGGATCCGTCACCATCAGCACATCCAGCGCGCCATCGGTCGCTACGGCGAAGACCTCCAGCGGCTGGCCGGGCTGGGGAGTGAGCGGCGCGGTCCAGATACGCGCCCCGGAGCCAGGATCGGCCAGCGCCGGAGCGCAGACCAGAAGTCCGAGCAGAATCAAGCCGATGAGTGCCTCGCCGCCGTGTCGTCGCATTCCGATCACCTGGTCTGAAGCCGTGTCTGGCGTAATTCTATAGAATTCGCTCCCAACAGGGGGCCGGTTTTCGATAAGGTCGACGTGAGGCAACACTGGGTGACGCGGGTCACGACATCGACGGATGGGTCTGAATCATGATGACACGCTTTGCCGGCCTGTCCATGCGCGACAAGGTCATCGCCGTGGTGATGCTGGTCAGCACGCTGGTGCTCCTGATCCTGGCGCTGCTGGTCGTGATCACCGATATCGTCGATCGACGCAGTGCCCTGGTCGAGCGCGTCGGTGCCCTGACACGCGTGGTCAGCCTCAACACCTCGGCGGCCCTGGCCTTCCAGGACGCACAGGGAGCCGAGGAGATTCTGGCCGCGCTGGGCAGCGAGCCGGAGGTCATCGGGATCGATATCCACGGCATCGACGGAGTCTCCTTTGCCCGTTATCGCAGCCCGGATCCGCGCCACCGCGCACTGCAAGAACGCATCGAGATCAACGAGCAACGCGAGACGCAGGGTACGCGCCGGCCGCCCGGCGCTGAGCCGAGTGCGCACTTCCAGCCAGGGTATCTGGATGTGCAGATGGCGGTGCATGTCAACGGCAAGCCGCTCGGCTACATGGGGCTGCAATACGAAACGGCGAATCTGACACGACGGATCTGGCTCCAGGTCTGGTTGACGCTGGCGGTGTTCGTGGGCGCGCTGGGGCTGGCCTTTCTGCTCGCCACACGTCTGCATCGGTTGATTTCCGAGCCGATCGCCGAGGTGGCGACGGCCATGGAACGCATCACGCGCACCGAGGACTATGGGGTGCGTCTGGAAGCACGCGGGCGTGATGAGCTGGCCACGCTGACACGCGCCTTTGATGCCATGCTGGAGCGCATCGAGCAGCGCGATGCCGAGTTGCGTGAGGCGCGTGATGCCGCCGAGTACGCCAATCAGGCCAAGTCACACTTCCTGGCCAACATGAGTCACGAGATCCGCACGCCGATGAACGGCGTCATCGGTATGACTGAGCTGCTCCAGGAAAGCGACCTGAACGCCGCTCAGCGCGATTGCACACGCATCATCCAGGACTCGGCGGCGGCCTTGATGCGAATCATCAACGACATCCTGGATCTGTCGCGCATCGAGGCCGGGCGGCTCGAACTGGAGCAGCTCGACTTCGATCCGCGCGAGGTCTTCGAACTGGCCCTGAAGCCGCTGCGCGAACTCGCCCAGCGCAAGGGGCTGGCGTTCGCGGTCGCGATGGATCCCGACCTGCCGGCCCGGTTGCGCGGCGATCCGGGCCGGCTGCGTCAAATTCTGACCAATCTGGTCTCCAATGCCATCAAGTTCACCGAGCATGGACAGGTGTCCGTGAATCTGGACTGTCTGGAGTGCACCAGTGCCGCCTGTCGTTTCGCAATCCAGGTGCGCGACACCGGGCTGGGTCTGACGACCGAGGCGCAGGCGCGGCTCTTCGAACGCTTCACACAGGCCGATGTCTCGACGGCACGCTGTCATGGCGGCACCGGACTGGGTCTGGCCATCTCGCGTCAACTGGCCGAGCTGATGGACGGACGCATCACGGTCGAGAGCGAACCTGGGCACGGCTCGGTGTTCCGGATCGAGCTGGCGCTTGAGTGTGGCGCTTCGCCGCCGGCGGATGTCGAGCGGGGTCTCGCTGGTCTTCAGGTGCTGCTGCTGGCGGGCGATCCGGTACTCGGCGCGCGCCTGGAAGCCCGTCTGGCCGAGGCCGGAGTTGTGTGCGAACATCGCACACGTCTGACCGAGGCACTCGAATCGGCGCTCACCCGTGGTGCACGGGGCCAGGGGTTCGATTTCCTGCTCCTCGAACAGACTCAGCTTCCAGAGCCGGCGAGTCCGGCCGGGCGTCTCCTGAGCGAACTGATCGCACGCGCGACGGGCGCGCTGCGACTGGGGGGCGACGAGGATTCAGTCGCGCCCGCCGGCTCGCCCTGGGGTCACTTGCCGGCCGTTCGCTGGCCACCGACACGCGCCGACCTGCTCGCCGGACTGGGTGCTATCATCGGAGTCCAGGGCGCGAACGGGATCGAAGATACGGCGGATTGTGTGCGACCTCTGGGTTTGCGGGTGCTGGTGGCCGAGGACAACCCGACCAATCAGCGCGTGATCGCCAGCATGCTGACGACGCTCGCCTGCGAGGTGGAACTCCACCCCAATGGCCAGAGTCTCCTGGAGTCGTTCGCACGCCGTCCTCCCGATCTGGTGCTGATGGACTGTCAGATGCCCGTCATGGACGGTTATGAGGCCACCCGGCGCCTGCGTGCGCTGGAACCATCACTTGGAAGGCGGGTGCCGATCATCGCTGTGACCGCACATGCGATGGCCGGTGATCGCGAGCGGGTCATCGCGGCTGGCATGGACGATCATCTCTCCAAGCCATTCACGCTCGCCGCCCTGGCCAAGCTCTTGAGTCGCTGGAAGACAGAAAGGATTTTTGGATCACCGGAATGAACAGCTCTACATCACACACCCTCGCGGCCGGATCCTCGCCCCTGGCGGATCTGAGTCATGCACTTCATACACAGCTCAATGGCGTGCTCGGCATGAGCGAACTGCTGCTGGGCACACGCCTCGACGCTGAGCAGCGCGGCTATGCCGAGACACTGAATCACGCCGGCCAGCGCTTGCAGGGCGTTATCCGCGATGTGCTGGATCTCGCGCGCCTGGAGACCGGCCAGATTCAACTCGCCAGTCGCGAGTTCGACCTCATGGGCACGATCGACGCGGTCCTCGACAGCGTCGCCGACCGCGCCGAGCATGCAGGGCTGGAACTGGCCGCCGATCTGGCACCGAATCTGCCGTATCGCGTGCTCGGCGATCGAGGACGCTTCGAGCGCTTCCTGAGCCATCTGATCGCGGATCTGATCGATCTGACCGCCTCGGGTGAACTGGTGGTGCGCGTAGCCTGGACCCCGGAGTCGACGCCATCCTGTCTGCGTGTCGAGATCCGCGCCAGCCAGATGGGCGCTTTCCAGTTTCCGCCGGGCGTCGATGGCGCCTGGACGGGCTGTGCCGTCGGCGCGGGTCTGGGGCTGATTGTCGCGCGCGCCTGGGTCGAGCATCTGGGCGGGCGCCTGGTGTCGGAGCCGGAGTCGCCGGATGGCGTGCTCGTCCGCATCGAGGTGCCACTGACGGCGGTCGCCCACAAGCCGCTCGGGTCGCATCCGCATGCGGCGCTGGCCGGACGCCGGGCACTCCTGGTCGCCCCGGATGGACTGGTCGCCGAGGTGTGCAAGACGCGCTTGAGCGAGCTGGGCTTGACGGCAACGCACACGACCGAACCCGAGGCGGCGCGCCTGACCGTGCGCGCGGCGGCCGACGCGCAGGCGCCCTTGTCCGTCCTGCTCGTCGATGCGCGGGTCAAGGGGCTGGAACACCTGCTCTCGGAGCAGTCGCTTCAGGCTGAGCCGGCGTTGGCGTTGCTCAAACGGCTGCTGATGGTTCCACGACGCATCGGATGGCGTGACGATCAGGCCGCCGCGCTCGCGGTCACGGCTGAATTGACCAAGCCCGTCACCCAGCACGCGTTGCTGGCGGCCTTGACGGGCGCCGGCCATGATGCGATCTCCATCGCCTCCTGGCCCGAGGAACGCCCGCCAGCCGCGTTGTCCCAGTCCGGCGGGTTCGGGCTGCGGGTGCTGGTCGCCGACGACAATGCCATCAATCAGGACACGGTCGCGGCCATGCTCGCCTCGCTCGGCTGTCAGTCGCGTCTGGTGTTCGATGGTCAGTCCGCGATCGAAGCCCTGAGCGAGGAACGCTTCGATCTGGTGCTCATGGACTGCAAGATGCCGCTCATGGACGGTTACGAGGCCGCCCGGCGTATCCGGCTCCAGGAAGGCGACAGGCGCGCGCGTCTGCCCATCATCGCCCTGACCGCGCATGCCATGGAGGGCGATCAGGCGCGCTGTCAGGCCGCCGGCATGGACGACTATCTGACCAAGCCGCTGTCACGGCGCGCCTTGCGCGCGATGCTCGAACGCTGGTCGGCGAAGCGCACCGCGCACTGGCCAAGCGCGCCTGAGCCAGTGGCTGAAACAGTGCGCCCGCTGTCGACCGGGATCGGTGCCGTCAGCGAGTGGCCGATCCTCGATCCGGGGCCGCTAGCGTCCGTCCGCGCGCTCGATCCGGACTCCAGTGCCGGGGAGGCACTGGTGGCGCGTTTGATCGATGGTTTTCTCGACGCCGAGCCGGCCCTGAGTGCGGCGGTGCGCGTGGCGCTGGAATCGTGCCAGTCCGCCGCTCTGAGTGAGGCGGCGCGCGCCCTGAGCGCAAGCGCCGCGACGCTGGGGGCTGTGCGTCTCGCGCAATTATGCGAAGGTCTGGCACAGATCCCCGAGTCGGCGCTGACGCCCCGGATGAGCCGCGAGGCCATCGCCGCTCTGGAGTCGGTCCTGACTCAGAGTCGCGCGGCCGTTGAGTCGCTGGCAACCGGAGGATCGGATGCCGCGATCAACCCATCCAGACAGCCGCCGGAGTCCGTCCAGGCAGCGAGCGCGGACGACCTGCGACCCCAGGTTCTGATAATCGACGCCGATCCGGCGCTCGAATCCAACGCGCGCTCGATGCTCGATGGATGCGACCTGCATCTGGTCTTTGCCCAGGATGATCGCCGTGCGCTGGAGTCGATCGCGCGCGAGCGTCCGGATCTGATCGTGCTCGATCTCATGGCACCGGGGTTGAACGGCTATGCGCTCTGCCATCAGTTGCGTCACAGCCCCGGACTGGAGCTGACGCCCATCCTGGCCGTGACCGGCGGTGAGGATCTGAACGTCATCGAGCGCGCCTATCAGGCCGGGGCCACGGATTTTCAGGTCAAGCCGCTCAACTGGCTGTTGCTGATGCACCGTATCCGCTATCTGTTGCGCGGCCAGTCCACGCTGGCGGCCCTGCATCAGAGCGAGGCCAGTCAGAGCGCCCTGATCGCGGCCATTCCGGATGCCCTGTTGCGGCTCGACAGTCAGGGACGGGTGTTGCAGTTCAAAGCGGGCTGGCTGCCGGGGCAGGCCCGGTCGCGGCCCGAGTCGAGCGTATCGCTGCTCTCGGATCTGCTGCCCGAGTCGGCCTGCGCGGTCATCCGGCGCGAGCTTGGCGCGACTCTGGTCGAGCACGGCGTGCGCGAGTTAGAGATCGAGGTGACCGACGAGCATGGCGAGGTGCGCGTCTTCGAGGCACGGCTGATCGCGATCGACGCCGAGCAGGTCATCCTGCTGTTGCGCGACATGACCGAGCGCCAGCGCCGCCAGCGCGTCATCCAGCAACTGGCCTATCAGGACAGTCTCACCGGGCTGGCCAACCGGCGCCGCTTCAACCTGGATCTGGCGCAAGCCCTGTCGCGCGTGCGCCGGCGCGATGACCGGCTGGCGCTGCTGTGCCTGGATCTGGATCGCTTCAAGCGCGTCAACGACTCGCTGGGACATGGCATCGGCGATGAACTGCTGCGCACGGCCGCGCAGCGGTTGCAGGATACCGTCGATGAGGCCGGCGTCATGTTCAAGGCGGAGGGCATCGGCTTCGCCAGCACCATCGCCCGGCTCGGCGGCGACGAGCTGGCCGTGATCTTCAAGGGACGCGATGCCGAGCGCATCGCCATGCGGGTCGCCGACGGCATCCTGGGCAAATTTCGCGAACCCTTCCAGCTCGGCGGGCATTCGCTCGTCTGCACCGCATCCATCGGCATTGCTCTGAGTCCCGACGACGGCGAGACCCCCGAGATCCTGCTCAAGCACGCCGACACCGCGCTCTATGCCGCCAAACTCAAGGGGCGCGACACCTACCGATTCTTCACGGCCGCCATGGGCGAGCGGGCTAGGCGCCGGCTGGACACCGAGGCGCGTCTGCGCCGCGCGCTCGATCAGGATGAATTCCGGCTCCACTATCAGCCGATTCTCGACACGCGCACGCGCGCGCCCATCGCCCTGGAGGCGCTGCTGCGCTGGGAGGACCGCGATCAGGGTCTGCTGGCGCCTGAACACTTTCTCCAGGTCGCCGATGAATCCGGGCTCATCCTGCCCATCGGCGTCTGGGTGATTTCGGAGGTCGGGCGTCAACTCGCCCACTGGTCGCACCAGGGCTGTCTCCAGTCAGTCGCGATCAATCTCTCGAACGCCCAGTTTGGTGATCGCGGTCTGATCGAGCGGCTGTTCCGGCTCGCCCGTGCCTGTCCGCCCGGTACCATCGAGCTGGAGGTCACCGAGAGCCTGCTGCTGGCACGCGATGCGCGTCTGCTCGACACCCTGGCCCGTCTGCGCAAACAGGGAATGCGGGTGGCCATCGACGATTTCGGGACCGGCTATTCCTCGCTGGCGCTCCTGAAACATCTGCCGATCGACACGCTTAAGATCGACCGCAGCTTTGTGCGTGAAATCGGCCGCGAACCCACCACCGAACTCCTGATCCGCACCATCGTCGACATGGGGCACGGACTGGGTCTGCGACTGGTTGCCGAGGGTGTGGAGACGGAGGAACAGCTCGCGTTCCTGGTGCGCGAAGGCTGTCATGCGGTGCAGGGGTTTCTATTTCAGCACCCCATTCCGGCCGCCGAGTTCGTCTCGGATGGCTTTTTAGCCATCACGCAGCACGACACGCTTGGTCAGGACAGTCGCTGACTCAAGGCGCTGGAGTTCTTGATTCGCGCTCCAGCGGTGCCCGATCCAGACTGGCGGCAACCACCAGGTCGCCCCAGACGTTGATGGCCGTAATGGGATAGTCGAAGAAGCGGTCGACGACCAGATAGAGCGCCAGATAGGTCTGGGGCAGTCCCAGCAGATCCAGCATGAAGGCCATCATGCCGATGCCGCCGCCCGGAATCCCGGCTGTCCCTGCCGAGGAGGCCATGGTCAGCAGCACGATGAACAGCGCCTGCCAGAGCGTCAGATCCACCCCGGCCAACTGCGACATGAAGATCAGCAGGATCGACTGATAGAGCGCCGAGCCGTCCATGTTGAGCGTGGCGCCCAGCGGCAATGTGAGGCTGGTGATGCGCTCGGGGACGCCGAAGCGCTCCAGCGTCCGTTTCGAGACCGGATAGGTTGCCGAGCTGGAGGCGGTTGAGAGTGCCGTCAGCAGCGGCTCGCGGCAGGCGAGCGCCAGGCGCCAGGGCGCGCGGCCGCTGAGCAGACGGTAGAGCAGGGGCAGGGCGAGCAGGGCATGGAGTCCGGCGGCCAGGGCCACCGCCCAGACGAAGGCGTGCAGTCGCAGGATCTCGGCCCAGTCCATCCCCGCGAGGCTGGTATAGACCAGGGCCGCGATTCCGATCGGAGCCAGGGTCAGGATGCCGGCGAGCAGTTGCATCAGGAGCGCGTCGAGCGCCCGCGCGCCGCCGAGCAATGTGTCGCGCTGAGCGGCCTGCAACCGGCGCGAAGCGAGCGCCGCCAGCACCGCCACGACGACGATATGCAGGATGTTGCCTTCGGCCAGCGAGGCGAAGAGGTTGGTCGGGATCAAATTGGCGATCAGACGCTCCAGGCTGAAGGCCGCGCCATCCGGCATCACGGGTTCCAGATCGAGCAGACCGACCGGCACGCCCTGCGAGAACGTCAGCCCGATCAGGGTGCCGAGCGCGGCGGCGATACATGACGTCATCAGGTAATAGAGCAGGGCGCGTCCGCCGATATGCCGCAGATCCCGGCCGCCGGCCAGCGAGGCATAGATGGAGACCAGGATCAGCGGCAGGATCAGCAGCTTGAGCAGCGACAGGAAGACCTGCCCGATCCAGGCCACCGTGGACGCGCCCTGGGGCACCAGAAGCGCCAGCGCGATACCGAGGATCAGACCGGCGGGGATGGAATAGAGCCGGCGCATGGGGTCAGAGCGCCGAGGTCCAGCCGAGCCGCTGGAGATTCAGCGCGACCTGTTCCTGATCGCTGTAGGGCGTCTTGTGTCCGTCACGATCGATATAGCGCTCGTGGCCCTTGCCGGCAATGAGCGCGACCCAGTACTCATCGGCCGGACAGGCGTCGAGCTGGTCGAAGAGCCGGGCGATGGCCTCGGCGCGGTCGACGATGAGGCTGTACGCCTGACCCTCGGGGAAGCCGGTCAGGATGTCGTCGATGATGCGCTCGGGCGACTCATGGCGCGGGTTGTCGGAGGTGACGAAGATGACGTCCGAATGGCGGGCGACGGCGGCGCCCATCAGCGGACGTTTGGAGCGGTCGCGATCGCCGCCGCAGCCGAAGAGCGTGAGCACGCGCGCTTCGGGGAAGCCGTCGCGGATGGCATCGAGGATGGTATCGAGCGCGTCCGGGGTGTGGGCGAAGTCGATGACGATGGCGCGGTTGCCGTAGAGGCGGCAGTCGAAGCGTCCGTCGACCGGCTGGAGATGGCGCCAGTGTTCGCGCGTCTCGTCGGCCGGCGTGGCACCGAGCACAGGCGCGGCCAGGGCCACCGCCAGCGCATAGTTGGCGCGATTGTGCTTGAGGGCGAGGAAGGGCTTGGCGGCGATGGCGGCGGGCGGGAGCCGGGCCGGCTCCAGCACCGCGACCGGAACCGGCGTCGGGTCGTGCGCGGCAAGCCGGTCGGCCACGGCCTGACTGGTGCAATAGAGCCGTCCGCCGGGCTGGATCAAATCGAGCAGACGCGCCTTGGCCGCGAAATAGCTGGCCTCGTCACGATGATAATCGAGATGATCCTGGGTGAAATTAGTCCAGCCGGCGTTCTCGAAGGGAATGCCGGCGACCCGCCCCTGATCGAGCGCATGACTGCTGGCCTCCATGACGACGACGTCGGCGCGATCCTGGTTGGCGTGCAGCAGTCGGCGCAGTTCGATCAACGGCGGCGAAGTAAAACCGGTCTCGACCTGGGGCACGCCGTCGAGAAAGACGCCGAGCGTACCGATCGACAGCACGCGCTGTCCGTGGGCGGCGAGGATGGATTCCAGATACTTGACGGTCGTCGTCTTGCCGTTGGTGCCTGTGACGCCGATGAAGCGCTGTGCGCCGGGTGCGAGCGGATAGACGACATCACAGAAGCGGCGCACGACCTCGGCCCAGTCGTCCGGGCGCGTGACATGGAGCGCGACTCCGGCCATCCGCTCGAAACAGTCGAGCGGACGGTTGGTGACCAGTGCCGCGAAGCGTCGGCCGGCGAAATAGCGCCGATGGATCTCATCGTCCGAGACATCATCGTCGAAGCGCTGGAAGAAGAGGATCGACCCTGGGTCGCAGGCATCGGCGCGCCACTGGATATTGGTCGGGCGCGGGGCGTCGGGCGTGGTATGCCGCCAGGCGAAGTCGGTGGTGGCGAGCAGATGGGCGAGAGCGTCGGAGTGCATGTCTGAGCCGATTGTTCAGGGCGTTTCTGGCGATTATCAGGCGAGGATGGCGAATTTTCGTGTCAGTCGACTTATACTGGTGGCGCGGTACGTCCGTCCATACTCAACGTTCGCCAACTCGAATCCGGGAGTCCATTATGCGTCGAATCACCCTCTCCGCCGTGGCCCTGTCCGCGTTGCTGCCCACGCTGGCTTTTGCTCAGGTCTGGACGCCTTATGGTTATGGCCCTCAGGCGCCGGGCGCGGTCGGACCGGTTCCTGATGCCGGGTATCCGGGAGCCTATGGACCGCCGGCTCCGCCCGCTTTCTGGTCCCCGGACGCGACCGAGCGGATGGCGCGCCACGCGCGTCCGGCCTGGCCGCGTCTGAGCCTCACGCGCCGCGCCACCGATGACGCCTATCTGATCGAGATCCAGCTCCAGAACATCGAGCCGAATCAGGTCGAGATCCGCCCGGTCGGACGCGGTCTGGTCATCACCCATAGTGCCACGGTGCGCTTCAGCCAGAATGATGCTTTGCCCGGTGGCGAAGGCTATCAGAGCCGTTACAGCATTTCGCGCGACACCAGCGGCCGGCGCGTCGGGTTGCCGCCGGATGCCGATCTGGCCGGCATGACGCGCGAGGTCGAGGACGGGCGCATCCTGATCCGCGTGCCCAGGGTCGCCAATGACGCCTGGCGCGGGCGCTGGTGAGTTCGGACATGCGCTTCGAAACCCCTCAGGACGTCGAGGACGCCTATTATGACGCGCTCGAAGCCGGCGATGCCGAGGCTATGGCCTCGGTCTGGGCTGATTCGGACAGTATTTTCTGCTTGCTGCCGATGACGCCCCTGGCTGTCGGTGAGCAGGTCGGGCGTCTCTGGCGGATTCTCTTCGAGTCGGGGCAGGGCTTCGACCTCCAGGTCCGGCATCTGCTCTGGATCGAACAGGGCGAGCTGGCCGTGCATCTGGTCGAAGAGCGTCCGCAGATCCAGCCGGACCAGCGTCCGCCCGGTGCATCGCTGCCGCCGCCGCTCTATGCCACGCATGTCTTTCGGCGCGGCGCGGACGGCTGGCGGCTGCTGGTGTATCAAAGCTCGCCGACTCCACCGCCACCGCCTGGCGTGCCCTCGGCGTCGGCTGGACCGACGGCGCTGGCCTGATCGGACCAACGGCGTTCGGCTTCGACATCCACTCCATGCACGCAGGAACGCGCGTCCGACTCCAGACACTCGGCTGCCGGCTCAACGAGGCTGAGCTGGAGTCCTGGGCGCGTGACTTCCAGGCGCGTGGATTCGAGATCGTCGAGGACGAGACGGGGGCGGCTGATCTGATCGTCGTCAATACCTGCGCGGTCACGGCCGAGGCGGTGCGCAAATCGCGCCAGATCCTGCGTCGTGCCCAGCGCCGCCATCCAGCGGCCCGACTGATCGTCAGCGGTTGTCTGGTCTCGCTCGACAGCACGTCGGGCGCCGCGTCATCGTCTTCGGAGGCCCCCGAACTCATCGTTGTCAATCGCGATAAGGACCGTCTGGTCGAGATCGTGCTTGCGGCGCTGGGTGTCGAGTCCGGCGTGCGTCCGGCGACGCAGGTGGCGGATCTGGCCGCGCCGCTCTTCGCGCGCGGTCGCCAGCGAGCCTTCGTCAAGATTCAGGACGGCTGTCGCTATCAGTGCACCTTCTGCGTCACCACTCAGGCGCGCGGTCCGGAGCGCAGTCGTCCGCCGCTGGAGATTTTGCACGAAGTCGAGTCTTTCCAGCACTCCGGAGTCCAGGAGGTGGTGCTGACCGGCGTGCATCTCGGCGGCTATGGTGCGGATCTCGGGACTGAACTGACGGGCCTGATCGAGCGTCTGTTGGGTGAGACGGCGATTCCGCGTCTGCGGCTCGGCTCGCTGGAACCCTGGGATCTGCCTGAGCGTTTCTGGTCGCTGTTCGCCGACCGGCGGCTGATGCCGCATCTGCATCTGCCGCTTCAGAGCGGCTCGGACCGGGTGCTCAGGCGTATGGCGCGACGCTGCAAGCGCGATGAATATCTCCGGCTCGTCGAACGGGCGCGCGCGGCGATCCCGGATCTCAATGTGACCACTGACATCATCGTCGGCTTCCCCGGCGAGGAGGCCGACGACTGGCGTCAGACGCTCGAACTGGCCGAGTCGCTGCGTTTCGGGCATATCCATGTCTTCGGCTATTCGCCGCGTCCGGGTACGCTGGCGGCTGGCTTTGCAAATCCGGTGGACGCGCGCACGCGCCAGGGGCGTATCGCTGAGTTGGAGTCACTGGCGCGCCGTTCGCGGCTCCAGGTGATGGGCGAGCAGATCGGCAAGTCGATGACGCTGCTGCATGAGCGTCTGCTCACTGGGTTCGAGGGGCGGCCGCGCTCGGGCTATACGCCCAACTATCTGCCGGTGCATGTGCGTTCCGAAACGCCGATCAGGGAGGGGCGGTTGGTTGAGGTGCGGATCACGGGGCTCGACGAGGCGGCTGGGTTGCTGATCGCCGAGCTGACCGGTGTCGAGTCGATGGCGTCCGAGCGCAGCGCCCCAGCTCAGGCGTAGACATCGATACCAGATTGACTGGCACTCTCCGCGCTCGGTCGTGTGGGTGGCTGCGGTGGCGAAGGCTCGGCTGGCGGCTGGCGGTTCTCGATGTTGCCACCCGGCGGCGGGGTGGGCGCGGCTGGCGGGTTGGGTTTCATCGGTTGGATGTGGAGTGAGCCGATCTCCATGACGCACCTCTCGGGCCATTGTGGCCATGATTCGCAGGAATTCCTGATTCAAGAATAATCGCTTTTGCCGGCAGCGTGGTTTGGATTGTTCGAGCGAGCCGGTCGCGGTGCATCAAAGTCTTGGGCAACGGCGCATCATGCGTTATGCTTAGCGCCCCGCACATCCCAGGGCCTCGTCTAAGCGCCCTATCTTTAACGGAGAGGTGGCTGAGCGGTCGAAAGCGGCGGTCTTGAAAACCGTTGACTCGAAAGGGTCCGGGGGTTCGAATCCCTCCCTCTCCGCCAATCAAATCAGGTGCTTGCAACAGGGTGAATGTGGTATCCGCCGTGTTCTCGCGCCAATCATAAAGACGCCCTTTCGATCAAGTTGAGCCTCGTCGTCGCTCTTCAGCCCACTAGCCCCTTCAAACGCGCAAGAATCTCCTGTTGCTGTGGTATGGGCAGCCGCTCGATTCGATTCAGGATTTCATCCACGCTCATCCGGTCGAGATGCGCCGTCAGTGACTCGACGATAGGTGCAATGGCGTCCTGCTCCTCGGTGCGCAATTCAGCGGGCGGCTGGCGCGCGGTCTTCAGCAGTCGCTCGGTTGCGGGCTGATCGAGACCGTCAATGGCATCGAGCTTGAGCAAGGGCTGTAGCCAGGCTTGGACACGCGCCTGACGCGCTTGCTCATCGAGTTCGTTCCGCCGTGTGGCGACGGCCAGGCGCAGGCGTTCGAGTCGCGCGCGATCCTCGGCGGCGAGATAGGCCGGCAGTTCACTCAGCTCTCGTTCGGCGCGCGCGCAGTATTCGGCGTCGAGTTCGGCGATCCGGTCGGTCTCGATCCAGCGTCGCTCGACCCAGTCGGCTGAGCGTGAGCGGGCGCCGGCCAGGCGTTGTTGCATCAGGCGATCATAGATCGCCGCCATGTCCCAGGCCGGTTCGATCTCGCGTGCTTCGAGATCCGCTGCCAGTTCCGCGAGTTGCTGGGCGACTTGGCGGCTGAGCAGTTCCTCCAGCCGCTCCACGTCCCAGTCACCCGACTCCCAGACGGCGACATCCGCCAGCATCCGGTCCAACTGCACGGTCAGCGCGCTGACTTCGCTCTCGTCGCGCGTACCGACGAAGAGGTGAAGCAGCCGCATCGCCCGCGCCTGGGCCTCGCGCAAGGCGTCTTCGGAATCTGGAATGGCGGCATAGAGCGCACCGAGCTGGGTGCGCTGGCGGTCGAGCTGTTCGCGCAGACGCTGTTCGCGCTGGCGGATCGCGCCGATCCGTGCCAGGATCTCGGGATCGGTCAGCACGCCGCGCGCGCTCTCGACCGCCTCGATCAATCGCTCGCCCTGCTCAATGCCGTCGAGCAGATCGCGAACCAGCGTCGAGTCGGATGGCTCGGGCTGGCGCGGATAGTCGTCGCTCTCGGCCAGTGTCAGGGCGAAGCGCTGGCGTTTCTCGACCTGGAAGATCGCGCGTTGCGCCTGTTCCTCCAGCGCCCGTGCCTCGGTCGTGAAGCCGAGATCCTTGAGACTGGCGGCGGCCCTTTCGATCCGTTGGCGGAAGCTGGTGACATCGGTGGCGTTGTGACAGCTCTGGCGCGGGATCCAGCCGGCGAGCCGATCCGACACCATCTGGCGCAAGGGTATCAGTAACGTGTTGCAGGCTTCGACGGCGGATGCCGGCCAATGCACAGCATCGCTCACTTCGTGCTGTTTGTGCAGCAGCAGTCTCGCCAGACGCAGCATCTCGCTGACATCGTTCTGCCGCTCGGCGCGCTCCAGGCTGTTTTCATAGCCGTCGAGTTCTGACTTGAACTGGCGCAGCTTGACCGCCGCCGCCTCCGAGCGGTCGCGCAGATACTTGAAGTGACCCTCCAGCACTTCCGGGATCGGGTCGACCCGGTGCATCCGTTCGGCCTCCTGGGCGAGCTTGACCAGACGCTCGTAGTGCTTCTCGTGTTCCCAGCCGTCGAGCAGGGCGCGCCAGCGGCCTTCGGCATCCTCGGACAGAAAGCGCAGGGTCGTGCGTTCGAGCACCGAGGCTTCCAGCGCGTGCTTGCCTTTCTGGGGCGGGAAGGCGGTGCCGAGCCAATCGGCGGCCGCGACCAGCTCGCCGCCCTGTTCGAGACGGCGCGGCGGATGCACACCGCCGATCAGCAGTCCGAGCAGCAAGCCGGCCGAGGCGCTGTTGAGACCATAGGGAGGGGCGATCAGGGCGCGGTAGGAGTCCCAGAGCGTGCGCGTGGGCTGTTCGACATGCGCTTGCTGGAGCGTTTCGAGCGCGGCCTTGATGGCGGGATGTTCGGGTGCGGTCAGCTTGCCGGTCGTCGCCAGAACGCGCCAACTGCGCACCAGGACCGCCTGCACCCGGTTCTGCAAACGCTTGGGTTGAGCCTGCACCCAGGGGCCGTCGACCTGATGCGCGATCAGACTGCGCGCCAGTTGGGCCGCGTCCGCCGCGCCGCCGCCGGCAGAGGTCGCGAAGCCGTCGAAGGGGAAGGGGAGGATCCTGGGATAGACGCAGTCGAAGATCGCCTCGCCGACGGTCTTCATGCGCCCATCAGGGATCGCGTCGAGACCGGCGATCCAGTACAGCCGCTCCTTGAGCGCCTGGGCGATGGCTTCCTTGAGCGCCAGACGACTGCGCTCGCGCTCTTCCGGGATGAAGCGCCGAAAACGCTCCTGCTCATCGGCGGACAGGGGTTCGTCGAACAGATGCAGACGCCCGAGATGCTCGGCGATCACGCCCTCGCGATCCTCGATCCCCGCGACCCACAGCGGCAGTGTCTCCTGCCCGAGACGCTCGCGCTCGGCATTCAGGGCGCGCTCGATCCGCGTCTCCAACTCGGCTGGATCGTCTTCCGGGTGCAGATAGACGTAGAGAATGCGGCCCTTGGCGTCCTTGGGATGGAGCGACTGCTCCCATTCGCGCGCCGCCGTCTTGATCGCCTGTTCGATGGTGTGCGGATGGGCATAGTGCGGCGCATAGAACCATTCGGTCGTGGCGACCTCGTGCAGGCGTCCGAAATCGGTCTGGATCTCGATGAGTCCGCCGTCCTTGGCGATGTTGCGCACGAACAGGTTGCGGATGGCCTCGGGCGTGAGGGCGGCCTGGCGCTTGCGCAGCCACTGCTGGAACTGGCCGCGCGTGGTGGCATCGGCGATCAGTTCGTATTGGCCCAGATCGCGGTTCCATTCGAGCGCGCCAAGCTCCTGACTCAGCGGCCCGAGCGCCGCGCGCAGGGTCTCGCCGTCGAGTGCCGTGGCCTCGCACAGCAGGGCCTCCATGCTCGGTTGACTCTGCTTGGCGATACGCATCTTTTCGAGGACGGCGACCCCGGCCAGCACCAGACGTTGCTCAGGACTCAAATGCGCCTGGAACTTCTCCAGCAGCAGTTGCAGCGTCTCGGCCACGGTCGCGCCGGTCTCGCGCTCGGCGGCGATCATCTGCGACAACAGGCCATTCAGGACCAGTTCGGCGGCGCTGATTCGGCGCAGGCGCTCGCGGTCGAGTGCGTCCTCGTCGGCGATACGCTCGATGGATTCCTTGATGACGGTCAGCGCCGAACGCGACTGCACCACGTCGCTCTGGCGCGTCAGGAACCAGGTCGCCAGGGGATGCAGCGGCCAGCCGCCGCGCGCGATCACGCGGGCGAAGCGTTCCGGCTCGTTCCAGACCGGATAGCGGGCAAAACCGGGCAAGACCGGCGCCAGGCGTTGCTGAGTCTCGGTCTGGGTCGCGTCCGCTCCGGTGTGCTGCCAGAGCGTCTCCAGCGCCGACTCGTCCTTGCCGAGCATGTGGGCGAAGAGGGTCTCCAGATTGGTCGAGAGATAGGCCTTCTCGGCGGCGTCGAAGCGGGTGATGTAGCGCTGCAACTGGCGCAGATCGGCGCTGCCGAAGCGCTTGAGATAGGTCTTCAGCTCATATTGGATGAAGCCGATGAAGCGCACCCGACCGCTGTTGTCCTGTACGCCCTGAAAGATCTGCTGCAAGGCCGAGTCGCCCGCGAGCTGCGGTTTCTCGGCGGCATATTCCAGATAGCGTCCGAACTCGTCGAACAGGATGAGGACGCTGGAGAAGGCGCCGTTCGGCCCGCAATAGATCTCGCACAGGGTATTGATCAGTTCCTGCGCCGACTCCTGGCCGACGACCGGAATCGGTGCGCCGTTGGCGTCGCTATAGATGGCATCGACCGCCGTATAGACCGCCTCGTCCTGCTGGCGCAGTGTGGTCAGAATGGCGTCAGCGCTCCAGCCGGGCAGATGGCGGGCGAAGGCATCGGCGCGAAATTCGAGATTGCGCTGGACGAACTGTTCGGCGGTCTGGAAACGTGGCGACAGGGCGCGAATCGCCTCGGCGTCGACCCCGTAGCGTTCCAGTTGCGCGAAGACGGCTTGGCTGAGGGCGTTGCCGAGATGGAATCCCGCCATGCCATCGAGACAGAGTACCAGCACCGGGCGGTTGAGCTGTTCGAGGCGTTCGGCGACGGCTTGGCCGATGGCGGCGTCGGCTTGCGTGAGATGTTCGACGATCGCCTGGGCCGTGTCCGATGTCGGTGCGCCGAGCAGGGAGGCGATGGCCGTGGCCAGATGGGACTTGCCCGCGCCATAGCCGGCGACCGCGAGCAGATAGGGATTGCGTTCGGCCCCGGCGAGACCGGAGAGGATCGAATCGAGCAGGTCGCCGACGAAGCTGGCGCTGTCCTTCAGGCGATGGCCGCCGCCGATGCCCTCCTGTTCCGCTTCGCCCGCGCCGTGGTAACGCGGTCCGTGAAAGACATAGGATCCGGCCGCTTGCCGTGCCTGTTCGGGCCGATCCTGGATCCAGCGCAGTTGCACCGCGCCTTCGAAAAAATGCTCCTGATGGAAGCGAACCAGATTTCCAATCTTCATGCCGATGTCCTCGTCGATGTCCAATCCGGCTCCCGTCCGCCGCCGTTGCAAGGCGTGTTCTAGCCGCGTGGCGGATGAGCCGTCATCACCTCAAATCAACTCACTATAGAGCGCGTTCACGACCGCGCGTGTCTCTTGCAGTCGCAGCAACACGGCATTGCCGGTGTAGCGATCGATCTTGACCAAGCCGGTGTCGGCCATCCAGTCGAGCCAGCGCCGAACCTGGGTCTCGTTCCAGCCGAGTAGGGCGGTCAGATGGGTGTCGCGCGCGAACTCGGCGAAGGCGAGTTGTCGGTCTTCGCCGTAGCGCTCGTCCCAGAGCAGATAGAGATAGGCGGCATAGGCCGGGAAAAAGGGGCGCTCGGCCGGGGCCGCCGCGCGCACCAGCAGCGGTTCGTCCGCTGAATCATCCAGGGTCAGGGCGCCGATGGCGGCGAAACTGCTGTCCTCGGCATACATTCGGGGCACGAGTCCCGAGAGCGATTTGAGATAGCGCTTCTCGCCATGTCGGGCGCGCAGAAAGTCGAGATAGTCGGCCTGCGTGAACCGCGATCCGAGCCTGAACCAGCCTTCGGCGAAGAGCGTGAACCAGGCATCGGCGACGCCCACGGCTGGGGTGCCGTGCCCGTAGCGGCGCGAGAGCAGTAGATGCAGGAGCCAGAGCGTGACCTGCTCGCTCAGGAAGGGGTCTTCGCGCTGCACGATGGCGCCTAGCGGGGTCAGATTCAGGCGCCAGGAGTCGCCCGTTTTCTCGGCGCTGATCAGGCCCATGCCCAGGGCGTACCGGATCATCGGCTCGACCTTGCCGGTGCTCTTGCCGGTGGGGATGCCGGTCGCGGAGCCGATGGCCTCTTTGTCGCCGTCACAGCTTTGCACGGCGGCGGGCAACAGTGCCCCGAGCAGACGCCGATCCGGCAGGAAGGTCTGGGGGAAGTTCAGCGGCAAGGGCGTGGTGTGTATCAACATGCGTGGATGATTTCGGTCGAACTGGTGTCCCGTTATTCCTGATCGCGATCGACAAAGACGTCTTCCAGACTGTGGGTCGTGAGCACACGCGCCGTCCAGGCGCGCAAAGTGTCGGCATCGGCCTGTTGCACGCGCGTCTGCGCCGTCTCGGTGAGCGCGCCGAATTTGAGCGCGAGCAGTTGCAATAGGATGGTAGCCGCTTCGGCTTGGCGTCCTTCCTGAAGCCCTTCTTGACGACCTTCTTGGCGTCCTTGCTGGAAGCCTTCCTGACGCGCCTCTTTCAAAAAGGACACCTCATCGCGCAGTGCGCGTTCGCGCACGAAGGCCAGCCGTCGGGCCTCTTCGTCGGCGCTCAGTTGCCGCACGCGGCTCAATGCGTCCTGAATCGGAGCATGGTCGATCGTGGCCATTCGCTGTTCCTCCCGCCAATGTTCGAAGAATGTCACCCAGCCCGACAGCGGTCCGGATCCCAGTCCCAGCCGGTCGGCCTTGCGCAATTCGATCAGGTTCAACTGCAACACGTTCCCCAGTGTCACTGTGGGTTGATCGCGGTCGCGCATCTCGAAGCGCCACAGTGCCTGAGCCTTCTGCGCGGGTGTGGCGGTGAACAGGTCGAAGTCCAGCAGATGGATGCCGACCACGGCGCGCAGTTCATCGTAGTCCTCGCCGGTCCCCAGCTGTCGGCTCAGGGTGCGGGCCAGATAGTACAGTCCGCGTTTGTGCCAGGCGCCGTAGCGGCGGACCTGGATCTCGACGTTGTAGACGTTGCTGGCGGCGTCGCGTGCCAGGACGTCGAGGATGATGTACTTGCCGCTCAGCTCCGCCGGGTCGATGTTCGGGTTGAGCACCTCGACGGCGGTGATCTCGGGCAGATCCGGGCGCAGGTCGTTGATCAGGGCCACCAGCAGTTCCGGGGCCTCGCCGAACAGGCGCTTGAACACATAGTCGTTCTTGGGGTCGAGTAGGTCGAGCGCGGTTGTCGTCTCGGGCATTCGGGGCGGCTCCAGTGGCAGGCTGTCGATGGGATCAAGCGTGCCCAGGGTTTCCATGTTCGGGTGCTCAGTTTGGGTATTCGTTCGTGCTGATCGGCATCTTGGAGCCGTCAAGCATTTGCCAAATCTGCGGCGAGGGATTCCGGGGCTTGGTTGAAGACCGAAACGCCATGAGTCCCGATGGCGTCCAGGAAGGCGCGCTTCGAGAGTCCGACCATCTCGGCGCCCTGGCCGAGCGAGAGTCGTCCTTGTCCGTACAGCGTTGCGGCGAGCAGAAGACGGATGTCCTCGGCCTGTATGTCTAAAGAGTCTGGTATCGACAGGTGCAGTTGGATCAACACGATGTTTTGTTTCAATGATCGGCGCGGATGTCATTTGAGCCGCCGCTTCAATGCGCATCTCCTGTGCCGGTTCTTCCGGTGAGCGGTGGATCGCGGAACAAATGCCGTAAAAAATACAGCTAATTCATAAAACCGGCTTAGCTCGTAAACCGCCATATCATGTGCCTTGTTCAAATCCATGCCGATCTCCTCAAAATCAAAGCTATTTGATACGAGCATTCGAAGATCGAGTTCAAGGCATTTCGTCGCGTTGCTCTTTGGCGTGCCACACGCGCACGATCACCACGCGATCGCCGTCGATGCGGTATCTCAGGACATAACCACCCCGTCCAAAGGCTTCAAACAGCTCCCGTCGCCCGCTTCCATCGTTCATCGGCGGGCCGATTTCAGGGAAATCCGACAGCCGATTCGCTCCTTTCAGGATCACTTGCGCGGCTTGACGGGCGGCGTACGGATGTTTGTCCATCAGGAACGCACGTAACCGCTCCAGGTCATCGATGGCTTCCGGGAGCCAGATCACATCGGGCATGGCGGGGCCGCCTCGGGCGTCGCCTCGTCTCCCCAGGTGTTCAGCCAAACGCCGACCTGGGTTTGGGATACTGCGCGTCCGGTGAGCTGGTAGCGCTCCCAGCGCTCCAGATCCTCCCGTTTTTCCTGTTCATAGCGCTCTTCGCGCTGCACGTACTCCTCGATGGCGGCCTTCATCAGCCAATGGGGACTGCGGGCTTTTACGGTGCTGAGAGCTTTCAAGCGCTGATGCAGTCCCGCGTCGAGTTTGATGCCGGTGTTGACGAGCTTTTGCATAGTGGTGGCTTCATCGGTCGTTGTAGGTATTACGACTAAGTACGCTAAGCGCCCACTTTGATCAAGACTTTTCTGTGCTGAAGGAAAGGCAGATATTCTTGATGGTCTGCGGATGCCGGCTTCGTTGCCTTGCGCATTCAAGCACTTGGCGATCCCGCTGTAACTCACTCCGGCTTCGTGCCGAAGCGGTTGAGGGCGGTTTGGGAGGGAAATTGAACGACCTATCAGCCGACTCAGGCCCCAAATCCCCGCTCAGCCAGCGCCGTCACCGACACCAGCACGGCTTTTTCCTGCAACCGGCCGGAGGAGGTCAGCACCGGCCCGAGCGACCAGCACTGGCCCTTTTGCAGGTTCGACAGTCGCTGGCGCCAGTCGGCTTTGGGTTCGCCTGTGGTCTGGCTGAGCAGGGTGGCGAAGCGATCGACTTCGGTATCGGCGGGTTTGAAGAAGAGCTTGTGACCGGCCTGGAACAGACGGTCGCGTCCTTCCGGGTCGAACTGGCTGGTGGTCTGGGTGGCGAGCAGGAGGGACAGACCGAATTTGCGTCCTTCGCGCAGCATTTTGTCGATCGGGGAGTCGCTGCTGTGGTCGAGATTCTGGATCTCGTCGAGCACTACCGGGATGGGGCGGTTCTTGTTGCCGTTGTTGCAGGCGTAATCGTATAGATCCCAGAGCGCGAACTCGGTCACGAGCTTCTGCACGTCGCGTCCCAGGCCCTTGAGTTGCAGGACATGCACCGAGTGTTCGCCGTGCGTCAACAGGCCCTCCCAGGCCGAGTCGTCGCCTTCGCGAAAGGGTTCGGCTTTGATCAGGGGTTCGAGTTTGTTGGCCAGACTCTCGCCATATTGGCCGTCCTCGCGTAGCCGGTCGAGCAGTTTGCCGAATGTGAATCCGACGTCAGCGGCGATGCCGTCTTCCAGCACCCGCATCAGTGCGGCTTTCTGCTGGTCGCCGATGCTTTCATAGACCGATGTAAAGATACTCGCGATGCGCGAGGCGACCTGATAGGGGCTTTCCTTGATCTTGGGTCGCGACGGGTCGATCTCGTATTCCTGGCGCTTGAAGGGCGTCAGCGGCAAGCGATCCTGGACGACGAAGTGATTCATCGGTTTGGCGGCGCGGTCGAACAGCGGCTCGACCTGATTGGGCAGAAAACCGTCGGTGTAATCGATGATCAGCGAGTGCAGACCGGCGCGCGCCATCTCGGCCAGCAGGCACTGGATGCCATAGGTCTTGCCTGAGCCTGATGCGCCGAAGAGAAGCAGATGGCGGTTGGCCATGTTGGGATGACCATAATGCCAGTAGACCGGCTCGCCATTGGCGCGCGTTCCGATCAGGAGTTGTTCCGGCAGTGCGAATCCGATCGGTGCGTTCGGCGTTGGGGGCGGAGTCGCGGGGCTGAGGTCGGCCGGCGGCGGTTGCGTGGAGGCGGCGGGTTCGCTCGGCTCGGGTGCGGCGGGCGGCGACGGCGGCGGATTGGGCGCGGTCGTTTGGGGCGTGCCTGTGGTTGAGGCCGGCATCCAGCGCGAGGTCAGTTCGCGCTCCGGCGCGGGTGTGGGGAGGTCGAGTTCATCCGGTCCGGGCGGTACGGTCGGCAGGCTCGGTTCGGACGGTTCGAGGGCCGGGCCGATTCGGATCTCGCTTGGGTCGAGTTCCAGCCGTGCCGTGGTGGTGCGGTCGTCGAACAGGGCCACCAGTCCATCGTGTCCGAGCGCGACGTGCTGGATGGCGAAACCGGCCGGCGCCCACAGGGGCGGCTGGATCACGTCCTGGGGTAGTGGGATCGGCGTCAGGCTGGGTGTGGCCCCTTCGGTGTCGGTCCAGAAGGTGAAGATGGCCGCGCGCCAGGCGATCTCGAAATAGCCCTCGGTGATCTGTTCGAGCGCCTTGTCGAGCCGTCGCCAGTCGGACTCGGCCAGACTGACTACGCCGCGCGAGGTCATGGCGCGCTGTAACTGCGCCCACCAGTAGCGGCGGTCGAAGCCGGCGCGCTGGATGTCGCGGCGGTTCGGGATCAGCAACTGGCTGAGATGGCTCAGGCCGTCCTGGGTCTGGAGCAGGGCTTTGTTCAGATGTTCGGGGTTCTGCTGGGCGAGTTTGCATTCGATCAGCGTGGCCTGGATCAGGGGGACGTCGTCCTCGCGCAGGATCAGCGAGAGCTGCAACAGGTCGGGGCGGTGCGATCCGTCACTGCCTTTGAACCAGTGCAGCAGCGAATCGATAGGGAGCAGTTGCGTCATCGCTGCCGTGCTTGGGATCGCGAGCAGGCGGCGGATGGCGGCGAAACCGACCACTTCGCGGACCTTCTGGCCTTCGCCGACGACGGCATGGAGCGCGGACAGGCCGATAATTTCCTCGGATTCCTCGATCACGCGCTCGGCCATGTCGGCGAAGCCCGCCGCGTCCTGGAACGGCAGCAGTTCGACCAGTTCGCCGCGTACTCGTGCGGCCAGTTGGCCCAGGGTGTCCTGTTCGGTCGAGATCGATAGGTTCAGTTCGCCATAGGCGCCCAGGCCGGAGGTGAAGCCGAGGATCTTGCGTCGTTCCTGGCCTTCGGCGGTGCGCAAGAGGCGCTTGTCGACGAAGGGGTCGATACAGGCGACCCATTGCGCGCGTGCGTGCAGTCCGTCGACCAGGGTCGCCCAGGGGCTGAAGTCGATGCGGCCGAAGATCAGGTGGTCGGGTTGGGTGTCCTGTGGGTGGCGCAGGCGGGCCGAGAGATCGGCGTGCCGGGTTTGGATGCGCAGGCGGCGGTTGCTCAGCAGGCTCTGGCGCTTGAGCAAATCGCCAAGTTCAATCGGGCGCGGATATTCGGCGATGGGGAAGGGGCCGATATTGTTGTAATCGAAGGTGAAGGGCGAGGCCGGTTCCGCTTCGCCGATCAGTCCGCCGGACAGGAAGCGGAACAGAAAGGCGATGTCATAGAGGCGTGCTTCTTGTTTCGCCATCTCGTCCATCTGTTCGCGCGTCGGGGCGAAGCGGTGGCCGACCGACAGCACCAGCGGGCGACCGCGTTCGCGATAGCGGGCGGTCAGCGCGTCGCGCCAGGCCATGAGCCGGTTTTCCATCGCCATCGGCGAGGATGAGGTGGTGTAGACCATCAGGTCGCAGTGGAAGGCCGGCCAGTCCGCTGAGCTACGTTTCAGATACTCGCGCAGGAAGCGATCGACGCCGGAGAGGATGAGGCCCAGTTCTTCGACATGGAGGGCGAGGATGCGCAGACCGTCCTCGGCGAAGGGATAGAGACTCAGATAGTCGGTCAGCACCTGGACCACGATCTCGCTTTCCTCGCGCAGTCGGGTGTCGTCCGCGCCGTCGTCGTCGCTGTCGTCTTCGCGCAGCAGGGTTTGGACGGCGAGGCTCTTTTCGACATCGGGCGGTTCGCCAAGGTGGTGCAGCAAGCCGAAGGATTTGATCTCGGCGGAGAGTTTGCGCTCGGCGTTGACCACCAGTCCGGCGAGCGGACGATGGATTTCGGCGAGATTCAGAAGCTGGTCGAAGGGAGCGTCGGAGTCGCGTCCGAGCACCAGATCGGCGGCGACTTCGGGGAAGCCGTCGCAGAGGAAGCGGGCGCGGGTGTAGGTCAGTTCGATGACGGCGGGCGTCAGGCCCCAGGCGATGCCGGCTCGCAGGAAGGCGTCGTTTGGGTGCAGCGAATCGTCGACCAGCAGGAACGCCTTGTAGAACCGGCGCAGCAGTTCGGCGCTACCTCGGACCTGGATGTCGAGCAGTCGTTCGGCCAGGTCGACATAGCCGTTGAGCAGGGGGAGGTAGTGGTCGGCGTTGGCCTGGTAGTAACCCTGTTCGACATAGGTGCCGAGCCATTGGCGATAGGTGCGCGATAGGGTGCGCGTGGCTTGGGCGAGTGCGGGGTCGAGTACGTTGGGCGCGAGATCGGCGAGCAGGTCGATCAGGGTCAGTTCGCCGAGCGCCTGGCTGACGAGTCGGTTGGCTTCTTCTTCGTCGGCGGCGTAATAGAGTGCAGTCAGATTGACGGCCGGGACTTGGAACACCGGCAGGGGTTGGGCGTCGATGAGCGTCGGCCAGTGTTCTTCGATTAGCAGTCGTGCGCCCTCGTAGCGCACACGCTCGGGGTGGGTCGGGCCGAAGGCCCATTGGAAGGGTTTTTTATAGGCGGGTTTGTCGTCGGTGTCGTCGTGCAGGTGGATGAAGACATCGAAACGGATATAGGGGCGTGCGCGACTTTTGCCGAGTGTGATGGTTTCGGGGTCGAGTGTCAGGCTCAGATCGACGGTGTGCTCCCAGCGTTCGCGCGGTTCGTCGATCTGGTCGCTGTCGACCGGCAGGCGCCAGTCGATGCCGGCGATCAGGTCGGGCAGGCCGCCGAGACAGCCGCGCAGGAGTGCGCGTGCCATGTATTCGACGCCGGTGTCGGCGTCCGGGTCGTCTTGGAGGTCGTGATTGAAGCTCTCGACTTTGATGTGAATGGCGGCCAGCGACTCGAACAGTTTGATGTTCGGTTGCTTTTTGCGGTATTCGACCAGGGTTTGCCAGATGGCTTGCAGCATCACATCGAGGCTGAAGCCGTTTAGGCGTGGAACCTTGGTTGGAGTGGTTTTTTTCTCGCGGGCTTTGAGGACGTCGAGAACCGGGGTCAGGTCGGTTTGTAGCAAGCGCTCGCGCGCTTGTGTATCGATGTTATGAATGAAGGCGTGCAGGGTCTCGCGATAGTCGTCGAGATCCGCGTAAAGATCCGGTGTCGTGGTTTGGGGGAGTTCGAGCGTGCCGTCGGCAAAGGCTTTTTCCAATTTCTGCCAGGCTTTCTTTCGTTCCGTCGCTGTTTTAAAACGCTGATGTGAGATGAAACCGGCGGCCTCTTTCAGTCGCCCTTTGTGGGAGCGGCGTCCGCTGTGATGGCTCGTCAACAGTGGAGGGATGTCCCAGAAGGGCAGTTTAGCCTGGAAGCGTTCGATCAGTTCGCTCAGGCTGTAGAGATTCGGGGCAGGGCCGATGACTTCGTGTTCCAGGAAATCAGCCAATCGGGCCAGTTGGCGTGGTTGAACATCGAACAGTTCATGAATCTGTTCATCGAAGTGCTCGATTTCGCGTTCGGTGCCGGAGAGGGCTAGGCGCGTGTTCAGGGTTTCGATCCAGGGGACGAAGCTTTTTTCCAGATGCTGCCAGATGCGCTGTTCGTCGACGAGGTGAAAGCCTGAAAGGCCGCCTTGGTCGGTCGCATGATTCAGGCCGACCAGGACGACGACGAGGCCGTCTTTGTCGTCGTCGCGTATTTGGTTGCGATAGGCGGTCAGGCGGTCTTCACGGTCGATCCAGTGCGGGTGAGTGTCGAAGCGAGCGGCGGCTTGGCGATTGATGCGGCACCAGTCGTCCCATAGACCGGTGGCGACGCGAAATTCACAGTCGATAGCGTAGTGTTGTGACCAGGTGAGGCGGTGGGTGTCGAGGGCTGTAAATAGGTCGAACGTGGTATTCGGATCCAGGCTTTGCACGATCAAGCGTGCTTCTTTGGGGCCGCCTGTGGCGTTCAATGCTTGATCCCATTGGCTTTTGATGTAATCGGCCAGAGTTTCAACGAAAAGATTCATGCCCACTCCCTATTACTGCTTCCTGGATTGTGAACGATCGAGACCGCGTCCGAGAGTTCAATCAGGAATCCACCTTGTTGCAAGGTTTCTTCCACCCAACCCGTATTCATATCGATGGCGTAATTTTTGTCTTGTCCATTGCCGCACCAGGCCAAGGCAACCGCAAGCGGCTCACCACCAAGCGCAATTCCGTAGTGTGCGAATACGCGGTGGTAGAAATCGGTGAGTCGAATGTGTTCTCCAGGCTGAACTAAAGCAGCGACAAGAAACCTCATCAGTCCAGGGTTAAGTGAAAAACGCTGCCCCTGACCTTTTGGTGGAACGACAATCCCAATTTCTTTCGCAATTTTTCTGAAAATCTTAAAGCCGTGTTCATCTGCTTCTCTAAATTTTCCGTTGCCATTTTTATTAAGTTCCGGGTGCCGCAGTACACGATACAAAACAGCTTCAATCGCGTTGAAAGAAGCTTCCGCTAACTTTCGCATTGAATCAGATGGAGGTGCTTTCGGATCGCTTACAACCCAGGCGTAACGACCGGCAAAGCCAACAGTTGAAAGGGAATTATCCTCAAAGCGGCAGGCTTGAAAACAAAGCGACCGCAATACATGCAAACAACATAATATTTGCAGTAAATCGATTTTTTCTAAAGCGCCTATGCTCATAGAGCAAATGTTATTGATTTCTGATGCAAATAGTAGCGCTTCTGGTTTCGTAGCGGCAGGCACCCAGCCTAAAGGGGCATATTTTGGTTCGTCAAATAGCTTATAGTCCGATAGGCTGCTTTCTAAAAGCTCTATGAGCGAGTCGATAGATCCAAACGAATTTCCTAGAAGTTCGGAAAGCCCCTCGCTGACTAATTTATTTAATTGGAATGCTTTATCTTTAAGATGAGAATATTCAGGTTGCTCGACTAAATGAGATATTTCAGGAGAATTTATTGAAGAAAAAAGATTAGCGAGCTGCAAAAACAACACCTCGCCACCGCGCCCCATAAAATTGTGTCTGTCGTGTGCGAAATGCTGCTTTGCATTATCCCAAGATTTAAGCTCAGTATCTTTTTGTGCTTGAGAGTTTAGCCAGTTCAGCTCCCGCCCTAAAAGTTTTTTTGAAGCAGGAAGAAAGCAGTGCGTAACCCAAGTCCTATTTTTTGCAACACCTACGAATCCGGAAAGCAAGCTTTGTATGAAGCGTATCGTTTCTTCTTTTTGCGTTTCGGTTCCTGACAGACGCGACTTGATTTTATCTAGCGCATCAAGATAAGCCGCTCGATGCGTTGGGTGTCTTGTTTCAAGCTTGGATGAAGGAAAAAAAGCAAAAAGCTTGAGTTCAATTTTGTCTTCCGGCCAATAACCGTAAGCAGATGATCCGTTACTTTTCTTGCTGATTGAAAAGCTATTGCTATATTCGCCATTTTTTTCTTTTGGAGAAGCAAAGACTAACAAAAACTCTGCCAGATATTCTACAGGCGTTTGGTCTTTGTAAAATCTCAAGCCATAGAGCTGAATGGCTTGATTCGATTTGTCAGCATTTGGTTTAACTGGAAAAGGCAATAATATGTCGCTTTTGTTTTCGAGCATAGAATCTTCAATGATTGTCATAGCTCAAGCTCCAGTTGCTTGCTGTTCAAATCCACAAAATATCGATGTAGATGCGTTTGTCCGTCTATGCCGGAACGTAACATGATGACATCATTTTGCCCGCTATTAACACCAATGCGCTTCAACAATTCTGCGCGAAACCAATCAAGTTGGGCAAGATGGATTTGCGAAAGCTCGTTGCCAAGTTGGCCATCGTGACGCCGGTGAATGAAATCCAGCAAGGGCAGTGTCAGCGGGAGAGATGGTTCACCTTTCTGATAGCGAAGCAGAGGGAGTCGCTTGAGCGGATCGTATCCAAGATCAAAATCTTTGAAAGGAATTTCTGCAACGATCAGTTGTGTTGGCTGTACAACGGCTCGATCAGGACGACGCAGCGTCAGGTATAAATACTCTTGATCAGGTCGAAACTGGCTAGAACTAAAGCCTGAGTATATTTCCAACAAAACTCGCAAACAGGCGCGGCAAAAGCGTTTTTGCTCTATCCGCGAAAAATCCAACTCTCCAGCTTGACGCCAGCGATCGAAATCACGCAAACGCGGGGATTGCAAAAAAGTGTCAAAATAAAGTGCGGCTTGATTATCGCTGTCAGGCTCGGGTGAAGCGAAGAAATACAGCAAACGCCTCAATGCAGATCGCCAATGTGTTCCAGTCGATTCCCGAGCCAATGCACGCCAGTCTTTTTCGAGCGATTGGAGCGTAACCGACAATTTAGCCCATTGCTTGTTATTCGCTGATGTCAGTTGACGTTCAAAATCAACAGCCACGGGTGCACCGAAAAACTGACGCCGATTTAGTTCCACCGCTCGCAGTCGTTGACTTTCTAACCAAGGCTTACCATGACGATAGCCAAAAAAGCATTCACTGAACAAGATCTGCCCAAGGCCATCAGTGCCGCGATCTAATCCGGCGGCACTTGAGGCTTCAACGCTCTTTCGAGCATTCTGGCAGCTCATTCCGCCTGTCAAGCTAAAAGCAAGATGCGCAACCATTTGACGCAAAGTCAAACGTTGCTCATAAGCCGTGAGTCGCTGATAGATCCAGCGCACACGCTCAACAGCTTGATCGTTGATATCGATCAGGGCACGCCGGTTCAGCAGCAGCGGACAGGCTTCTTCGATGCTGCATCCGGCACAGTCTTGCCATCCACTGTGCTGAAGCATTCGATCTAACAGGCTAGCGCCCAATCCAACATTGTCCAACCGAGTCATATTGAGGATCACAAGATCCTTCGCAAATTCAGTCAGCGTATGTGTTTTTAGGTCATCTGCTGTATAAGGCGTATTGAGGCGCGAGAGAATCCGACTTTCAACCTCACCAGGCGCTTCATGCGTATATTCGCGCAGCGTATTCAACAAAGGCCCGGTATTGCTGACGATCAACCAAGAGCCGGATTGATGAAAGGCATCGCTGATCCACTGCAAACGTTTTTCACTGCTCAGTTCGCTCATATCTTTGACGATAGAGACTTGACGACCGGCTTGGTTGGGGTGCTCGACTGTTTCTAAATCATTGAGTGGCTTGCTTAGTGGCTCTGAGAGGGGAAGTCCATGCAGGCGTTTCAAGACATCGAGCGCTACTGTCGATTTTCCATCTCCAGCATGTCCAGTCAAAATGACAACACGCTGGCAATCATCCCCTAAAATATTAAAAATGGTTTCAGCTAACGGGAATGGCTCATAAAGCTCGCCGAAATATCGGCTCATTGCCTGAGATTCCGCTAAAGCATTTGCTCCACTAGCAGAAATATTATGTAGCGAATTTAAATAATCAATAAAGTGATTGATGGTTTGTTTTTTTGCGTTGCCGACAACGCTATTTTGATTGACTGCAAATGCTTCATATCCCCCTGAAGCATCATGTGCGTTTGATTCTTGATAATCCATTTTCTCACCATTTGGTTTTTGCCGTTGCGGCAATCCAACTTCTTTGAGAATTTGCTCGTGTAGAATTTTTTCAAAATAACTTTCGAGCAAATCGTGAGCAATTTTCAGAATAAGTGCTTTTTTGGCAATGAGCTTCTGGTAAATCCAATCCGGAAAGCCGCCATGAATGTTTCTATCAATAAGTTCTTTTTTGAAAAGATGGCCAACGCTGGTTCTTTTCAATTCACGGCTGTTTTCGATTTCCCAAAGCCCGTCATTTTCAAGGCGCCCAAAAGGATAATGCGTATTTCCTGCAAGCAAAGCTTCTGGGTGAAATTTTCCAAAAAGCAGTTTGAGCTTGAGGTCGACAATCGAAAAGGGGATCATCCTTGGTTTGTCGTGGAAGCATCGTCCAAGTGCAAAAAGTAGCAGTAGAGGTTTGTGAAGTGATCGGCTCTCTCCTTTGCCGTGAAGCCGAACTTTTCTGAATGCATTTATTAAATGATTCATTTTTAGAGCATGCAGATTGGGCAGAAATCATCGTCATTATCATGAGTGATGTTGTCGATGAGTTTTTTTGACTTTGTACTATTTGATTTTTGAGGTTGATTGGCCTTTTTTTCTGCTCGCGCTACTATTTCATCTAGAGATCCGCTTTGATTCCATGTGTATCGTTTTCCAGTAGCCTCATCGTATTTTTCATATTGACGCGCCAACTCAAAAAGCGCTTCATGATTTTTCTTCAAGCCAAGCCATTCTTCTTGGCGCTGGAAAAAACAAAAATAACAACCTGATCGACTTCGCCAGTTATAATATTTTGGTATTCCGATTCCAGATGATTCTAGAATGCAAAGAATATCATCTTTGCCAAGCCCATCTTCTCTAAAAGGAAATCGAGTTTGAATATTTGATTTTGTGGGTGTATATCCAACTCTACTAGGTTCATCAGCACGAATAGCAATGTAAGAAACAACTTCATCTTCTCCTACATAATCCTCAAAAGGGATGAGCTTGAGATTGATTGTGCACCATCTGCGTTGCGGTGAAGGCAGGAAATTATTATGTAGTTTCAAATAAAAATCGAAATCGCGATCTGCATTGAGTTTTACAATTTCTTTTCCAAGATAATCTTCCAGTAAATCGATGAACTCCAACGTCTCCGGCAATTCAGCGCCAGTATCGGCAAAGAAGTATTCCATTTCAGGAACTTTGTCGCGCATATAGATCGCTAGCGCAGAGCTATCCTTGCCTCCGGAAAGACCTAACAAATGACGCACAGGGCGTTCTGACTTTTTTTGACTCATCTTTTCTCAACCTTAGTCTGCTCTCTCACTCACCATCAAGCCGAAAACCACGACTCATCATCCGACGGCGGCCGATCGTCCGCACCGTCAACATCCTCCTTGATCCGCCCTTTTTTCTGCGCCCAAAGCCGCAATCTCCCCAGCAAAGACGGCTTAAAGAAACGCTTGGCAAACAACACCAACTCCGAATCAGGAGCAACTGCCAGCAAACCGTCATAAAACAGCCTTGCAGTCTCCTTGTGTCCGATCACACTCAAGTACGCACACATGACCGCCGTAAACCCGGCAAATTCACTGACATGAAACTTCTTCCGCCTCGGATACAACAACTTCAAATCGTACTTGCCTTCAAATATTTCAGGAATCTTATCGAAATCGCCCGTATGCAAACAAAATTGCGCATAATTGATCTTCGCAAACAAATAATCCGGATTCCTGCGATAATTTTCCTCCACCAATTCACCAACGGCCTTGTTATCACCAATCCGACTGTACGCGCCCGACAAAAGATTATAAATGACCGGTGTATTCGGATGCGCCTCCTTCAATGACAGCAACTCCGGAATCACCTGCTGCGGATCCTCACGCACCAGATAGAACAAATCCTCAAGCCGATTCCTGATCTGATGAGGTATTTTGTTATGCCTGTTCGAAATCGGATCAAACGTGATCTCGTACTCACTGATACGAACGTTCTGCCCCTCCCGCCTGGCGATCTCCAAAGCCTTGTTCAAGCGACCATCGATGTCTATGAGCGATTTTTTAGCCACGATTTTGATTCAAAACCTCCGAAAATTATACAGATTTGGTGTCGATCAGGAATCTCATTGTGGATCGCTCCGGCCAAAATCCCGAGCACGGCGTAAATCCTCGTCACTGAGGCCCTCGGTCAATCCAGCCAGGCAGCGTTTCAGATCGTCGCCATCACCTGCTGTATTCGCGGGGGGATCATCATCCATCAATAACAGCACGCGCACCTGAGTTCCGTCCCGGATAATATCCGGAACGCGAATACTATGCTGCTCAACGGTCGCCTCCAGCTCGATAGCTCTCATCAAAAAATTCTCCAAACAAGCTGATAACGTCTTGCCCCTGTGGCTCACCACGAAAAGCCGCCTTCATGACCTGTTGCAAACGGAGCGGATTTTCACCGCGGTCCCTGGTCAACCCAACTCTTTCAAGCTCCGGCCTTCAGGCCGGGGTAGTTGACAGCCTGAATGTCCGCCATACCAGCCGCTCGACGCCCAGCGCCACGACCGCAAAACCATGCAGCGTCTGGAATCCATAGCGCGACTTCAACGTCGCCCCATAAGCCTGCGCCTGCGCCTCGGCCTCATCGAGCTTCCCGGCCACCGGCGCCAAGTCAGCCAGCGCCTCGCGCGAGCGCTCGCGCACCTGCTCGCCGCTCAGCTCCAGCGTCTTCAGACTCAGATACTTGAACTCCAGCAGCAGATCCAGCGCCTGGACATGCCGCTTGTCCGAACGCAGGATCAACGCCAGATCGACATAGCCGCGCTCGGTCTCCAGTTCCGACACCGCCATATAGAGCCGATCGTCGAACAGCAGGGTCAGAAAGGCGAACTTGACCAACAGCTCGTTGGTCCAGCGATAGTCGCGATTGGACAGCACCCGGAAATAGCGCTGTTCGATCAAGTCACAGAGCGGCGCCGGATCCGCGTGCAGATAGAGCGTTTCAGCGGCCTGGTTCGCGATGTCGCCATCCGCCGCGGAGAGCCAATGCTCACGCAGTCGCTCGACATAGAGTCCACGCGCCACCAGATTCGGGATACGTAGAATCAGCTTGGCCAACACCCCTTCACCGCTCAAGGTCAGAATGCCGAAGAAATAGAGCAGGGACGCCATGAACGGCTGATCCTTCACCGCCGCCAGCACATCGGCCACGCCGAAACGCTGCACCAGTTCCGGGACCACCACCCGATCATCCCCGGCCAGCGCCGCGACCAGCAGTTCCTCACCGCCCGGCAACTGCGCGATATAGATCAACTTGTTGCGGTCCATCGCCAGATTCTCGTCCAGCATCCGGCGCGGATACTGACCGTGGCGGCGTAGCGCATCGAGAAAATACAAACTCAGCGTCGGGTTGTAGAGGCTCTCGCTCGCCTCCTCGCTGAACCGATAGCCGTTGTAGAAGGTGCGCATGGTCGCCAGCGCTTCCTCCACCGACCAGGCGCCGTCCGCCGGCGCCAGCTGCTCCAGCACCGCCGTTACCTCGGTCTCGGTGAAGCCGCACAGGTCGTTGAATTCCGGCTCCAGATAGATGTCCTTACCGACGTTGTAGCCGCTGGTCATATCACTCAGCACCACCGGCGAGACCCCCGTGATGAACACCCGATCCACACCCAGCCCACCGGCCCCGGCCTTCACGGCCTTGAATACGCTCTTGAACAGCCCCTCGCCCTGCAACAGCGTCTGATAGCGATCCCGGCTGCCGGGACGATCGGCCATCAGCACCTCATTGGCGAAATTGTCGTACTCGTCGATCAGCAGATAGAGCTTGTAGGGCGTTTGGGAAATGATGCTCAGCAGTGAGCGCCAGGAGGACAGGGCATTGGTGGGATGGAGGTCGATCGGCTCGAGCAGTCGGTCGCGATACCGCCGCTCGAAGTCGCGGATTCCGTCATTGATGTGCTGATGCACCGCCGCTTCGATATCAGCGATCTCGCCATAGGCCGGGATCAGCGAGAAATCCCACTTGAGCACGAAATACCG
This sequence comes from Allochromatium palmeri, assembly GCF_009720725.1. Lineage (GTDB taxonomy): Bacteria > Pseudomonadota > Gammaproteobacteria > Chromatiales > Chromatiaceae > Thermochromatium > Thermochromatium palmeri. The sequence goes on from NZ_WNKT01000002.1 coordinate 178,815, forward strand.
ATTATGCAGCGGCGTGGGATTGCGCCCCACGGCCAGCGCCCCGAACAGCGACTCGAACTGGTCGGCGCGGTTGAGATCATAGTAATGCTCCAGCATCGACAGCAGCAGGCTCTTGCCGAAGCGACGCGGACGCAGAAAGATCAGTTGCAGCCCAGCCGCTTCCAGCGCCGCCAGACGGTCGGTGCGGTCCTGATACCAATAGCCTCCCTCGATCAGGGTGCCGAAATCGCTCAGACCATAGGGAAATTGCATCTCCGAATCCTCCGTGAGCCTGAAATGTACGGCAGTCTCGATCCTCGACTGCCCGGCTAGGCGGCAGCGTGCGTTTCGCGCTTCAGCGGCTCGATCCGTGGCCGTTTCCGGTGATGCTCGGCCTGCCACAGATCGTAAGCACACTGCATGCGCAACCACATCTCCGCATCGATACCCAACCAATCCTGCAAACGTAGAGCCATGTCGGCACTGATGCCCGCATGGCCATTCAGAATGCGTGACAACGCCGCCCGCGTCACTCCCAGCTGCTTGGCCGCCGCTGTGATCGTCACATCCTCCGGCCAACCGTCCTTGAGTACCTCACCGGGATGCGCCGGACTGTGCATACGACTCATGGCTCTACTCGCTCAGTGGTAATCCAGATAATCGACCGCTTCCGCCTCTTCATCGACGAACCGAAAGATCAGACGCCAGTTGGCATTGACGGTCACGGCCCAGAAACCCGACAGCTCGCCCGTCAACGGATGCAGTCGCCACGCCGGAAAACCCATGTCCTCCGGGCAGGTCGCAACATCCAAGGCGGACAATTGCGTGCGTAGCCGCTTGGCATGAGACGGCTGAATGCCGGCTTTGCTGCCCGTGCGATAAAACGCTTCGAGTCCTTTGTGGCGAAAGCTGCGAATCATGCTCCTATGGTATAGCTTTGCTATACGGTCGACAATCCGACTACAGCCTGAATGTCCGCCATACCAGCCGCTCGACGCCCAGCGCCACCACCGCAAAACCATGCAGCGTCTGGAATCCATAGCGCTGTTTCAGCGTCGCCCCATAGGCCCGCGCCTGCGCCTCGGCCTCATTGAGCTTGCCGGCCACCGGCGCCAACTCAGCCAGCGCCTCGCGCGACTGCTCGCGCACCTGCTCGCCGCTCAGCTCCAGCGTCTTCAGACTCAGATACTTGAACTCCAGCAGCAGATCCAGCGCCTGGACATGCCGCTTGTCCGAACGCAGGATCAACGCCAGATCGACATAGCCGCGCTCGGTCTCCAGTTCCGACACCGCCATATAGAGCCGATCATCGAACAACAGGGTCAGAAAGGCGAACTTGACCAACAGCTCATTGGTCCAGCGATAGTCGCGATTGGACAGCACCCGGAAATACTGGCCCTCGATCAACGCCGCCAGCGGCTCCAGATCGCCGTGTTGCGCCAGCGCCCGCACCGCCTCGGGCAAGACCCGCGCCGCGCCGGTCGGCCCCAGCCAGCGCTCACGCAACCGCTCGACATAGAGTCCGCGCGCCACCAGATTCGGGATGCGCAGCCGGCACTCATCGAAGGGCGTCAGACCCGCCAGCGTCAGAATGCCGAAGAAATAGAGCAGGGACGCCATGAACGGCTGATCCTTCACCGCCGCCAGCACATCAGCCACGCCGAAACGCTGTACCAGTTCCGGCACCACCACCCGATCATCCCCGGCCAGCGCCGCCACCAGCAGTTCCTCACCGCCGGGCAACTGCGCGATATAGATCAGCTTGTTGCGGTCCATCGCCAGATTCTCATCCAGCAGCCGGCGCGGATACTGACCGTGGCGGCGCAGCGCATCGAGGAAATACAGACTCAGCGTCGGGTTGTAGAGGCTCTCGCTCGCCTCCTCGCTGAACCGATAGCCGTTGTAGAAGGTGCGCATGGTCGCCAGCGCTTCCTCCACCGACCAGGCGCCGTCCGCCGGCGCCAGCTGCTCCAGCACCGCCGTTACCTCGGTCTCGGTGAAGCCGCACAGGTCGTTGAATTCCGGCTCCAGATAGATGTCCTTACCGACGTTGTAGCCGCTGGTCATGTCGCTCAGCACCACCGGCGAGACGCCCGTGATGAACACCCGATCCACACCCAGCCCACCGGCCCCGGCCTTCACGGCCTTGAATACGGTCTTGAACAACCCCTCGCCCTGCAACAGCGTCTGATAACGATCCCGGCTGCCGGGACGATCCGCCATCAGCACCTCATTGGCGAAATTGTCGTACTCGTCGATCAGCAGATAGAGCTTGTGCGGAGTCGCACGCACGGCGCCGAGCAGGGACTCGAACGACGACAGGGAATTGTGCGGATGCAAAGGAATCGCGCGCGTCCAATGGAGCGCGTAATCTTCGACACACTGACGAATACGATCATTGATGTGCTGGTGCACCGCCGCTTCGATATCGCCGATCTCGCCATAGGCCGGGATCAGCGAGAAATCCCACTTGAGCACGAAATACCGATTATGCAGCGGCGTGGGATTGCGCCCCACGGCCAGCGCCCCGAACAGCGTTTCGAACTGGTCCGCTCGGGCCAGATCGTAGTAATGCTCCAGCATCGACAGCAGCAGGCTCTTGCCGAAGCGACGCGGGCGTAGAAAGATCAGTTGCAGCCCAGCCGCTTCCAGCGCCGCCAGACGGTCGGTGCGGTCCTGATACCAGTAGCCCCCCTCGATCAGGGCGCCGAAATCGCTCAGACCATAGGGAAATTGCATCTCGGAAGCCTCCGTGAGCCTGGAATGTGCAACGGTCTCGATCCACGACGGCTCGGCTAAGCGGCAGCGTGCGCTTCGCTCTTCAGCACGGATGCTCGGAACGCAGATCCCGTGCCGCTTCATGAAGCGCTTTAGGGTTACGTCTGGCGATCGCGAGCAGGGTTCGCGCCGGACCACGGGGCTGTTTGCGGCCTCGCTCCCAGCCTTGCAGCGTGCGTATAGACACGCCAAGCAGTGCTGCAAACTGGGTCTGGGACAGTCCTGTTTCCTGTCTGGCCGCCAGGGCGAGTGGCCACACCACATGCCCTTGCCCAGTCTTCATCTCTTGGATGGCCTGGAGTAGATCGGCCGCGAGATCACGGCCGGCCTCGTAAGCCTCGATCTCGCTGTCGTTCAAAGGTTCAACGTTCGAGGGCATGGCGTATCTCCTTCAGCTTCTGGCCGGTAAGATTGTCTGTTTTGGACTTCGCGTACAACGTCAGAAGAATCAGCTCACCGGCGGTCGTTCGCGTGTAATAGATGACTCTGACACCGCTGGATTTGCCCGATGCCGCTCTTCGCCAGCGCACTTTACGCAAACCGCCTGAATCGGGAATCACATCCCCTGCATCCGGGTTTTCCGCGATGTAGGCGGCGAAACTGCCGCGCTCCTCCTCTGTCCAGTACAGCGGCCATTGCTTCTGAAACAAGGGCGTTTCGATCACCGTCAGCATGGGTCACAAGGGACATCAGGCGGTTTTTGTCGTCCACAGTGTTCCAGCAAGGCCGCAACGACCGCCAGCCGCTGTGTCTCATCGAGACCCGCCAGCCCAGCCGCGATCTCAGCGGCCCGTTTCGCTGCCGCCTGACGCTCCGCGCTGGAGAGCGCCAGTACATGGCTAACCTCGCCGCGCTGAGGATCGACACGCTTGAGCAGCACCGCCTCCTGATTCGCGCGCGCCTCGGGCAGGGCATCGCGCAGCCGTCGCAGATCACGCAGCTGCTCGGCGAACTCGGCCAGCCGCGCCTCAGCTTGCAAGCGGTTCGATTCGCGCCATTTGTTTGCCGGCGCGCCACCAAGCAGCGTCATCACCGATTCAAGCCAGGCCTCGTCGGAGCGAAAGCCGGTATCGGCCAGACGCCGGGCGAAGGCCCCGACCGGGCTGAGCTCGGGTGCATAGCGTTCCAGCCCGTGATAGCGCTCGGCGAGTCCCTGGCGCAGGGTCGCGACATCCAAGGTTTCCCGATCCGCGACATCAAGCAGCGCGCGTCCCAGACGCTGACGCCAGTCGTCGAGCAGACCAGGATAGGCATCGCGCAGTTCGCGTAGCAGAACGATCAGGCGCTGGATGACCGTCTCGACCACGCCCGCCTCCTGCGTGGCGAAGACCTCAGGACTGACACCACAGACGCGCGGCAGATCCTCGAACAACAGCGCGCCGGGACGCTTGGCCTGGCGGAAGATCCGTGCAAGCTGACGCGCCTCCTCGCTCATGCCGCCGCCCTGCTGACTGTAATCAGGCAGTTGCGCGATGAACCGCACCAGCGGCCGCACGATGTCGAGCAGACTGGCCTCGCGCCCGAGGCGCCCGATGATGGACTCCAGATATTGCTCGAACAGCTCGCCGCGCAGTCCCTGCAAGTCATAACGCTCCAGCGCGAACAGCGCCGGACGACGACACAGCAGCTCGGCCTGTTCGAGCGTGAGCGTGTCGCAGAACACGCCTTCCTGATAGAGCGCGGTCTCGCGCCGATGCGCCAGCAGATAGGCGATCAGCAGAATCGGCAACACCCCGAGCCGCACCCCGAACGGCGGACCTTGCAGCCGGGTATAGAGTTCGGGCACCGGCACCTGACGCGCGCCATCCGCCCCGAGCGTGTCCGAGATCGCGTCCCACAGCGGCCGCAACCGGCAACGCCCGTTATCGTCGCCGGGCGGCGCGAAAAAGCCGTACTCCCCGTCCTCGCGCCGGTGCAGTCCGCTCTGTTTGAGCAGCGACAGATACAGACTCTTTTCCGCCGGATCTTTCTCGATCCCCAACTCGGGCTGATCGGCGGCGTTGAGCATGGCGACGAGCAACCGCTTGCGACCGGTCGCGGCACTGGTCGAGGGGCGCTCGCGGTTGATCAGTTCGTTGCGGATCAGCGGTGCCTGGTGGTAGGCATCGTCGATCCACTCCGAGAGCTGGCGTTGCAGATCGCGCCGGTCGTGCACCGGGCTGGGCATCCCGCCGAAGGACCAGCTCAACGCCTCGGGTTCCTCGATCAGGGTCTGGATCAGCCCGATCGCCTCGCTCTCGGCATTGGCCAGCCAGGTCTGATGCTCGCGTTGGGCAACCGGATCCTGATGCAGCGCCGCCTGCTGGCGCGGCAGGTCGCGCAGTGCCAGCCATTCACCGACCAGCTCGCGCAGCCGCTCGGTGAAGGGACAGACCGCGACCACGTCCAGCTCGGGTGCATCGGCCAGATCCGGTTGCTCGTCCGGCTCAGCCAGATAGAACCACAGCCGCGCATCGCCCGTGTCGAGCGGCTGGGGCGGCCAGCGGTCGCGCGCCGTGAAGGCCGGCGTGTAGGTGCGCAGGGTGCCGGTCTCGATCGAGGCGCGGCGCGCGACGATCGGCCGCAGCGGGGCCAGCGTGTTGAGCGTGTCAGCCAGTGACAGGCCGGACTGCTCGGCCAGCGCCTGTTGCAGCGCGCCGCGCAGATCGAAATCACTGCCCTGCCAGACGCGGTATTCCTGGGCGAAGCGGCGGAAATGGATCACCGAGCTGGCTTCGAGCCGAGCGATGAGTGCCGGCGTGGCCGCGCCGAAGACGCTGTCGAGCACCGGACGCGACGCCTTGAGTCCGCGCTGAGCGCCGATCAGGTTCAAGAGACCGATGGTTTTGAGCAGTCGTCGCGCGGCCTCGACCTCGGCCTCGCTATCCGCATCGCCCGGCGCGAACCGCTCCAGCGCTGTGACCACCTCGACCCAGCGATGATAGGTGATCGGATCCGAGAAGCCGCCAGCCTGATTGAGGATGAAATAGTCGTACAGCTCCCAGGGACCGATCCAGTCGCCCATCACCAACTGATCGAGCCGCTGGCGCAGTCCGCAGGCTTCGGTGCTGGCCAGATAGGAAAAGAGCGTGCGCTCGTTCTGCGCGACCTTTTGGCACAGGATCGGCAGGATCAACAGCGCCAGCGGGTGCAGCGGATAGGCGCGCTCGAACAGGGCGCGCGCGGCGTCCGGCTCCAGACCCAGGGGCAGGGCATGGGTCTGGGCCAGCGCGTCGAGATCGGCGGCCAGACGCGCCTGGACCTCCGGGCTGAGCGGCTCGGTGCGTTCGAGCGCGGCGGCGACCAGACGCAGCGATTGCTCGGCTGGTTCGAGAAAGGCAATAGCCCCGAAGCGGCCCTGGACCTTCTGCCATTCGTCGCGCAGTCGGCTGCCGAGCCGGTTGCCGTAGTGCTCGAACGCCTGATGCAGCATCACCAGCAGATAGAGCGGGGCGGTATGGGCCTCGGCGGCACGCTCGGCGAGCAGTTGCAGCAGATGGATCTCGCGCTGCTGGGGGTGGTGCGATTCGTATTCGAGAAATTTGCCCAGCTCGTCGATCTCGATCAGAACGCCGGCACCGCCGGACTCAGCCCAGGCGGTCTGGATCTCGCCGATCCGGTTGAGGATCTGATCCATGGGCGCACCGGCGCGCGCCGCCGCCTGGAGACGCTTGACGAGTTTTTCGGACAGGTCTTCACGCTCGACGGATGCTGCCAGGGCCAGCAGCAACTGGCGCGAGAGCGAGTCGGGCAAACCGTTGATCTGCACACGCAGAAAGCCGCGCGGGGCACTGACGCGACTGTGCAGACCTTCAGCCAGCTCGGCATCGGCACGCTTCAGGATCGAATGCGCCACATGGCGGGCTGTTGAGTCGCGCGCGCCGAGCAGGGCGCCGAGAAAGAGCGCGAACGCCGACTTGCCCGCCCCATACGGTCCGATTAAAGCGAGCGCCCGCTGACTGGCCTCGGATGTGAGACCGGGCAGAATCTGACCCAGGGCGTCGAGCGCACGCGAGGTCGGCTGATAGTGATGGATCGGGTCGAGCGTTTCGCAGTCGCGCGCCAGATTGATCGAGCGACTGAAGGCGCGCTGGAGCTGGATCTGTTGACCGAGCGTGGTTCGAGCGGGCGTCGCCGCTCGCTGCGCCGCCGAGTCGGCTGCACTGGACAGGGGGGTCGATTGGATCACGCGCGGCGCTCCCGATAGTGGTCGCTGAGAATCTGGCACGGTTCGACCGCCCGGCGTCGATAGAGTTGATGCACACCAGCGGTATCGCGCAGCTCGTAATACCCGGGATAGCGATCCATGACACGGGCGAGCGTGGCCATCAGTCCTTCTTCCGTCAGTCGGAAGGCGGCACCGACAGCGGGCCAGTCGTCGCCGCCATAGAGCAGCCCGCGCACCGGGAGCGCCGGCGTCTGTGGATCGGAGTGGAAGCGGTCGGCCAGCGCGAAATGCAGCGCCAGCGGCGGCAGGAAGGGCCGCGCCGCGCGCGGACTGCGATAGCCCTGTCCCGGATCGACCTCGACCAGCTTCAGTTGCGCGAGTGGGGAGTCGAGATGATCCTCGCCGCTGCCCTCACCGGCGGCATACATCCGCAGCAGGGTCGAGCTGTCGGACTTGATCGTACTGGCCGAGCGGCGCACCTGGAGTTCCTGCTCGGCGAAGTCGGTCAGCGCCTGGCGCATCTCCGGCTCGCGAAAGCGCGGCATGGCGAAGCGGTTGAAGAACCAGTAGAAGCCGGTGGCCAGCTCGGGGTTGGAGACGATCAGCCAGTGGATGATCCAGAGCGTCGCTTCGTCTTCCAGATAGGGATCGGCCTGCTCACCGAGCAGGGCGTCGCCGAGCGGGGTGATCGCTGGATCGGCTTTGGAAAAGTCGACGAGGCGCGTGACCTGGAGCCAGTACTGGATGGCGCTGACCATGTTGCGCCCGACGCCCAGCTCGACCATCGCGTCCTCGGGGGTACCGAAAAGGCGAGGATTCTTACCAATGGCTCGAATACCCTTGGTCAGCCAGGCATAGCGCAATGGGAAGGTGGAATGGCGCCCAAAGGCGGCTTTGCTGCGATTGAGCTTGATCACGAGGCGGTCAACTCCTTTTCGTTCTGCCAAATATCCATAGATCGGAGCGAGGGCGGAGAGGATTCTGGGGTATGCAATCCGTTTATCACGACTCCATGAAGGCCGAGATAACGTCCTGCGTGGTGGTGATGGTTGCGTCGAGTATGGCTGGAAGTTGTTCGATATCGAGTCCCGTCAGATTCCAGGCGCCATCGTCGAGTACCGGCACCCAGCGCGTACCGCTGGTGCCGAGTTTGAGACTGTTGACGATCAGGTCAGCGACATGCACGACAGCGGTTTCGGATGAACTCGGCGCGCGCCAGGGGGCATGATGATCGTAGACGACCGAGCGAAAGACCTCCGGCAGTTGCCAGTGCGCAAGCAGGATGGCGCCGAGTTCGGTGTGGTCGATGCCCAGATACTGCCGTTCCAGGTCGTGCAGATGGCCCTGGCGTTCACGATGGGCCTGTAGGGCGGCACTCATGTCGAGCGGTTCCAGGATGTAGAGCGGCAGACGCCCGATGTCGTGCAGCAGTCCGGCCAGATAAGCCTGCTCCGGGTTGGCCCGACCGCCCTGGCGTGCGATGAGCTGGGCGGCCACGCCGCAGGCGATGCCATGCTCCCAGAACGAGCGCATGGAGACCGTGCCGAGCGGTAGATCACGGAACACCGTCATCAAGGCGGTGGACAGCACCAGATGATGGGCGGCGGTCGTGCCGATGAGTGTCAATGCACGCAGGATGGTGTCGACCTTGGTCGCCAGACCATAGAGCGGGCTGTTGGCGACGCGCAGCATCCGCATGCTCATGGACGGGTCGGACTCGATCAGACTGGCCGCCGTCTCCAACGAGCTGTCCGGGGCCGCGATGGATTCGCGCACACGCTGATAGACAGCCGGGAGCGCGGGTAGCTCGTCGAGTCGTTCGATGAGGCGGTCAAGACGCATAATCTGAACCCTGGGACCGAGCGAGCGCCCGGTCCAGGCAGAGCGCGTGCAAGGCCTGAATGACTGGATGATCGCCATTGCTCAAACTGAATTGAGTATCGATCGAACGGCGGATCTCGTCGATGGCTTTGGGATCGCAGATCCCTGACTCGGCTGTGTCCTCGTCCGGCACGATGACGACCTCGGCGACACCCCACGATTTGAGTGCCTGGATCTGACGCTCGCCAAGAACGATGCCGGCACGGATCAGGATCTGACCATGAGGATCGTGGACATCCCGGGCGAGCCGCATCCCTGACTGGATCTCTTCGGTGCGCATGAGCGGCTTTCCATGTTCGTCGTCGATTGGCAGAGTCTACACCATCCACATCAGTGCAGACGCTGTCCCGAGCACCAGGTCTCGAAATAGCGCTGCATGACCTCGCGTGCCGGGGGCGGATAGTCGAGCGTCTCCATCTGGCCCATGCCCTCGCGGAAGAAGTCGGGCGCCTCCTCGGGCAGGTGCTCGACGATGGTCTGAAAAGCCGCCTCCATCAGCGCCGGCTGACGGGTGCGGGTCGCGACGATGGCGCGGTTGATCAGGAGCACGCGCCAGGGGCGGGTCGGGTTGTCGGTCTCCAGCTCCAGCGCGCGCTCGATGCCGATGGCGTCCATGATTTCGTTCATGAGTCCATAGAGTTCGAGCAGCGACTCGGGCTGGCGCAGACTATTGGCCAGCCGGGCGAGCGCATTGACTACCGGCTCGGGATGCGGCAGCTCACAGCCGCGACGCAGCATCCAGACACTGAGCGGCAGTGCAAGTCGCTCCAGTGCCTGGGCCTGGTTGGGCAGATTGAGCCGTTGGGCCAGGTCGGTGAGCTGGACGATCAGGCGCAGTCCATGCTCCAGGATGAGTTCGGGGTCCGAGCCGGTCGTCTGCTGGATCTGACGCGCAAAATCGAGGCGCGATTCACTGTCGGCCGCGTGCAGAACATCGAGCAGGCGTTCGAGGCCCGTGAGCAGTGCCTGCGGTGGTGGTTCGATGGGGTCAGTCGAATCGTCGCTGACGCGCTGGAGTTCCTCGCCGAGTTCGTCGAGGCGCTGCGCAATATAGCTGATGTCGATCGGTGGCAGCATGGGTATCTAGCCTGTGCGTCGACCGGTCCCTGGGTGGGATTGGTCCGTGGATCCCGAAAGCATAGCAATCGCGGGGATATCCGTCTTGCGCCTGATCGCGCGCGGCGGTTGGCGTTCGGTTAAACTAGGCCGATGCATCCCATCCCCGATCTTCATACGCATTCGACCGCTTCCGACGGTACCCTCACGCCGACGGCGTTGGTCGCGCGCGCCAGCGCGGCGGGGGTGCGGGTGCTGGCACTCACGGATCACGACAATACCGATGGCCTGGCCGAGGCCGGGCGCGCGGCTGAGAATTGTGGTCTGACCCTGATTCCAGGGGCTGAGATCTCGGTGACCTGGAACACGCGCACCGTGCATGTGGTGGGTCTGCGGCTCGATCCGACTCATGCCGGACTCCAGGCGGGACTGTCTCGCTTGATGGAGTTTCGCGCCTGGCGCGCTGAGGAGATCGGGCGACGTCTGGCCAAGCACGGCATCGAGGACGCCTACGAGGGCGCACGCGCGCTGGCCAAGGGACGGCTCATCGGGCGCACGCACTTTGCGCGCCTGCTGGTCCAGCGCCGACGCGCCGCCGACACCAGCGCGGTCTTCCGGCATTTCCTCACGCGCGGTAAGCCCGGCCATGTGCCGGGCGACTGGGCGAGTCTGGAGGAGGCGCTCGGCTGGATTCGCGCCGCCGGCGGCGAGGCCGTGATCGCCCATCCGGCCCGTTATGATCTGACGCGCTCGCGGATCCAGCGGCTGCTGGGTGAATTTCGCGAGCTGGGGGGCGTCGGTGTCGAGGTCGTCACCGGCAGTCACAGTCGCGACGAAGCTTTTACCTTTGCCCGTCATGCGCGCGAGCAGCGTCTGCGCGCTTCGGCGGGTTCCGATTATCATGGACCCGAGAATCCCTGGCTCGAACTCGGTCGGTTGCCAGTGCTGCCGGAGGGCTGCGTGCCCATCTGGCGCGACTGGCCCGAGCTGGCCGACCAGGCGCCTCGCGTGGCCTGCGGTTAGAGACCGAACCGAGATCCTTCAATGGCGCAGTTCTTCCAGATCCATCCCGAAAACCCGCAGCCGCGCCTGGTGCGTCGCGCGGTCGAAATCCTGCTCGAAGGCGGGGTCATCGTCTATCCGACCGATTCCTCCTATGCGCTCGGCTGCCAGATCGGCGAAAAGTCGGCGATGGAACGCATCCGGCGTATTCGTCAGCTCGACGACAAGCACAATTTCACGCTAGTCTGTCGCGATCTCTCCGAGATTACGGCCTATGCCAAGATCGACAATCAGGCGTTCCGGTTGTTGAAATCGCTCACGCCCGGCGCCTACACCTTCATCCACGAGGCGACCAAACAGGTGCCGCGTCGGCTGCTGCATCCACGCCGCAAGGCCATCGGTCTGCGGGTGCCGGACAATGAGATCTGTCGCGCGCTGCTCGGCGAACTCGATCAGCCGATCCTGAGTACCACGCTTATCCTGCCCGATCATCAGGAGCCGCTGACCGATCCCTATGAGATGCGCGAGTATCTCGACAAGCATGTGGATCTCATCATCGACGGCGGCTTTTGCGGACTGGAGCCGACGACCGTGGTCGATATGATGGCCGATCCACCCGCTCTGGTGCGTCGCGGCAAGGGCGACGCCACACTGTTCGAGGAATGATGCAAGCGCTCACTCATCTCCAGTTGTTAGCCGTGCTGGCTGTGCCCGTACTGCTGGCCATCACCGTGCACGAGGCCGCTCATGGCTGGGTCGCCAACAAGCTCGGCGATCACACCGCGTTCAGGCTCGGGCGCGTGACCTTCAATCCGCTGCGGCATGTGGATCTGGTCGGGACGCTGCTGGTGCCGGCGCTGGCCTTCTTCTTCACCGGCTTTCTGTTCGGCTGGGCCAAGCCGGTGCCGGTCGACTGGCGCAATCTGCATCATCCGCGCCGCGACATGGCCCTGGTGGCCGTCGCCGGGCCGGGCGCCAATCTGATCATGGCCCTCGCCTGGGGACTGATCATCCAGGCCGGACTGCGGCTGTTTCCGGTCAGTCAGTGGATCGCGCTGCCCGTGGTCTACACAGGCGCGGCGGGTGTGCTCATCAATGTCTTTCTGATGGTGCTGAATCTGGTGCCGCTGCTGCCGCTCGATGGCGGGCGCGTGTTGAACTCACTGCTGCCACTGCCGCTGGCCCGTGCCTTTTCACGGCTCGAACCCTTCGGACTCATCGTCCTGCTGATCCTGCTCGTCACTGGCGTGCTCGGAACCATCCTGCTGCCGATCGTCAACTGGACCATCGGCGTGCTGCCGGGCGGCGGGATCGTGAAAGAACTCTTTTTTGTTTAGTTTTCAGTGTTAGGTTTTAAGTTTTAAGGACCACTTAAGGCTTAAATCTTGAAACTTAAATCTGGATTTTAGTCTGACGCGAGGCATCGACTCTTGGCTTCTGTCTCAACCCAACATGCGCGCGTGCTCTCTGGCATGCGTCCGACCGGCCGGCTGCATCTCGGTCATTATCACGGTGTGCTCAAGAATTGGCTGGAGTTGCAGCACGAATACGAGTGCTTCTTCTTCGTCGCCGACTGGCACGCGCTCACCACCCAGTACGAGGATCCCACCGGGATTCCCGACAGCGCGCGCGATATGGTCATCGACTGGCTGGCCGCCGGCATCAATCCCGGCTCAGCGACGCTGTTCGTGCAGTCGCGGGTGCCTGAGCACGCTGAACTGCATCTGCTGCTGTCCATGATCACGCCGCTCGGCTGGCTGGAGCGCGTGCCGACCTACAAGGATCAGCAGGAGAAGCTCAAGGAGATGGATCTCTCGACCTATGGCTTCCTCGGCTATCCGTTGCTCCAGAGCGCCGACATCCTCATCTACAAGGCCGGACAGGTGCCGGTTGGCGAGGATCAGGTGGCGCATGTCGAGCTGACGCGCGAGGTGGCGCGGCGCTTCAACCACATCTACGGGCGCGAGCCGGACTTTGCGGACAAGGCCGAAGAGGCCAAGAAAAAGATGGGCAAGAAGAACGCCAAGCTGTTCGACTCGCTCAAGCGCCGCTATCAGGAGCAGGGCGATCAGGAGGCGCTGGAGGTCGCGCGCGCGCTGCTCGAAGGGCAGGGCAACATCACGCTGTCTGATCGCGAGCGTCTGTTCGGCTATCTGGAGGGAAGCGGACGCATCATCCTGCCCGAGCCGCAGGCGCTGCTGACCAAGGCGTCCAAGATGCCGGGACTCGATGGCCAGAAGATGTCGAAGTCCTATAACAACACGATCGCCCTGCGCGACGCGCCGGCCGAGGTCGAGAAGACACTGCGGACCATGCCGACCGATCCGGCGCGGGTGCGGCGCACCGATCCGGGCGATCCCGAGAAGTGTCCGGTGTGGCAATTCCATCAGGTCTATTCCGACGACTCGGTGCACGAGTGGGTGCAGCAGGGGTGTCGTTCAGCCGGCATCGGCTGTCTGGAGTGCAAGCAGCCCATCATCGACGCCGTTCTGGCTGAACTGGCGCCTATCCAGGAGCGCGCGCGCGAGTACGAGGCCCAGCCCGATCTGGTGCGCAGCATCCTCAACGAAGGCTGTGAGAAGGCCCGTGACGTGGCGCGCGAGACCATGGAAGAGGTCCGGCACGCCATGTCGCTGGTGATGTTCTGACGCGCGTCGCACCTTGAACGCGCTGAGCGAAGCGGAGGCGACTGCCGCTGTCGAGCCTGACGCCTCGGCGGCGTTGGGCGTGCAACAGGAACTGCCCCTGGCCATCGTCCAGGGGATGCCGTTTCTGACACTGCCCCAGGATCTCTACATCCCGCCGGATGCGCTGGAGGTCTTTCTCGAAACCTTCGAGGGTCCGCTCGATCTGCTGCTCTATCTGATCCGGCGTCAGAATCTGGATATTCTCGACATTCCGATCGCCCGGATCACAGATCAGTACATGGAGTACGTTGAGCTGATGCGCGAGCTGCGTCTGGAGCTGGCGGCCGAGTATCTGCTGATGGCCGCGATGCTGGCTGAGATCAAGTCGCGGATGCTGCTGCCCCGGCCCCAGGTCGACGCGGAGGAGGGCGCCGATCCGCGCGCTGATCTGATCCGTCGGCTCCAGGAGTACGAGCGCTTCAAGCAGGCGGCGGCGGATCTCGATGCGCTGCCACGTCTGGAGCGCGATCATTTCGTCGTCGAGGCAGGAGTGCCGCCCGGATGCATCCAGCGCCGGCCGCCGGACGTGGATCTGCGCGAGGTGCTGCTGGCGCTGCGCGAGGTGCTGGCGCGCGCCGAGCTGTTCAGCAGTCATCGGGTCGAGAAGGAGCCGCTATCGTTGCGCGAGCGCATGTCACAGGTACTGGAACGTCTGCATGGCGGCGGATTCGCGCGTCTGACCGATCTCTTCGATCCCAGCGAAGGGCGTCCAGGCGTGGTCGTGACCTTTCTGGCGCTGCTGGAACTGATCAAGTCGAGCGTGCTCGAACTGGTGCAGTCCGAGTCCTTCGCGCCCATCCATGTGAAACTGCGCGAGCGTGCATCGCCGGAATTTCATGAACAGCCCGCCGCTTAAAACCATCATCGAGGCGGCCCTGATCGCCGCCGGCGGTCCACTGACGCTCGACCAGCTCCTGGGGCTCTTCGGCGAAGACGAGCGACCCGAGCGCGCCGCGATCCTCGACAGCCTCGGCGAGCTAGCCGCCGATTACGCCGGGCGCGGCATCGAGATCGCCGAGGTCGCGGGCGGCTATCGGGTGCAGGTGCGTGCCTCGGTTGCGCCCTGGGTGGCGCGGCTGTGGGATGAGAAGGCATCGCGCTATTCGCGCGCACTGCTGGAGACGCTGGCCCTCATCGCCTACCGTCAGCCGATCACGCGCGGCGAGATCGAGGATGTCCGTGGCGTGACCGTGAGCACCAATATCATCAAGACCCTCACCGAGCGCGAATGGGTGCGGGTCGTGGGCCATCGCGACGTGCCGGGACGCCCGGCGCTCTATGCCACCACGCGCCGGTTCCTGGAGTATTTCGGACTGCGTTCGCTCAACGATCTGCCGCCCCTGTCCGAGATCCGCGATCCCGAGTCCTGGCTGGGCGGTGAGCTGGTGTCCCGCCCGCCAGACGCGCCAGTGCCCCCTTCACCCTCCCCGAACGTCTTGCTGACGTCCGAACAGACCGAGAACACGCCATGAAGAATGATCGACAGCCGCCCCGTCGTCCCGGTTCGGGCGACGAACCCGTCCGGCTCCAGAAGCTGCTCGCTGAGGCCGGACTCGGCTCGCGCCGCAACATCGAGGGCTGGATCAGCGAGGGTCGGGTGCGCGTCAATGGTCAGCTCGCCAAGCTCGGTGACCGGGCCACCCGCGCTGACCGTATTCGCGTTGACGGGCGCGAGGTGACGCTCAAACCCAAGCGCGAGGCCGAGACCCAGGTCATCGTCTACCACAAGCCCGAGGGTGAGCTGGTCACGCGCCGCGATCCCGAGGAGCGACCGACCGTCTTTCGGCGTCTGCCGCGTCCCAAGCAGGGGCGCTGGATCGCGGTCGGTCGGCTCGACATCAACACCTCGGGCCTGATTCTCTTCACCACCGACGGTGAGCTGGCCAACCGGCTCATGCACCCCTCACGCGAGATCGAGCGTGAATATGCGGTGCGCATCCTGGGCGGTGTGGCGCCCGAGACTCTGGAGCATCTGACCGCCGGCATCGAGCTGGAGGACGGTCCGGCCAAGTTCGAGCGCATCACCGACCAGGGCGGAACCGGCGCTAATCACTGGTACAACGTGGTGCTGCGCGAGGGGCGCAATCGCGAGGTCCGCCGGCTGTGGGAAGCCGCCGGCTGCACGGTCAGCCGTCTGATCCGTATCCGTTACGGCAACGTCGAGCTGGGACGGCGGCTCTTTCCGGGCAACTGGCGTCCGCTGACGGATGAGGAACGCGCTGAGCTGATGGCCCTGGCCGGACTGCGCGTGCTGGAGCGTCCGCGTCTGCGCCGTTCCGCCTCCGGGGTTCAGTCACCCTGGCGACCCAAGCCCGATGGCGGTTCCACAGCGGGCGAGGGTTCGAAGTGGGGGCGGCGTTCGCGTTAGACGCCCGGACATCGCGGGTAACTGGATCAGCGTGCGGCCGTCGTGCGACCGTTGCTCGTGAGGATCCACTCGCGCACCCGATTGGAGTCACCCATGGGGCCGAGTCGTCCATTGGCGCCCAGAAAAACCATATAGAGACGACGATTGTCGATGCGTGTCTGCATGGACAGACAGCGTCCGGCCTCGTTGATGAAACCGGTCTTGCTGACTTCCACCGTCCATTCCGAGCTGCGCACCAGCGGATTGGTGTTGCGATATTGCAAGGCGGTGCCGTCGGAGAAGGGACGCAGTGTCATCTCGCCGCGCGAGGTGGTCTCGCGGATCAGCGGGTAGTTCGAGGCGGCACGCACCATCTTGACCAGATCCTCGGCCGTGGAGCGGTTGCGTGGATTGAGTCCGGAGGAGTCGACGAACTGAGTGTTGTTCATCCCAAGCGCGCGCGCCTTGCGGTTCATGGCCTGGATGAAAGCGGGGGTGCCGGCGCGGAAGGTGGTGCGACCGAGTGCATGGGCGGCACGATTATCGGATGACATGATGGCGACCATGATCATCTCGCGTCTTGACAGGACAGCATCGTTGATGCGCAGCCGCGAGCGGCTGTTCTTGAGCCGGTCGCGGTCGTCCTCGACGATACGGATGCGAGTGTTGAGCGAGACACCCGTGTCCAGCACCACCATGGCCGTCATCAACTTGGTGATGGAGGCGATGGGTCTGACCGTGCGCGCGTTCTTGGAATAGAGGACGTTGCCCTGTTCGTCGACGATAAGCGCGCTGGCCGATTGCAGATTCAGGGCCGTGCGGTCGAGTCCACGCCACTCGCGCGCTCGATCGTTCAACTGCCAATTTTGCTTGGTTTCCCCGAAATTGCGCCAGTCGTAAGGCGAATGACTGGGAGCTGAGGCATTGACATAGGGCTTGGGCGGCGTTGGAGCGCGAGAGGTGCGATCCTGATTCGAAGACGGCTGACTGCTGGCGCAGGCGCCGCTGGTCAGGATGATGGGACTGATGAAGAGCAGCATGCCCAAGAGGCGCATCAAACCGACGGTGCCTGACCGCCATTGGTGGTGGGAGCGGGAGCGGGTGACGGAGAACCTAGACATGGCGGCGAAGTCTCTCGGGGGATTGTTTGAATAAATATGTAATTATTGCATAGGGATTGCCGGCTCGCGCGGCGTATACCTTGTGACCCTCCCTGTGCTTGGCGGAAAATGCCCGTCTGAGGTCGATAAAACCATCATCGAGGGTGCGTACCCCATGCCGGACACACGCGGTTCCATCCACGGCCAATGGTCGTCGCGGTTCGTCTTCATCCTGGCCGCCGTCGGCTCGGCGGTCGGTCTGGGCAATATCTGGAAGTTTCCCTATATCACGGGCGAGAACGGCGGCGGCGCCTTCGTGCTGGTCTATCTGGTCTGTATCGCCCTGATCGGCGTACCGATCATGATGGCCGAGATCCTCATCGGGCGACGTGGACGTCAAAGCCCGATCAATACCATGCGCGTACTGGTGGCCGACGAGCAGGCGAATCCGGCCTGGCGCTGGCTCGGTTGGCTCGGGGTCGTGACCGGCTTTCTGATTCTGTCGTATTACAGCGTCATTGCCGGCTGGGCGCTCGCCTATGTCTTTCGCGCCGGCGCCGGACTCTTCACCGGCGCGGATGCTGACAGCGTCTCGACGCTGTTCGGGGCCTTGCTCGGCTCACCTGAATCCATGCTCGCCTGGCACACCATCTTCATGGTGATGACCATGGTGGTGGTGGCGCGCGGTGTGCGTGGCGGCCTGGAAAAGGCCGTGACGCTCTTGATGCCCGCGCTCTTCGTGCTGCTGGTGCTGCTGGTGTTCTATGCCATGTATCAGGGCGCGTTCGCGCGTGGCGTCGAGTTTCTTTTCAATGCCGACTTCAGCAAGGTGTTCCAGCATTGCGAGTCGCTGGAGTCAGGAGGACCGGCGTCCTGCCGTTTCACGGGCGAGCCGCTGCTGATCGCACTGGGGCATGCCTTCTTCACCCTGAGTCTCGGCATGGGGGCGATCATGGTCTATGGCTCCTATATGCCGGGCAATGCCTCGATCGCGCGGGCGACCCTGATCATCGTAGCCGCTGATACGGTGGCGGCGCTGCTGGCAGGGCTGGCGATCTTCCCGATCGTCTTCGCCAACGGGCTGGAGCCGGCCGCCGGTCCGGGGCTGATCTTCCAGACGCTGCCGATCGCCTTTGGCTCCATGCCGGGTGGGCGTCTGTTCGGGACGCTGTTCTTCGTGCTGCTGACCTTTGCGGCCTGGACGTCGGCCATTTCGCTCATCGAGCCGGCTGTCGCCTGGCTGGTCGAGAATCGTGGGATAGCGCGCGTTCCGGCCGCGATCGCGGTCGGGGTGCTGGCCTGGGTGCTGGGCATCGGCTCGGTGCTGTCGTTCAATCTGTGGTCGGGCGAGTCCTTCCAGCTCTTCGGCAAGACCTGGTTCGACCTCATGGATTATCTGACGGCCAATATCCTCTTGCCGCTGGGCGGGCTGTTCATCGCGCTCTTCGCCGGCTGGGTGATGTCGCGTGCCGCCTCGCGCGGCGAGCTGCGGATGGGGGATAGGCGTGGATATCGCACCTGGCGCTTTCTGGTGCGCTATGTCTCGCCCTGGCTGGTCGTGATCGTTTTTCTCAATGCTATTGGACTGATTTGAACCGCGCGCGAGGTATGAGCGGATGCTGCATGACATGATCGACTGGCTGCTGACCACGGTCGACGGCTGGGGCTATACGGGAGTGATGGCGCTGATGGCCATTGAGTCGAGCTTCATCCCCTTTCCAAGCGAGGTAGTGCTGATCCCGGCGGGGTATCTGGCGCATCAGGGCAAGATGGACCCGACGCTGGTGCTGCTGGCCTCCGTCGTCGGCTGTCTGATCGGAGCCTTCGTCAATTATGGGCTGGCGCTGGCGGTGGGGCGTCCCTTCCTGGAGCGTTATGGACGCTATTTTTTCATCGCACCGCACGTCCTGCACAAGACGGATGCCTTCTTCGAGCGCCATGGGGCGATCTCGACCTTCACCGGGCGTCTGATTCCGGGGATCCGGCAGTTGATCTCGATTCCAGCGGGGCTGGCGCGGATGCGGATCGCGACCTTTGCCTTCTATACCGCGTTCGGGGCCGGGCTCTGGTCGCTGGTCTTGATCGCGTTGGGGTATTTCATCGGCGGTAACGAGGCCCTCATCCGTGAGAACCTGCCGTTGGTGACCATCGCGGCCCTGGTCTTTGTGGTCCTGATCGTGCTGGGGTATGTACTCTGGAATCGTCGACGCCAGCCGGTCTGAGCTGGCTAACTCTGGGTGGGGCGATAGAACAGATGACGCCCGATGCGGGTCGTGCGCTGAAAGTGTCGCGACCACTTGGGGCTGACATAGTCGGTGTGGTAGTAGAGCGCGCCGTTGGTCGGGTCCGAAATCTCGTCGGCCAGGACGCGCCGGCTGATCTCCAGTGAGCGTTTCCACGCCCGCTGTTCCTTAGGGTCGTCGGGTTTTCCGTCGCACCACCAGGAGAACTGGCAGCGATGGCGTTTCTGGCCGCCCTGCTTGACCACGCCACAGATCGATCCGGGAAACGCGTCTGACTCGACCCGGTTCAGGGTTACGCGTGCGACAGCGATCTGACCGGACTCCGGTTCGGAGCGGGCTTCGTGATAGATGTTCAGCGCCAGGCACTGTAAATCCGGATCGATCGCGTGTTTCTCCGGCGGGCGAGGCGACGCCTGGGTCGCATCGGCGGTTTCGAGCGTCGTCACAGTTCCAGGGTCGCTTGGCTTGGCGTGCGATGCGGTGAGGATGGTTGGAACGATTGCGGCAAGCAATGCAGTGGACAGAGTTCGCATGATCCCGTTCTCGTGTATGAAATACTTGGAAAGATTTCCAATATTGTATTTCAAAAATCGATATAAGGGAAATCCCTAGTACCGCGCACCTTAAGTTGACTGGACAATTTCATGCCATCAGCGGCTTGCCGATATAGGTCCAGCGAAACGGCTTGGCGAGGGTCTGGTTGAAGAAATCGATGAACTCAAGGAGGCGTTGCTTGAGTTCATCAGTGGAGGCGAAGCGCGCGCGCTTGAGCAACCGACGGGTGAGGATACCGAACCAGATCTCGACCTGATTGAGCCAGGAACAGTGCTTGGGAGTATAAACAAAGCGGATGCGATGGGCGGG
>NZ_WNKT01000030.1 GCF_009720725.1 Allochromatium palmeri
GCGCCAACCGAGGCTCACCGCGACGGCTTGATCGGATGCATACCACGAAAAGTTTCAAGAAGGCCTACTGGGCACTGGGAAGGAGCGTGTTTTTGTCCAAAGTCCAATCCATTTCAGTCGATGGATTATTGTTACATTATGGATTTGCACACCGCTGAAGCCCTGGCCCAGCGCGAACTGCGCCGCTTTCCTCAGCTGGCCGACTGGTCGTTTGGCTGGAATCGTCGCCGCCGTGCGCATGGGGGTGGATTTCAATCTCATGCTGACCCGCTAGGCCCTGGAACGACGGCTCTATCGGCTCGGCGCCTCACTCAAATCAGGAGTCCCTCATGAGAATCCTTCACACCATGTTGCGCACCGGTAACCTACAGCGTTCCATCGACTTCTACACTCAAGTGCTCGGGATGCGCCTGCTACGCCAAAAAGACTACCCGGACGGCGAATTCACGCTCGCTTTTCTGGGGTATGGCGAGGAGTCCGAGCAGAGCGTCATCGAGCTGACCTACAACTGGGGCGTGGACTGCTACGAGCTGGGCAATGCCTATGGACATATCGCCATCGAGGTCCAGGACGTCTATGGAGCCGTGGAGCGCATCAAGGCGCTTGGCGGCAAGATTTTGCGTGAAGCCGGTCCCATGAACGCCGGAACGACGATCATCGCATTTGTCGAGGATCCCGATGGCTATCCGATCGAACTCATCGGCGCCGGGCAGGTGGCGGGCGAGGGATAGACGGGAGTGCCAAGCGATGTCCACCTCCACCGATCCCCATGACCTGAACCGCTTCGTCGAGGCCCAGCGCGACATCTACGCCCAGGCTGGACGAGGCGCGGACCTATCTGGACCATCTGATCCTTCAAAAGGATGTCTTCAACCGCAGGTGTGTTGGCCTATGATTAAGCCTAGGCCAGTGCCGTTACGATAGTAAAAAAGACGTTCGATGCCATGAGCGGCCGGCTCCTCAGGTGCGCCGAAAAATGTGCGAAACCACCTCCGCCAGCTATATCATGGAAGCTGTTTAAGACCGGTAATGAATGAGCGCGTTCCACTGGTTAACCTACGGGAGCTGCGTCTGGTGTCGCGTCAGATACGATTCCGGGACTTGATGCCATTGGGGCCGCCATGCTGCTGGTAGAGATTGGCACCGACATGGACGCCTTCGGCTCACCCGCAAAGCTCGCTTAAGAAGCCATCAGCGTCGACCGCAACGCACCACGTTGGATTCGAATGCTCAAAAAGTACGGCTACATCGCCAACTGAGCCTTCACGACAGGTTACAGCGTTGATTCAGCTGCTTTGGCGGCCACGAGCGGGTTCGTCTCCCGCGCAAGGCATCTTTCACGGTAAGAACTCAACTGATTATCTGGCGAGAGCTAGTCAGAGGTTGTTATGCTTCGCAACACAACTGAGCGATGGGGATCGATTTCAAAATTTTTCCATTGGACTCTGGCCGGCTTGATCGTCCTGCAGACAGTGCTCGGCATCGCGGCTGTGACCTGGTCTCTTTCTCCGGTCAAGCTGGATCTATTCGTTTGGCACAAGTCTTTCGGCATGCTTATCCTGCTCTTGGTCGTCGCACGCCTGATCTGGCGCTTTCTGAGTCCGCCGCCGCAATTCCCCGCGGAGATGAAGCCCTGGGAGCACTGGGTTGCGCATGCCAGCCATGCCTTGCTCTACCTTCTCATGCTCGTACTGCCGCTGTCCGGTTGGGTCATCAATTCCGCTGTCAACATCCCGGTTGATCTTTTTTGGCTAGTGCCGCTGCCCGCCATCACTCAGCCCAATGAATCTCTGGGAGCCGTCGCGAAAACGCTTCATCTGGTGCTCTTCGCGTCACTCGCACTGATCGTCGTCATGCACATAGCCGCAGCGCTACGCCATCACTTCCTCCTGCACGACCAGATCCTGATACGTATGCTGCCCTCCAAGAGGAATCGCCCGTGAAGCCACACCATCGACTGATCGCTTGCATCCCTTTGCTCATTGCGGCGACCGCGGCCGCCGATGAGTGGCGGGTCGACAGAGCCGCGAGTCGACTCAACTTCGTGCCCACCTTCGAGGGACGACCGACCATTGGACAGTTTCGGGACTTCGCGGTGCAATTGAGGTTTGATCCGTCGAGCCCTGAGACAGGACAGATGCATGTCACAGTGAGCCTCATTAGTGCAGATTTGAGCAGCAAGGACATCAATGAGGCGATTCGCGGGAGCGAATGGCTGGACATAGCTCGTTACCCGAAAGCTGAATTCGAAAGCTCGCAGATCCGTGGTGCCAACGGCCACTATGTGGCCGAAGGTACCCTTAAGCTCAAGGGAGTGACCCAAGCCATCAAGGTGCCCTTCAACTGGAGCGGCTCAGAAAAGGAAGCAACCATGATCGGCAAGCTCAAGCTGGACCGAACCGACTTTCGGATCGGAACAGGTGAGTGGTCCGATAGCCGTTCGATTGGCCACCCGGTTGAGGTACGATTCAACCTGCGCCTCGAAAGGAGTTCTTGAGATGCGCTACTGGATGATCCTGGTCCCATTGTTGATCAGCGCCTGCGCGAGCACTCCCCCTCCAGTTCCGGCTGAGACATCCGTGCCGCCGGAATTCCCTAGCGCCTTCTATCAGGATACGAAGTCGCCCA
The DNA here is from genome assembly GCF_009720725.1 of Allochromatium palmeri. Lineage (GTDB taxonomy): Bacteria > Pseudomonadota > Gammaproteobacteria > Chromatiales > Chromatiaceae > Thermochromatium > Thermochromatium palmeri. The sequence goes on from NZ_WNKT01000030.1 coordinate 2,629, forward strand.
ATCGCGTGCTCTATCGAATTGATCCGCATGCCTCGGAAATTCTCATCCGCGTCGGTCGCACCGGCTCGCTCGCCCACCTCGGGCATGAGCACGTCCTCGCCGCGCAGAACATCAAAGGCGGGGTATCGATCGACGATGACCCGGCGCGCTCGAGAGCGGACATCTACTTCGCGCTCGCCGAGCTCGAGTTTGACAACCCGGCATTGCGAGAGCGGGTTGGGCTTGAAGGGCAATTGACAGAGGACGAGATCGCCGGAACGCGCGAGCATCTGCTGAGCGACGTATTGGACGCCAAACGAGCACCCTGGGTTGTCATCTCCGCGACCTGGTTCCCCGGAACGAAGCCGAAGTCCGAGCTGCAGGTGCAGATCACCTTGAACAACGTCACACAGACCCTTCGCGTTCCGGTCCTCTTCGAGGAAGACGCCGGGCGAGTCCAAGCTAGCGGCCAGTTTCGCATCCGCCAAACGGCATTTGGCTTAAAGCCCTACAGTCTGTTCGGCGGCGCACTCGCGGTTGAAGATTGGCTTGACCTGTCGTTCCAGATCGAAGCACTGGCTCATTTTCATGCCTCTTACGCCAAATAGAGCAGTTGGCTCTTGCTCAACCTACGCCGCTACCCAGAAAACCTGACCGGTGGTCAGATTTGCCTTATTTGCTCGGTACTGTGGACACTATGTAGTCGGCAAGTATTACTCCCATGTCGGAGGCAAGGCTTCTGTCATTGGAGCCAAATGTCCAGGCTGCTGCGAATGCGTTGTTGTTGCTTGATATTTTCTTTGTTCTTAACACACTGCCGCTTGATGCATCTATGAATTTAACCTCAAGATTCATATATGAACTGCCGGCAAATGCACCCCCCCACATTCTTGCTCCCGTGCTTACAATTCTCATATCGGAGATTTTTGTTTTTATCAAAAGAGTCTGGTGGCGGTGATACGAACCACTGCGCTTTTCGACTTTTTTGTAAACGTTTTTCACCAGAAGATGTGAGATTGCGCTTGCCAGACATTCATCTGTCACTTCGGGATAGTCTCTTTTTATCTCCGGTGTTGTTTCAAACTCATAAAACACGATGTTGTCATATCTGCCGTCAAGCGGACTGTCAGGTTGTGCAGCCTGACTGTCGCCCGGGCTGGTATCCGCTGACGAGTCTGCGCCGCTTCCGGTTTGCTGGGTGGCACATGCAGACAGGAAAAGCAGGTTCAGTATCAAGATGATTTTTAGCATACGCATCTGTTTCATCAGTTCCTCTGCGAGAAACCCTGTCCTTCAGGGCGTGGAGGGATAGTGGCTACGGGTGAGCAACAAAGGATAGCTCCTTCGCGGCATATGATCACACGGGACGCAACAGCTAGTCTAACGGCAACATGACCGGCTGCCCGATGAGATCGGCGAGTGGCACGATCCGATTTTCCATGGCAAGACGCGCAAAAAGATAGTGCAATTCTTGCTTCCAGTACACCCTATACTCTTCCGTCTGGGGTGGGTTGTCGTGGAGGAGGAGGATGTCGCCAGGCCGGATCTTCCGCACCACCCTGGCCGCAAAATCGTGAACATTGCGGTTGCCACGGTCGAAAATGCGGCAACTGAAGGTCATGGCCTGCAATTTGAGAGAGGCGAGTGCCGGCACCAAGCGAGGGCTGATGACCCCGATGGGCGGTCGGAAAAACAGCGGTCGCACGCCCAAATTCGCCAGGATCTCCTGGGTCTGTCGAATATCCGCCTCCACTCTATCGCACGCGCGCAGCATGAGCAGGTTGTCATGGCTGAAGGAATGGTTGCCGATGGTATGACCCTGGGCAAGGATGGCGGCGATTAGCTCCGGATGGGCGGCTGCACGCTCTCCCACCACAAAAAAAGTGGCCGGTAAGCGATAACGTGCCAATAGCTCCAGCAAAACCGGAGTGGAGTCGGGAAAAGGGCCGTCGTCAAAGGTGAGTGCGATCCCTTCACGGCCATCCGCCCCTCTGGAGATGACGGGCAGAAAAAAAGACGAACGGGGAAAAAACGGCGCCCCCAAGCAGACCAGGAGAAACAGTCCCAAAGGGATGGCGGCAAGCTGGGGAACCTGGCTGAGGCCCAATGGGATCGCCGTGAGCAGCACGCTCAAGCCCGTCTTTTTCGCCAGGCTGAAACGGCGATGCCACTGCCGCTTACTCATGTTGTCGGCACCCCAGGTTTGCGGCCACTGAGCCAATAAAGCTCACTGTTGATCGCAGTCTCTAGTCGAAGCTCAACAAAGCCGGCATCGGTCAGCATCCGTTGCCACTGTTCCGGGCTTCGGTACCAGGTCCGCCCGCCGCGAAGGCGAGTACGCCAATCCTCAAGATACCAGGTTGCCGAGAGACGTCCCTGGGGCCGAGTGACGAAACGGATCAACACCAGCCCCCCATCTGCCAACTCCCTGAAGCCGCGTGCACAGGTGGCAACCAGCTGCTCATCGTTCAGGTAATGCGACATGTCCAGCAGCATGACCCGATCGACCGGGCCGGGGATATCCGGAAGATCGGGCGCAGCTCCGACGAGCATGGTTCCCCTTGCGCCGGCGGCACGGGTGGCGACATGCACTCGGGACGCGTCAGGATCCACGCCGATCACCTCGGCCGCCGGATACCGTTCCAGACACCAGCAGGCCGGAACACCGTAGCCACAGCCGATATCAAGAATCCTTCGTATCTCCCCTTTCCCGTCCAGCCACTGAGGGAGTTCACGAAACAGCGGATCAAGTCGGAGCTTGAACCGGGCAAAAACGCGCGGGTAAGCCTCGATGAGGCGATACCGAGAGAGGATGCGCTCCTCAAGTGTGGCCGCCGGATCGAGTCTGGTCCGATCTTGGGCAAAAAACCAGCGCAATAGCGGCGGCAGCAGCAGAAAGGTACCAAGCAGGGAGTAGCCGATGCCGAGCAGCGAGGTCAAGCCGATGCTTTGTAGAGCGCTGTGCTGGGCGAAACAGAGAACGCCAAACCCGATAAAGGTGGTCGCGGCCGCCATGAGGATTGCACTGCGCACCAGGACATGGCCGGGATGATCGACGGTGCCGTACCATTGACAGCCGCAAACGGTGTAGATGGCGTAGTCCACGCCCATACCCAGAATGACCACCGAGAGCATCAGGGCAGGGATATCCAGGGGATGGCCGATCAGCCTCAAGGTACCAAGGGTGCAGATAAAGGCAAAGACCAGGGGAGAAAGGGTGATCAGGGTCAGACGCCAGTTGAGTAGCTGCACAAAGAGCAGCAGGCTCACCATGGCGGCGATGATCGCCAGCAGGGTCGCAAAGGTGGAAAACAGGGTCTCGCCCAGGCGGGCGGAGAAATCATTGCCGTCAAAGACCTTGCCCTCCTGGCCATACTTTTCGAGGAAGGATTGCGCATTGTAAGCCTCTCCCGGAGTCAGGGCGGTGAACTGGATCAGGTGGCCGTCCGACCCGGTGGTAATGCCAAAGAGCTGGTTGTAACGGCCATCGAGGATCGGTGGTGCAGGCAAGCTCGTGGCCTTGAGTTGCGCGAAAAAGGGAGCAAAGGCATCGGCTGTCAAGCCCAGGGTGATCCCCTCGTCAACGAGGGTGCTTTGTACCTGCTGCACCCTTTGCGGTGTCCAGAACGAGCGCCAGGCGGCAAAATTCGCTCGACTGCGCTCCGCGCCGGGAAACAGGAGGGAGGGCACAAACACGGATAGGATGCGGTCTGCCTGCAGATCCTCTTCCATCTGGGCCAGCAAGCGGTCGTTCTTGTTCTGCAGCTCGGCCAGGGAGGAGGCCCTGGTCATGAGATAGACCTTGCTCCCGGTATTGCCCCAGACCTGGCTGAACATTTGGTCCTCGGCCTGAGTCTTGGCGCTGACCGTGCTCATCTCGCTGAGGCTGACGCGGAACTCTGGTTTGGCAAAAAAGAGCAGGACCAGGGCGAGTCCGAGCGCGGTCAGCGCCCCGAGACGGCCGGTGTTGAAGAGACGCTCGGCAAACCAATGCAGGGGCAGGATCCGCTTGCCGCCCGCGGGCATCACCGGAAAGAGGCGTGGAAAAATGACGTGGATGAAGAGGTAGGTACAGATAAAGGCCAGGGCGGTGAACTGCCCGAGCTCACGGAATACCGGAAAATCACTCAGGCTGATTGCCAAAAAGGCACCGATAGTGGTCAATAGGGCCATGTTCCCGCCAACGGACTGCACCTCACGGGACGCCACCGCCCCTCGGGTCTTGTGGGGACGGTCGAGGAAGAGGAGGTAGGCGATGCTGTGATCGTTCATCATCGAGATCAGGGCCCCGGAAAACCCGAGGACCATGATTGAAATCGATTCATGGAGCAGGGAATACACAAAGAGCGCCATGGCCATACCGGCCACCGCCGGTACGAGCGAGAGCAGGCCGATCAGGGGGCGGGGAAAGGCGAGCAACAGCAACAGTGCAAGACCGGCCGTGGTCAGGCCCAGGGCGAGCTGTACATCGTGACGAATGATGGCCTCGTTATCCAGGGCGGCGCGAAAGGCGCCGACCGGGGTGAGAGTCAGGTGGACACCGGCCGATATCGCGGATTGGGAGAGTTCTTTTTCTGCCGCGACAAAGAAATCGGCCAGTTTACGCGCCGCATCGCCATCGGTCCCAGCGGCATTCGGCCGTGCCGTGACCAGGAGATGCCGCCCATCGCTTGAGAGCAGGTATCCCTGATAGAAGGTTGCCGCCTGCGATGGTGCCAGAGACAGCAGGTTGGCCAGGATCGGATCCTTGAGCCCCAAAGGATCGAGACGAAGAAAGGCCGCCTGACCAATGCCGTCCAGGCCCGACAACCCTGCCATGGCCTGTTGCAGCCGCTTGCGGATGGCGCTGTCCGTCAACCGAGGCGCGATGGCCGTGTCCAGCGCCTCACGGGAGAACAGCAGGGGCAGCGTTGTTGCCACATGATGCGCCAGTTCCGGCAGCAAACCGCTGGTATCACCTCCCCCCACCTCGGCAAACAGGCCGCTGGCCCGCATCCGTTTCTCCAGGGATTGCCCGTAGGAGACCAAGAGATCCGGTGCATGGCGGTCGATCATCAGATCCACCGCAATCTGGTCGTGGATCGGGTGGTTCTCAAAAATCTCCAGGGCATCGCCAATGATCTTTTCGTGGGCGGGCAGGGTCTTGACAATATCGGTGTCGATATGCAGCCGGGTCAGCCCCAAGTAGGCAAACAAGGCAATCGCTGCGCCGACGAGGAGTAGCGCCGGATAGTTGATCGAAGTGGATTTCATGAACAGGTCGGCCAAAAAAGCGCGATGAGCCCCGCCGCAACGAGGACGTGGATGAAAATAATAAGCCACTTGTGGTTGCAGTAGACCTCGTTGCCTTTTTGGATCAAGGCCAAGCCGCCGAAGATGGAGCGCAACCGGTCGATCCAGACGGTGTTGTTGTCGCTTGTCGCCAGTCCCTGAAAGGCACACATCGGATGCAGGGCATAGAATTCCCCGCCAAGGCGATGGATCAGAGTGTCAATGGGTACGCCCTGCCAGGATTCCTGCAGAATGCGCTTGGCAAAGGGGCGATTGAGGGCATAGCCATGAGTGAGACACTGATAGCGGATGCGGACCACGCCACGCCGGTTGGTCGGTCGGCTGCTGCGGGTCAGGCAGCCAAGTGCAAAACCGTCCCAGGTGCCGATATCCTCCAGAAACCGACAAGCCTCACGAAGCCGCTCCGGGTTATGCTGCCGAAAAAAAACATCATCCTCGAAGATCAGGATATGCTGGGCTCCCGCCGCCAGCGCTTGGGAGAGGCAACGCTGATGCGAGCTGAAAATACCGCGCACAGGGTCTTCTTCATCCCTTGCCACAACAACGAATTCGATCCGCTCCTCCAGATCAACCCGGGCAAACTGCTCCTTTGCGGCCTGCATTCGATCGGGTCGGCTCGCAAGTGTTATGCAGTAGATGGCGTCAAAAAAATCCCACTCGGCTCCGTGGCTCATCCTCTCGTTCCTACTCCGATCTTGCCTCACGCCTCTCGATGGGCTCTACTTGATGCCCAGTCTGTTCTCAACACATAACGACCATCGATGAAACAGTTGTCTACAAAATGGATCCTTTGGGTGGCCTCCACCGATTTTGTGCGCTCAGCGATCGAAGAGCGGGCAGATCTTGCCGCCTTTCGTGAAAAACCAACCGCCAAGGTGTTGCTTGGCGTCTTTCTCATCATTCTGGGCTCGCTGCTCGGCTGGCCGGCCGTGACCGCCCTGGGCATTCTCTCCGTGCATTTTCAGACTCCATGGATCGTCGTCATCGGAGGCCCACTCATCTACGGTTTGTCGCACCTCGTCTTTCTGGCGGGCATGTATCTCTCCGGCGTAACCTACTCCCTGATTTTTGGTCGCTGGCTTGCCCGGGTGAGCGTGGAGCGCTGTCTAACCTGGGTGGGAGCAGAGTACCGGCCCGACCTGCCCCTCTGATGTCTTAGCCATTGCGCGCTGTTTGTCCTCTTGGGCCCAAGGTTTTGACCCAGGCCGGTGGCTTGATCAGCCCCTGACTCACATCCCGCATCAGCAGCCCACTGACCGTTTCCCGCAGGTGCCCCGCTTCGTCGACAAGACTCAGATCATAGATCAGCTCACCCTCCCTCCATTGCTTGAGCAGGGCCTGGGCTCGATATCGTTCACCGGCCACGGTCGGCCTAAAAACATGTCGGCTGGTAAATTCCACCGGAAAGGGAACGAAATCCACGATTCGCTGCCCATGGACGCAGGCGGCGTGCATGGCGCCGTCCAGAGGAAAGGGTGAGCCGAGTGGCTGGGCGGCACTCGCCCCCGGTGCCGCGGCCTGAAGCGTACCCCAGGCCGCCTCCGCGGAGAGATATAACCGGTCCTGCAGACTGCGGAAGGAGGGGCCAAAGGGAACCAGCTCCTCATAAATCCTCGCAGCGTCAATACTCACCGAGGACTCTGCAGCGGGGGCTGGCGGCAACGGATTCATGTGCAGGGCGGCAACCGACGTAGCGGCAAAACGCACCTCGCAATGGCTGACCAGACGGGTCATGACCTTGCCTCGGACTCGGGTCAGTAAGCGTGTGCGAATCGTCCCGTTTTCCCCGTCTTCCGTCTCCACCAACGCATCGATGCTCGAAGCACCGGCAGGGAGTTCAAGCAGTTTGGCAAATCGGCCATCGGCCATCGTGCGGACGTCCACGCCTGGATGTGCAGCGTGCGCCGCAACGGCCAGCAACTGCATGGCCTCTACGCCAGCCAGGATAACGCGGCCGCCGAAGTGATGATCGGAATACCAGGGGAGAATTGGAATACGGATTGGGGTGCGCGTATCGGCCATCAGCAGGGAAACTGCTTCCACAGGGCGATCGTCTTGTCGTCGATTTCCACCGGGATGTGCCTGGAATTGACCGCGCAGTGACGGGTCATGCCGGTACAGCAAATCTCACCGGTTTCCGCGTTGGTAATCAGATAATCAAATTGCACCTTGACCAGTTCCAAACGGGCCAGTCGCGTGTGGATATACATCAGGTCATCGTAGAAAAGCGGTGAATAATAATTGAGCTCGGTATTGATGATCGGATAGATGAAACCGCTATCTTCAATGTCCTTGTAGGGGTAGTTGGCCTCACGCATGAGCGAGGCGCGACCGAACTCGAAATACCGCAGGTAATTGGCGTGATAGACCACCTGGGAGCGGTCCGTATCCGCATAGAGGGTGCGGAGTTCGCAGCGGTGCCAGACCAGCCCGGTTTTGGTGTCTCGCACATAGGATGGGCGCTCGTGGGGTTCGGGAACAAAGGGTTTCGGACGCATTACAGACCCCTGAAAACGATGCAGCAGTTCGTTCCACCGAAGCCGAACGAGTTGGAGAGAAAAAATTCGTGGCGATGCCTGCGGCTTTGGTTGGGTACGACATCCAGATCGGCAAGGGCTGGGTCGGGCAGATGGTTGACCGTCGGCAACACCAGCCCCTGGCGCATAGCCTCAATCCCCAGAGCAGCCTCAATTGCGGCAGAGGCTCCCAGACTATGACCAACTTGCGATTTATTGGCCGAGATCGGGATGCCCTGTACATGGCGACCGAACACGGTCCGCAGGCAATGCGCCTCGGTCGTGTCGCCTGTGGGTGTTGAGGTTCCATGGGCATTGACCGCACCGATATCCTGCGGCCGAATCTCGGCATCATCAATTGCCGCGCGCATGGCCTGGGTCACGGTCTGCTCATTGGGCCGAGTAAAATGGTAGGCATCGGAGTTCCAGCCGATTCCGGCGATTTCCGCTCTCGGCAGCAGCCCATGGGCCCGCGCGGCCTCTTCGGCCGCCAGGACCAGCACCCCGGCCCCTTCGGCAAGGACAAAGCCCTTGCGATCGATGCTGAACGGACGGGAGGCCTGAGTCGGATCGTCGAAAGAACGGTCCTTGGGGCCGACGTTGATCGTTGCCAGCATATTGGCAAAGCCGAGAATAATCTCTGGAATCAAACAGGTATCGACGCCACCGGCCAGGGCGAAATCGCAGTCACCGTCCCGGATCATGCGGGCACCGATACCGATGGCATGATTTCCCGAGGCACAGGCACCCTGGGGCGAGAAGATGGGGCCGGTAAAGCCAAGCAGCATCCCCGCCTTGCTGGCGGGAAGATTGGCGCAGAGGTTCGGCAGGAGGTAGGGGCTGACCTTGGTCGGCCCGAGACGGGTGTAGTGGTCCATGGCGATCCGATAGGCATCGGAGCCGTTGAGCGCCGAGCCAACCAGGCAGGCGGTTCGCGGCCCGGTCTGGTTGTCGATCACCAGTCCGGCGTCTTCCAGGGCCTGGCGGCAGATCTCCATGGTGAGATGGACAAAATCCGCGTTCCACAGCGATGCATCCTTTCTGCTGACATAGGGGAGCGCACTCGGATTCCAGTCCGGTATCTCACCGACCACCTGACTGCGGGTCTCCACGGTACAGCGGGTCAGGCGGCGAAACCCGGCCTTTCCAGCCACCGCCTTTTCCCAGGTAGAGGCGAATGTATTACCCAGGGCGGAGGCGGCCCCATAACCAAGAACCACGACCTTTCTATTGCTTGGTGCTCTCAATGGCGGACGATCTCTCTCAACGGTGCATTTACACTAATTTTCTCAAGACCGCGCAGGCATTGCATCCACCAAAGCCAAAGGCGTTTTTGAGCACATGTTCCTGGACGAGCGGCCGGGCACCCTGGGCGACGCAGTCCAGTTCCATTTCGGGGTCGGGTTGATAATTGATTGTGGGGAGTAACAGATCTTCTTCCATACCACGCAGGGCGAGGATGGTTTCGATGATGCTCGAGGCACCCATGGCATGCCCCAACAGGGACTTGTTGGCGCTGACCGGTGGCAGGCACCCTGCAAATAGGGTCTGCAGGGCATCGAATTCCACCCGGTCCCCGGCCTTGGTCGCGGTGGCATGGGCGTTGACCGCGGCGATGTCGCCGCTGTGCAGGCCTGCATCGCCCAGGGCATCGATCATGCACTGGCGAACGGTGTCTTCGGCCGGCATGACAAAGTGATGGGCATCGGAGGTCATACCCCAACCGGCCAGCTCGGCCGAGGGTCTCAGGCCATGGGCGGCGGCAAACTCCCTGGTGGCGAGAATGACGGCTCCAGCCCCCTCGGAGACGACAAAACCACGACGATCAACGGAAAAAGGCCGACTGGCCCGTTCGGGTGGCTCGTTTTCCTCGCCCTTTTTGGGAAAATAGGCGCCGTTCATGGTGTGAAATCCGGCGAGGATCGGTTCGACCAGCGCACAGTCGACAGCGCCGCAAATGGCAACATCAGCCCGGTTCTGGGCCATGAGCATGGCCCCCACCAGAATCGAGGTCAAGCCGGTGGCACAGGCGGTGATCGTAGAGAGGATCGGCCCCTTGGCACCGGTGAGCATGGCGACCTTGCCGCCGATCATGTTGATGCAGGAGTTGGGATTGGCGTAGGGGTAGGGCAGTTTCTGCTCGGCTTGCAGACGCCTGTCCGCGGTGAGCACCGCATCAATGCCCCCGACCGCCGAACTGTAGGTGACGGCGACGCGTGGGGCAAGCCCGGAGTCGATCTGGATGCCGCTGCGCTCTAGGGCGCGAGCCACCGTGAGCATGCCGTACTTGAATACCGGAGAATGCCAGGCGGCTTGATGACGGGCGGTGAGAAAGGGATAGCTCAGGTGGTCGACATCAGGCAGTTGCCCAGCAATACGAACTGGAAAATCCTCTCGCAGCGGAAAGCGGGTCAGCGGCCCGATACCGGATCGGCCGGCTACGGCATTGCGCCACTGCTGGGCAAGATCGCCACCCAATGGCGAAATGGCGTCATAGCCGACAATAACCGCTTTTTTTCCCTCTGAGAGTCGCATCAACGACTACCAAGGTATGTAGCGGTATAGCTTGGCAAACATCTCATAGACTTCGATCCAGTTCTGCAGATCCTCGGAACTGTTCATGTGGGCACGCTTATTGACCATAACCCAGCTCATATGGGCCGCGCCGTCCTTACAGGTGGAACAGTCACGGGTTTCGGAGGTGCAGCAGCGGTGCATAGTCTTGAGATCAGAGGCCCAGCGGATGAAATTGGTCAGCCGTTTTGGCCGGGGGTCTCGTTGATCGATGGAATCGGTGACCGAGGGGCACTCCATCCAACCGAAGCGGCGGCCACACATGATCCCGGTGGTGATGATTTGGTGATAATATTTGGAGGAGATCACCGTCTCCGGGTAATCATCGAGCATCTGGTCCATCTCTGCACGCACCGCGATCAGCTCGTCGGGCTGCCAGGAAAAACCGTCGATCCCCTCGTCGTTGGACAGCAGTTGCATGTGCACCTTGAGCCCGACATCCTTGATTCGGCGAATGTTATCCTCGATCTTGCCCAACTGCTTCGGGGTGATGGTGTACAGATAATAGACGTTGGGGTCTCCGGCATAATGACGGCTGGAAATGGCAAAGGTATCCTTGCCCCGCAGGAGGACTTCGTCCTCGCGATCGCCCCACAGGGAAATGCCGATCATCAAATCGGGGAAGCGGTCACGGTCGACCTTGATCATGCCGTTGGTGGCAACGAAGGTGGGCAACCGTTTGTAAAAGGCCTCGATGCGGTCCGGACAGAGGGTGGGCTCTCCGCCGATGAGGATGGCCAGGTTGACTCCACGGGCCATTTCGCTCTCGACAAAGGCCTCCCACTTGCTCACATCCTTTTCTTCCGAAGCGGCCTTATGCTCGTTTGAGGAGAAGAAGAAACACCCCTTGCAGCGGAGATTACAACGGTCGGTCACGTCATAAATAGAGCTGCGGATGTTGAGTTTGGAGATGCGCTTGTAACGCTCGTACCATTCGGGATCAAGAAGTGAGCTGACTGTTTTCATACGAGTAACTAATCTGTAAACCACCGGCTTTGTCGGTGCGATCCGAAGAGACTTACCGTTCCTGGGTGTGCGGGTAGTACTCGATTCTGCCTCTATTGACCGTCCGCGGGAGGCGTGACGGGATAGTCACAGAGATTGGGACTCTTATCGTATCCCCGCACCCAGACCGCCAGGTAGGTATCAACGTAATCGAGCCAAGCGGAAAAGGCTTCCGGGTTGGTGGCATGCCGGTACATTCGGGCCGTCACCACGGCGCTCCCTGCCGCATAATGGCGACAATCGGCACAGTCGGTATCAGGCACGCAACAGGCGGCGTCGCGATCCCACTGCAGATCGGTGCGGTATTGCCGAAACGATCTGCCCAGGCCGACATTGGTCGACGGGTTCATTCTCGGGTAGGAGCAGGAATAGAGCGCGTGCAGTCCCAAGCGATGGGTATGGGCGACAATGTTATAGTGTGAAAAGAGCACCGACTCGGGATACTCGCGCAAGAGCCCGGTCATCATCGCCGCCGTTGCCGACAGACTCTCGGGTGTATGCCGAAGCGAGCCGTTATAGCCTTCAGGAGCCGAGAACATGTTGAAGGTGATCTGTTGGCCGGCCTCGGCTAGCTGTTTGGTGACCTCTGCGGCCTCGGAAATGTTCTGTGAGGTAAAGGTGTAGACAAAGACCGCCCGAGGATCGTTTTCGTAGTTGGCGATCTGACGATCGAGCATGTGCTCGGCCTTGCGGACCCCCTTGCTGGTGGCGTCATTGCCCCAGACGGAAATATGGACCCGGTAGTCAATCTCGCGGGGAAGCAGTTTGAGGCCATTAGTGGCAATCGCTCCCAGGGGAATGGTGTCGGCACAGATTCGACATAGCTCGGGCACCAGCGAGGGTTCTGCCCCGGCAAGGACTGCAAAGGTGATGCCGCGCTCTTTTTCTGCGGTCATCAGCTCCTGCCAGGCGACAGGATCGCCGCTTTCAACGGCGAACTGTTTTTCGCCATTGAAATAATAGCAGCCATCGCAACGCATGTTGCAGCGATGGGTCATATCGTAGGTGGACTCGCGAAGAAAAAAGTAACGCCGTACCTTTTCCCAGCGATCCCGTATCGCAGGGGTAGCAATAATGTCCGCGAATTTCCAGAACGTGTCCTGCGTCGCCTGGCTGCTCATTTATCCCTCGTCTTGCAGTTTCTCGGTGATGTACTCGCCGATGATCCGCAGGGTGGTCAGTTTGGGATAGTCGTCCTCATCAATGCGAACGCCGAACTCATCACGAATGACCAGGGCAATAGTGGCCAGGTCCATGCTGTCGATACCCACCTCGTCAACCAGGTCAAGATCGGCTTCAAAGGTCTCAGGGGTCACATCCTCCATTTGCAACGTGTCGATGATGATTTTGGCGATGCGGAGGATATTTTGATCAAGATTGCTGTTCATGGGGTCGTTTTTAATGCCGTTTGCCATCAAGAGACATCATGCCGTAGCAGACGTCCTCTGCGTTATGGGTAATACGAAAAGAATATTGGTTATCCGTGCCCTTGACGTGGATTTCGAGCAGCTCTCCAGGTTTGACGATTCGCTTGAACTTCACTCTATGTAACCGCTTGACCCACAAGGACTGATGTCGAGCTTTACCTATTACATCAGCAACCATCTTGAGCTGCGCAATACCAGGCAAAATGGGGCTATCGGGAAAATGGCCGTCAAACCAGGGCGAGTCGCCGTTGACGACGACTCCTGCCCGAATTTCGTCTGGTGCAGGCTGATCTAAATCAAGTAGCAAAAACCACATTCTATCATTTTGTGTCCAGTTGAAACGAGACTAGCCCGGGATGGCCAGCGTGTAGCATAACCCAAGTTGCCACCTTGAGGGGGTAGCATCCATCGGGGCTTGCCTGCATTGTGTTGTACCCCTGCCACACAGCGCGAGCGGAGTACCCCGATCTGTTTGCCCTGGAGGCTTTTCCATCTAGACGGCCAGATACTCCCAGAGCGGCCCGATCAACCCTCGCTGGTGCATGGCCTGCAACGATGCGGTAACCCTCGCTCCGCCGGAGCCGACCAGCCAGTTTCTTCGCCGGGCAGCCCGATTGATGACCTGAGCTTCGATGGCAGCCAGACTGATGGCATCGGGGTGATAATAGACCGGGCGCAGCAGATCGGTGCTTCGGTCGATCTTGCCCTCGGCCAAAGCCCGGTCATAGAGGCCGGTACCGGGGTAGATCCTGATCCCGAAAAAAAAGAAAACCACTGTTTTCTTTAACTGTTCGATGGCGTCGAGGCTTTCGTCCACGGTTGCTGCACTTTCCCCCGGCCCCCCAAGCAAGAAATAATGGGCCACATGCAATCCGGCGGCACGGGCCTGCTGGTGGGCTTCCATGACCTCCGAGGGACGGAAGGGTTTGCGGTAGGTCCGCAGCATGGATTCGGACAAGGATTCCGTGCCAAACTCGACGTGCTTGCAACCGGACGCTGCCATCACCTCGAAATACTCCGGCGGCATCGCAATCGGCGCGAAAAAAGCGCCCCAGGGAATCGTCAGACCATGACGATGCAGGGCCTTGGCCACGGCCAGACTATGGGTCAAATCGGAGTTGAAGGCCGAGTCGGTAATAAAGAGATACCGGGCACCGGCTTCCTGCAGGCCCAAGGCAATCCGGGCCACTTCGTCCGGCTCCACCAGCCGATGGACGCCTCCCTCGATACGGGGGTAGGAGCAATAAAGACAGGAAAAGGGGCAGCCACGTTTGCTTTGCAGGTTGAGCATGCCGCCGTTTTTGACGTAGAACGCACTCTGCTCATCCGCAACCGGTAGCCTGCGAGACAATCCTCCCTGCCAGGATGGGGGCTGAACCGCAATGCCGCCCCTGGACAATATACCCGGGATGGCCGCGGGATCATCCCCTGCCGCAAGGGCCTCGACCAGCAGCCCAAACCGCTCACCTTCGCCAATGATGCCGTAATCAACATCAAGAAAGGCCGCAATCCGCTTCGGCATGATCGTAAAACCACTCCCACCGCAGGCAATGACAGCGGTCGACCGCGCACGCAACCAGAGCACCAGATCCCGATATTCCTCAAGAAGAAACAGGGAATCGGTGGCGTCGGTATTGTCAATATTGCGACAGGCGATGCCGATCATCTCGGGGGCAAACGCGTCGAGCAAGGCTGCCAGGGCCGATTTATCAACAACATTCAAATCGGCGATCTCGACCTGATGGACAGGCGAGAGCGAGGCCGCCACATAATCCAGACCTAATGGATAGACCGGATAGGGAGAGATCAACCGATTGGGTGAGAGGAGTAGGATCCTCACGGGCGAAAAAACTCCATGGCGGTCAGACATTGTCCGGTGCCGAGGACAAGCACCCGGCTTTCAGGGCCAAGCATGACATCCGCACCTCCGACTAGGGTACCGGGGACACGGCCTGTCTCGATACACTGGCTCGCTAGAACGGCGGCAATCGCCGAAGCCGAGGCAAACTCGCCGACAAAATCACGATACCGGCAGACAGGCAAGGAATGACCGATCAGATGCTGTAATCGTTCCAACTGCGGTCCGCTCTCGGCCTGCATGGCGGCCGGCACGCCGGCAAATAGGACAACGCTGTGCCGATGAAAATACTCCGCCCCCCCCAGAGCGGCAAACAGGCGATCAGGAAGGTCATCGCCCCCGCCTCGCCCATAGTAAGCCAGCCGAGCCAGGCACTTCGCCTGCTCGCGATCCCGGTTAACATACAGGCCGCCGCCGCCGTCAGCCAGATCGCCTGTCCCAATGGACCAATCGAGCAAAGGGGTAAATTCGGCGTGGGCTTCATCGACTCCAAGTAGCATGGCCGACTGGCCGGTTTCCGGCAACAGGGTTTGCGCCGCCAAGAAGGCCTGTTCAAAGGAATAGTCACCGCCACTGCAGGTGACGTTGGCACCGGTCGCCTTGAGTAGCATCGCCACCTGTCCCGCGGGACTGTTATGGACCGACCCGACAAAGTCAGTGGGACTGGGGAACTGCTCGCCTGATGACTCGAGCCCCTGAAGAAAATCCCAGGTCTCGGAAAGCGCTCCCCACCCAGTTCCCATGAACACCGTGTCGGGCCCATCCTGCCCCTCGGCATTGCTCCGAGCCTCCCCGGCAAGCAGCAGGGCGATTCGGGCCAACCGCTTGATCCGTCGAATGAGCCTGGCAGGCAACCGCTGGGCCAGATCCGCATCGGGAAAGCGCCCCCCCGCCGACCCCCCTTCTTGCAGGCGCGCAAACGTTTCGTGCAGCAGGCCTATTCCGGTCAGGCAGGCACTGCCGTGAATGGCGAGCCACGCCTCCCTTGAGGAGGGGAGGGGAGGGTGTTGATGCGCTAGATTTCCAAACACCAGGCTCCCGTTGTTCCCGCCAAAGCCAAAGGAGTTGGAGAGCACCGTCCGCACCGGTCTCTGGACGCAGGTCATTTCCGGGGTGAAGGCAAAGGCCGGATCCGGCTGGCGACAACCGACCGTCCCCGGGATCAGTCCTCGGGAGATGGCCAGGCAGGAGACCACTGCCTCAATGGCCCCGGCGGCTGCAAGGCTATGACCGATGGCGCCTTTGACCGAGGAAAGCGGCGGTGGCGAAGCAAAAAGCGAGGCAATGGCCCGTGCCTCCGCCAGGTCATTATCCGGCGTGCCCGTGCCATGGAGATTGATGTAATCGATATCCTCCGGAGCAAGGCCGGCATCTTCGATGGCGGCCTGCATCGCCGCCCGGGCTCCCTTGCCTTCAGGGTGGGGTGCGGTCGGGTGGTAGGCATCACAGGAGAGCCCGGCCCCCAACAAACAGGCCAATGGCTGTTCGATCTGCTCGGTGGTTAGCAGCAGCATGGCGGCCCCTTCCGCCACCGCAAGTCCCTGGCGGCCGGCATCCAGTGGACGGCAGCCATTGCGGTCGACCAGTTGCAAGGAATGGAAGCCATAGTAGGTCAGACGGCTGAGTGAATCGACCCCACCGGCAAGGACGCGGCGCGCCTGGCCGGTTCGCAGGAGGTTGAGGGCCAGCGCGATGGCGACCGCTCCCGAAGAGCAGGCAGTGGAGACTGTCAGTGCCGGGCCTGTACAGTGACAGAGGTTGGCAATATCCTCGACCAGACTCAGCAGGCCGTGTGAGCGGTAACCATCTGGGGAATGCTCTTTGTTGCGCAGCTGCTCTTCAGTGGTGAAGATACCACCGGTGGTGCACCCCAGAACGATGGCATCGGGTGGTTCCGGTTGTCCGTGCAGCGCCATCCGTGCCGCCTCGCGTGCCAAGCGATGGGCTCGCGGTGGGACTGGAGAGGAATCCAGATCCTTGACCTGCCCCGCGGGCAGGGGCTGGCCCTGGAGGGGCGAAAAAATGTCAAGTGGGGCAATGGCCGTGCGATCCGCACATAGGGCCTCCTCGGTTTCGTCAAGCCCCCAACCAAGAGGACTGACGATTCCAGCGGCGGCAACGTAGACCAGCCTTTGCTTCACGTAGCCCCTCCGGCCCGGTTGCTCTCGATGTACGCGGCAAGGGACGCTACGGAGGCAAAGACTTTCTCGCCAACCTCCTGACTATTGATGAGCACACCGTAGTCCCGGTCCACCATCACCACCATCTCCAAGACGTCGATGGAGTCAATGCCGAGTTCCCCACCCACCAGCTGGGCCTTGGCATCGAATTGTTCGGGAGTGAGACTGGAGAGATTCAACAGTTCGATCAGTTTGGTCTTGAGCTCTTCGATCAGTTCATTCATCGTACTGTCCACGTATACTCGCCTTGATAATCAATCGGGTGTTGTGTAAGGACAAACTATTCTTTCATGAAAAAGTGATGCAAGTGGCCGTTAACAAACACGTTAAACCTCGATTTTGGCCATTTTTGAGCCTTAGCGGGAGGCCGACGAACGCATGACGGACCTGACGGAATGGGCAACGGAGGGCCGCGGGCGGTATTGTCCGATGTCGACCAAAACGCCAGCGATGTTTGCCGATGCGTCCTCTTCCGACCGCGATTGTATCTGTTCTGTAGCCGTTTGCCTGCCTGTTTACCCGTCCGACTTGGGGCTATTTCCACATTATGTTGCGAAGAACCCTGTTGGCTCAAGGCCCGCGCACCGTGACGGCGGCGTTGTGCGCCATGGAGCTAAGCGCCGAGCGACGCTTCGAGCGCTACCATCGGATGCTGAATCGGGCGCAGTGGCCGTAGCGGCAGGGCGCGCGGATGCTGCTCGGGTGAGCTTTGCACGTTGCGTCGATTGCCTGGCACAAGACTTCGGAGAGGATTTCGGAGAGGATTGAGGATTATGAACGGGTTGGAACTTGAAAATCTCACTCTCGAGGATCTGCTCCCGCATCGAGACGGGATGCTCCTAATTGAGAAAGTTCTGGAGGTGGATGCCGTCCATGCCAGAACTCTGAGCAGGGTACGATCGAGCTGGCCGCTCACCGATGCCCATGGTGCTGAATCCTTGATCTGCGTTGAATTGGCAGCCCAGACCGCTGGGGTGTGCAACGGTTGGGATCGCGTCCAGACCAAGGGCCTGAACTCCAACCAAATGGGCTGGCTGGTGGCGGTGAAACGGGCCGATCTCTTGATCGACCGACTTCCCCTTGGTACCCAAATACTGGTCAGTGCGGAAAACACCCTGGTCTTTGAAAATTTCCGGGAAATCACCAGTGAACTTTATCTCGACGGCCAGCTTGCCGCCTCGGTGGTTCTTCAATTATTTCAAGGATAAAGATCGAAGATGAGCATAAATGACAATCCTCGGGTCGCCATCGTCACAGGCGGTAGCGGCGGTATCGGCCGCGCCGTTTGCGTCGAGCTGGCCAAAAACGGCTCGTTCATCATCGTCAACTATAGGCGTAACCGAGATGGTGCCGAGCAAACCCTAGCCGAGGTGCGGGCAGTAGGCGGGCAGGGCGAAGTCTATCCGTTCGACATCCGGGACCGGGAGGCGACAGAAGCGGCGATCACCGACATTGCCGGTCGTCATGGCTCCATCGACATCTTGGTCAATAATGCCGGTACCCTGGCGGACGGCTTGTTCATGATGATGTCTCCCGAAAACTGGCATGGCGTCATCGAGACCAGTTTGCACGGCTTCTACAACATGACCCGTCCGGTTCTTGAGCACATGGTCCGCGCCAGAACGGGGGCGATTGTTTCCATCTCATCGGCCTCCTCGCTGATGCCCAATCGAGGGCAGGCGAATTACGCCGCCGCCAAGGCCGGACTTAACGCCGCAAGCAAGACCGTGGCCTCGGAGGTAGCCCGCATGGGTATACGTGTCAATGTGGTGGCACCGGGTTTGATTGAGACCGACATGATTGCCAATGCTCCCAAGGAGCATATCAAGGGGCTGATTCCCATGGCCCGCATCGGTCGCCCGGAAGAGGTGGCGCAGGTGGTGGCCTTTCTCTGTTCCGATGCCGCATCCTATGTCACCGGGCAGGTTATCTCGGTGAACGGGGGCATGTTGTGAAAAGACTCGCGGTTTGGGTTCTGTTGCCGAGCCTGCTCGGGATAGGCGGAGTCGCCTCGAGTGAAGGGAGCCTCCATCCCGCTGGAGAACTTCACTCGGTCCAGGCTGTATTCACCCAGGAAAAACATCTCAAAATTCTCGCCCGACCGCTGATCTCCCAGGGAACGCTCACCTTTCAAAGTCCTCAGTCCTTGCGTTGGGAATATTTGCAGCCCATGCACACGGTCCTGTTGCTCCATGACGGCCACATTGATAAACGCATCGAACACGATGGCCACTTTGAGCGCGATAACGGCTCCGGGGTGGAGGCCATGCAGATTGTGCTTCAGGATATCGGCAGCTGGCTGGACGGTCGTTTCAACGACAACCCGCTCTTTACCGTCCACCGCCAGGATCAACAGACCCTGGAGCTTCGCCCCAGGGATCCAGGTATGGAGTCGATGATTCAACGCATCGAGCTACGTCTGGGAGCACAAAAAGGGGTGGTGGAGCAAGTGACGATTGTTGAGGGGGATGAGGACTTCACCGTGATTACCTTTTCCCAGGTTGTGCTGAACGAGGAGATTCCGGCCAACCGATTCACGACCCCCTGATCAGGCCCTGACAGACCGAGTCGATCCCTAGTGAACAGGCTCTTCTTCTGCTTACCTCGGCCTACGGCTTCTTATTCTCGGGTGAACAAGGCAATAGTGTGTACCGTTCAGCTAAATTCAGCAGAGAAGGCGCGCCCCTGGCAACAACGGCTTCAGGGGAGGTACTGGCGACTTACCCTTCCGCTGATCACCATGCTCCTGGCCGCCTGCAGCACCACCAGGCACGCCTCCCTCCCGGCGATGATCGCTGTGACGTCCGCACCCATTGCCGACCGTTGCGCCTCGTTTTTTCCCAAGGGGCGCTGGCAGTTGGCCCATGAGATCAACTTTCAGCTCGCCAATGGAGCCAACGGCAATGCCGTGGGGGTGCTGATCATCGATGGCAACGCGCTCAGTTGTGCCCTGATGACGATCGAGGGATTGACGCTGTTTACGGCCCGCTCCCAAAGCGACGGCACCCTGCAGGTTCTGCGGGCGCTGCCTCCCTTTGACCGTCAAGGGTTTGCCGCGGGCCTCATTGCTGACGTTCGGGCGGTGTTTCTGTCCCCGCCTGGAGTGGTCAGCGTCGGTCGCCTGGCCGACGGCCGGGTCCAGTGCCGCTATGCAAACGGCCAGGAAGTGACCGATGTTCTCCCGAAGATGGACGGTTGTTTCCGACTCTCGACCTACGCGCCGATGGGGTCGTCCGGCGAAACGCCGGTGCAGACCCGCACGGTCGATGCCCGTATGTGCAACCAGCACGGAAGCACTCTCATGGCGCACGAACTCAACCTAACCGGTCAGGGTGCTGCCGGTTATACTCTGAACATGCGGCTACTGAGCGCCGAATCCCTGCCCGCTATCAATCCGTGAATCCGCCATGAAATTTCGTCTAATCTATCCGAAATGGCCAAAACTGACCCAGCAAACCGAATTCCACCTCCCTCCCCATGGCCCGGTCGTCTTTGCCGCAACCCTGCCCGGCTATGTGGACGTCGACTTTGTCGACGAAAACCTCGAATCGATTGATTTTGACGATCCGGTCGATCTTGTCGGCATTTCGATGATGCTGACCGTGCAGGTGAAACGGGGCTGGGCCATCGCCGACGCCTACCGTGCCAGAGGGGTCAAGGTAATATTCGGCGGCATCGCCACCATGCTCCATGCCGAGGAGACGATGGCCCATGCCGACGCCGTCTTTCTCGGAGAAGCGGAAGGACGCATGGAGGAGATCTTTGCCGACTTTCGCCAGGGCAATCTCCAGCCTTGTTACAACTTTCTTGATGATCGCCCCGATATTGGCCTGGTGGGCACGGCCCGCCGCAGTATTCTCAATCGCTCGCTCTACAATCACAAAGGGGTGCAGATGGTCGATCTGGTCCACGCCTCGCGCGGGTGCCATTTCAACTGTTACCCCTGCGCCGTGGCCTACCTCGGCGGCCGGGAATTTCGTCCCCGACCCATTGATAAGACCATTGCCGAGATGGAGGCCATCGACAATAACCGCCTCTTTCTAGTCGATAACTCGCTGGCCCAGGACACGGCCTGGGAAATGGATCTTTTTCGGGAGATGATTCCGCTCAAGAAAAAGTGGTGCTGCCACCCCATCGAAGACAAGCCCGAAGTGCTCGACCTCGCCGCCCAGGCCGGTGCCTGGTATGTCTACCAGGCGGTGTTCGACACCTCGGATTACATCCGCGAGCGGGTCAAGCGTTATCACGACCATGGCATCGGCGTGGAAGGAACGATCCTCCTTGGACTCGACAGCCATACCGAGGATTCCATCAAACGGTTGATCGATTTTCTCCTCGACATCGAGCTGGATCTTGCCGAATTCACGGTCCTGACCCCGTTTCCTCACACCAGGGCCTATGCTGATCTCCAGCGGCAGAACCGAATCATCTCCACCGACTGGGATGACTATTCGGCGGACAAAGTCGTCTATCAGCCCAAGCATATGTCTCCGGAGCGGCTGCAGGAATTACTCGCCTACGCCTGGGATACCTTTTACCGGGACGAATCACAGAACATCAAGATGGCGAAACTGTTCCAACAGGTGGTGCGCAAGGAGATGGCGGACAATACCTTCAGGCCACGCAACCGCGAATTGAGCAACCAGACATTCGGCAAGGTGCAGCCTGGACGATGAAGCCCGCAATTCCCTGCAATGGTCCGGAGGTCGCCGCCCTGCTGACTCGAGCGCTCGATCCAGCCCAGGAATTCGTCGATGGCGGCACGACCCTTGGCTCGGTGCATGGGATGGCGGCCTGGCTGCGGCGGCAGTTCGCCGATGACTTAGAACGACAAACGCTCTGCCTGGCAACCGATAACCGTGACTTGATTGCCGCGGCGCTCCTGTCCTCCCTGGCCGGCGGGCCGATCGTGCTCCTGCCCTACAGTTTTTCCGCCCAGGCATTGTCGGGGCTGCATCAGGCAACCGGCTGCCGGCATGCCCTGGTCGACCCGGAGCAGCCACCCCCTCCAGGCATGGAACCGATCCGGCCGCTGGGGGAGGGCGGCGGGACGGCGGCCCCACTGCCCGCCATCTACCCGGATGAAGAGCTACTCCGTCTCTATACCGGCGGCACCACCGGCGCTCCCCAACTCTGGAGCAAGACTGGCACCAACCTCTTTGGCGAGGCCCTGTTCCTTGCCGCCCACTTTGCTGTTTCGTCCTCTGATCGCATCGTTGCCACCATCTCTCCCGCGCATATCTACGGCCTGCTCTATTCCGTGCTCCTGCCCCTGGTTTCCGGGGCATCGGTCGTCCCTGGGATACCGTCCTTTCCCGAGGAGATCGTGCGCTGCGTGCGCGAGCGCAAGGCAACGGTGCTCGTCAGCGTTCCCCCGCATTATCGGGTACTGCGGGGCAAAGGTTGTCTAGGGGATGCGCTCCGTCTCGCCTTTTCCTCCGCGGGCATGCTCGATGTCACGGACAACAACGCGTTCAGCCTGGCCAATCGCTGTGGCATTGTCGAGATCTACGGATCCACTGAGACGGGTGGCATCGCGCTGCGCAACCGCTCCTGTGGAGAACGCGGGTTCACCCCTTACTCCACCATCGACTGGCAGATCCACAACCAGCGACTTCAGATCCGCTCACCCTATCTTTCACCCAGCCTGCCGCTGGATGCAGCCGGAGGCTACCTCGCCAACGACTGGGTCGAGGCCGACGGGGCCACGGCCTTCCAACTGCGAGGGCGCACCGATTCCGTCATCAAGGTTGGGGGCAAACGGGTCGATCTCGAGGAAGTCAAGGCGGCGATCAAGTACATGCAGGGGGTTAGCGATTGCCTTGTCCTGGCGCTGCCCGATCGCGGCAGTCGTGAGCACCGCATCGTCGCCCTGGTGGAAGGGCCATTCGTGGAGATCGAGGACATCCGAACGCTCTTGATGACCCGCTTCGAGCCCTACGCCCTGCCCGGCGCCATCAAAACCATCGATCGACTTCCGGTCACGGACAACGGCAAGGTCGATCGCGAAGCCGTGCTCAAGCTCTTTATGCCATGACGACTCTGCAAGAGGCATTCACTGCCGGATATGTCAGTCTCAGTGCCTGGTCGGATCTGCTTGATCGGATCAATGTCTTTCCGGTGGCGGACGCGGATACTGGTGCCAACCTCCGTATCAGCCTCAGCCCGCTGCGCGCCTGCACGCTGACATCCGCGCAAACCGCCGAGCAGATCATTCACTCGGCTACCGGCAACTCCGGCAATATCGCCGCCGCCTTTTTCAGTGTTCTTCTCCAGGCAACCAGTCCGGCCGAGCTGCCTGAACGCATCCAGGCAGGGTACCGCAAGGCACGCAAGGCCGTTGCCGTCCCCAAGGACGGCACCATGCTCTCCGTCTTTGAAGCGCTGTCCGAGCTGTTCGCCTCATCCCCATCGCTCGACGCCGCCCGTTGTAAGGACATCCTTGCCGACCTCCAGAAAACAGTGCTCTCCACCGCCGATATTCAAGCTGATTGCCGGCAAGCGGGCGTAGTTGATTCCGGCGCCTTGGGCATGTATGTCTTTTTCGATGGATTTTTCCAAACCCTGACAGGAATGGATGGCGAGCGTCCGTCACTCTTTGACCTTTTCCACGGCTATCTCACCCTGGACGCGAAGTTTCGGCCACCAACAAGCGATGCGTATTGCGTCGATGTCTTCCTTGCCCCGACAAACGAGCGCTCCCTGGATCCGACCGAACTCGCACATTTGGGTGAAAGCCTGGTGGTTGTCCCCGAGCAGAACAGCCTGAAGATTCATATCCACACCCTTGATCCAGGGATGCTGCACGCCCAACTTGCCGATCTTGGAGAAGTGAGCCACTGGTCGGCTGAGCCGCTACAGGCGGAGGCGGAGGCTGATGCCGCAGAGGCGCAATCCGTTGCGGCAGGCTGTCTGCACATCATGACCGATGCCGCTGGCTCCTTACCCCGCGAGCTGGCCCGACGCTACAATATCAGCCTCCTCGACAGCTATATCATCCACGGCGACAGCGCCCGCCCGGAAAGCCTCTGTGATCCGGTGCAGATCTATGAACTGATGCGGCACAAGTACCGCCTGACCACGGCTCAGGCCTCCTTGGCCGAACGGCATCAGCGTTATCGCACTGTCTTGGAAGAATTCGGCAAAACCCTCTATCTCTGCGTGGGCTCCGCCTTCACCGGCAACCATGCCGTGGCCCTGGCCTGGCAAGAACAGCAGGACCGGGACCAGCTCCTCGAGGTCATTGACACCGGCGCCGCCTCGGGACGCCTGGGGCTGATTGCCCTGCTGAGCGCCCGACTGGCCCAGCGAACCGCCGATGCGGACGCGGTTCGCCATCACGCCCTGCACCTGAGCCGGGCCTGCCGGGAGTACGTCTTCATCGACAGCCTCCAGTATCTGGCTGCCGGTGGCCGCGTCTCACGATCCAGTGGCCTGTTCGGTCATCTTCTGGGTCTAAAACCGATCATCAGTCCGACGGCGGCGGGGGTGAAAAAGGAAGGCATGGTCCGCAGTCGGGACGCCCAACTCGCCTTTGCCTGCGAAAAAGTGCGCCGGGAGATCACCACTCCGGCCCGCGCCGTGCTCCTGCTCCAGCACTCCGACAACGAGCCTTGGGTGCGCGAAATAGCCCAACCGCAACTTCACAGCCTCCTACCTGGGGCGGAGTTCCACCTGGTTCCCCTTTCATTGACCTCGGGGGTCCATATGGGACCGGGCACCTGGTCGCTGGCCTTTGCCGAGGAGCCGTAACATGCGCGTTGCCATCGTTATACCGGTGTACAATCATGGACCGCAAATTGCTGCGGTGATCGCGGCGGCACGCCCTCTGGGCCTAGCGATTATTGTCGTCGACGACGGCTCCACCGATTCCACGCCCTCTGTTCTCCAACATCAGGAAGGTGTCACCCTGCTGCACCATGCCGAAAACCAAGGGAAAGGAGCGGCCCTGCTCACCGGCTTTGCCGAAGCTGCTCGCACCTGCGACTGGGCGCTGACCATTGATGCCGACGGCCAGCATGACCCGGCTGACGCGCTGACCCTGCTCGCGGCGGCAGAGCGAGGTGAACGAACGATCGTTGTCGGCAATCGCCAGGGTATGGCCGGTGACCATGTCCCCTGGACCAGTCGTTTTGGTCGTGGATTTTCCAACTTCTGGGTCCGGGTCTCCGGCGGTCCACAGATCTCGGATTCCCAGTCCGGCTATCGCCTGTACCCCCTTCCCGAAACCCTGCAGCTCGGGGTCGTTGCCCGACGGTACCAGTTTGAGGTGGAAGTGCTGGTGCGCGCCAAACGCGCGGGGATTGCTACCGTGGAAGTTCCGGTCTCGGTCGTGTACCAGCCCAAAGGCGTTCGCGTCAGCCATTTCCGGCCCTGGCGCGATTTTCTGCGCAACTCGAGCACCTTCAGCCGGTTGATCTACAGCCGCATTTTTCGTCTGGGCAGCAAACAATGAGTCTTGCTCCCTACGCTGTCCTGGTGCGGATCTCACGCCTCATCGGCCCTTGGTTCTTCACCAGTATCGCGCGCTGCATTGCCACCGGCTACTTTCTCTTTTCCCCCAAGGTTCGAGAAAGCCTCCGCCTCTATGCCATCGTCTTCCCCCAACGGAGCCGCTGGTTTCATCTCTGGTGCGCCTTTTGCCAGTATCAGAGCTTTACCACCATCCATTTTGATCGTTTTCTGACCAACAACGGCCAGCTGCCGATCTTTACCTGTGAAGGGGGCGAGGCGCTGAATGCACGCATCAATCATGGAGGGGCACTTCTTTTAATGTCCCATCTCGGTAACTGGGAGATGGCGGCACGGCTCATGATTCACCAGGGCTACGAGACGCCCCTGCTCCTCTATATGGGCGTCAAGGAAAAAGAGGGGGTGGAACGGCGACAAAAAGAGGAGCTGCAACAGGCTGGGGTCACGATTATTGGGGTTGACCAGGGCGCGGCCAATCCCTTTACCGCACTGGAGGGCTTGAAAATACTGCGCCAGGGGGGCTTGGTCTCCATGGCCGGAGATATCATCTGGCGGCAGGATCAGCGCCGGATTCCGGTGCAGGTACTTGGCCATCCAGCCTTTGTTTCCGAGGCACCCTTCGTTTTTGCCCTGGTCTCCGGGGCACCAATTGTCGTCTTTTTCGCCTTCCGCACGGGGCGCAACCGCTACCGGTTTACCTTTTCCGAGCCCATCTGGGTCAGATGCGAGCGAAGAGAAGATCGGCACCAAGCGGTTGCACAGGCCGCGCAACGGTATGCCGACCTCTTGGAAGCGGCCCTCCGCGCTCACCCCTACGAATGGTATCATTTCGACCGATTCCTCCTTGATCCGGGTGAGACCCCCTGACTGGCCCGATTCCCCAGGCTCGGCAGCGGCTATTTCTGCCACCAAGATTCGCTACATAGATAAGCCACCATGACAAGAGATGTAATGCAAGAAAAAATCCTGACGATCCTTGTCCAGGATTTCGAATTCCAGGAACCGGGCCTGGATGACAACCTGCGAGACGACCACGGATTCGACAGCATCGACGCGATTGAACTGCTGGGCAAGATCGAACGCATCCTGGGCTTTTCCCTCACCCGCGAGGAAAAAGAAAAGGCGATGGAGATCAGGACGATCAACGATATCCTCGACTACCTGGAGAGGATCCAACAGGGCCGCGCTCAGTAATCCTCCAGGGTTTGTTCGATGAAACGTCGCGTTGTTATTACCGCCTGCTCCGCCATCACCCCCATTGGGTACGGCCAACAATCCATCGTCGAGAGCCTGCGCCTGGGACGCTCCGGGATCAAGCCTCTGCGTGATGACGGCCTTCTCACCGGCCATATTCATTCCCGCGTTTTCGGTACAGTCGACTACCCCATTGATTACGCGTTCAATCGCTCTCAGCGTAAAACGATGGGACCGGTCGCCTATTACGCCTGCCAGGTGGCCAAGGATGTGCTCGAGGCATCCGGACTCTCCAAGGAATCTATTGCATCCGGCCGCCTTGGCGTTGCCTTTGGCTCCACCCACGGCAGCCCAACGGTGCAGCGGGATATCTACCAGACATTCTTTCAGAGCCTCGAGACCGAATTCTCTTCCATCGGCGCGGTCGATTACCTCCGCTCCATGGTCCATACCACGGCGGTCAACATCACCCGCATGTTCGGCATCACCGGTCGGGTGATCGCCTCCTCCACCGCCTGCACCACCAGCAGCCAAGCCATCGGATTTGGCTATGAAATGATCAAATTCGGCGTGCAGGATGCCATGCTCTGCGGCGGGGCCGACGAATACGACACTACAACCGTTGCAGTGTTCGACAATCTGCTTGCCTGCTCGGTCGGTTACAACGACTGCCCCTCCCGCACCCCCCGCCCCTTTGATAAAAAGCGCGATGGCCTGGTGGTTGGCGAAGGCGGTGCCGCTGTCCTTCTCGAGGAATACGAGTCCGCCAAACAGCGGGGGGCCGCCATCCTCGGCGAGGTCATCGGCTTTGCCTGCAACAACAACGGCGGCGACCTGATCCTTCCCAACCTAGATGGCATCACCTCGACCCTACGCCTTGCCCTTGACGATGCAAACATCGAGGCGAAGGAGGTGGACTATATCAGTGCCCACGCAACCGCAACCAAGATGGGCGATATCATCGAATCCCAGGCCATCGAGGCCGTCTATGGCCAATCTCCCTATGTGACCGGACTGAAAAGCTACACCGGCCACACCATGGGAACCTGCGGCGCGATGGAACTGATCATGACCCTGTACATGATGGCCGAAGACTTCCTTGCCCCTACCCTGAATCTTCAGGAAATCGATCCCCGCTGCGCCCGACTCAACTATACACCAGAGGTAATCGAAGCCTCGACTCGCATTGCTGCAATCCAAAATTTTGCCTTTGGCGGAGTCAACACCTGCCTCCTGATAAAAAACGGCAACGAGGTCGTGTAAAAATGCGGCGGTGGAGTGCGGATAGATTGTTTGATCTCAGCGTGACCTTCATCTGCTGGCTTTATTTTACCCTGGGTTTTCTTTTTCTATTTGCGCCGCTCTATCTGTGGAGCAGTCTTTTCCACAAAGAAAAAGCACGCGCCTTTCAGCGATATAACCGCCTCTTTTATCGATTTTTTTTTCGCATCCTTCACAATATCGCCCCGCGACAACACTGGGAGATCGATGCCGCCATCGGCTCACTTCGTGGTTCGGTGATTCTCTGTAATCATCGCTCCTATCTCGACCCCCTGCTGCTGATCGCCCATCTCTACCGCGCCACCACCATCGTCAAATCCGTCTTTTTCACCGTCCCCATCTTTGGCTGGGTGATTCGCACCTCCGGTTACCTGCCGGCCACGGCCAGCGGCCCGTTCGCGGCCCTGATGCTTACGCAGATGGAATCTCTGCCCGCGTATCTCGCTTCCGGGGGCAACCTCTTTGTCTTTCCGGAAGGTACGCGTAGTCGCGATAGCCGGATCGCGCCCCTTCACCAGGGGGCATTGAAGATTGCCCGGCAATGCCGGGTGCCGGTCCATGTCCTAGTTGTGGAAAACACGGACCGACTGTTCACTCCCGGCGTTTTCCTCTTTGCTGCCAGCCAGGAAAACACGATCCGCCTGCGTCTTGTCGAAACGATTGCCGTCCAGGATCTCCAATGCAGCCTCAGCGACCTTGGCCAACGGGTTCGCCGGGCCATGGAAGGCCGGCAGCGCGAGGCGGAATTGGCGTAAATACTGGATGATGGTCGTTCGCGGCCTTATTTTGGTTTTTCCGAAAACGAAGAGCATTCGATTCGGGAAAATAATACATTCAAGGATCTCGAAGGATACTAAGCATGCAACTCTACAATCTGGAATTCACCGAAGAGGAGATCCGCGCCGCAGCGGCGGCCGACCGGCTGTTATCCATGGAAATCGAGTTCAGCCGGAAATGCAATTTCCGGTGCCCATACTGCTATGTGGAAGATCCAACAGCATCGGATTTGGAGATGTCGCTCAAGGAGATTAAAGACGTTATTCTCCAGGCCAAGGAACTGGGCGCGAAAAAAATCATCATTCTGGGCGGCGAGCCTTCCATCTATCCTCACCTGGTGGAAATGCTCCGTTTTCTCGGCGAACTTGAACTGGAGATCGAGCTATTCACCAACGGCAGTGGTATCACCGAGGAGCTGGCGCAGGTTCTGGCCGAGGAACGTGTACAGGTGGTGGTGAAAATGAACTCCCGCGATGCCGCGATTCAGGACCACCTGGCCGGAAAAAAGGGCGCCTCGACGATCATCAACCAGGCCCTGGAACGGTTGCACCGGGCAGGTTACCCCTCAAGGGAGCTGGTTCTTGCAGCCAGCACCGTCATCTGTCGGCAGAACCTGGGAGAACTGGTTGAACTCTGGCAGTGGTTGCGAGAGCAGAACATCGAACCCTATTTCGAGATCCTCACCCCCCAGGCCAACGCTGTAAAAAACACCTGGCTCTATGTCGAAGCCGAGGAGTTGCAGAATCTCTTCACCCGGCTCTCAGCCATTGACCGCGAACAGTTTAATCGCCAGTGGGAGCCGCAGCCGCCGCTGGTCGGCAACCGCTGCATGCGTCACCAGGTTTCCTGCCTGGTCACTGCCCAGGGTGATGTCACGCCTTGTGTTGGCGTGACCATTGCGCTGGGCAATATTCGTCGGCAACCATTGGGCGATATCCTGAAAAACAGCGAGGTGATGAAAAACCTGAAAAACTACCGGCAGACGATCAAGGGATTCTGCAGCACCTGTGAAAAAAGCGAGGAATGCTATGGGTGCCGGGGCGCGGCCTATCAGATGACCGGTGATTACCTGGCCTCCGATCCGACTTGCTGGCGGAATACGATAGCGGCCTGTAGCCGAAAACCGGGCCTTGATCATCGATGAACGCCCCGAACGCTTCAAAAAACGTGTCTACAATCTCCGGGGACTTGAGACTCAGCTGCGGAGACAACTTACACATGACCCTCATCCCACAACCGGTGCAGAAACCGTTTCGACGCTTCGAGATCGGTGTCGGACTCATCGGCGTGGTGGCCGGCCTCTGGCTGCTGGTTCAGTTCGGATTCTGGTTGAACCGAGTGCTGCCTGAACTGGATCTCGGGATTGTCGGGGAAGGTGCGCTACGGTTGGCGCAGTCGGTCTATCTACTCGGCTTTGGCGTCAATCTGCTACGCCGTGGCTACATCTCGCTGGTCTTTTGGATGATCGCCCTGGCCGTGCTCGCCAACGTGCCGGTGATGAGTGGGGAAATCGGACTGTGAACCTCATGACGAACTGGAGCTACCTGACAGCCGGTTTTGCGCTGGAGTAGACGGGTCAGGCGTGACGCACATCAGCGCCCCAGTTGTGGGATTGAGGTTGAGAAACGGCTGATTCCAGAGGCAGACGCGCCTCCCGCCTCTACAAACCACGGCGGGCCGCATAGACATCGAGATGCACCCCCAGCGTGGAGCTGGTCGTTCCCCCGCCGCCGGTGGTGTCCGCCTCCAGAGTGGTCGTGTTCTGATCGGCCGTCAGTTGGGCGATGAGCGATTCCAGCGCGGCGATCTGCTGGCTCAGACTCATGGCGTACTGTTGATCTTCCGACGTTCCGGTCTCCTTCAAGGCGGCTTCGAGTTCCTTTTCCAGCGCCGTGATTTGACGCTCAAGCGCCGCCACCTGCGTGGTCGTGCTGGTTGTCGTGTCGCTCGTACTGAACCGACCGAACGAGTTGATGGACGCATATCCGCTGATGGCACCGATCATGGCCATATCCCCGGCTTGTTGTTCGCTCTTCAAGTATCAGCCAAACGGCCGCCGGTTGCCTGAGCCGATCACCGTTCGCGCGAGGCACGGGTCGGCTGGGGGCGAGGCTCCTATCAACGCAAAGGCTTCCGCCCCGCCTGATACGCTGTTGGCTATGCCTGGAGCTGAAGTGATGCCGGATCTGTGAGATAGGCGGCCTTCCAGCCTGCATAGCGCTCGACCAAGCCCTGCAGCGCCTTAGGCTCATAGTCGCGCAGCCCGCTCAGAATCAGGGTCTTGGAGCCCCGTCCAATCAGCTCACCCTGGGCGCGCAGCGCGAATCCAAGGCGCGCCTCGCCGCGTCGTCCCTTCACTTCCAGCTCGGTTGACTCCAGCGCCACGTCCAGATCCGGGCAATCCAGCCGGTCCAGCTCGAACGACATCTGCTCATAGATCACCAGCGGCCGGTCGGGATTGATCATCACGCCATGCTGCTCCATGAGCGGCACCAGGATGTGCGGAAAGTTCTGACCCGAAAAGGCGACGTAGCGGCAGACCAGAGACTCGATCAACGCCAGGTCGTTGCTGACGTCTCCGCTCGACTCGACCTCAAGACAGGACTTGCCGTCCTCGGTCCTGACTGTTACGTCTGAGGCTCCTGCCGCGAAGTTCAGACCGACATCCGCCCCCACCATCCCGGTAAAGCGAAACGCCATCCGGTTCGCGACGCCGAACCTGGCCAACACCAGTGCGAACAGCAGATCGCCAGGCACGCAAAAGCGCGGATTCACCGCATCATGAATGGGATTGAAATCACCCGCGACCGCCTTCGCGAAGGCACTGCCCTGCGCCGCAGAGACACGAACGGCGCCACCTTCGGGCGCGTGGAAAGGATCGAGAAACATGGCTGATCGCTCCGAGGTATGGGAAGCCACGAAGACGTGGCATTGGAAGAGGGGGAGGGCATCGAGCGTGCGCGAGGTCCGGATCATGAGTCCAGCGTTGCCCGGAGCAACTCCGGGATACGCGCGCTGAACTCGTGGAATGATTCCATGGGCACCGGGCGCGAGAAGTAATAGCCCTGCGCGTAGCGACAGCCCATGTGCCGCAAGAGCCTGACATGGTCCGCGTCCTCCACCCCCTCGGCGACGACGTCGAGGTGGAAGCTGCGCGCCATGGCCGTCACGGCCGCCACCAGTGCCCGATCCCCCAGGTTGGTGCCGATATCACGGACGAAGCTCTTGTCCACCTTTAAGCGGTCGACAGCGAACCGCTTCAGATAGGACAGCGACGAATAGCCGGTGCCGAAATCGTCCAGATAGACGGGAAAACCGCTCGAACGCACGGCGTCGAGCCAGGATTGGGCGCTGCCAAAATCGCTCAGGAGCACGCCCTCGGTAATCTCCAGGGCCAGTGAAGCGGGTGAGAAGCCGAGGCGGGCGGCCTGATCGACCAGTAGGCTGGGGGGGAGTCCATCGGGGATCTGACGGCCGGAGACATTCACCGACAGATACAGCGGGAGTCCGGCCTGTTGCCAGACCGCAAGCTGTTTACCCGCTTCTTCCAGAACCCAGAGTCCGATGTCGTTGATGAGACCCGTTTCCTCGGCCAGTGGGATGAATTCGTCGGGTGGAACCAGACCGTGCTCCGGATGTTGCCAGCGCAGCAGCGCCTCGGCACCAACCAGGGCGTTTTGCGTGAGATCGACGATCGGCTGCAAAAAGAGCGCGAATTGCCCGGCCCGGATGGCGCGTCGCAGATCGTTTTCGAGACGTTGTCTGTGTTTGGCGATCTCGGCGAGCGTCGGGTCGAAAAACCGGATGGAGCTGCCATGACTACTCTTGGCTTCCGACAGAGCCAGATCGGCATGCTGCAACAATTCCGCCACACCGGCGTCGGCGTCATGGGGATAGAAGGCAATTCCGGCGCTAATCTGGAGCTGCACAGGCGAGCCGGCGACGAAATAGTGCTTATGCAGGGCGTGGAGAATGCGTTCTGTGACACGCTCCGTATCCAGGTCAAGGCTGATGCCGGGCAGCAGCACGGCGAATTGATCGACTCCGAGCCGCGCGGCGATATCGGTGCCCTTGACGCTTGAAGAAAGGCGCCTGCCAGCTTCCTTCAGGATGTCGTCGCCGGCGGTTGGACCGAAGCCGGTACTGACCCTTTTGAAGTCGTCGAGGCTGATGAGCACCAGCGCGAAGCCAGTGCCTTGGGTCAGATCGCAGGCGCGAGCCAGTTCATGCAGGTGCCGCTCCAGTCCGAGCTGATTGGGCAAACCGGTCAGGCTGTCCGTGACGGCCAGTTGTCTAGCTGAGTGCTCTGCCTCCTTGTGCTGAGTCACATCGTGAATCACGCCCTGAATGGTTTGATCGGCGATTGGCGTCAACATTATGTTTAGCCATCGATCCGGCGCCTCAGGCGAACAGAAATGCAGATCGCCCGAGGTGCTTTGTTGACTGCTCAGGCTCTTCAGTAAGACATCGGCCAGCCGGGCCGGGTCTTTCCAGCCGAAACTGAACAGCGAGCGCTGAGCGGTCTGCTCGGTCCGCGTCGACAGGTGCATCAGTCGCGCGAAGGCAGGATTCCACGAGGTGAGAACCCCCTCGTTGTCCAGCACGAAGAGCCCCGTATCCGCATTCTCGAAGATCGCATGATAACGGCGCTCATCGATTTCGCGTTGCATCCGCAGTCCCCGCTCTTCATTGAGAACCTGGACCAAATGATCGGCCATGAGATTCACGTCCTCGACCAGCATGCCGATTTCGGAGTCTTGGTGTCCGGCGGGGAGGGGAAGCCGCTCACCACGGCTTGCATCCATGCGATGCAGGCCATCCGAGATGGCTTTGATGGGGCGGATGATCAGGAACAGCATGGCCACCGCGACCGCGAAGGCGACGAGCACTAACTGAAGGGCCATCTGCAGCATGGCGCCAAGCAGTTCCTGCCGCATGACTTCACCAATCACCTGTTGGTTCGGTGTCAGCCGTATCCGGCCGACGCGTGTCTCCGGCGTGAACGGGGAAAACACATCGCGGACCAATGGCGTGACGCTCGGCTCGGTGGCGAGATCGACGTTGTCGGCTTGACGTCGAAGGCTGACCAGCTCCCTGTCATCCGCCTGGATGACGACGGCGAGAACCTCTGAATTTCTCAGCAATCCAGAGGCGAGTTCGTTTGCAAGCACCTTATCGCCCGTGAAACAGGCGACGCTGGCGGTGCTCTCGACGGTATCAAGCAATTGATTGAGGCGGAGCTTGGAGGCTTTCTCGCCGTGTGACCGGTTGTGTTGCAGGTTGATGCCGACGGTGATCGTGCCGATCAACAGAAAGACGGCGACCAGGACGGTCCCGGTTCGAGACAAGATACTGCGGTGCCATCGAAGATGCATGAAAGTCTCGCGCCTAGGGCTCCAGGGTGAAGACGGCCTTGAGCTTTGGTGGACGCTCGTCCGAGCGCATGTATCCGACGGCGCCCAGGTCTATGCCGTCCACTGAAGTTTAGTCTCTAGGTATCAAGGTTTGTCGAGAGCGGTCAAGCCGACGCAAAATCCAGATTTTCATAGAAAAAATAGATTATGGTCAGCAATTATAAACCCCAAACCGGCATTGAGAATATTGATCGCGGCATTCGCGACCCGGTGACGGCAAGACGTTGGCCACTTGCGGCCGTGATCATCCAGCGCGGAAGACCGGACCTTGTGCACCGTTGGACTGATGTTGGTCCAGTGAGACGGGTTGGATGTGTGCAGAGGTTGCCCGTCCCCGGCAATCCGGGGCATCGCCATCAGGGCGCTTATGTGCGGCAGCGTACCGACAGCCATCGCCAATGCGCCTATAAAAAGGGTGTCGCAATGGTTCAGCCGGACGCTGCCAGATAAGCGTTTTGGCTCGTTGCGGAGACAGACATCGAACCAAATCCTTATTGGAGTTTGACCATGGCACGCATGAACCTTCGCACAACGTCGAGCGCCGCCCTCTTTCTCGTCGGAACGGTCTTGGCCGCCGGCGCATTCGCCCAACCGCCTCAAGGCGCGTACGGTCCTGGCTACGGCATGGGCCCGGGCATGATGGATGGCCCTGGATACGGACCAGGCTATGGCATAGGTCCAGGCATGATGAATGGTTACGGCCCTGGATATGGTCAAGGTCCGGGCTATGGGATGGGTCCGGGCATGATGAATGGTTACGGCCCTGGATATGGTCAGGGTTCCGGCATGATGAATGGCTACGGTCCTGGATACGATCAGGGTCAGGGCTACGGACAGGGTTCCGGTTTCAATCGAACCCGATAACGGCCTGCGCCGCTTGAGGCGCGAGCAACGGAGGTTGGCGTGGACCAGAGCAGAGACCACAACACCCCGTTCGCCAATCGCGGCCTGGTCGTCGCGGTGCGCGGCAGCGTGGTGGATCTGCGCTTCGAGACGCAGCTGCCGCCGATCTATCGGCTGCTGCGCGCGGGGTCGGACGGTCAGATCCGCATCGAGGTGCTGGCACAGTTGGATGACCAGCATGTACGCGGCATCGCTCTGACACCCACCCAGGGCCTGGCGCGCGGCATGTGGGTCGAGGACAGCGGTGCACCGCTGATGGCGCCGGTGGGCCAAGGTCTCCTCGGGCGCATGTTCGACGTGTTCGGCAACGCCATCGATCGCCAACCGCCACCCACTGACATCCAATGGCGCTCCGTCCACAACGCCCCGCCACCCCTAGCGCGACGTTCGACCCAGTCCGAGGTCTTCGAGACCGGGATCAAACTCATTGATGTACTGCTCCCGCTGGAGCGCGGCGGCAAAGCGGGCCTGTTCGGCGGGGCGGGCGTCGGCAAGACCGTGCTGCTCACCGAGATGATCCACAACATGATCGGGCACCACGCCGGTGTCAGCCTGTTCTGCGGCATCGGCGAGCGCTGTCGCGAAGGCGAGGAACTCTATCGCGAGATGAAGGACGCCGGCGTCCTGCCGCACATGGTGATGGTGTTCGGCCAGATGAACGAGCCGCCCGGCAGCCGCTTTCGCGTCGGCCATGCGGCGCTGACGATGGCCGAGTATTTTCGCGACGACGAGCAGCGCGACGTGCTGCTGCTGATCGACAATATCTTCCGCTTCATCCAGGCCGGCATGGAGGTCTCCGGCCTCATGGGTCAGATGCCCTCGCGCCTGGGCTATCAGCCGACCATGGGGACGGAGCTGTCGGGGCTGGAGGAACGCATCGCTAACACCGATGCTGGCGCCATCACCTCGATCCAGGCGGTCTATGTACCGGCGGACGATTTCACCGACCCGGCGGCGGTCCATACCTTCTCGCATCTCTCCGCCTCCATCGTGCTCTCGCGCAAGCGGGCGGGGGAGGGGCTGTACCCGGCCATCGACCCGCTGCAATCGAGTTCGCAGATGGCCACGCCCGGCATCGTCGGCACGCGGCATTACGCCCTGGCGCAAGAGATCCGGCGCACGCTCGCCCAATACGCGGAGCTGAAAGACATCATTGCGATGCTGGGCCTGGAACAGCTCTCGCCGGAGGACCGCAATCTGGTCGCTCGTGCCCGGCGGCTGGAGCGTTTTCTGACTCAGCCCTTTTTTACCACTGAACGCTTTACTGGCCTGACCGGCAAGCTGGTTAGCTTGACCGATTCGCTGGATGGCTGCGAGCGCATTCTGGGGGATGAGTTCAGGGATGTGCCTGAGAGGGCGCTTTATATGATTGGGGGGGTGGATGAGGCTTTGGTGAAGGTGAAGGACGACAAGGACAACAGAGACAAGGAGAAGACGTCATGAATCTGAAGGTTTTGTTGCCATTTCGCGTCTTTGTGGAGATCACCGAAGTGACGCGCCTCGTCGCTGAGACGCCTAACGGCTTTTTCGGGATTCTGCCACGTCGCCTGGATTGTGTCGCGGCGCTCGCGCCCGGAATCCTGATCTACGAAACCGTCGCCGAGGGCGAGGTCTACCTGGCCGTGGATGAAGGCGTGCTGGTCAAGACCGGCGCTGAGGTGCTGGTGTCGGTGCGCCGGGCGATTCGCGGCAACGACCTTGGCCAGTTGCGCGCGACGGTGGAACAGGAATTTTTACTCCTGGACGCGCGCGAGCAGGAAATGCGCGCGGTGATGGCGAAACTTGAATCCGGATTTCTGCACCGTTTCGTGAGTCTGCGCCATGACTGAACCTCCAGACAGCAAGACCTCGGACAGGACTCCAAGCCTCGCCGGACAGGTCGGCGACAAGGCCACGCGCAAGCTCAGGGCGCGGCGCAACCCCACGCCGGGGGTCTGGTTCGGCCTCGGCATGATGGGGCTGATCGGCTGGTCGGTGGTGGTGCCGACGCTGCTCGGCGCGGGGCTGGGTCTGTGGCTCGACGAACACTATCCCGGCAGCCAGTCCTGGACACTGGCGCTGCTGGTGGGTGGGCTGACGCTCGGCTGTTTCAATGCCTGGCATTGGGTCGCCAAGGAAGAGCGGGCGATGCGCGAAGAACAGGAGGATGACGATGCATGAAACGCTGGGTCTGGGTCTGGGTCTGGCGCTGGCCGGGGTCGCAGGACTGGGACTCGGGGCCATGTTCTTCGGCGGACTCTGGTGGACGCTGCGCAAGAGCCTGAAGTCCCCACGACCGGCGCTGTGGCTGCTGGGCAGCCTGCTGGCGCGGATGGGCCTGCTGCTGGTCGGTTTGTACCTGGTTTCCGACGGTCATTGGGAGCGCCTGCTGGCTGGGCTCGTCGGCGTCATCGGCGCGCGTTTTGTCGTTCTGCAGCTGACCCACCCCGCCGATGACCATCGAACCGTCGTGAAGGAGGTCGATCATGCGCCTGAGTCCTGATGAGATCATCTTCTGGCAATACGGGTTTCTCAAGCTCAACGCGACCATCGTTTTCACCTGGGCGCTGATGCTGGTGCTGGTGGTCGGCGCGTTCCTCGTCACGCGCAAACTGTCGCGGGATCTGAGCCGGTCGCGCTGGCAGAACCTGCTGGAGATCCTCGTCACCGGCATCGAAAAGCAGATCGCCGAGGTCGGACTACGCGAGGCGCGGAGCTATCTCGGCTTTCTCGGCACCCTGTTCCTGTTCGTCGCCGCCGCCAGCCTGGCGACCATCATTCCGGGCTACGAGCCGCCGACCGGCTCGCTCTCGACCACGACCGCGCTGGCGCTGTGCGTGCTGGTGGCCGTGCCCTTCTTCGGCATCGCGGACCAGGGCCTTGGCGGCTATCTCAAGTCCTACATGGAGCCGACCTTCATGATGCTGCCGTTCAACATCATCAGCGAGGTCTCGCGCACCCTGGCGCTGGCGGTGCGGCTGTTCGGCAACATGATGAGCGGGGCGATGATCATCGCCATCCTGCTCACCATCACGCCCTTCTTCTTTCCGATCCTGATGACGGCGCTCGGTCTGCTCACCGGCCTGGTGCAGGCGTATATCTTCAGCATCCTGGCCGCCGTGTATATCGCGGCCGCCACGCAGACGCGCACGCCAAAGGCCGCACCTAAACCATGAGACACCCACAGACTTAGCGGAGGACACACCATGGATAGCCTGACCCTGATCGCGGTGGCATCGATCATCACCGCCGGCCTGACGACAAGTTTCGGCGTCGTGGGCCCGTCGCTCGGCGAGGGGCGCGCGGTGGCGACGGCGCTCACCTCACTGGCGCAACAACCCGACGCCTCGGCCACCATCACCCGCACCCTGTTCGTCGGTCTGGCGATGATCGAATCCACGGCCATCTATTGCTTCGTCATCTCGATGATCCTGATCTTCGCCAACCCGTTCTGGAACCTCGCCATCGCCCAGGTCACCGGGACATAGGCCATGCTCATCGACTGGTTCACTGTCGGCGCGCAGGTCATCAACTTTCTGGTCCTGGTGTGGTTGCTGAAGCGCTTTCTCTATCGTCCGATCCTCGACGCCATCGACGCGCGCGAGCAGCGAATCGCCGCTGAGCTGGCGGACGCCGACGCCAAACGCGCCGAGGCTAAGCAGGAGCGCGAGACCTTCCAACACAAGAACCAGGCGTTCGACGCGCAACGCGCGGCGCTCCTGGCCCAGGCGACGGACGCGGCGAAGACCGAACGCGCGCGTCTGCTCGACGAGGCCCGACACGCCGCCGACGCCCTGCGGGCCAAGCGCCAGGAAGCCTTGCGCCAGGAAGCCGAGCAACTCAATCAGGCGCTATTGAGCCGGACGCAGCGTGAGGTCTTCGCGATTGCGCGCAAAACGCTGACTGATCTGGCCGGGGTCAGTTTGGAAGAACGACTGGTCGCGGTTTTCATTGAGCGCCTGGAGGCGATGAACGGCGAGGCGCGCGATGTATTTGGCCAAGCACTGGAGACGACGACCGAGCCGGTGCGCGTGCGCAGTGCCTTGGCGTTGCCCGTGGCGCAACGTGA
Organism: Allochromatium palmeri; assembly: GCF_009720725.1. Lineage (GTDB taxonomy): Bacteria > Pseudomonadota > Gammaproteobacteria > Chromatiales > Chromatiaceae > Thermochromatium > Thermochromatium palmeri. The sequence goes on from NZ_WNKT01000030.1 coordinate 41,549, forward strand.
GGCGATCCAGGCGGCGCTCAACCGCCGGTTTGACGCCGAGGTTTCGGTCCGGTTCGAGAGCGGGCCGGATCTGATTGGCGGGATCGACCTGAGCGCGAATGGACAACGGATCGGCTGGAACCTGGCGGATTATCTGAAGTCGCTGGAGCAGGGGGTTGATGAATTGCTCAGGACGAAGGACCAACCGGGTGCCGCGTCCAAACCAGCGGCGTCCGGGCTGGACGATCCCACGCCATGAACGCGGCGCCCGACACCCTGCAGTCCGTCTTCGATCGCCTCTTCGGCGCCATCGACCAGACGCGGGACACCTTCAAGCTACCACTGACACCCCACGAGATCGGCACCATCGCCAGCGTCTCCACCGGCATCGCCAAGGTCTCCGGTCTGCCCAGCGTCGGCTTCGAGGAGCGGCTGGCGTTTCCCGGCGAGGTGTTCGGCATCGCCTTCAACCTGGACCCGGACGAGATCGGCGTGGTGCTGCTCGGCGACTACTGGCAACTGCACGCCGGCGATGCCGTCGAGCGCACCGGCCGGGTCATGGACGTGGCGGTCGGCGAGGGTCTGTTGGGGCGTGTCATCGATCCACTGGGACGACCGCTCGACGGCCTGGGGCCGCTGACCACGGGTAAGCGCCTGCCGATCGAGCGTCCCGCCACGGCCATCATGGACCGCGCGCCCGTCACCGTGCCGCTGCAGACCGGACTCAAGGTCATCGACGCCCTGATCCCCATCGGGCGCGGCCAGCGCGAGCTGATCCTCGGTGATCGGCAGACCGGCAAAACCGCCATCGCGATCGATACCATCCTCAACCAGCGCGGCCAGGATGTGCTGTGTGTCTATTGCGCCATCGGCCAGCGGGCGTCCGCTACTGCCAAGACCCTGGCCACCCTGCGAGAACAGGGCGCGCTGGACTACACCCTGGTGGTCCTGACTGAGGGCAACGACGCGCCGGGGCTGACCTACATCGCCCCCTATGCCGCGACCAGCATCGCCGAGCACTTCATGGAGCAAGGCCGCGATGTGCTGATCGTCTATGACGATCTCACCCATCATGCGCGCGCCTATCGCGAGCTGTCGCTGCTGCTGCGTCGCCCGCCCGGTCGCGAGGCTTTTCCCGGCGATATCTTCTACATCCACTCGCGCCTGCTGGAGCGTGCCACTCACCTGCGCGAAGACCTTGGCGGCGGCTCGCTCACCGCGTTGCCGATCATTGAGACCGAGGCCCAGAACCTCTCGGCCTACATTCCGACCAATCTCATCTCCATCACCGACGGGCAGATCTATCTCTCGCCATCGCTGTTCGAACTGGGCGTGCTGCCGGCGGTCGATGTCGGCCAGTCCGTCTCGCGTGTCGGCGGCAAGGCGCAGCGGGCCGCCTACCGCGCGGTGGCGGGCGATCTGAAGCTGGCCTATGCGCAATTCGAGGAGCTGGAGACCTTTGCCCGCTTCGGTGCGCGCGTGGATGAAGACACCCGCCAACGCATCGCGCATGGGCGGCGCATTCGCGCCTGCCTCAAGCAACCGGAATTCGCTCCGGTGTCGATGCCCGCGCAGATCGCCATCCTGCTGGCTCTGACCGCCGGGCTCTTCGACACAGTGCCGCTTGCGCGAATGCCCGACGCCGAGCGGGCGGTGCTGGACGCGGCAACAACGATCCCGGAGGACGTGATCGAGCGCTTGGTGAGTGCCGATGCCCTGAGCGCGGCGGATCGTCAAACCATTGTCGAGATCGGGCGCGGGGCGCTCGCCGGGTTTCAGCCCGAACCTGACTCAGCACTCAAACGGGGCGGTTAGCGCGGCCGGACGGTGCCGGAATCCGCGCGAAGCTTGAAGAGGCAGACGCACGAACCCAGCGTCTCACAGGAGGATCTCCGCGCATGATCACGAAACTTCGCCATGGCTGGCAAGCGATGCGGTCGAGCTTCTGGTTCGTCCCCGCCCTGATGGTCGTCGATGCGGTGGTGCTGGCGATCCTGCTGATCACCCTGGAAACCACCCTCGATCTGCATCTGGTCGCGCACTGGCCGCTGCTCTTCGGGGCCGGTGCGGCCGGCGCCCGTGGTTTGCTGACAACGGTTGCCAGCTCGATGATCACCGTGGCCGGGCTGGTGTTCTCGATCACCCTCGTTGCACTCTCGCTCACCTCCAGTCAGTACAGCTCGCGGGTCATTCGCAACTTCATGCGCGATCGCGTCAACCAGTGGGTGCTCGGCGTCTTTCTCGGCATCTTCGCCTACTGCCTGGTGGTGCTGCGGACGATTCGCGACGGTGCCGAAGGGGCCTTCGTCCCGACCCTGGCGGTGCTGGTCGGTCTGCTGCTCGCCTTCGTCGGGATCGCGGTGCTGATCCACTTCATCCATCACATTGCGACCTCCATCCAGGCGTCGAGCATCGTAGCCACGGCCGCGCAGGAAACGCTCGCCGCCGTGGATCATCTGTTTCCGGAGGCGCTGGAAGCCGATGACGACGAAGGCACGGACGACACCCTGGCGAGCGCGCTCGCCGGGCAGCCCTGGCTGGTCGTTCCGGCCGACAAGACCGGCTACATCGCGAGTCTCGATCTGGACGCACTGCCGGATGTGGCCCGGACACTGGAGACCCTGCTGCGGATGGAGCATGGCGTCGGGGATTTCGTCGTCGCGGGCACGCCGCTGGTCTCGCTGCTCGATCCGGGTGACCTGGACGAGGCGACGACGGCCAGACTGAACGCGCTCTACGTCATCAGTCGTCAGCGCACGGTGGAGCAGGATGTCGCCTTCGGTATCCGCCAGATCGTCGACGTCGCCATGAAGGCGCTGTCACCCGGCATCAATGACACCACCACCGCCGTGATGTGCGTGGACTATCTGGCGGCGATCCTGACCCGACTGGCGACGCGCCGGATTGCGACTCCCGATCGGCTGGATGAAGGGACATTGCGCGTCATCGTTCGCGGTTCGAGCTTCGAGAGCCTGTTGGGCGAGGCCTTCGACCAGATTCGGCAGAACGCCGAAGGCAACGTTGCCATCCTGTTGCGGCTGCTTGGCGCGCTGCACACCATCGCCGGTCAGACCGCCAGCCCGAACCGGCGCTGGGCGCTCGGACAAAAAGTCGACGCGATCGGCGAGGCCGCCGAGCGCTGCATTGCGTCCCCGCCTGATCGCGACCGGCTCGCGCACCGGCTGAGACAGGTGCGCGAAGCCCTCGACAGACGGAGCGCCTCATGAGCGACACCACGGCCAGTCTGCGCCATAAGCTCAAAAGCGCCGGTGACCTCCAATCCGTCGTCCGCACCATGAAGTCGCTGGCCGCGTCGAGCATCGTCCAGTACGAGCAATCGGTCAGCGCCCTGGGCGACTATGCCCGCACCGTGGAGCTGGGGCTGAGCGTCTGCTTCCGGGGCATCGGCCACGCGGACGCGCTGACTGGCGACGCCACAGGCGCGGAGGCGGGCGTGAGTGGCGCGGTTGTCTTTGGCTCCGATCAGGGCTTGGTGGGCCAGTTCAACGATCTGGTCGCTGATCATGCGGTGAAGACGCTGGCCGGGCTGACTGAGCCGTCGAGGGATCGATCAGGGCGTCAGTTACGGGTGTGGGCGGTCGGCGAGCGGGTGCAGGCGCGGTTGGTAGACGCCGGTCTGCCGGTGGTCGAATGCTTCAAGGTGCCGAACTCGGTCGCCGGCATTACACCGCTGGTCGGCGAGATTCTGGTGGCGATCGAGGCGGATGAGGGGCTTCGCAGCGCTTTGCCCATCCTGCATCTTGTCTACAACAGACCTCACTCGGCAGCGGTCTATACGCCGGTCGCTCAGCGACTGCTGCCGTTGGATGAGTCCTGGCGTCTTTCGCTGGCGGAGCGTCCCTGGCCGACGAACAATCAGCCCGAGGTCATCGGGGACGACTCCGGAGTGGATACGGGAACCCTGCGGGCGCTGATCCGCGAGCATCTGTTCGTGTCGCTGTTTCGGGCCAGCGCCGAATCCCTGGCCAGCGAGAACGCCAGCCGACTCGCCGCGATGCAGCGCGCCGATAAAAATATCGAAGACTTGCTGGAAACGCTGAACGGAACCTTCCATCGATTGCGCCAGAGCGGCATCGACGAGGAACTGTTCGATGTCATCGCTGGCTTCGAGGCACTCGCCGGATCGCGGCGTTCAAAGCAACGCCGATGACGGTCTTATCACAACAGGAGTGAAACGAAATGTTGATTACTTTCGAAACCAAGGCTTATGCCAGCATCACGATGTTCGGCGACGTCGCCGTGACACTCATCAAGCTGATGGGACATAGCGGCCGCGTACCCGGCGCCCTCATGGCTGACGACGTACCGACGGCACTGGCGCAGCTGCAGGCGGCGGTCCAGGCACAACCGGACGCGCCCCTGGATCCGACCAACGGATCAGCGACTGATGGCGAGGACGGCCAGCACGTCAGCCTCGCCCATCGCGCATTGCCGCTGATCGAGCTGCTCACAGCGGCGGCCGCAGCGCACGAAAATGTGATGTGGGACGCCTGATCGAGTGGCAGCGGCTGGTTGCGGCGCACTGACCGGCCACGGGTTCATAACAGATACTTTTAATCTACAATAATGTTCTGTAATCTAGCACTATGGAACGGAAATTAGTCAAGATCGGCGAAGCCGCGTCCCTTATCGGATCAACTCCGGCAACCTTGCGCAAATGGGAGGAGACCGGAGAACTGCTGCCGGCTCGCAAAACCAAAGGCGGCACCCGCTACTACGCGGTAGCGGACCTGCTCGCCCTCGGTGATACCGATGCTCCGACCGTCTGCTACGCCCGCGTTTCGAGCCATGACCAGAAAGCGGACTTGGATCGCCAGCACGAGATGCTGGAAACCTACTGCGCCGCGAAAGGTTGGCGCACAGAGGTCATCCGGGATCTCGGCTCAGGCATGAACTACCGCAAGAAAGGACTGCAACGCCTGCTCGAAATGATCCTGCGCCGCCAGATGCGGCGGCTGGTCATCACTCACAAGGATCGGCTGCTACGCTTCGGCTCGGAGCTTGTCTTTGCCTTGTGTGAGATTCAGGGCATTGAGATCGTCATCATCCACAAGGGAGATCAGCCGTCTTTCGAGGAAGATTTGGCCCAGGACGTTCTGGAGATCATCACGGTCTTTTCCGCTCGGCTCTACGGTAGCCGCTCCAAGAAACACCGCAAGCTGCTGCACGACCTGCAAGCCTCGGCGGACGTGATGGCCGAAGACCTTGGAATTTACGATGCTGCGCGCCCACAAGATTAAGCTCGACCCCAACCAGGAACAGGCGACCTATTTCGCCAAGGCGTGCGGCGTCGCCCGCCATGCCTACAACTGGTCGTTAGCGCAATGGAAGGCGCAGTACGAGGCTGGCCTGAAACCTAATGAGGCGGCGCTGCGCAAGCAATACAACGCCATCAAGCCCGTCGAGTTCCCGTGGGCGCTGGAAGTCACCAAGACCGCGCCGCAGCAGGCCATCAAGAACGCTGGAACGGCGTTCTCCAACTTCTTCCGTAAGGTGAAGGCGGGTAAAAAAGGCAAGGACGGCGGCTATCCGAAGTTCAAGAAGAAAGGCATCCACGACGCTTTCCGCGCGGATAACGGCCCGCCCAAGAAAGGCGTGTCGGCTGTGCAGGTCGATGGCAAGCGCGTGAAGCTGCCCATCATCGGTTGGGTCAAGATGCGCGAGCAACGGCGCTTCCCCGGCTGCATCCAGTCAACGACGGTCAGTCGCCAGGCCGATGGCTGGTACATCTCCATCCTGGTCGAGACCGATGATCGGCTCCACCAGGAATCCACCGGCGTGGTCGGCGTGGATTTCGGCCTGAAGGCGCTGGCGACGCTCTCCACGGGCGAATCCATCCCAGGACCAAAACCGCACCGCAGACTGGACGGACGTCTGCGCCGGCTCAATCGTTCCCTGGCCCGCAAGCGCAAAGGCAGTGCGAACTGGAAGAAAGCGAAAACCAAGCTCTCCAGACTGCACAAGCGCCTGGCTGACATCCGCGAAGACGCCTTGCACAAGCTCAGTCACCATCTGACCACGCAGTTCGATGTCATCGGCATTGAAGATCTGAACGTCAAAGGCATGGCCGCGAACAGTCGTCTTGCCCGCTCGGTCAGTGATGCGGGCCTTCGTTCGCTGCGCACCAAGATCGAGTACAAGGCGGCCATGACCGGCGCAACGGTCGTGGTGGTAGACCGCTGGTTTCCATCCAGTAAGACCTGCTCGCAGTGCGGCCAGCACCACCCTGAGATCGTTCTCGGTGTCGAGACCCTGCGCTGCGAGTGCGGCCTAACCATCGACCGAGACCTGAATGCGGCGATTAACCTCGCCAATTACGCGGTAAGCTCTACCGTGTCAGCCTGTGGAGAGGACGGCTCTGGCGTTGCCTTGGCAGCGTGAAACCAGCCTCGATGAAGCAGGAAGAAAATAACAGATAGTTGAGATTATCTGAGACTTTTCGGAGCGGTGACAAAGAGCACAGTCACCATCTTAAGTTCGCTAAGTACTTTCATTAAAAAAATTAAACAGATGAAAACGCAATTTTATATTCAGATCCATAACCATCAATAATTTCAC
>NZ_WNKT01000031.1 GCF_009720725.1 Allochromatium palmeri
TTCGCTGTGCCATCGACAGAAAATCAATGACTTAAGGCGCCAATGCCCAGCCAATCTCTCATCATGTGTGTATAGGCGAAATGCAGATTAAGTCGTTGTTTTTATATGAATTTTCGATTTACTTTAAATCCGGGAGAGCCAATTTACGCCGTGAATCTCGGGCGAATTCAACCTATTATGCCCTGTTTTTACTCAGTTAGGCGACTTTCTTCGTCAATAAGTCGCGATCTAATTCAAGCGTGTAAGACAAGATGGTGTTTATGTTGATTTTTTGCGATGCTTTTAATATTTCAATACCTGCAAGCTTCCCTCCGGCAGTTGTATCGATATTTACGCCCTCTGCAATTTCAATCACTCCATCCGGCTCATCGTCGCCAAGCTTTAAGTACAGAGCATCAACGGATTCGTCATAGTGAATCTTCATTTGATTTGCCTTTCTTTAGCGGATAATTCGTAATCACGGTGATCGTGCCGTCCTCAACAGCCACGAGAATTTTTATCGGATATCTGAATCCGGGCACGCTCTTGACGATTTCATGTTCACCGTCAGAAAAATCAGAATCCGATAAGATCTCACGCACACTGTCTTCGGGAATTTTATAGAGATTTGCTCTTCTCCTGGCATGTCGTGAGAACTTGATGTTCATATGCTTTTCAGGTTGAGTCATTTTGTGCTTAATGACAAAAATCGCCGGCGACTATGGAGTACAGCGGAATCACCGTTCCATGCAGGGGCTTGTCTTGTCAGCCCATGCTTTCATTTCGGTATTTTTTGAAGTTCTGCGCCTGATCAAAAATCTCTTTATATACGTTGTCATGCGTAATCGGGGGATATCCGTTCTCCGCCAGCAGTAGGATCAAATGCACTTTCAGCTCCGCCTTGATGTCTTCGCGATTATCCCAATCCGTATACTTTGTTTTGTCATCCACAACCTCCTTCACGGCTTTCGATAGAGGGATCAACTTCTCGTCGGGATACTCGAATTCGTACTTCTTCGCGATCGCTTTCAGGATGTCATAGAAAGCTTTTTCCTCCGCAGCACATAATCACACGGGACGCAACAGTTTTCTTTGCCATAACATCCTTTGCAGGCCGCTCGCGTTTTAAGGAGCGGCACGGTTCGCGTATTTCAGCGGCGGTTCTGTTCAACAATCCAGGCTAAGACAGCCGCTCAATACCACCCATGTAAGGCCGCAACACCTCGGGAATGACCACACTCCCATCAGCCTGCTGATAGTTCTCCAGCACCGCGACCAGGGTCCGTCCGACAGCCAGCCCCGAGCCGTTGAGCGTATGCACCAGCTCTGGCTTGCCGGTCTCGGGATTACGCCAGCGGGCCTGGAGCCGACGCGCCTGGAAATCCCCGAAATGGCTGCACGAAGAAATCTCTCGATAAGCGCCCTGCCCCGGCAGCCAGACTTCCAGATCATAGGTCTTGCGCGCCGAGAACCCGAGATCGCCCGTGCACAGGGTCACGACCCGATAGGCCAGCCCCAACCGTTGCAGGATCGACTCCGCATGCCCGGTCAGCGCCTCCAGCGCCGACGCCCCATCCTCGGGCCGCACGATCTGCACCAGCTCGACCTTCTCGAACTGATGCTGACGGATCATGCCGCGTGTGTCCTTGCCGTAGGAACCGGCCTCACTGCGGAAGCACGGCGTATGCGCGACCCATTTGCGCGGCAGACTGTCGGCCTCCAGGATCCGGTCGCGCGCCAGATTGGTCACGGGGACTTCGGCGGTCGGGATCAGATACAGATCACGCTCGCCCGGCACCCTGAACAGATCGGCCTCGAACTTGGGCAACTGACCCGTGCCACGCAGACTGTCGGCATTGACCAGATAGGGCACATAGGTCTCGGTATAGCCGTGCTCGCCGGTGTGCACGTCGAGCATGAACTGGATCAGCGCCCGATGCAGCCGCGCCATAGGGCCGGAGAGCGTGACGAACCGCGACCCCGTCACCTTGGCCGCCAGATCGAAGTCCATCCAGCCGTGGCGCGCCCCGAGGTCGACATGATCCTTGGGTTCGAAGTCGAACGTCGGCGGCGTCCCCCAGCGGCGTTCCTCGCGGTTGTCGGACTCGTCGCGCCCGTCCGGAACCTCGGCGGCCGGCAGATTGGGCAGACTCAGACTGATCTCGGTCAGCTCGTCCTGGATCGCGCTCAACCGCGACTCGGCCGCCTTGAGCCGGTCGCCCAGATCGGCGACCTCGGCCAGCAGCGGCGCGATGTCCTCGCCGGCGGCCTTGGCGCGCCCGATCGACTTGGAACGGGTGTTGCGCGTGTTCTGGAATTCCTGGACCTGGATCTGGAGGGCTTTGCGCTCGGACTCCAGGGATTCGATCCGCGCGGTGTCGAGCACCAGACCGCGCCGGGCCAGTTGCTCGGCGACCTGGTCGAGTTCGGTGCGCAACAAACGTGGGTCTAGCATCGATGATTCCTTCGGCGTAATGAAATTAAAGACGGATGTAGAGGCTATCAGGGCGCGCGCACGCCGAACGGAACCTTCCAGAACGCGGCGCTGAAATCGCCGGACAGATAGCCTTCCTGGATGGAATGGTCGACCTCCAGCTCCTGCGCCAGACGCTTGATCTCGCGCGGCTGATAGAGGTTATAGATCGGCGAGGTGTCCCAGCCCTTGAGCAGGTTGAAGACGAAGCCGTGACGGCTCGCCTCCAGACAGCGCTCGATGAAGCGTCGCGTCTCCTCGCGGGTGAAGGTGTTCATGGCTCCGCTACAGAGATAGACATCGGCCTCGGGCAGTACGCTGTCTTCGTCGAGGATGTCGAGGACATGGATCTCGCAGCCGGTGCGCCGGCGCGCGGTCTCGACCATGGGTTCCATGACATCGAGCCCGATATAACGTCTTGGGCCGTCGCCGGTGCGCTCCAGATAAGCATAGAGATCGCCGAAGCCGCAGCCGGCATCGGCCAGGGTCAGCCGGGACAGATCCTCCGGCAGAAAGGAGCGCAAGACGCGAAAGCGCACTTCCTGGTTCTCGGTCGAATTCCACTGGACACCCTCGGCCGTCTCGCCGTGGGTCTCGAAGGCGCTGCGATAGAAGATCTCGGTGTCGACTCGGGGCATAGCGGTCAAGCGTATCCTGGGCTGGCGTTGGGTAAATAAAACGATGCGCATGGTACTCCTTGTCGCGCGGCGCGTCAGGCACCTGGAGGCGCTTCGGCTGGATCTCGCCGGGTTGAGGTGCGATCAGTTATACTTCATACGTCACAGCTCATCGGATCTGAACCCGCTCGACACCGCCTATGCCAAGCGTATCCGGCACAGTACAAGGGGAGCTATTCATGCGATCTAAACGGGCCTCGATCGGGTCAATACTCAGCTTATTCGCGGTTATCGTCATCACCTGCGGATCCTCACCCGCGACGGCGGCCGTCGATGTCGCGCTGGCGCTGGATCGTTCGCTGAGTATGAACAGCAATGACCCCGGCCGCGATAGCCTCAAGGGCGCCGAACTCTTCACTGAGCTGCTCCAGTCCGGCGATCGGCTGTCGCTGCTGACGTTCGGGCAGGATGCCCAGATCCTGATGCCGTTGAAAGCACTCAATGCTCAGTCCACGCGCGAGCAGGTGCTCGAACTTGTACGTCGGGTCACGATGGATGGCACGCGCACCGATTTCAGCGCCGCGCTGCGCGGGGCCTACAAATTTCTTGCCTCAAGCGGACGCGACCCGGATGCCAAGCGCATCCTGGTGCTCTTCACCGATGGCCAGCTCAACCTGGGTTCGGAAGCAGCCACCGAGCAGGCACGGGCCGAGATCATCAACCAGTTGATTCCGCGCTTTCAGGCCGCCGGGATCCAGATTCATGGCGTGGCCTTCTCGCCCGAGGGCGATATCGACTTTCTGCGTCTGCTCACCGACTCAACCGGCGGACAGGCGTTTCGCGCCGAACGTCCCGAAGACATCTATCCAGCCTTCGTCAAACTCTTCGAACAGGCCGATCAGCCGCTGACCGCGCCCGTAGTCGAGGGGCGCGTCGAGGTCGACGCCAATGTGCGCGAACTCAAGCTCCTGGTGCAGCGCGACGCCAACGGTGCACCCACGCGCCTGACCGATCCGAGCCAGCGCGAGCTGACCGCCGACGATCAGATGGAGGGCGTGACCTGGCGCCGCACCGAGCATTTCGACCACATCACCATCCAGCAGCCCGAGGCCGGTTCCTGGCAGATCAGCGGCGAGAGCCTGGACGAGCGCGCCTATCTGGAGAGTGATCTCGATCTGGAGGCCAAGCTGCCGGTGCTGGCCACGGTCGATGAGGCCGTGACCGTCGCCGCCCGGCTCGTCTATCGCGGCCAGGGCGTCGATGAGCGGCTGGCAAGCAATACGGCATTCAGCGCCACGGTGCTCGACACGGCAGGCACGCCCAAACAGCGCCTCGATCTCAAACCCGACATGACCGCACCCCAGACGACACGCCGTCATCAGGGCCAACTGAACTTCACCGACCCCGGCCCCTATCAGGTCCGGGTCACGGCTGAAAGCGAGAGTTTCCAGCGCACCAAGCTCCTCTCGATGAGCCTCCTGCCCGCCGATCAGCCGCCCGCGACAGATGATGATGTTCGCTTCGACGACGATCAGCATCTTGCACTCGCCATCGTGATCGGGGGCAATCTGATCCTATTGGTGGTCGGCGGGAGTCTTGGCGGTCTGTGGTGGTGGCGTCGTCGTCAAAAGACGGGCACCCGACGCAATATCGACGACCTTTGAGGAGCCTGAGCCATGACGCTGAGCCATTATGTCTGGATCTATGGTCTGGCCGAAGCACTGGTTGTGGTCGTGATCCTGGCCATCGTGCTGGGGATCAAATGGTGGCGGCTGCGCCGGGAGCGCCAGTCCTGGCTCGGATTCAGCGCGCGTATTGACAGCCTGATCGCCGACGAACTGGCGCGTGCGCGCAACAAACAGCCCGACCGCCCTGAGCTGCGCGACGCCCGCATCGCCACGCTGCACGCGCTCTCCGGGCCATTTCAGGACGAGCGCCTGATCGAGGATCAAGCCTGGGAAGAGGTCGTCGGCTTCATCGACCGCTGTTTCGACGGTCTCGCTCAGACCCACAGTCAGGCGCCTGCCCGGCCCGCCGTCGCTGCCACGGCGCCGGCGCATGAGGCGGAGACATCCGCACCTTCAGAAGACACGGATTCGGACATCGATGCGCTGCTGGCGCACTATCAAGCGGGCCGCTCGACGCTGTCCTCGAGTCAGTCCTCAGGGAACGAACTCAATCAGAAATACCAGGAGCTGCTCGGCCTCCAGGATGGCCTGATGGCGAGCATCAAGGTGGCCAGCAAGGGCGGCGTGATCAACATGAACGCCTTGCAGCAGGAACTCGAAACCTTCGTACAGAGCAATCAGGCCTTTATGCAGGCCGCGCACAATGCCGAGCGCAACATCAACCTGCTTGAACAGCAGTTCGACGAGTCCGAGGAGCGGATTCACAACCTCCAGGTCACCATCAACAACTACCGCAAGTCGGCCCACAAGCTGGTCACCGAGCGCGATATGCTGCAGGAGGAAAAGCAGCAGTTCATCAGCCAGCTCGAACTCAAGGAAAAGGTCATCGCCCGCATCAATCGCAACTACGAGACACTGCGCCGCGAATACACCAAGATCTACGACTTGCAGTAACGCCTGCGTCGGGCGCGCGATTCAGGCCAGTCCGCGTGTCTGACCGTCCTCGCCGGACACCACCACGATGCCTTCGGGCGAGACCGCGAAGCGCTCGCGATCGCGCCGGGCGTCGAAGCCAATCTGATCGCCGGGCGCGACCACCACGTCTTTTTCGACGATGCACTGGCGCAGATGGGCGCCCGCGCCAACCTTGACGCCTTGGAACAGAATCGACGCCTCGACGATGGCGCCATCCTCGACGCGTACCTGCGGAAACAGGATCGAATGATTGACCCCGCCACCGCTGATGACAGTCCCGGCGGCGAGCATAGAGTTGACGAAAACGCCCTCGGTGCCGCTGTGGGGTCCAGGCACCGTCCGCGCGGGCGGATGCTGCCCCTGATAGGTGAGGATCGTCCAGTCGGGCTGATAGAGATCGAGCGGCGGCTCGGCGCGCAGCAGCGCCATGTTGGCCTGATAGTAGGCGTCGATCGAGGTCAGGTCGCACCAGTAGCGGTCCGGCGTCACCCGCCCGCGCGTCTGACCGAAGCGATAGGCATGCACCGGCTGGCTGGCGGTCAGGGGCGCGATGACATCGAGCGCCAGATCCGTATCAGGTGAGATACCGCGTTCATAGCGGGCCAGAGCATCGAGCAACAGGGCTTTGTCGAACAGATAGACGCCCATGGTCTCCTGCTGCTCGCTCCCCTCGCCGTCCACGTCGGCCGGCTCGGGCGCGTGCAGTTCCAGAATACGCTCACCGGCATCGAGCACGGCCCGCGCCTGACGCCCGCTGCCCGGTTCCGGCACGGCGCGCGTGGCGACTGTGATCGCGGCGCCGGTCTCGCGATGGGCGCGCGCCAGCTCGGCATAGTCCATGCGATAGATGGCGCCTCCCTGGAGCACCAGCACCTGACTGGCACGATTGCGCTCGATCAGATAGCGATTCTGACGGATGGCATCGAAGGGGCCGAGGTACCAGTCCTGACATTCGCGCATCTGCGGCGGAACCGGGGTGATGAACTCACCGAGTTCGGGATTGAAGATCGACCAGCCATCGCGCAGATGCTTTTGCAGCGAATGGCTCTTGTACTGGGTCAGGACCAGGACTTGACGCAGTCCGGAATGCAGACAGTTGGCGAGCGTGAAGTCGATGACGCGGTATTTGCCGCCGAAGGGCACGGCAGCCTTGGTGCGCTGGCGGGTCAGGGCATCGAGGCCCGGACCGCGATCCTGGGCCAGAATGAGAATCAGGGTGTCAGAAGGCATGATGACAGGCGAACCGTTGATGATGGGAGTGCGCAGCCAGGAATGGCGTCCAGACCGCGCCTGGGAGACCAGCCCGGACATCGAGGCCATTCAAGCCCCGTCGCCGCGCTGGCCGATCGCGCCGATGATACGACTGGTCGAGCGTCCGGGCACGAAGTCGAGCACCCGCACCTCGCCGCCCCGGGCCAGAACAGCATCGGCACCGGCGATCTGCTCGGGTCGATAGTCGCCGCCCTTGACCAGCACGTCCGGCCCGACAGCGCGGATCAGTGACTCGGGCGTGTCCTCGCTGAAGGGGCAGACCCAATCGACCGAGGCCAGACCGGCCAGCACCGCCATGCGCTGTTCGACGCTGTTGATCGGACGGCCTGCGCCCTTGAGCCGGCGTACTGAGTCGTCGTCGTTGACAGCGACGATGAGCCGATCGCCCAGGCGCTTGGCCTGCTGGAGATAGGCGACATGCCCGTCGTGCAGAATGTCGAAGCAGCCATTAGTCATGACCAGCCGCTCGCCGGCGGCGCGCGCGGTCTCCACCGCCGTGCGCAGTGATTCACGATCGAGGATCGGACGCCACTCGCTGCCCCGATAGGCGCGCTCCAGTTCGAGTGCACCGACGCTGGCCGTGCCCAGCTTGCCGACCGCCAGACCGGCCGCACAGTTGGCCAGGGCGCAGGCGTCGGCCAGCGCGACCCCGGCCGCCAGTGCCGCCGCCAGGGTGGCGATGACGGTATCGCCCGCGCCCGTGACGTCGAAGACCTCACGCGCGCGCGTCGGCAGATGCAGCGCCTCGGCGTCCGCGCGCACGAGCAGCATCCCACGCTCGCCGAGCGTGACCAGCAGCGCTTCCAGATCCAGCTCGATGCGCAGATGCTCGGCGCGTTCGATCAGGGTCGCGTCATCGGCGCAGTGACCGACGATCTCTTCCAGCTCGGCGCGGTTCGGTGTCAGGAGCGTGGCGCCCCGGTAGCGACTGAAATCGCGGCCTTTGGGGTCGACCAGAACCGGCTTGCCCTGGGCGCGCGCCAGGGCGATCAGTCCCTGCGGATCAGCGAGCGTGCCCTTGGCATAGTCCGAGAGCAGCAGCAGATCACAGTCAGCGAGTGCGGGCGCAATCAGTGCCGGCAGCGGATCAGGCCCGCTCGGCGTCAGCGAGCGCTCGAAGTCCAGCCGGATGAGCTGCTGATGATGACTGAGCACGCGCAGCTTGGTGATGGTCGGCACATCGGCGCGGCGTTCGAAGCGGGTGGCGATCCCCTGCCCGCTCAGACGCGCTTCGAGGATCTCGGCGGCCTCGTCGTCGCCGGTCACGCCGGCCAGGGTCACGCGCGCGCCGAGCGTGGCCAGATTGAGCGCGACATTGGCCGCCCCGCCGGGACGCTCCTCGATGCCCTCGACCTGCACCACGGGCACCGGCGCTTCGGGCGAGATGCGGCGCGTGGCGCCGGTCCAATAGCGGTCGAGCATCAGATCGCCGGCCACCAGAACGCGGGCGCGGGTAAAATCGGCAAAGGTCGAGTGAGCGGTCACGGGCGAGGCGGATTCCTGGGTCCAGTCAAGACGGTCGATCGTGCAGTCTAGCCCGAAGCCGCCGCGCCAGCCAGACGCCGACGCCAGTCGACCAGCGCCGGCTTGGGCGCGTGCTTGATGGCCAGTTTCCACCAGTAGCCGAGCCGATCGTCACCGAAGGAAATCGCCTTGCGCGGCAGCACCAGCGGATGATCGCCCGGCTCGGCGCTGCCGCGCAGACAGGTGGTGGCGCTCTGATAGCCCGCGTCCTCGGCCAACTGCACCGTCGTGCGCTCGAAGCTGCCGAAGGGATAGCAGAGATGGCGCACCGGTGCGCCGAGTACGTCCTCCAGCGCCGCGCGGCTGTCGATGAGCTGACGGCGCTGGGCCTCGGGGTCGAGCGTGGCAAGCTTGAGATGATCGACGGTATGCGAACCGATCGCGAGTCCGGCCGCATGCAGGGCGCGCAGTCGCTCAGCGCTCATCAGGGTCGGAATCGGGCGCCCCGGATCCTTGGCGAACCACTCGGCGCGCCGCCCGAGCCAGCCGCTGATGGCATAGACGGTCGCTGGAAAACCATGACGCTCCAGCACCGGCCAGGCATAGTCAGCAAAATTATCGTAGGCGTCGTCGAAGGTCAGGACCACCGCGCGCGCCGGAAGCGGCAGCGCCCCACGCAGACCGGCGAGTGCCGCGTCGAGACTCAACACCCGATAGCCCAGACGCGCGAGCAGATCCATTTGAGCGGCAAAGCGCCGATGGTCACAATAATTGGCACGATGCGCCCGCATCGGCGCAAAGGCGCCGACCTGGTGGTACATCAGAATCGAGACGCGTGGCTTCGTCGACATGGAACCGATCTCCGGTCTCAGGTGACCAAGAAGGCCGATTCGCGAGCGCGCCCATGTTCAGGCGCCACCGGCGGCGGCTCCACCCGGTCCGCATGACCGCCGAATAGCCGCGAGGCGACCTGTTGGGCGTGAGGTGCGGGCAGATAGGTCTCGACGAGCGCATAGAGTTCGAGTGCGGCGTGCTTGGCGCGGTCGAGTTCAAGCCGGTCGAAGCAGATCTGCGTCGGCTTGATCCGCAGATAGGAGTCCGGATTGGCGCACCGCTCGAAGATGGCGCGCGCCTCGCGTTCGAAGCGCTGGAAATCGGCCCGAATCCGGGCATCGGCATCCAGCGAAAGCGTGACATAGTCCCAGAGCACATCGGCCGAGGTTTCCGCGCTGCGAATCACGATATAGGGTGTGCGCGTCTGTCGGCAGTGATGAAACCAATCCGTATCCATGAATGAATCTCTGGCATCCACTAAATCGAAAGTCGCCTTTGACATGGCCGTCTCTCTCGTGCTGTATCCTAAAACATCCTCATGCACCGACCGGCGGGCCGGCACGCGGATTTTGGGTTGGTTCGCGCCAGTGAGTCGGCTCCCGACGCGGTTTGCATAGACTGTGGCGCCAAGGATGAACGCTCGCGAGCGCCCTGTCGATTCTGGATGTCCCCAAGTTCAACACGCGCTTTTCCATTTCGTCATGCATTTAAAACTCCCGATTCATTCCTCCCAGCGCGTCATCGTTGGGCTTTCCGGCGGCGTCGATTCGGCCATCGCCGCCCATCGACTGCTTGAACAGGGGTACGCGGTCGAGGCACTGTTCATGAAGAACTGGGAGGAGGACGACGCCGAGGGCTATTGCGCCGCAGCCGAGGATCTGGCCGACGCGCGCGCGGTGGCCGAACGTCTCGGTATCCGGCTGCATACGGTCAATTTTTCGGCTGAATACTGGGATCGGGTCTTCGAGTATTTTCTGCACGAATATCGAGCCCTGCGCACGCCCAACCCGGATGTGCTCTGCAACAAGGAGATCAAGTTCGCCGCGTTTCTCGACCATGCACTGGGGTTGGGCGCCGAGACCATCGCCACCGGACACTATGCCCGCGTCGTCGCTGACGAACGCGGCTATCACCTGCATCGCGGTATCGACGAGGACAAGGATCAGACCTATTTCCTGCATCTGCTCGATCAGGAGCAGTTGTCACGCGCTCGGTTTCCGCTCGCTGATCTCAGCAAGAGCGAGGTCCGCACGCTCGCCCACCGGCTCGGGCTGGCCAATGCCGACAAGAAGGACAGCACCGGCATCTGCTTCATCGGCGAGCGGCGTTTCAGCGATTTTCTCGCCCGCTATCTGCCGCGTGAGCCAGGGCCGATCGAGACGCCCGAGGGCGTGCCACTCGGCGAGCATCGGGGTCTGGCCTATTACACCATCGGCCAGCGTCAGGGACTCGGGATCGGCGGGGTCAGTCAGGGGCGCGAGGCGCCCTGGTACGTTGCCGTCAAGGATAGCGTGAACAACCGGCTGATCGTGGTTCAGGACAGCCGGCATCCGCTTCTGATGTCAAGCGGTTTGGAGGCGCTCCAGCCCCATTGGATCAGCGGTCAGACGCCCAAGCCGCCCTTCCGCTGTCTAGCTCGACTGCGCCACCGCCAACCGCTGCAACCCTGCACGCTGATCGCGGTCGGCGCGGATGGATGCCGGGTGCGCTTCGACGAACCCCAGCGCGCGGTCACGCCCGGTCAGTCCATCGTTTTCTACCAGGGCACCGAATGTCTGGGCGGCGCGGTCATCGAGCGGGCCTTCACAACGCCGTCCGGCGGCTGAGGTCTATCAGCACACGCGCGCGAAAGACCCTGAGTAAAAACCGGGTTGGCGTTGTCGAGCCTGCCTGGATTATAAAGACGCCAATCGCGCGCCGATTCACCGCTACACGGAAACACACCTATGAACCCGCCCTCACTGACCGATCCCTTTGGCCGGCGCATCGACTATCTGCGTCTGTCGGTCACCGACCGTTGCGATCTGCGCTGCGGCTATTGTCTGCCCAAGGGTTTCAAGGGTTTCGAGGAGCCGGCGCACTGGCTGAGCTTCGACGAGATCGAGCGCGTGGTCGCGGCCTTCACGGCGCTGGGTGTGCGCCGGGTGCGGCTGACCGGCGGCGAGCCGTTGATGCGGCGTGGTCTGACTGAGCTGGCCGAGCGGCTGTCGGCCCTGCCCGGTCTCGACGATCTTTCATTGTCGAGCAATGCCACCCAGTTAGAATCGCTCGCCGCCCCACTCGCACGCGCGGGCGTGCGGCGGCTCAATGTCAGTCTCGACAGTCTGAACCCCGAGGTTTTCCGCCAGATCACCGGCGGTGATCTGGCGCAGGTGTTGCGCGGCATCGCGGCGGCTCAGGACGCCGGCATGAACCCGATCCGGGTCAACACGGTCGCGATGCGCGGGATCAACGATACCGAGATCGAGGATATCCTCGATTACTGTGCGGCCCGCGGCTTCACGCTGCGTCTGATCGAGACGATGCCGATGGGGGCCACCGGACAGGCCGCCGCAAGCGCGTTCGGTGATCTGGAGCCGATCAGGCAACGTCTGCAGGCGCGTTTCGAGCTGATCCCGGACATCCTTCCAGGCGGCGGTCCAGCCCGTTACTATCGGGTCGCCGGCACTGACACCCGTCTCGGCTTTATCACGCCGCTGTCGCAACACTTTTGCGCGACCTGCAACCGGGTGCGTCTGACCGTCGAGGGCGCGCTCTATCTCTGTCTGGGTCAGGACCACAGCTATCCGCTGCGGGATCTGTTGCGCGCCGGGATCGATGCCGCAGAACTGCAAATGCATTTGCGTCAGGCGATGGCTTTGAAGCCCGAGCGCCATGAATTCAACGAACGACCGGGACAGGTGGTGCGCTTCATGTCGATGACCGGGGGCTGACCGTACCTGTCCAGTCCCCGAAGATCGACCACCATCTGAATCGCTATTGCTCAAGAGGATATTCAAGCTATGCCACCCGTTGTTGCGCCACGCCCGATCTGGGTGCTTCTGGCTCTGATGACAGCCACCGTTGCGCTCGCCAGTTTCGTGCTGACACCCTGGCTGGATCTGGAGCCCTGTCATCTGTGTATTTTTCAGCGCACGCTGTTCATGCTGATGGCGCTGCTGGCCGCCTTGACGGCGGCGCTGTTACAACCGGACTGGCGTCGTTTTGGGGCGCGGCTGACGGGGCTGCTTTTTCTGGGTTTTGCGGCCCTTGGCAGTGGCGTGGCAGCCTATCAGAGCTGGCTGCAATGGCAGCCGGTGGGTGAGGTTTCCTGCATCGGCGGCCAGCTTGGCCCGATCGAGCGCCTTGTGGAGTGGCTGGGGCAGCAGGCGCCGTCGCTGTTTATGGCCAGCGGTTTCTGTGAGGACGAACAATTGACGATCCTGGGTCTGTCGCTCGCCAACTGGGCGTTTTTGATTTTCGGCGCGGCGCTCGTGGCGGGAGCCTGGGCGCTGTGGCGCAGCGCGCGCCGCATGTAAAGTCCAGCCATGTCCAGCCTCGTTCGGTGTGGCGATGCGCGCGGCCATCACGCCAGCACATCCTCATAGATCACATCCAGCGCCAACTCGACCTCCAGACAATCGAGCCGGACGCTGCCCTCGGTGATGATCTCCTGCGCCCAGCCATCCGCACGGCGGTAGACTTCGATCTCGCGGGCGGTCTGCGAGATCAGCAGGTATTCGCGCAGGCTGGGAATGGTCTGATAGGCCCAGAATTTCTCGCGCCGGTCGATGCGCGCGGTGGAGTCGGACAGCACCTCGACGAGCAGACAGGGGTGCGTGCGATAGTAAGTCGCGCGATCATTCGGATCGCAGCTCAGGAGCAGGTCGGGATAGTAGAAGATGTCCTGATTCTGGATATGCAGCCGCACCTTCATGTCGTTGGCGAAGAGTTGGCAGGAGGTGCCACGCAGGAGTGGGCGAAGATCGCTGGCTATATTGAGTGTGATGAGGCCGTGGCGATCACTCGCGCCGGTCATGGCATACAGCTCGCCATCGATATATTCGTGTCGGATGTCGGCGCCGTCCTCGCTGGCCAGATAGTCATCGACGGAGAGCGATTGGACGCGGGCAGGCTGGTTCATCAGTTCCTCCGCGAGAAACCCCGTCCTTCAGGGCGGGGTAGTTGACGGTCCTTTGACTCCGTGCAATCGTTTATTGAGCGGATGGCAGCCAATCGGTTTCCAGCACCTGTTCTGCCCGCCAGGGGCAGGTGTCCGGAAACACGGCTAATCCGGTTTCCTGCGCGGCTTGCGCGCTGGCGTCTTCCCAGACACCATCCCACCAGTCGGCGTCGCTGAGATCCGTCTTCAGACTCGGCGTTTTCTTCAGTCGCCGGAAGATGCCCTTGCGCTGGTTGCGGATGGTCATTTCCCAGGAAGCTCCACGCCGCTCGGGCTGATAGTGCCATTTGAGCAAATGCGCCAGCAGCAGCACCATGCGATTCGTGAGTTCACGTTGTTCGCTCTTGCCCACGTCTTCGATCTCCTCGGACAGATGCGCGATATCCAGTTGATCGAAACGACCCGCGCGCAGTAGTTGAGCCTGCTCATTGGCCCAGGCAACGATGTCTTGTTCGTAGCGTGTCATCAAACCCTCCTTCAGCAGGATCCCGCCGGAACGCGGGGGACAAAACCACCGGAAACGGACCGCCAATCAACGCGCTGGCCTCTGCCAATCAGTTGAAACCGACTTAAACAAAGTTTAAACATGGCGGCGCGGTTGGCAACAAAATATGCGGGCATGATCACACGGGACGCAACAGCTACGCACTTGGCCACTCATCATCGGGACGTGGCGGAGCGTCGGGGACGAGATCCAGCAGGCGCTGGAAGTCTTCACGCCGGCCCTTGGCGGCTTCGGTACGCAGATAATCGAGTGTGAGTACGGCGGCCATTTTTTCGGCGGCGGCGCTGGCGATGAATTGGTTGACTGAAATCTGGTCGCGTGCGGCGAGTTCTTTGATCGTTTGATGCACGGAATTGGGCAGACGGATGGTGAGTGCGCTCATGGGGAGGTCTCCTCAAGCGAGTGAAGGAAGTGCGCCGGCGTCACGGCTTGCACGCCGAATGACTCGGTACGCCGGAAGTCGTTCAGGTTGTGGGTGACGATGAAGCGACTGCCTGAGGCGACGGCGCATTCGAGCACCATGTCGTCGTTGGGATCGCGCAGGACGGGGCGCCAGAGGTAGTAGATGTCCTGTAGATGTGCGATCGAGGCCAGATAGCGCACGAAGGCGAGTGCTTGGGCGGGTGTGGCCTCGGGAGGTAAGTGTTCGGGGCGTGTCAGGACGGCTTGCCACTCCGTGTAGAGTGCGACTGAGAGGGCTATGCGGAAGCGTGGATGCGGCAGGCGGCGCAGCAGGGCGTGGCTGGCGCCGGTTCGGGATCGCAAGGCCGCGACGAGGACGCAGGTGTCAAGGACGATGTTCATGGTTATATGAGCATAACCATAGAATGGATGTAAGACAAGACTGTGGCACAGATCAGCCCATGCAAAACGCCCCCGGTTGTCCGAGGGCGTTTGGGGGTGACATCCAGGTCAGGGTTTAGGATCAGCAGAAAAGCGAGCCTGACCCCTTAATCCCCCCGGGCTGGAAGCTGCACCCGTTATCCGGTGATCTTGCCGGTCATTGGTCGGTTGCGGTCAGCGGAAATTGGCGCATGACTTTTGTATTTGAAGGTGAAGACGCCATTTTAGTCGATTATCAGGATTATCACTGAAGGGGGTTGGGTATGACTCGAATGCATTATCCGCCGCATCCTGGCGAGACGTTGCGCGAGGATGTTTTGCCGGCGCTTGGGTTGACGGTGACTCAGGCGGCTCAGGAGTTGGGTATCAATCGTGTGACGCTTTCAAGAGTTCTGAATGGGAAAGCGGCGATCAGCGTCGATCTGGCATTACGGCTGGAAGCCTGGTTGGATGGTCCGAGCGCGGAAAGCTGGCTCAAGGGTCAGTTGGCGTATGATCTATGGCAGGCTGAGCAGCGTCAGCGCCCTAATGTGTTGATTCGGCATGTAGCGGCGTGACTCCAGTCCAATCAGTCGCCGCTTTGGCCGATGCGCCCATGCAAAAACGCCCCCGGTGGTCCGAGGGCGTTTGGGTGTGACATCCAGGTCAGGGCTTAGGATCAGCAGAAAACCGAACCTGACCCCTTATTCCAGACCCAGCGTCCAGACGCCCGGTGGCACGGTCGAGGGCCTTTCGCATCGCTATTGCCGTGTGCTGCAACACGCCGACGGCTATGGCTACGCCTTTCAACCTAAACCAGACACGGAGGACGCGAGACGGGCGGCCTAACCGCGCTACGCGCGGTGCGCTATCCCTCCCCGCCCTGAAGGACGGGGTTTCTCGCGCAAGACTGATGAAACCAGCCATCACGAGCGCGTGAACTGAGTGGGTTGGCCCATATAAAAACGCCCCCGGTGGTCCGAGGGCGTTTGGGTGTGACATCCAGGTTAGGTTTTAGGATCAGCAGAAAAGCGAACCTGACCCATTAATCCCCCAAAAATCAATCATAAGCCGTTGATTATAATAAAAATTTACTTTACCTTAAACCCGGAAGAGCCAAAATTGAACCCGACCCCTTATTCGCTCTTATTCGCTTATTCGATTCAATCACAATGTGAAGGCCGCCAACGCGCCTCAATGTTTTCCGTCACACAATTCCATTCGCCACTATTAAGTCGATTGAGCGTTAGGGTGCTATTATTGCTGACTAAGCGCGGGTGCCCTTTCAGCACACAGCGGATAAAACCCGTGCCTGATGAATCCATGCTAATGACTGAGCAATGCTGAGTGCTTTGCGGCAAACCTAAGATGCTAACATCATTAGTGTTTAAGCTCTCTAAGAGCACTAATGACTCAAAAGTGGCTTTGCCAGGGGCAATCTCAGCCAGCGCGGCTGAGGTACGGGAGCGGATCACATAGTCTTGGTAGGCAGGGAGCGCAATAGCACTGAGTATAGCGATGATGGCAACAACAATCATCAGCTCGATCAGAGTGAAACCGTGATCGCGGCGCATAGCGATCCCCGCAATAAAAGTTGAATATGGAATATTAATTTCCATCGAACAAGGGAAGGCCAAGCCCTCCCTCAAAATTATTAGCTTTTAAGTGCCAGCAGTACAACCCACTGGCAGGTATTTCGCATCAATGCCGCCAGTCACGGTGCATGCCCAAACACCGTCTGCTGAACGAGTCAGATTTACAACTTTGCCAATTACTTTAGGGTTGCCTGCTAAGGTACAGGCAATTTTTTGACCAGATGCATCTGTATAGTTACCCGTCGCCGCAATTGCTGAGCACCGAGTAGTGGTTGCCTGTAAACCAATGTCAGCTAGCGCTACTGCGCCAGTTTTTCCAATTTGAATAGATTCCTCAAAAGCCGTGACCCCACCGCGAATATCTGCAAGGCCAGTAGTTGCTTGCGAGCGAGCGATATAGTCCTGATACGCCGGTAAAGCGATCGCCGCCAAAATACCAATGATCGCCACCACGATCATGAGTTCGATCAGGGTAAAGCCTTGTTGATGCTTTTTCATGTGACATGCTCCGTAATGAATGAGGAAACCGTCTGAGCGAGGAGACGAGGACAGCGATCAGATCGAACCGCCGTATGACTCAAGTCTCCACGATCCAGCTAGAGCAGAGGTCGTGCCAACCGCGACTCAATTTGCTCAACGTCTCCCAATCCCTTGCGTCTACAGCCATCTCCCACCGTCACCCTCAGACTGGCACAACCATCTCCGGACAACGCAGGCATTTTTCTGTCGCCCCCCACTGTGACAAATGCCGGTTGATGTCGCACCCCCCTGTGACAGCTTCCAGCCAATGTCACACCCTCAGATGGCTGTAAACTACACGCACACCCACCACCACACCGCACCCATGCACCTCATCAGCCTCAGCACCGCCGTCGCCCTCACCGGCCTGACCAAACGCACGCTCTGGCGCTACATCGAAAGCGGACGCCTCACCGTCGCCACCCCCACCGCACCCGGCGAAAAAGCCCACGTCCACCTCCAAGACATCCTGACCCTCTCAGGACTGACCGTCGCCCCCGAAGACCACCCCACCCTCGTCGACGCCGACCGCGGCGACCCCATCGCCCAATGCGACCTCGCCATCCTCCTCATGAACCAACGCCCCGCCGACGCCATCCCCTGGTTCCAACGCTCCGCCAACGCCTTCTACCCCGACGCCATGTGCTGGCTCGCACGCGCCTACCTCTCCGGCCAAGGCATCGAGTGCAACCTGGAAACCGGCGTCCAGTGGATCGACAAAGCCGCCCACAAAGGTCACCCACTCGGACAAGCCCTGCACGACTTCCTGCAAAGCCCTAGCGGCCAGGGACTCCTGCACGCTCAGAACCACAGCGCCCTCAAAACCGCCCTCGACGACATCGAACGCCAAACGCTCCTGAATGCCCTGAACGCCACAGCCGACGCCGTTCACTCCTGAGCGATCGTTGCGCCACGCCACCGCCATGGATCGACCACGACCAACCCGTCGATTCGGCTGCCATGAGGCCCAGATCCTCGCCATGACTCGGCGTCGCTCTAAAGGACTGGAGTTCGACGCGGTCGCGATACCCGACTGCTATCATTGCCAACATGCAATCATTGCACTATCCTGGGCCACATGCCGGTCATCCAACGCTTCGCCAACGCCCGGGTGCGGATCAATGCCAGGGATCACCCGCCACCCCACTTCCATGTCCAGCTCAACGATGGACGGGAGGCCTGGGTGCGCATCGAGCCACTGGAGATCATCCATGGGCACGTGGCCGCACGTGAGATTGCCGAGGTGCTGGCTTGGGCCAGCGAGCGCCAAGCCTGGCTCACCCAAACCTTCGAGGACTTGCAACGGTCAACTACCCCGGCCTGAAGGGCGGAGCTTGTGAGAGCAAGCTGGGTTGACCAGCCTCAGCCCGCCTGACCAGGAGGGTCGAAAGGGGCTACGTATGCAACAGGTCGCTAAGACTCACCGGCGGATGCTTCCTCAGTCCGCCGCTCTGAAAGGTCGAGATCATGCAGGCGAAAGGTAAAGCGTCGAAGGTTTTGATCGCCGCGCCAGCGGGAGCCGGTTGCACACATTGGCGAGGGGAGCGTGTCGCGTCGTGAGACGCCGCACCGTCACCAGGCCCTTACGGGCAGAGTCTCACGGCCCGGCAGGTGGAAAGCCTGCACCTGTTTCCGGTGGCTGCACGGTCGTAGCCGCTATCCCTCCCCGCCCTGAAGGACGGGGTTTCTCGCGGAGGAACTGATGAGCAAAGATCACTTCCGTCTGACGGCGGTCGCGGCCTTGTCCGAGTACCGATTGCAACTCACCTACGCCGATGGCCAGCACTTCGAGGTGGATGTCAGCAAATGGATCGAGACCACCCAGGCGCTGGCACCGCTCAAGGACAAGACGCTCTTTGCCCAAGCCAAAGTCGGCTTTGGTGGCCACAGCGTCGACTGGACCGAGGATACACTCGACCTGGGTGCATCAAATCTGCGCAATCTCGCCATCGAACAAGCCGGCGGCATTGGCCACGAGCGGATCTGGATCTGGCTGCATGAGACCGGGCTAACGCTCGAACAAGCCGCCGAGGCCTTGGGCATTTCACGGCGCATGCTGATCTACTACCGCGATGGCGAAAAATCCATCCCGCGTTCCATTTGGCTGGCCTGTCTCGGCTGGGAGGCCGTGCGCCCGCAGGGACGCGAGCTGCCTATGCGCGTTCCATCCGCGCGCGAGTACGCGGCGACCCACGCCCGATGAGACCGCACGGTCAACTACCCCGGCCTGAAGGCCGGAGCTTGAAAGCGCTGGGTTGACCAGGGAAAGCGATGACTTTATGACCCCGGAACGACTGATTGCTGATTTCCGGGCCGATGTGGCGAGGTGGAAGCAATGAAAGCGATTATCGATATTGCGCCTGCGGGCCAAGTGTTCGATGCGGCTTTGGCTGATCTGGCCGCTGGCGGCAATGCCGACTATGTTCTGAGTTTCGAGTCCGCACACACGCTATTTTCCGACATCACCCCTGCACGCCTAGACCTGCTCGACGCCTTGGCCCGCCTCGGACCATGCGACCTTGACACGCTGGCCAAGACAACAGGGCGCCATGAAGCCGATGTGCTGACGGATAGCCGGCGCTTGATCGAACTCGGCCTGATCGAGCGCGGAGATGACGACAGGATTCAGGTTCCGTTCGAGACACTGGAAATTCGCATGACATTGGCGAAAGCCGCTTGACGTCGTCGATGCAGTCGATGCACCTGATCAGCCTCAACACCGCCGCCGCCCTCACCGGCCTGACCAAACGCACCCTCTGGCGCTACATCGAAAGCGGACGCCTCACCGTCGCCAATCCCACTGCTTCCAGAAGAAATCGACTCAAGGAATCGCCACCCCCAAGCCGGATGTAGAGTTGATCAAATCACGCTTGAAAGCCGTTGAGGCCAGCTTAGGAGTAAGACATGATCGAGATCGAAGACAGTAGCGGCAACGTCTATGCCGACTTGCAGGTAGCCGATGCCGAGGTGATGTATGTCAAGGCGCAACTGGCCGGCAAGATCAGTGACATCATTCGCCATCGTCACCTGACACAGCAACAGGCCGCCGAGATTCTGGGCATCTCGCAACCCAAACTGTCCGGGCTGTTGAGAGGCCAGTTTCGCGGCATCAGCGAAACAAAGATGATCGAATGCTTGAACCGCTTGGGTCGGGATGTGGACATCGTGGTGCGCAAGGCGCCGCGCCGTCATCCGCAGGGGCACACGCAGGTCGTGTTCGCCTGACATGCACCGCTCATAAAAACCTACCCAAACTTGCACGAAGCTGAATAAGTCTGTTCACGTCGTCAACACCCGTGCGGGCGAACCCGTCTGCCCCGACTCTTACGTGCGTTTAAGGTCTCGCCTGAGCGCGTCGCGACCATACTGATCAAGGTTTTTGGCGGCGTTAACGATCAGCCGCAAATCTCGCCCGTACCGAGCCAAAACCCCAGACTCTTGCGCAGAAACTCATCCCAAGGCATGTAATGCGAGCCATCGCAGGAGAAGTTCAGACCCACCATGCCGTTGAAGATATTGAGCGAGCCGGAGCGCAGATAGATGGTCTCGTCCATGAAGCGCAGTTCGCGGAAGGTGTGAAACACCTCCGCCACGCGCGACTCAGGAATGGCCGCCTCGCTCGGATAGGCACGGTACGAATAGGCCAGACAGATGCCCGGATCAGCCAGATCTTCATAATCCAGCAACCGATAACGATAGGGATCATCGAGCGTCCAGAGCGTAGCGCGTGAGCTGGAGAAATGCAGCTTGCCATGGAAGACACCGTGCGCCGTCATCAGTTCGACCAGCAGCGCCATCACTTCGTCGATGCGCGCGTCCATCAGACTCTCAACCCGCTGCTGACTGAAAAGCCCGCCGCGAATGGCCGGATCACCCTTGAGCTGCACCCAGTCGCCCGAAGGCTGATACAGCTCGCGCGTCAGCGGCAACTCGCGCAGATCGAAGTCGGCACCGAGAAACCCGAGCCAGCCGCCCGCCTCGTCCTCAATGCGCTGGATCGCCGTCAGCGAGGGCCGACGTGCATTGCGACTGATATAGACCGGCGAGAGCGAGAAGCGCTCACCGGCCAGCGCCTCAGCCAGATAGGGCCGATCGCGCCGATCACGACCCAGATGCTCGGGCAACAGCCCCTGTGGCGAGGCATTGGCCGTGATCTGGTGCGCGTCCCGGTCGAGCACATAGAGATATTTGCAGGACGGCAGACTCGGCAGCGCCGCGACCAACAGCCGCTCCAGCGCCGCGCGATCAGGCCAGTCAGCACGGGCCTGGAGCGCCAGCCGTTCGAGCAGACCGGACAGCCGTCCACGCAACAGCAGGCGTTGACGGGCGACAGCCGTTTGCAGTGCTTCACTCATGACGTCACCCGTCTGATCTTGAAAGGCGTTTAGAGTCCCATCTTCTCGAAGAAGCTCTTGACCCCGTCGAGCCAGGAATGTGACTGCGGATTGTGCCGCGATCCGCCGGCCTGGACACTGGCCTCGAACTCGCGCAGCAGCTCTTTCTGACGGTCAGTGAGCTCGACCGGTGTCTCGATCAGCACCCGGCAGATCAGATCCCCGACCACGCCGCCGCGCACCGGCTTCACGCCCTTGTTGCGGACCCGGAACATCTTGCCGGTCTGGGTGCCTGCCGGGATCTTGAGCATCACCTTGCCGTCGAGCGTCGGCACTTCCAGCTCGCCGCCCAGCGCCGCCGTCACAAAACTGATCGGCACCTGACAATAGAGGTTGGCGTCCTCGCGGGTGAAGATCGGATGCTCCATGACCTGGATCTGGACATAGAGATCCCCCGGCGGCCCACCCTGCTCGCCGCGCTCGCCCTCGCCCGCCAGCCGGATGCGGTCGCCCGTATCCACGCCCGCTGGCACCTTGACCGACAGCGTCTTCTCTTCCTGGATGCGCCCGCGTCCGTGACAGTGCGAACACGGCTCATCGATCACCGCCCCCGTGCCCCGGCACTCGGGACAGGTCTGCTGGATCGAGAAGAAGCCCTGCTGCATCCGCACCTGACCATGCCCGCCACAGGTCGGACAGGTCTTGGGCTGGGTGCCCGGCTTGGCGCCGCTGCCGTTGCAGAATTGACAGTCGACCCAGCTCGGAAGCCGGATCTTGACCTCCTTGCCAGTGACCGCCTCTTCCAACGACAACGACAGGTCATAGCGCAGATCGACCCCGCGCTGCGAGCGTCGACCGCCGGCGCGTCCGCCGCCGAAGATGTCGCCGAAGACATCACCAAAGATATCGGAGAAGGAGCCGGCGTCACCGGCTGGTCCGCCGCCACCGAAACCGCCAAAGCCAGGTCCGGCCCCATCGACGCCGGCATGACCGAACTGATCGTAGGCCGAACGCTTCTTGGGATCGGTCAGCACGTCATAGGCCAGCTTGGCTTCCTTGAACTTGGCCTCGGCCTCGCTGTCGCCCGGATTGCGGTCGGGGTGGTACTTCATCGCCAGACGCCGGAAGGCCTTCTTGATGTCGGCCTCACTGGCGTTGCGCTGAACCCCCAGCACTTCGTAATAGTCGCGTTTTGCCATGTATCTGTTTCCGGCTAACGCGCCCGCCGACCCGAAGGCTGACGGGCGCGTTCGCCTGGCACCTTATCGCTTGTCGTCCTTGACTTCTTCAAACTCGGCATCGACTACATCGTCGCGGGCCGCCCCACTCGCGCCGGCACCCGGCTGCGCATGCTCGGCCTCTGCCGCGCCGGCCTCACCGGACTTGGCATAGAGACGCTCGGCCATCTTGCCGGAGACATCGCCGAGCGCCTTGGTCAGCGACTCGATGCGCTCCTTGTCCTCGCCCTGCATCGCCTCTTCCAGATCCTTGATCGCCGACTCGATCGACTCCTTCTCGCCGCTTTCCATCTGCTCGCCGAGCTGCTCCATCGACTTGCGCGTGGCATGGATCATGGTGTCGGCCTGGTTGCGCGCCGCAACCAGTTGGTGGAACTGACGGTCATCCTCGGCATGAGCCTCGGCATCCTTGACCATCTTCGCGATCTCAGCCTCGGACAGACCGGAGGACGCCTTGATGACGATCGACTGCTGCTTGCCGGTCGCCTTGTCCTTGGCCGAGACGTTGAGGATGCCGTTGGCGTCGATGTCGAACTTGACCTCGATCTGCGGCACGCCGCGCGGCGCCGGCGGGATGTCGGAGAGATCGAAGCGCCCGAGTGACTTGTTGCTCGCCGCGCGCTCGCGCTCGCCCTGGAGGACGTGCACGGTGACAGCGGTCTGGTTGTCATCCGCCGTCGAGAAGGTCTGACCGGCCGAGGTCGGGATGGTGGTGTTCTTCTCGATCAGCTTGGTCATCACGCCGCCCAGGGTCTCGATGCCGAGCGACAGCGGCGTGACGTCGAGCAGCAGCACGTCCTTGACCTCGCCGCCAAGCACGCCGCCCTGAATCGCGGCGCCGATGGCGACCGCCTCATCCGGGTTGACGTCCTTGCGCGGAGTCTTGCCGAAGAACTGCTCGACCTTCTCCTGCACCTTGGGCATGCGGGTCTGACCGCCGACCAGGATGACCTCGTTGATCTCACCGGCGGTGAGTCCGGCGTCCTTGAGCGCGATGCGGCACGGCTCGATGGTGCGATCCACCAGCTCCTCGACCAGGGATTCGAGCTTGGAGCGCGTCAGCTTGACGTTGAGATGCTTGGGGCCGTTCTGATCGGCGGTGATATAGGGCAGATTGATGTCGGTCTGCTGGCTCGTCGAGAGTTCGATCTTGGCCTTTTCAGCCGCTTCCTTCAGGCGTTGCAGAGCCAGCGGGTCGTTGCGCAGATCAAAGCCCTGTGACTTTTTGAAATCCTCGACCAGGAAGTCGATGATGCGCATGTCGAAGTCTTCGCCACCGAGGAAGGTGTCGCCGTTGGTCGAGAGCACTTCGAACTGATGCTCGCCCTCGATCTCGGCGATCTCGATGATCGAGACGTCGAAGGTGCCGCCACCGAGGTCATAGACGGCGATCTTCTGATCGCCGCGCTTCTTGTCCATGCCATAGGCGAGCGCGGCGGCGGTCGGCTCGTTGATGATGCGCTTGACTTCGAGACCGGCGATGCGCCCGGCGTCCTTGGTCGCCTGACGCTGCGAGTCGTTGAAGTAGGCCGGAACCGTGATGACGGCTTCGGTCACGGTGGTGCCGAGATAGTCCTCGGCGGTCTTCTTCATTTTCTGCAAGACTTTGGCTGAGATCTCGGGCGGAGCCATCTTCTTGCCGTTGACCTCGACCCAGGCGTCGCCATTGTCGGCGCGCACGATCTTGTAGGGGACCATGTCCTTGTCCTTGCCGACCACCGAATCCTCGAAGCGTCGACCGATCAGACGCTTGATGGCAAAGAGCGTATTGGCTGGATTGGTGACCGATTGACGCTTGGCCGACTGACCGACCAGCACCTCGCCATCACCGCTGTAGGCGATGATCGAGGGCGTGGTGCGATCGCCTTCAGCGTTCTCGATGACCTTGACGTTGTCGCCTTCCATCACGGCCACGCACGAGTTCGTGGTACCGAGATCGATGCCGATGATTTTTCCCATGATACGTAGTCTCCGAAAGCGTTTTGGATGGCGCGGTGGCGCCAAATGATTCGTTCAGTTGGGGGAAGTCCCCATAACCTTCAAGCCGATTGGGTGTCCGGGCCTATGACGCGGCGGCCTGCTGCGAGACCATTACCAGCGCCGGTCGCACCAGCCGGCCGTTGAGCGTGTAGCCCTTCTGGATGACCAGTACCACCGTGTTCGGTGGCACGTCCGTGCGCGGCTGCATCGACATGGCCTGATGGAATTCAGGGTCGAATGGCTGATCGAGCGGATCGACCACGCCCACGCCGAACTTCTCCATCACGTCGCTGAGCAACTTGACTGTGAGTTCGGTGCCTTCGCGCAGCTTGTCGAGATCGGCGCTGGCCTCCAGTGCGGCGTTGTAGCCAAGCTCCAGACTGTCGCGCACCTGGAGCAGTTCGCGCACGAAGCCATCGAGCGCGAACTTGTGCGCCTTCTCCAGTTCCTGGCTGTGACGGCGTCTGAGATTTTCGAGCTCGGCACGCGCACGCAGCACCTGATCGCGGCTGTCCTCGATCTCGGCGCGTGCCGCGTCCAGGGCGGCGCTCAGCTCCTCGATCGAGTGCTCCTCCATTTGAGCGTCAGCCGCCTCAGACTCAGCGGTCGCCATCTCGGGCGTGTCGTCGACCGCGTTGGCTTCCTTGTAGGCCTCCACGGCCGCGCGCAGGGCCGCCTCATCGAGTTGAGGCGCGTCCTGTTGCGCCGACTCCGGGCGCTGTGGGTCCATGCTCATGAATGACCTCCGAAAGTCAGACGACCCGCCTCGGAGTCCTTGAACAGAGCGTCCGGCGGCCAGGTCAGGTCTCGATCTGGTTGTGGTTTACTGCCGCAGCGCGGCCGCCAGCAGCCGCGCCGTGACATTGACGATTGGGATCACGCGCTGGTAGTCCATGCGCGTCGGGCCGATGACGCCCAGCACCCCGACGACCCGATCCTCGACCCGATAGGGCGTAGTGACCAGGCTACAGTCGTCGAGGAGCGAATAACCGGACTCTTCGCCGATGAAGATCTGCACCCCATCGGCGGCGATGCAGCGATCCAGGATGTGCAGGATCTCGCGTTTCTGGGTGAAGGCGTCGAACAACTGCTTGAGCCGGTCCATGCTGGCCAGCTCGCCGAATTCCATCAGATTGGTCTGACCGGCGATGTAGCAGTCGTCGCGGCCCTCGGCCGAGGCCATCACGTCCTGCGCCAACGCCAGGGCGCGCATCATCATCTGATCCATGTGCGCGTGGGTGCGCCTGAGATCCTCCAGCAACCGCTTGCGCACATCCTTGATGTCCTGCCCGGTGAACATCTGGTTGAGATAGTTCGCCGCCTGTTCGAGCTGCGAGGGCGAGAAGCGCCGGTCGGTATTGAGAATCCGGTTGTGGACCGCGCCCTCGCTGGTGATCAGGATCGCCAGCACGCGCGTGTCCGACAGCGGCAGCAGCTCGATCTGGCGGAAGGCATGGCGCTCATGACGCGGCAGCATGACCACGCCGGCCAGATGCGTGACGCCCGAGAGCAGATTCGAGGCCGTCTCGACCAGCGATTTCGGATCCAGACGCGCATCGAACTGCATGCGCAGTGAGGCGATATCGTCGTCTGACGGCTGGCGCACGGTCAGGAGCGTATCGACGAACAGCCGATAGCCGGCCACCGTCGGCACCCGCCCCGCCGAGGTGTGCGGCGAGACGATCAGCCCCAGATCCTCCAGATCGGCCATGACATTGCGCACCGTGGCCGGACTGAGGTCGAGTCCGGTATCCTTGGCCAGGGTGCGCGAACCGACCGGCTGACCGTCGCGGATATAGCGTTCGACGAGCGCCTTGAGGAAATGCTGCGCGCGCTCGCTGACCTGACCCTCGGCGGTCTGGAGCCTGTCGCTGGAGGATGTGCGTTTCCCGGTGCCCACGATCGTGTTGTTGGATGATGTCCGAGTCGCGTGTGTAAAAATAGGTTTAGCACTCACTGAGCTAGAGTGCTAACACACAATTTAGGGATTCCGACTCACGCTGTCAAGGTTGAAGCCGACTTGGGCGCGTGGCGATCCGGTCATCGAAAACGGTTGAAGCCATTGGTAGAATCCGCGACCTTATCCGACACCACCCCCCAATCCACCCACAGACGCGGTTGAACCTATGCCCGCCTTCCAGACGCTCGGCCTCATCGCCAAGCAGGGCGACCCTGAGCGGGTGCGCGGAACCCTCGTGCGCCTGCGCGACCATTTGCGTGCATGCGCCATCGAGGTGCGGCTGGAGGCCGAGAGCGCGCATCTGCTCGACGCGCCCATCGGTGAGGCGCTGACGCTCGATCAGCTCGGCGCGAGCTGCGACCTGATCGTCGTGGTCGGCGGCGACGGCACGCTGCTGCATGCCGCGCGCGTCATGGCGCGGCACGATGTGCCCTTGCTCGGCATCAATCTCGGGCGCCTGGGCTTTCTGGTCGACGTTTCCCCGGAGCACATCGAATCGGCGCTCGAACGCATCCTGGCCGGCGAGTTCGAGTCGGACCGCCGCTCCATGCTCGATGCCCAGGTCGTGACCGAGCAGGGCGCCGGCGATCCCGAGGCCGCGCTCAACGACGTGACCATCCATAAATGGGGCACGGCGCGCATGATTGAACTGGAGATCTGGATCGATGGCGTCTTCGTCAGTGCGCAGCGCTCCGACGGACTCATCGTCTCGACCCCGACCGGCTCGACCGCCTATGCGCTCTCGGGCGGCGGCCCGCTGGTCGATCCGGCGCTGGAGGCGATTCTCCTGGTGCCGATCTGTCCGCATGATCTCAGCAACCGCCCGCTGGTGGTACCTGGCGGGCGCTCGATCGAGGTGCGCGTGCGCGGCCCCGAGCAGGGCCATGTCCAGGTCACCTGCGACGGTCAGACGGATCTGCGACTGCCGCCCGACGCCTGGGTGCGCATCGTGCGCCATCCGCATACAGCGCATCTGATCCATCCCAAGGGTCACGACCATTATCAGATTCTGCGCGCCAAGCTCCACTGGGGCGGCCATAACGTGAGACGGACTCCACCATGCTGACCCATCTCCAGGTCCGGGATCTGGCCATCGTCAGTCATCTCGAACTCGAATGCCAGTCGGGCATGACCGCCCTGACCGGCGAAACGGGCGCGGGCAAGTCGATCCTGATCGAAGCGCTCGGTCTGGTGCTCGGCGACAAGGCCGATGCCGGTCTGATCCGCGCTGGACGCGAGCGTGCCGAGGTGCTGGCCGAGATCGATCTCCACCACGCGCCGGACGCGCGCGACTGGCTCGTCGAGCAGGGACTCGACGATGAGGACGCCTGCGTGGTGCGGCGGCTGATCGTGCGCGAGGGTCGCTCGCGCGCTTTCATCAATGGCCGCACGGCCACGGGTGCCCAGTTGCGCGAGCTCGGCGAGCGGCTGGTCGACATCCATGGTCAGCACGCCCATCAATCCCTGCTGCGCGCCAATGCCCAGCGCGACCTGCTCGACGCCTACGGCGGGCATGGCGAACAGGTCACCGAGGTTGCAACGGCCTTTCGCACCTTTCGCGACCTCGATCAGCAGCTCACCGCACTTGAATCGGCCAGTGTGGATCGCGCCGCACGGCTGGATCTGCTGCGCTTCCAGGTCGATGAGCTCTCGGCGCTGGGTCTGAGCGTCGCGGCCATCGAGAGCCTGGACCATGAACAGCGCCGCCTGAGCCAGATCGGACGCTTGCAGGAGACGGTCGGCGGGGTGTTGCGAGTACTCGCCGAGGGCGAACCGGCGATCGATGATCAGTTGCGCAGTGCCACCCGCGACATCGAGGAGCTGGCCGCCATCGATCCGGCACTCGTCGAGAGCCGCGACCTGCTGGAGACGGCCGCCATCCATGCCGGCGAGGCGGCGGCTGGATTGCGCCGCTATCTCGATGGCCTGGATCTGGATCCGGCGGCACTCCAGGAGGTCGAGATCCGTCTCGGCCAGATTCATGATCTGGCGCGCAAGTATCGAGTCAAGCCGACTGAGCTGCCCGACATCCTCGATCAGCGCCAGAGCGAACTTGAGGCGCTCGAACAGTCCGATGTCAGGCTCGGTGATCTGCGTGAGCGGCGCGAACGGGCCTGGCGTGATTTTCTCAAGGCGGCCGCAGAACTCACGCGCGTGCGCCATGCTGCCGCCGAACGCCTCTCGACCACGGTCACGCGCTCGATGCAACAGCTCGGCATGAACGGCGGTCAGTTCAGTCTCCAGCTCGATGCCTTGCCGGAAGAACGCGCCAGCGCCAACGGTCTGGAGCGGGTCGAGATGCGGGTCAGCGCCAATCCCGGCCAGCCGCTACAGCCACTGGCCAAGGTCGCCTCAGGTGGCGAACTCTCGCGCATCAGTCTCGCCATCCAGGTCGCCACCGCCGAATGCGGCCGGGTGCCGACCCTGGTCTTCGACGAGGTGGATGTGGGCATCGGCGGCGGCGTGGCCGAGATCGTCGGACGGCTGCTGCGAAGGCTCGGCGAGTCGCGTCAGGTGCTCTGTGTCACCCATCTGCCCCAGGTCGCCGCCCAGGCACACAACCAGTTGCGCGTGCGCAAAGAGACCATCGACGGCCAGACCTTCACCCGACTCGAACCGCTCGATGATCGGGCGCGTGTCGACGAGATCGCACGCATGCTCGGCGGCACCGAGATCACCGCGCGCACCCGCGATCACGCGAGCGAAATGCTCGATTGGACACGCTGAACAGGGCGCCCGATGTGTGACCTAACTCACAGATGCTTGCTACAGGGCGCCTGAATTGAGTAGTCATACGGATTTCTCAAAACCCCAAAACCCATGTTAATGCTGGGCTTGTATGCAAAGACCCTCCTGCTCAGCCCTCAAGGGCCACGGGATTGAACTGATGGGACACTGGCCAAACACTGATCAATGGGTCCATAATCCGCGCCGGCCGGTCGTCAGGGCGTCCCGAGTGCTCATAAAAGAGACCCAAATCGTTGCCGTAAACCCCGACCGGCTTGCGGCACATCACTGGAGGATGGTTCCTATGCCGTTGATAACCTCATTCATCCCAAGCGAGGACAGGCTCGACCTCTCCTTCCATGGCAACCTGGATCTGACGATCACCGACGAGGTGTGCCAGGTGTTCGCTGCGATCCCTACCAACCTGCAAACCTGCATCATGGATCTGACCTGTCTCGATCGGGTCTTCGATTCCGGCCTGGCGCTGCTCTGGATGCTCAATGAACGGCTCCAGCACATCGGCGCCCGGGTCGTGGTTCTGAGCGATCGTCCCGAGATCATCAGCCGCATCCCACGCATCATGAGTAACGTTCTGAGCGTCGTGCCTCAGGATTCGGCCGTGCACCCGGGATCCGCTTGACGAGCAACACCTGTATCGCAGAGACACCGAGGCCCGCCGAGCGCGGGCCTCAGCAGTTCAGCAGGGCAGCCGCAGCACCTCTTCGCAATCGATCCGCCATTGCTCGGGCGCCTCGGCGCCGACGATCCGATCCTTCCGCCCCCGGACCTTGCGCGAGAGATCCACATCCTCGACCGGCAGAAAGCGCCGCCAGCGCGCATCCATCACCACGCGCACGATCGGCTCCATAAGACCCTCGCGCCCATTCTCCAACACCACGCCGAGCCGATGGCTCTCCAGCCGCACCAGGCTGCCGACCGGATAGATGCCGACACAGCGGATGAATTGACGCACCAGATGCGGGTCGAAGTGAAAGCGACTCCATTCGAGCAGTTTGCGCAGCGCCTGATGTGGCTCCATGCCCTTGTGATAGACGCGATCCGAGGTGATGGCGTCATAAACATCGACGATGGCCGCCATCCGGCCATAGATCGAGATCGCCTCGCCGCCCTTGTGATCGGGATAACCGGTGGCATCGTAGCGTTCGTGATGCTCGGCGGCGACCGCGAGCGCCGTCGGCGAGAAGCCTGGAATGGCGGCGAGGATCTCGCGACTGCGGACGACATGGTTGCGCATGATCGCGAATTCGTCATCGGAGAGCCGGTCCGGCTTGTTCAGGATCGCGTCCGGAACCAGGGTCTTGCCGATGTCGTGCAGCAGCGCGCCAACGCCGATCTCCTCGATCACGGACGACTCCAGGCCCAGTTCGCGCGCGAACGAGACCATGAGCACCGACACATTGACCGAATGCTCGAAGGTATAGCGGTCGGTATGACGAATGCGCGCCAGGGCCATGAGCGCGTTCTGATTGCGGAAGATCGAGCCGACCATGGTGCCGATGGCATTGCGCGCCCGCTCCAGCGTCACCGGACGCCCCAAACGGGCGTCGCGCATGAGTTCGTCGATGACCTCGAGCGCTTCGTTGTGGATGCGCCGGGCTTCGATGCGCTCCTCGGCGAGCGCGACGGGCTGGATCTGTTCGTGCTCCAGTCCGGCGACCTCGACCATCTCCTGTTCGAGCCGTTCGACGACCTCGCCCTCGGTCGGGGCGGAGGACAGATCGGCGCCCTTGTCGGTATCGATATAGAGATCGTGAACACCCAGACTCCGGATGCGCTCGATATTGGAGTCGGACTTGATCTGAAACCGGCGGCGCAGAAAGCTGTGATCCAGCCAGCCGCAGTTGAGATCATGGATGTACATACCGACCCGCAGGTCTTCGACGTTGATCTTCTTGATCATTCGGGCTGGGTCCACAACGCGATAAATGGATTTTCAAGACAGTGCATCGAGCCAAAACCTGGAAAGCCTACGAACTCGGCGAATAGTACAGGATATTCGCCGAGTTCCATCGGTTCTGCCCGCGCGTTGCCCCTACCCGTGGCTGATATTCGGCTTCAAGCGCGATTCAGCGCCGAGAGCAAGGCCCGTAGCGAGGCGGCCACGGTATCGCGGTCGATCGCTGCGCCGCTGATCGCTTGTCCAGTGATCTCCAGCCGGACATAGGCCGCCGCCTCGGCATCCGTGCCCTCGCCGATGGCGTGCTCCTGATAGTCCAGTACCGAAACCGGCTGTTCGCTCCAGCCTGTCCAGGCGGCGACAAAGGCCGCGATCGCGCCCTGCCCTTCGCCCTGCAAGACCCGCTCACCATCCGGGGTACCGATCCGCGCCTCGATGACATCATGGCCGTTGCGGTCCAACCGATAACCGAGCAACCGGTGCGGAGCCTGATCGACGATGAAATGCTGTTCGAAAATGGCGCGAATCTGCGCCGCGTCCAGCACCCCGCCGCGCGTCTCGCTCGCACGCTGGACCAGCGCGGCCAGCTCGACCTGCAACCAGCGCGGCAGGCTCAAGCCGAATTCCTGCTCCAGCACGAAGGCCACGCCGCCCTTGCCCGACTGGCTGTTGACGCGGATCACCGCCTGATAGTTGCGCCCCAGATCGGCCGGATCGATCGGCAGATAGGCCACGTTCCAGGGTGCGTCCGGTGTCTGGCGCGCGAGACACTTGCGGATGGCGTCCTGATGGCTGCCTGAATAGGCCATGTAGACCAGCTCGCCGACCCAGGGATGACGCGGATGGACCGGCAACCCGGTGCATTCGGTGCAGACGGCGACGAGCTCATCCGGGCGGCTGAGATCCAGCCTCGGATCAATGCCCTGACTGTAGAGGTTCATCGCTAACGTCAGGAGATCCGCATTGCCGGTGCGCTCGCCATTGCCGAGCAAGGTGCCCTCGACCCGATCGGCGCCGGCCAGGAGCGCCAGCTCGGCGGCCGCGACCGCTCCACCCCGGTCGTTGTGGGTGTGCACCGACAGGATGATCGCCTCGCGCCGGCTGATGTGGGTGGCGAAGTACTCGACCTGATCGGCGAAAACGTTGGGACTGGCGACTTCGACCGTGGCCGGCAGATTGATGATGCAGGGCTGCTCGGGCGTCGGCTGCCAGACATCGAGCACCGCCTCGCACACCTCGACCGCATAGTCCGGCTCGGTCGCCGTGTAGCTCTCGGGCGAGTACTGAAAGGTCCAGCGTGTCTCGGGATAGTCGCGCGCACCCTGCGCCACCCACTCAGCGCCCTGGCGCGCGATGGCTTTCACGCCTTCGCGGCCCTGGCCGAACACCCACTCGCGCTGTGCCGGCGAGGTGGAGTTGTAGACGTGGACGATCGCCTGACGCACGCCGGCAAGCGCCTCATAGGTGCGGCGGATCAGATCCTCGCGCGCCTGGACCAGAACCTGGATGGTCACATCTTTCGGAATCTGGTTCTCTTCGATCAACCAGCGCACGAAGTCATAGTCGGGCTGACTGGCCGCCGGAAAGCCGACCTCGATCTCCTTGAAGCCGAGCCGTACCAGCAGATCCCAGAGACGCCGCTTCTGCTCGACACTCATCGGCTCGTGCAGCGCCTGATTGCCATCGCGCAGATCGACGCTGGCCCAGATCGGGGCTTGCTGGATGGTGCGACTGGGCCACTGGCGGTCGGGCAGGTTCACCACCGGGCCAGGGCGGTAACGACGGTGGTCGAAGCGGCTCATGGGATCGTCTCCTGAAATGTCGGACACTGGATGGATGGGTGCTTAGAATATCCCAGTGAGCGCGACATCCGATTGCGAAGATGGCAGCAGAATAGCTTTTTTAAGCAATATTCTGCCAAAATGCTTCAAACAGACAAATCCTGACACCCGCCTGTTAAACCCTGACAGCCTGAACGCTGTTATCGAGACTCGTGTATGAAACTCGACCGCTACGACCGCCAGATTCTTGTCGAACTGCAAGGCGATGGACGTCTCAGCAACCAGGAACTGGCCGAACGCATCGGACTCTCGCCCTCCCCTTGTCTGCGTCGCGTCCGCGCACTGGAGGAGGCCGGATTCATCACTGGCTATCGCGCCGAACTCGACGCCCGGAAGCTCGACTTGAGTCTCATGGTGATCCTCAGCATCTCCATGGACCGCCACACGCCCGAGCGCTTCGAGCGTTTCGACGCCGCCGTCAAGGAGATGCCGGAAGTGCTCGAATGTCTGCTCATCACGGGACGGGAAGCTGACTATCAGCTCAAGGTCGTGGTGCGCGACATGGAGGCCTATCAGGATTTTTTGTTGAACAGGATCACACGTCTGGACGGTGTGGCGGGGGTGCATTCCAGTTTTGTCCTCAGACGGGTGTTGGAACGCCATGATTTGCCGATAACCTGATACGAGATCGCGTGTTGGAGCCACCACTTTCGGCTCCGTGCATGGAGGCCACCGCTGAACACAACCGCCAGTCTGGCACGCGCGATGCTTGCTGATTTGCACAGAGACAGTCCTCGCTAAACGAGGTGAGCCATGAACGACCACGACGAACGCCTCCAACAACAGATCTCCAGCCAGGAAGAGCGTCGAGAACACGAGCGGCGGATGCGCGGCGTCCTGACGGACATGGCGCTGCGTGGCGAAAACCGGCTCTATGCCAATACGTCCGGCGTCAGCCGGAACAATGCCCGTCTCGGATTCCGCCCCGGCTATCTGAATCGGCGCAGTGGCGAGTGCGTGCTGTCACGCTTCAGTGATGGAACCCCGGCGCCGATCCATGTACTCGACGGCCTGCCCGCGTCCTGGGTGCGGGCACGCGACGACACCGGCCATGTGGTCGCGGTCGATGCCGAGGTTGTCTCCGGCTTCGTGCGCGAGGATCGGTTCTACACTCGCGAAGAGGCCGTCCGGGACGACTTGAGTCATCGGAGCGGTTCGGAAGCGACCAGCGCAGACGCTCCAGAACGCTCGCGCCATGGCCGACGGTGAGATCCCCGACCAGCGTGCCTGAAGGCGGTAGCGTCCGCGTAGCTGAGCGCGGTCGCGATCTGGCCGAGCGGCAGGCGGGTGTCGGCCAGAAGCAACGCACCACCCTCTACATGTATAATCCCGGCACGCATCATTCCTACATGCATTATCCCAACATGCATAACCCCGACACACATGCAAACCCATGCCTGTCCCGATTGTGATCTGTTGCAGACCATCCCGAATCTCCCGGCTGGGGGCAAGGCGAGCTGCGTGCGCTGCGGCCATACGCTGGCAACAGGTACCGTAGAACCGATCGGTCGCCCCCTCGCGCTCAGCATCGCCGCGCTCCTGTTGTTGATCATTGCCAATATCGACCCGCTGATGGACCTGTCCGCCGTGGGTCGCCACGCCAGCACCACCATCATCGGCGGTGCCTATCAAATGTGGGTTGATGGCGAGCAGGCGACGGCGGTGGTCGTCGGCTTCTGCGCGGTGATCGCCCCGGCGGGTTATATCCTGTTCATGCTGACGGTGCTGGTTGGCGCCGGGCGGACGCCGGTGCCGGCCTGGGTCGGCGAGCTGCTGCGCTGGGCCGACAGCATGCGGCCCTGGTCCATGGTCGAGGTCATGATGCTCGGCATCCTGGTAGCCTTGATCAAGATCGCCGAACTGGCCAAGGTGGAACCCGGCATCGGGATGTATGCGGTGGGTGTCCTGATGCTGCTGATCCCCGCCATCGAGGTCAGCTTCGATCCGGATGCGATCTGGCAGCGGGTGGTGTGGGTCGAGCCGAAGGCGTCGCCGGAGGCCGCAGAAGATCCGCACCTTGGGCCATCTTCCTGATGGCGACTGCCCTGACTGCTGCACAAGCCGGTCTGATCGGCTGCGAGCACTGCGGCCTGCTGGTACAGCCGGCAAGCACGGCCGAGCCTGGCCATTGCCCACGTTGTGGCAGCGAACTGGAATCGCGTCGGCGGCGGTCCATCGAGCGCACCTGGGCGCTGGTGATTGCCGCGACGATCTGCTATATCCCCGCCAACCTGTTGCCGGTGCTCGGGACCACCACGCTCGGTTCCACCGAGTACGACACCATCATGGGCGGCGTGATCTTTCTATACACTTCCGGCTCCTGGCCGCTGGCGCTGATCGTGCTGATCGCGAGTGTGATGGTGCCGCTCGGCAAGCTGGTCGCGCTCAGCTATTTGTTGATCTCCGTGCAACGGCGATCGCCCGGCGGCAATCGAGAGCGGACCCGACTCTACCGAATGGTCGAATTCATCGGACGCTGGTCGATGCTGGATGTCTTCGTCGACACCTTCACCGTCGCCCTGGTGCAGCTCGATCCCCTGATGTCGGTTCGCCCTGGTGCCGGGGTGATGTTTTTCGCCGCGGTGGTCGTGCTGACCATGATCGCGGCAGCTACCTTTGACCCTCGCCTGATCTGGGACGCGGGCGCCGAGCAGGAGCTCTGAATTGGCTGAACCTATCGATAGCAACAGTTTGCCCCGAGCAACCCTGACGCCGCCCCGGCGCTCGCGGATCTCCGCTGTCTGGCTCATTCCGATGCTGGCCGCGGCCATCGCCATCGGCATCGCGGTCAACCGCCTCCTGAATGAAGGCCCGACTATCTCCATCCTGTTCAAGTCTGCCGAGGGTGTCGAGGCCGGCAAAACCGTGATCAAATATAAGGATGTCAAGATCGGCCAGGTGACGGCGGTGGAGCTGTACCAGAACTACTCCATGGTTATGGTCACCGCGAAGATCGACAAGCACGCAGAGGGACTGATGGTTGACGACGCAAAATTTTGGGTGGTGCAGCCGCAGGTCACGCTGAGCGGGATCTCGGGGCTGGGTACGCTGCTTTCAGGTAACTATATCGGCTTCGAGATGGGTCAATCGTCGAAGCGACAGCTCCGTTTCACCGGTCTGGAGGTGGCGCCCGTCATCGCCATCGACCAGCCCGGCCGAGAGTTCGTGCTGACCGCCGCGGACATGGGCTCAGTCGGCGTCGGTTCGCCGCTCTATTTTCGTCGTCTTAAGGTCGGCCAGGTCATGGCCTACCAGCTCGCCGCCGACGGCAACTCCGTCTCCATCCGCGTCTTCGTCAATGCCCCCTACGACCACTTCGTCAGCCCGCAGACACGCTTCTGGAACGCCAGCGGGTTCGACGTCTCATTGGGCGCGAACGGTTTGGACGTGCGTACCCAATCGCTGGTATCGCTGCTGATCGGCGGTATCGCCTTCGAAACACCCACTTTCGCCACCGAGTCCGCGCCCGCCGCCGCCGAGACCACCTTCGTGCTCTACGGGGATCGCGCCACCGCGATGAAGCAGCCGGAGACCATTGCGCGTCATTATGTGCTGTACTTCAACGACTCATTGCGCGGGCTGACGGTGGGTGCCCCGGTAACC
This sequence comes from Allochromatium palmeri, assembly GCF_009720725.1. GTDB lineage: Bacteria > Pseudomonadota > Gammaproteobacteria > Chromatiales > Chromatiaceae > Thermochromatium > Thermochromatium palmeri. The sequence continues at coordinate 36,447 of NZ_WNKT01000031.1, forward strand.
CTGTTCGGACTGCCGGCGGGCGAGGTCACCGACGTGGGCATCGATATCGATCCGGCGACAACGGAACTGCGGGGTCGGGTGGAGATTGTCGCCTATCCGGAGCGCCTTGTGTCCAATATACATACAGTGCAATCGGCGAGTGCGCAGGCTATCGTGCAGAGTCCCGAAAAAAGCCATGCGTTCTTTCAGCGCCTGGTCATGGAGCGGGGGCTGCGTGCCCAACTGCGCAGTGGCAGCCTGCTGACCGGCCAGTTGTTCGTAGCCTTCAACTTCTTTCCGGACGCGCCCAAGGCGGAAGTCGACTGGGGTCCAACGATGCCTGTCATCCCGACCGTTCCGAGCACGCTGCCGAACCTGGAGGACAAGCTCTCGGACATCCTCGCAAAGGTGGACAAGATCCCCTTTGACGCGATCGGCAACGAGTTGAAGCAGACCTTGCTTACGTTGAACGAGGCGATCAAGGATATCGACAAGGCCGTGGACCACATCGACGCGGGCGTCACCCCGGAACTGAAGTCCGCCATGGTCGAGTTCCGCCGTGCGATGGAGACCGCGGACCGCGTGCTCACCGACGCCGACGCGACCTTGCTCGGTCAGGATGCCCCCGGACAACTGGAACTGCGCGACGCCTTGCAGGAGGTCAGTCGTGCCGCGCGCTCTTTCCGCGTGCTCACGGACTATCTCGAACGCAATCCGTCGTCCTTGATTCGCGGCAAAGAGGGAGCGAAACGCTGATGGCTCGACAGATCACCCCGGTCATTTGCATTCTGGTCATCTGCGTCGTTGCGGCCGTACTGGCCGGCTGCGCCTCGCCGGCGACGCGCTTCTATACACTGAGCACCTCGACGAGCACCGTCGCGCCCGCATCCAGCCTGTCGATCTCCGTTGGTCCGGTGATCGTACCGGCGGCGGTGGACCGCCCGGAGATCGTCGTCATCCTAAGTCCGAATCAGGTGCGCCTGGAGGAATTCGATCGCTGGGCCTCGCCGCTGAGGGACGAGATTTCCCGCGTCGTCGCGGGGAACCTGGTGGCCAGCTTGGGGACGCAGCGTGTCACCCAATCTGCCGGGTCGTCGAGTGCTGACGCCGACTATCGCGTCTCGATCGAGGTACAGCGGTTCGATTCCACGCCCGGCGAGGCCGCTACGCTCGATGCGGTCTGGACCCTGCGACGACCCAGCGACAGCCAGTCGACGACTGGGCGGACCAGCACGCGGGAGCCTGTTCGCGAGCCGGGCTACGACGGACTCGCCGCCGCTCACAGCCGCGCTCTGGCGCGGCTGAGCCAGGACATCGCGGACGCGGTGCGCGCGCTGGCCGCCACCTCGGGGTAAGGGCGTAAAATTTCAATCCAGAGCCCCGGCTGTATGTCAGAACCGGGGCAGTTCTTGCCACTCGCCGGGCGCTCCCCTCATGCAAAAGGCGCCGATCCTGCCCGTCCCCGGCTTGCCGCGCCCGGCGACACCTCGCTGGCCCATATCGCGCGCCTTCAAGCGCTGGTCCGGCGTCTCGCCGAACACCTGGCGCTTATCTCTCTGATGGCGACGGCAACGATCGCCCGTAATACTCGATGGCCGCCGGATGCAGCGGGATGGTCAATCCAGTCTCAGCAGTGTCCCGTGTAATCAGCGACCCCGCAGCGCTGCCGGCGCGGACGAAGTCGATGCGATCAAACAGGGCCGTGAGCACGCGCTCGACATCTGCCTTGGGCAGCGCCCCGCCGGTCGCAAGCAGGGCGGTCACGGCAACCGTGGCGACGGGTTCGGCCTGGCCCGGATAGGTGGACGCGGGCAGCACGATGGGGACATAGCCTGCGCCTTCTCGGGTCAGCAGGTCGCGCAGATCCGCGTTCAACGACAGCAGCCGAATGCGCCCGTTGGCGGCGGCTCGCTGCAGGGCGCGGGCCGGGGCGCCGATGGTGGCGATGACGGCATCGGCCTTGCCGTTGTTGAGCAGTTGCAAACCACCGGCCAGACCGGTCTCGTGGACAGCACCGAGGTCGGTCAGTTCGATGCCGGCAGCGGCGAGCAGCGCGACGGCATTGAGGTAGGAGCCGGAGCCGGGATGGCCGATATCGACCCGTTTTCCGGCCAGCTCCCGCACGCTGGCGATCCCTGAGTCGGCGGCGACGATGAGGTGCAGCGGCTCCGGGAACAGGCTGGCCAGGGCTTGCAGATCGTAGTGCGGACCAAGGACGGCGAAGGGTTCGATACCAAGCAGGGCTTGGGCCGCGACGTTGTTCTGCACCAAGGCGATGTCGACCTTACCGGTACGCAGCAGCTCCAGGTTCTCCAGGCTGCCACCACTCGGCACGGCGTTCGACGGCGTTCCCTCAGCGATCAGTTCGTCTGCCAGCAGCCGCGCCACGCGGGCATATTCGCCGTCCGGCGCGCCGCCGGCGATGATCAGCGCCCGCTCCAGCCGGTCGAGCCGCAGCGTGATGTCTTCGTAGGCGCTGTCCAAGACCTCGGTAATGATCTGCTCGCGCTCCCGCGATTGGTCACCGGCCTTAGCCAGCAGCGCGTTGATTTGCTCAATGATGCGACGTGATTCCTCGGCACCAGCCGGCCCCGCCGTCGCTGTACCGACCCCCGGATGAAAGACATCCACGGGCATCCAGCCATCGGCGCCGCGCTCGAAGCTGACACTGCCACGGACATAGACCCGGTCGCCGGCACTGTTGCCATTCTGTTCGAGGCCGTCGATGCCGCGCTCGGTGGCGCCGAGCAGGTTGCTGAAGGCGGCGACGTTGAGGGTGTCCCAGGACGAGAAATCCAGGTCGCGGGCAAAGGTGAGCACGGCGTTGTAATAGACGATGCGACGTTTGAGTCCGTCCGCGCCAGGATTCAGCGGGCCGCTACCGAGACGCCGCAGGCTGGTGAGATTCAAGGTGTCGGCCCCCAGAGCCTGGGTCAGGCGCGCCTGGACCACCTGGGTGACGCTGGACTCGTCCGGGCCGTCGACGCAACCGGCCATGAGCAGCGCCAGCAGAACAGCGGAGAGTGTCGCGATGATGCGCTTGGATGTCAGCATGATCAGAACCCGAACCAGGGCAGCGCCATGAAGCCCTGAATGACCAGGGCGTTGCAGATGTCGATGAGGAAGGCGCCGATGATGGGCACCAGCAGGAAGGCCATCGGCGATAAGCCATGACGACTGGTCACGGCCTGCATGTTGGCGATCGCCGTGGGCGTGGCGCCAAGCTGAAAACCGCACTGGCCGGCGGCAATCACGGCGGCGTCATAGTTGCGGCCCATGACGTTAAAGGTCAGGAACACCACCAGCAGCACCGTCAGCAAGGCCTGAGCGAGCAGGATGATCAGGATCGGCAGGGCCAGATTGACCAGTTCCCACAGGCGCAGCGACATCAGCGCCATGGCTAGAAACAGCGACAGGCTGACGGTGCCCATGAGCTCGATGGTCGGGCCGTCGATGCGATACAGACCGCTCAGACTCAGGGCATTGCGCAGGATGATCCCCACCAGCAGGCACCAGACGAAGGTGGGCAAGGTGATGCCGGGAATGACCAGATGCTCGGCCAGCAGCGTGCCGACACCCATGCAAAACATCAGGATCAGAATGGTCTCGATCAGCGATTCCGGACTCAAGGCACGGCGTTCGTTGCGCGGCACCTCGCCGGGGCCGAGCTGGCCCGGCGTCTGCACCTGCGGTTGCAGCCGGTGCCGGCGGATCAGCCATTGCGCCACGGGTCCGCCGAGGACGCCACCCAAGATCAGCCCGAAGGTGGCGCAGGCCATCGCCACCTCGACGGCGCCCTGCAAACCGTTCACCTCGCCGAACACCTGCCCATAGGCGGCGCCGGTGCCGTGCCCGCCGGCCAGTGTCGCCGAACCGCCGAGGATGCCCATCAAGGGGTTCAGATCGAGTCCAATCGCGATGGCCACGCCGACGACGTTCTGCAGCACCAGCGCCACCACCACCACGCCTAGCAGCAACAGCAGCTTGCGCCCGCCCTGCCCCAGCGTCCGCACATCGGCACCGAGTCCGACGGTGGAGAAGAAGATCAGCAGCAGCGGCGATTGCAGCCCCATGTCAAAGGACAATTCGGTCCCGGTGCCGACCCGCACGGCCGTCAGCGCCAGGGCGACGATCAGTCCGCCGACCACCGGATCGGGGATGCTGTAACGCGCCAGGAAGTCGATGCGCCGGATCAGCCAACGACCGACCAGGAGCACCAGGATGGCGAACACCACGGTCAGCGGCAGCGGGATTTCGATGGCCATGATATCTGACACCTTTCTAACCCGAATTATTCATGAAAAAGGGCAAAACTCGTTTAACCAATGGATAAGATTGCTGTTCGGCCAAGAACGCTTCGGAGAAGCTAAACGAGGTCGCCGATGTCCCAGTTTACCCAAGAGTCGCTACGATTTCCTCCTGTCGATGGCCTGAGTGTGTGCGCCGAGTTTGATGGTAGGGCGATGACTTCAGACTTTGGGCCCTTGATTTTGCGTGGTGTCGATCAGCAGATCGCTCTGACCGATGGCCAATGGATCCCCAGCTAAAATGAACGCATAAACTGTGCTTGCAGAATCCGGAGTCGTACCGAACACGATCAAACTTATCGCGGAACGATCAGAGCAGGGTCCGACAGGGTTTGTCGACCCGCGCGTCTTCGACCGCACCACCAGCGAGCGAACCCAATGAACCACCGAATCACGAGCCGCCTGATTCAGCATGAATTCAACCGGATCAGGCCGCGCCTCCCCGCGACAGCCCTCATTCTAACGTTGACGGCGCCCGCAGTCCTGGCGTCGGATTATCCGTCGAGTGACTATTTTCTCGCCGACTGGGAGGCGCGGGATGCCTGGAAGGGGCATGGGGTCAGTGTCGGGCTCAGTTACACCTCCGAGCCCATGTTCAACGTCGCCGGCGGGGAGAAGCTCGGCGGAACCTACACCGACAACATCGGCCTGGAATTCGGCTTCGACCTCCAGCGCCTCCTCGGCATCCCGGCGACCAACCTGGTGATCAAGGGGTCGAAACGTGACGGAACCTCCGTCTCGGAGCGCTTCATCGCGCCATCGGAGGGCGGCAACCTCTTCACCGTGCAGGAGATCTACGGCGGGCAGAACGTCAAGCTCGCCAACGTCCAGTTCAACACGATCCTGTTGGACGAGCGCCTGAATATTGCCTACGGGCGACTCATCGCCAACGACGACTTCCTGCGCTCGCCGCTCTACTGTCAGTTCATCAACAATTCCTTCTGCGGCAGCCCGAAGCCGGTCTTCCTGCAAAACCCGTTTACCTTCACCGCCTACCCGCTGGCGACCTGGGGCACACGGATTCGCTACGACACCCCATCGCGCGTCTGGACCCTACAGGCGGCGGTCTATGACGGCGACCCCGAGGGCAAGGAAGGCGACCCGGCCAGCAGCAGCCACAACACCCACGGCACCAGTTGGGGTTGGGGAAACAACGGGGTGACGATGGCTGGCGAGATCCATTACCACGTCAACCGCGACTCCGACTCTGCCCTGCCGGGTACCTACAAGGTCGGAGGCTATTACATGACCGGCACGTTCCAGAACCTCGAGAGCACCGACAATGCCACCGCGACCGGAAGCGCCATGGGTTGGGTCCTGGGCGATCAGATGCTCTACCGTGAACGACCGGGATCGGAACGCGGACTCTGGGGCTTCGGTGCACTGGTGTTCAGCTTCACGAACGACACCAATCCCATGCCCTGGTACTTCAACACCGGCCTCGTTTACCAGGGGCTATTCGAGAGCCGGCCCCGGGACACCACCGGGCTGGCCATCACCAGCGGCTGGTTCGGCAACGAGGTCAACGTCGCGCGCCGTGCTCAAGGCCTAGCGGAGAAGGATTACGAGGCGGTCATCGAGCTCAATCACCAGTTCGTCCTCGGCAGAGGCATCAGCGTCCAGCCGGATATCCAGTACATCATCCGTCCGGCAGGGACGGGCGATATCGACAACGCCCTCGCCATCGGCGCGCGGGTGGTTGTCAATTTTTGATCACCGATGGCGCGTTGTGCGTCGTATGATCGACGGGCGCGCTCATAGGCGCCGGCGAGGTCGTCTCCGGCCAAGGACTCGACAACCACAAGCATCACCGACCAACCGCGTGCGCGATACGCCCAATCAGCACGGGCATTTAGGAGGACACCGCATTGGCTTCACTGATCCTGAAGGCGCCGCTCGACGGCGTCGTCGTGCCCCTGGAACAGGTTCCGGACCCGGTCTTCGCGCAGAAGATGGTCGGCGATGGCGCTTCCATCGACCCGACCAATCAGCTGCTCACCGCGCCCTGCGAGGGTCGCGTGACGCAGTTGCACCGGGCACATCATGCGGTGACCCTGACCACTGCCGACGGCATCGAGGTGATGATGCACATCGGCCTCGACACCGTGAACCTCAAGGGCGAAGGCTTCACCGCCAAGGTCACGGAGGGTGACCAGGTGGCGACCGGCGACCCACTGATCGAGTTCGACGCCGATTATCTGGCAACCCACGCCAAGAGCCTGCTGACCCAGATCCTGGTGGCCAACATGGAGCGGGTGTCGTCGCTGGCGGCAGTCAGTGGGTCGGTCTCGGCCGGCAGCGACGACTTCCTGACCATCCAGACCATCGCCGCCGATGGCGCCGAGGCCGAGGCCGCAGGAAAGACCGTCAGCTCCGAGGCCATCCTCATCCCCAACGCCACCGGCCTGCACGCGCGCCCGGCGGCGGTGCTGGCGAATCTGGCCAAGCGCTTCAAGTCGCGCGTGCTGCTGACCCGAGGCGACGATCAGGCCAACGCCAAGAGCGTGGTCTCGATCATGGGCCTGGAAATCGCGCAGAACGACAAGGTAATCATCGTCGCCATCGGGCCGGATGCGGACGCGGCCATCGCCAGCATCGCCCCGCAGCTCGCCGCCGGACTCGGTGACGAGGGCACGGCGCCCGCTCCGGCGCCGGCGACCACCGAGCCGGACCCGGCCAATGCCCCGGCGCCGCGACCACGCTCGGATGATCCCAAGGTGCTGCTCGGCGTTGCCGCATCACCTGGGCTCGGCGTCGGTCGGGTGTTCCAGTTGCGCCGCGACGAGATCGATGTTCCCGAAGCGGCGGACGGCGAGCCGCGTGCCGAGCGCCGCCGCCTGGAGGACGCCGTCGAGCGGGCCAAGAACGAGCTGGAGTCGCTGCAGACGGAGCTGCGCGCCAAGGCGGACCCAGCCAAGGCTGCGATCTTCGCGGCCCATCAGGAATTACTCGAAGACCCGGACCTGATGGAGATCGCCGAGAGCGCCATCGCTAAGGGCAAGTCAGCGGCCTTCGCCTGGCAGCGCGCCTACAGCACCCACGCCGATCGGCTGGCACAACTCAAGAGCGAGATCATGGCCGGGCGTGCCATCGATCTGCGCGATGTCGGCCGCCGCGTGCTCGGTATCCTGACCAATCATCCCACCGAGGAGCCCGAAATCCCGGCCGATTGCATCCTCATCGCCGAGGAGATGTCGCCCTCCGACACCGCCAAGCTCGATCCAAAGCGAGTGCTCGGCTTCGCCACCATCGGCGGCGGCGCGACCTCCCATGTCGCCATTCTGGCCCGCTCGCTGGACATCCCAGCGGTGGCCGGCATCGAGCCGCGGGCGCTGGACCTGGCCAACGGCACCCAGGTGATCCTGGACGGCGGCACGGGCCGGATGCGCATCGACCCCGACCCGGCCGAGGTCGATATCATCCTGACCCTGAAGCACAAACTGGCCGAGAAGAAAGAGGCGGACCTGGCCAGGGCCCATGAGCCGGCCACCACCACCGACGGCCATCGGGTGGAGGTGGTCGCCAACATCGGCGGCCTCGACGACGCCAAGCACTCGATCCCCCTCGGCGGCGAGGGCGTGGGCCTGCTGCGCTCCGAGTTCCTCTACCTGGAGCGCCAGACCGCGCCCACCGAAGACGAGCAGGTGCAGATCTACTCAGACATCGCCACGGCGCTGGACGGTCGGCCGATGATCATCCGCACGCTCGACGTCGGTGGCGACAAGCCGCTGCCCTACCTGCCGATGCCGCGCGAGGAGAACCCCTTCCTCGGCATTCGCGGCGTGCGCATCGGGCTCGAAAAGCCTGAGATTCTGCGCACCCAGGTGCGTGCCATCCTGCGCGCCGGCATCGGCCGAAAACTGCGCATGATGTTCCCGATGATCGCGACCATCGACGAGATCCGCTCGGTGAAGGGGCTGGTGATGGAAGAACGTGCCAAGGTCCCCGGCGCTGAACTGGCTGAGAACGCGGTCGAACTGGGCATCATGGTGGAGGTGCCCTCAGCGGCGGTCATGGCCCGGCAGTTCGCCCGTGAGGTCGACTTCTTCTCCATCGGCACCAACGACCTGACCCAGTACACCCTGGCCATGGACCGCGGGCATCCGAAGCTCGGCGCCAAGGCCGACGCCATGAACCCGGCCGTGCTGCGGCTGATCAAGCAGACCGTCGACGGCGCCCATGCCGAGGGCAAGTGGGTCGGTGTCTGCGGCGGCATCGCCAGCGACCCGCAGGCGGTTGCCATCCTGGTTGGCATCGGCGTCGATGAGCTGTCGGTCAGCGTCCCGGCCATCCCGGCGGTCAAGGCCGAGGTGCGAACGCGCTCGCTCGCCGATTGTCAGGGCCTGGCCGAACAGGCCCTGGCCTGCGACACCGCGGCGCAGGTCCGCGCGCTGATACCCACCGAGTATTGACCGGGAGCATGCCGTAATGAATCTAAAAGCAACCTGGGACGGCGCCTTCGCCAACCTGCAAAAGATCGGCAAGGCGTTGATGCTGCCGGTGTCGGTGCTGCCGGTGGCCGGCATCCTGCTCGGCGTCGGCAGTTCCATCGCGGGCGCCGAGGATCTCGCGCCCTGGCTGATCAAGATCGGCGAGATCATGGCTGCCTCCGGCGGCGCGGTCTTCACCATCCTGCCGCTGATCTTCGCCATCGGCGTCGTGCTCGGCTTCACCAAGAACGACGGTGTCGCGGCCATGGCCGCCACCGTCGGCTATTTCGTCCTGGTCGCCGCGCTAGGTGTCATCGGGCTCATGTTCATCGACTGGATGGCGCCCGTCGAACCCCTGGCGCTTCAGGATGGCAAGAGCGCCTATGTCGAATACGACGCCGCCCGCGAGCGCTTCATCTGTCTGGATGCCCAGGGGCGCACCCTGAGCAAGGTCCGACTCGAGGAGGCTGCTTCCGACGGCAGCGGCACCCGCAGCATCAGCTGCGGCGATGGCAATGCCGCCGTGCCCTTCTCGATCCAAGAGGTGGAGGACGGCGGTGGCGCGCTGGCCCTGTATCAAGACAGCAGCGGCAACGCGGTCCCTTTCCCGGTGGCCAAGAGTCGCGCCGAGATCAAGGAGATCTTCGGCATCGAGTCCATCGACACCGGCGTGTTCGGCGGCATCCTCATCGGCCTCATCGCCGCCTGGCTGTTCAACAAGTACTACCGCATCCAGTTACCGGCCTATCTGGGTTTCTTCGCCGGCAAGCGCTTCGTGCCCATCGTGGTGTCGTTCGCGGCCATCGGGCTGGCCGCAATCCTGGCGGTGATCTGGCCGCCCATCGGCGGCGCCATCCGCAGCTTTGGCGACTGGGCCGCCTACGGCAACCCGGCGGCGGCGGTGACCATCTACGGCGTCGTCGAGCGCATGCTGTTGCCCTTTGGTCTGCACCACATCTGGAACGTGCCGTTTTTCTTCGAGGTCGGCACCTACATCGACCCCAAGACCGGCGAGGCGGTGCATGGCGTGCTGAGCCGCTTCTTCGCTGGCGACTATGAGGCGGCCATCCTCGGCGGCGGTTTCGTGTTCAAGATGTTCGGTCTACCCGCTGCGGCGCTGGCGATCTATCACTGCGCCAAACCCGAGAACAAGGCGCGGGTGGCCGGCATCATGGGCTCGGCAGCGCTGACCAGCTTCCTGACCGGCATCACCGAGCCGCTGGAGTTCGCCTTCCTGTTCGTCGCGCCCTTACTGTACGTTGTCCATGCGGGACTGGTTGGCATCGCCTACCTGGTGACCTATCTGCTCGACGCCCGGCTCGGCTACAGCTTCAGCCACGGCTTCATCGACTATGCCCTCTACTGGGTCAACAACATCAAGCCCTGGATCATCCTGATCCTGGGGCCGATCTTCGCGGTGGTCTATTACCTGGTCTTCCGCACCCTGATCCAGTGGCTCAACCTGAAGACGCCGGGCCGCGAGGAGGCCGTCGCGGATGCCGAGAACTTCAAGGACATCATCGCCGACGACTTCGCCAAGGAACTGGTGCTGGCCTTCGGTGGCAAGAGCAACATCGCCGGACTCGACGCCTGCATCACCCGCCTGCGCGTCGAGGTGGTGGACATCCACAAGGCCAACCCGGACAAGCTCAAGGCCATGGGCGCCGCCGGCGTGGTGGTGGTCGGCAACAACATGCAGGCCATCTTCGGGCCTAAGTCCGACAACCTGAAGACCGACATGGAAGAGTACCTGGCCCATGCCGGCCCCGAGGCCGAACTGCCCGAGGGCGC
>NZ_WNKT01000032.1 GCF_009720725.1 Allochromatium palmeri
TGCGAACCTAGGGCACCGCCAGGGCCCTCTTCCTCCATTACCCCCTCCACTACACAGTGGCGGGGGTCTTGGTTTTGGGGACGCGAAAAAACACACCACTTTCGCGGTTATCGATTAGTTTCAACGATAAGTTTGATCGAAACATTCGATCTAAAATCACCATTTCGTCTCTTGCGCTAGATCACATAAACACCTAGAGTTTTGGTCAACATCAAGCAGGTGCTTCCCGTAAAAAACCCTGTTAAAGGTGCTGGGAAAATCCTGACTTAAATGGTAGGATAAATCATCGTCTAACTGACTCAGGTGTCTCACCATGGCCAAAGACTTCTCAATCATGCCGACCGGCACAATCGAAGCCTACATCAACAGTGCCTATCAGATTCCTGTTCTGACCCCTGAGGAAGAGCGTTCGCTCGCCTTACGGTTGCGCGACCAGAACGACATGACAGCGGCCAAGCGCCTGGTGACCTCGCATCTACGATTCGTGATCCGTATCGCGCGTGGCTATCTGGGCTATGGTCTGCCGCTGCCCGATCTGATACAGGAGGGCACGGTTGGCCTGATGAAAGCCGTGCGCCGTTTCGAGCCTGATATGGGTGTGCGTTTGGTGTCCTTTGCTGTCCATTGGATTCGCGCTGAAATCCACGAATACATTCTGCGCAACTGGCGCATCGTCAAGGTCGCGACCACCAAGGCGCAGCGTAAGTTGTTCTTCAATCTGCGCAGCGCCAAGAAGCGTCTTGGTTGGATGACCAAGCAGGAAGTCGACGATGTGGCCGCTGATCTCGGGGTCAAACCTGAAGTGGTGCTTCAGATGGAGTCGCGGTTGTCCAATCAGGATCTATCGTTCGATGGACTTGAGGATGACGACGACGACGCACCCTCGGCGCCCTCGACCTATCTACCCGATGTGCGCATGGAGCCGTCGCGCTTGCTGGAACATGATGACACCGATCGTGATCGGCGCGACCGTCTCTATGCCGCGATCGAAGGCTTGGATGATCGGAGCAGGACCATCCTCTCGGAGCGCTGGTTGTCGGAAAAGAAGCAGACTTTGCACGAACTCGCCGAGAAATTCGGCGTTTCAGCCGAGCGCATCCGGCAGATCGAAAAAAACGCTATGAAGAAGATGCGTCTACAACTCGAAGTTTGAAGCCCTGCTTCATCATTGCGTGCCGCCCCGCACAAAGGCGCTTTAGCGATCACTCTGGACAGGGTTTACAATAGCCCTGTTCCGAGTTGATCGAGTAAGCGCAATGAGTGTAAACGGCAGGCCGGATTGGGAACTGGACGGACGGGATTGGCCGAATCGCGCGTCAAGCGCGTTTGTCGCGGCGGGCGGATTGCGCTGGCATGTGCAGCGGATGGGGCAGGGGCCGGTACTCCTGCTGCTGCACGGTACTGGAGCGGCGACCCATTCCTGGCGTGATTTCGCGCCTATCCTCGCCGAACACTTCACACTGATCGCTCCGGATCTCCCTGGGCATGGTTTCACCAGTTCACCGCCCTATGAGCGCATGTCGCTCCCCGGGATGGCGGCGTCCATCGGTGCGTTGGTCGAGACGCTGGGTGTTCAGCCGGATCTAGTGCTCGGGCATTCAGCCGGCGCGGCCATCCTGATCCGCGCGCGTCTGGAGGGACGGATTGCGCCGCGCGGGCTCATTAGTCTCAATGGCGCCTTGCTGCCCTGGCGTGGTCTGCCGGGGCGTTTGTTCTCGCCGGCGGCCAAACTCTTCGCCACTAATTCGCTGGTTTCGCGCGTCTTTGCCTTGCGGGCGCGCAATCGTCGTGTCATCGAGCGTCTGGTCGACAGCACCGGATCGACGCTGGAACCGGCCGGCGTGGATTTCTACCAGCGTCTGATCCGTCATCCGTCGCATGTCCGGGCCTCGCTGTCGATGATGGCCAACTGGGATCTGAATCTGATCGAGCAGGGATTGCCGAACCTGGATACCCCTTTCTTCTTGATCGTCGGTGATCAGGATACGACTGTCTCGCCACGCGAGGCGCATCGGGTCCGCGCAACTCTGCGTCCGGATGCCGAACTGTTCGAGCTGCCTGGGTTGGGCCATCTAGCCCATGAAGAGCGCCCGCGCGAGGTCGCCGAGATCGTGCGCGGGATCGGCGAACGCCTGGGAGTGCTCGCCGTGAATTCCTGAGCAATCTCAGGGGATGACGCGCGGCCGATCTTGCTATACTGTCAACCTATCTTGACAGTAAGGCAGGTAAACGAACTTGACAGTCGCGGCTTCGCATGTTCCTGGTAGTGTTCAAAGTCGAGGCAAGGCCCACGCGGTCGTCATCGGCAGTGGTTTCGGCGGTCTGGCCGCCGCGGTACGTCTAGCCGCGCGCGGCTTCCGTGTCACGATACTCGAAAAGCTCGACGCCCCCGGCGGACGGGCCTATGTCCATCAGCGTGATGGCTTCTCGTTCGACGCCGGCCCGACCATCATCACCGCGCCCTTCCTGCTCGAAGAGCTGTGGGATCTCGGTGGCCGGCGTTTCGCAGACGATGTCGATCTGCGTCTGATGGACCCTTTCTATCGCATCCGCTTCGACGACGGTCGAGTCTTCGACTACAGCGGCGATGCCGACAAGGTCAAGGCCCAGATCGCCGAATATTCGCCCGCTGATGTCGCCGGCTATGACCGCTTCATGGCCATGAGCGAGAAGGTGTTCAAGGTCGGCTTCGAGGATCTGGGCCATGTGCCCTTCACGAACCTGACCGACATGCTGCGCATCGTGCCCGACATGGCGATGCTCCAGAGCTATCGCACCGTCTATGGCATGGTGTCGAGCTATATCAAGGATCCCTTCATCCGGCAGGTGCTGTCCTTCCATCCGCTCCTGATCGGCGGCAATCCCTTCACCGTCACCTCGATCTATGTCCTCATCTCCTTCCTGGAGCGCAAATGGGGTGTGCATTCAGCGATGGGCGGTACGGGCGCCGTGGTTAATGGACTGGTGAGTCTGGTCGAAGGGCAGGGCACCGAAATTCGCTACAACGCTGAGGTCGAGCGCATTCTGATCCAGGATGGCAAGGCCACAGGCGTGCGTCTGGCCTCAGGCGAAGAGATCACCGCCGACGTGGTCGTCTCCGACGTCGACCCGGCGATCACCTACGGCAAGCTGCTCGCCGAGCATCCGCGCAAGCGCTGGACGGATCGCAAGATTGAGCGTTCGCAGTTCTCCAATGGGCTGTTCGTCTGGTACTTCGGCACCAAGCGCCAGTACCCGGATGTCAAGCACCATACGATCCTGCTCGGCCCGCGCTACCGGGAGCTGATCCAGGATATCTTCAAGCACAAGACGCTCGCCGAGGACTTCAGTCTCTATCTGTACCGTCCGACAGCCACCGACCCGAGTCTGGCGCCCGAGGGCTGCGATGCCTTCTACGTCCTGGCGCCGGTGCCACATCTCGGCGGCGATACCGATTGGGAGACCCAGGCCGAACCCTATCGCGCCCGGATCGCCCGCTATCTGAGCGACTCGATCCTGCCAGGTCTGGAGGATCAGATCGCGACCTCGCTCGTGACGACGCCCCTGGACTTCAAGCATCGCTTGAACTCGCATCTGGGCGCCGGTTTCAGTCTCGAACCCACCTTGATGCAGAGTGCGTGGTTCCGCCCGCACAACAAGAGCGAAGAGGTGGAACATCTTTATCTAGTCGGCGCGGGGACGCATCCGGGTGCGGGTGTGCCCGGTGTCATCTCCTCCGCGCGCGTTCTCGACAGGGTGGTGCCCGATGCCTCAACGTTTGTCTGATTACAACGATAACAAAACGACACTCGCGACAGCGGCTGACATTGCCGCCTGTCGCGATCTACTGCGCTGCGGCTCGCGGTCGTTCTATGCCGCGTCCTTTCTGCTGCCGACGCGTTTCCGTGATCCGGCGATGGCGCTCTATGCCTTCTGCCGCATCGCCGACGACGCCATCGATTGTGTGGGCGACGATCCGGCGCTCCAGGCCGATGCGCTGGAGATGCTCAACGATCGGCTCGACCGCCTCTATGCCGGCACCCCGATCGACGATCCGATCGATCGCGCACTCGCCGACGTGGTGCGCGACTTCGCTATTCCCAAGCGTTTGCTGGAGGCCTTGCTCGAAGGTTTCGAGTGGGATGCCGAGGGGCGGCGCTACGAGGATCTGTCCGGGATCTATGACTATTCGGCGCGCGTTGCCGGCGCGGTCGGAGCCATGATGGCGGCGCTGATGGGCGCGCGTTCGGAGGAGATGGTCGCGCGCGCCTGTGATCTGGGCGTGGCGATGCAGATCACCAACATCTGTCGCGACGTCGGCGAGGATGCGCGCAACGGGCGTATCTATCTGCCGCTGTCCTGGGTGCGTGAGGCGGGTGTCGATCCCGACGAGTGGCTGAAAAATCCGGTGTTCAACGAGGCCATTGCCTCGGTGGTGCGGCGTCTGCTCCAAACCGCCGATGAGCTCTATCAGCGCTCGGATGCCGGCATCGCCGGTCTGCCGCTGGGCTGCCGCGCCGGGATCAATGCCGCGCGCTATCTCTATGCCGAGATCGGGCGTCAGGTCGAGCGTCAGGGGTTGGATTCGATCTCGCAACGTGCCGTGGTGCCGGCACCGCGCAAGCTGCAACTGCTCGCGCCCATTCTGGGCCGTGCGGTCTTGAGTGCGCGGCCCGTCGAGGCGCCGGCGCTGGAAGAAACACGGTTCCTCGTGGACGCGGTCGTCGCTGAGACACCGCAACGCACAGCTACAGGCGTCGGCGAACGTGTGATTTGGGTACTAGAATTGTTTCAGCAGCTCGAAGAGCGTGAGCGCGCCTTGAGTGTTCGCTGATCCCCGAGTCTGCGCGAACCGCACCTAATCCGGAACTTGATTCGACTTCCCGATTTGGTCGCATCCTGATCGTTTACGAAGTGAAATCAAGGTTTCCATGTTTAGGAAGCCTGGGAGTCGATATGTGGCTACCGACGCCACTCTATGAGGCGCTGCCCTATTTGGCCCTCACGATAGGCGGTACCTGTATCCTGGGCGCGCTTAACATCCTGATGATTGCGTCAGGTGTGTTGCTCATTCTCTGTAGCGGGGTGATCTGGAAGCTGCGTCATGACTACCGGACAGCGAATCGGTTGATCGAGATCCAGCGTGCCAGATCGCCTTCGCGACGGCGGCGTTCGCGTCGAGTCGTGCAACTGGACTTGGAGGCTGAGGGCTTTTGAGTCTGTTCGCGGCCGAGTGGGTCCTGATCCACCCGGCCGCTTTTCACTGTGACAAAGGCTCGCTCAGCGCTTGACCCTGGGCATGCGGAACGGCAGCAGCACCTTCACCCATTGCGTGCTGAATCGGTCTAGACACAGACTCTCATGAACCGAGGTGGCGCGTTGCCCCAACAACCGCGTCTCGACCACTGAGCGCGCGTAGAAAGGCGTATCCTCCAGCGTTGCCACCACCTGCGGCTCATCGCCCGCCTCGCACTGAATACCACGCTCGATGCGCCAGACGCTGGTCGTCGGCAACGGTGCCCGTGGCGGCAGGGCGAATTCATCGACCTCAGCATGGGCATTGAAGCGCAGCGCCAGATGTGCGCCCTGGTCGTCCCGCGCGCGGGTGTCATAGAGGATCGCCGCTTCATGCTTCAGCTCGGCGCGCGACCAGTCCCAGCCCTGAAACGCCCGTTCCACAGGTTCCGAACCCCGGTTGGAATCCAGATAGCCCGTGCCCTTCCAGCTCAGGCCAGGATTCGTGAAGTCGACCTCCACCCGCGCCAGCGGCGCGATCGGCCACCAGCGATGACGCCCGGCGGCATCGAGCGCGAAGTCACGTCCATTGATCCCTGTCGGATGGACACGCACCTTGCCGCGCAGACGCGAGGGAATGGGCGCGCTGATCTCGTCGATGTCGATGACCAGGGCATCGCCTTCCCAATGCACATGGCTGGGACCGATGACCAGATTGGTCCGATCGCGTTGCAACGCCGCGCGCCCGCGCTCGGTCATGGCCCAGCGCTTGCCCCGGCGCCCGTAGAGCGCGACGTTGAGCGCGCAGTGATCGAGCGGATCAGCGTTGCCGCGCTGACGCGACCAGGCGTAATAGGGCGAGAAGACGCTGCCGAGCATAGCGATCAGCGTCAGCCCATACTGCTCGTCGTCACTCAATGCATCGACATACCACCAGGCATAGCCGTCGGTATCGACGGTCAGGTCGAACGCCGGTCCGCGAGCAGTGCCTCCGCTGCCAGTCGACCCGACATCGCCGCCATGGGAATGCCCGCGCCCGGATGCGTGCTCCCGCCCGCCAGATAGAGTCCCGGAATCTTGGTGCGCGAGGCTGGACGCGAGAACGACGCCTTCCAGCCGTGGGTCGCCTGACCATAGAGCGCGCCGCCCGTGGCCGGAAAGCGCTGGTCGAACTCCGCCGGCGTGGTCATCACCGTCTGTTCGGGGTCGCGTTGGACCCTCAGGCCACAGTGCTCCAGGTGTGAGAATACCCGTTGCTCGCATTGCTCGATCTCCACTGCGTCGAAGTCGTGTCGGTCGCCCCGAGGCGGGGCGTTCAGGAGTAGAAAAAGTCGTTCCGGGCCGTTCAGCGATCCGGTGCCGTCCGTGCCGCGATCCTGAGCACAGACATAAACGGTCCCATCGCGCGGCAGACGCCCCTGGCCGAAGACGTCGGCGAATTCAGAGGCATAGTCGCGTCCGAAGAAGACATTATGCCGTGCCAGCGGAAAACCCTCGGTCTCGGCGCTCAGACACCAGGTCAGAGCCGAGAGTGAACGGCGCTCGGGCGCCAGGGGCGGCAGGGCACGGCGGGCCTCGGCGCCAAGTCGACCGCTGGTCAGGGCCGCCGGATCGGCGTTGACCACCAGCGCCTCGGCCGCGATCTGCTCGCCGTCGGCCAACTGCACGCCGCGCACGCCGCCGGAACGGGTGAGGATCTGGGTGACTTCGCGCCCATACTCGATGGTGACGCCCAGTCCTTCGGCAAGCTGCGCCAGTGCCTGCGCGACCTTGTGCATGCCGCCGACCACCGACCACACGCCTTCCTGCTCGACATGGGCGATCAGCATCAGGGTCGCCGGGGCCATGAAGGGCGAGGAACCGCAATAGGTCGAATAGCGCCCGAAGAGCTGACGTAGACGCTCATCCTTGAAATAGGTTCCGAGCATGTCCCAGAGACTGTCGTAAGGCCGGATGCCACGCAGATTGCCCAGCCCGCTCAGACCGCAGCGTCCCATGAGACCGAGCAGGCTTGGACGTGAGGCACGGATGAAGGTCGGATCCAGCGTCGTGTAGATGGTGCGCGCCCGCTCGCAGAAGGCGCGATAGCCGCGTGCCTCGGCCGCACCGGCAAAGTCGCCGATCGCCTCGACGCTGCGCTCGTGATCGGCATGAAGATCCAGCCGCTCCTGCTCGCTCCAGGCATGGCGTGCTATGATCGACAGCGGCTCCAGTTCGAGGTGCTCGTCGAGCCGCGCACCGGCTTGCTCGAAGATGTCTTCGAAGATCCAGCGCATGGTGAAGACGGTTGGACCGGCGTCGATGCGATGTGGCCCGACCGCCACCTCGCGCATCTTGCCGCCGGGCGCCTCGGCGCGTTCGAGCACCTGTACCTGGAGACCACGCGCGGCGAGTTGAACGGCTGTCACCAGCCCGCCAACGCCCGCACCGATGACAATGACTCGTTGATCCGGCATCAGGTCCATGACTCCCGTGATTCGCGTTGACGTGTCGGATATTGATGTCTATTGTACATGACACTTCTGAGTGTCAACTCACCTTTACATATTGACCACTGATCGAGGTTTGCCGGGGGATCACTGATGGATGCCACAACGAGAATCGAGCAGGCATTGGCCGCTGCCATAGACACCGTGGCCGTCCCCGGCTGTCCCCCGCGTCTGGCCGAGGCCGTGCGGCACTCGGTCTTTCCCGGCGGCGCGCGGGTGCGTCCGCGGCTGTGTCTGGCGGTCGCCGCCGCCTGTGGCAGCACGGATTACGCCGCGGCTGACGCGGCCGGTGTCGCCATCGAGCTGCTGCACTGTGCCTCGCTGGTGCACGACGACCTGCCCTGTTTCGACGACTCGCCGCTGCGCCGTGGCGTGCCTTCGGTGCATCGCGCCTTCGGCGAGCCGCTGGCGGTGCTGGCCGGCGATGCGCTCATCATCCTCGCTTTCGAGCATCTGGCGCGTGTCCTGGTCGACTCGCCTGAGCGTCTGGCGCCGCTGCTGCTGACCATCAGCCGCTCGGTCGGCATGCCGCACGGTATCACGGCCGGTCAGGCCTGGGAGTGCGAACCGCAGGTCACGGTCGAGGAATACCACCGCGCCAAGACCGGTTCGCTATTCACGGCCGCGACGGCCGCCGGCGCGCTGGTCGCCGGCGCCGATGCCGCCGCCTGGAGCATCGTCGGCGACAAGATCGGTGAAGCTTATCAGGTCGCCGACGATCTGCGCGACGTCGCCGCCAGCGCCCAGGAAGTCGGCAAACCGGTCGGGCGCGATGCCGTGCTCAACCGGCCCAGCGCGGCGGGTGAACTCGGCATCGATGGCGCCATCGCGCGTCTGCGCGGTCTGGTCACGGGCGCCATCGACGCGATTCCGGCCTGTCCGGGACGCGATCAGTTCGCCGAAGTGCTGATGGCTGAGTCGCGTCGCATCATGCCCAAGGATCTGGCCCAGCGCGCGGCCTGAGCGCCGCTCGATCACCCTCGTTTCCACCCTGGCGGGCCGCGCTGATCAGCGGTTCGTCAGGCTTCATTGGTCCTGACACCCGTGCGCCTTCCCGAATCTCTGCTCGCCTTGCGCAATCGTGTGCTCTCCAAGCCCGAGTTTCAACGCTGGGCCTCGATCTTTCCGCTGACCCGTCCGCGCGCGCGGCGTCGGGCGCGTGAGCTGTTCGACATCGTCGCCGGTTTTGTCTATTCACAGATTCTGCAAGCCTGCGTTCAGGTACGACTGTTCGAGATCCTGGCCGAGGGCACGCAGTCGGTCGAGGCGCTGGCGCCGCGTCTCGGACTGCCGCCCGAGGGGGCGCGGCGCCTGCTGCGCGCGGCGGCGAGTCTGGAGCTGGCCGAGGCGCGCGGTGAGGATCGCTATGCGCTCGGCGAGTTGGGGGCGGCCATGGTCGGCAATCCGGGCATCGCGGCCATGGTCGAACATCACGCCATGGCCTATGCCGACCTGAAAGATCCGGTGGCTCTGTTGCGTGGTGAATTGCCGCAGCGTGAGTTGCAGGGCTATTGGGCCTATGTCGGCACCGAGGCGCCGGCGGCGGCGGCTGAGCAGGCGGTCAGCGGCTATAGCGAGTTGATGGCCCAGTCGCAACGACTGATCGCCGACGACGTGCTCGATGCCTACTCACTCAAGGCGCATCGCTGTCTGCTCGATGTGGCCGGCGGCGATGGCACCTTTTTGGTCACGGCGGCCAAGCGCTGGCCGCATCTGCGTGTGATCCTGTTCGACCTGCCGGCAGTGGCCGAGCGGGCGTGGGCGCGTTTTCAGCGCGAGGGCCTGGCTGATCGGGCCACGGCGGTCGGTGGCGACGTGCGGCGCGATCCGCTGCCCCAGGGCGCGGATGTCGTCTCGCTAGTGCGGGTGCTGCACGATCATGACGATCATGACACCCCGAACTTCGCGCGCGCCGCTTATACGGCGCTGCCCGAGGGCGGGCGGCTGCTGGTGGCCGAACCCATGTCAGGCACACCGGGGGCTGAGCCGATCGGGGATGCCTATTTCGGGTTCTATCTGCTCGCCATGGGCAGTGGTCGACCGCGCACGCCGGCTGAGCTGACCGAGATGCTGCGCGCGGTCGGTTTCGACCGGGTGCGTCAGATCCGCACTATTCGGCCCATGCTCACGCAGTTGTTGCTGGCTCAGCGGCTTTGAGTGCTGATATCGCTTGATGATGGGCCTCGCTACGCTCTGCCCATCCAGTGAGTCTCGAGTACGCTGGCTGTGCGTTGACTGTCTGAAAAACCCTGCTGATTCCGTCTATTGTCGGCCGTCGTTCGACGGTATTTTTCGACTCGCGCCCAACTTCCGCTAAACTGTCGAATCTTTCAGATTCAACCCGTCCGAGAGATCGCCTTGAACCCAGATATGCCGAATCTCGAAACCCTGGCCGTCGTCCTCGAACAGCCTGAGCGTCTGTCGCTGCAACGCTTGCCACTCACCCCGCCCGAGCCGACCGATGTCATCGTCGACATGGAATGGAGCGGGATCAGCACCGGCACTGAGCGCCTGCTGTGGTCGGGTACCATGCCGCCCTTCCCCGGCATGGGCTATCCGCTGGTCCCTGGTTACGAATCCGTCGGTCGCGTCAGTTACGCCGGTCCAGACTCCGGTCTGGCGGTCGGGCAGCGCGTCTTTGTGCCCGGTGCGCGCTGTTATGGCGAGGTGCGGGGACTCTTCGGCGGCGCGGCTTCGCGCGTGGTCGCGCCGGGCGCGCGGCTGCTGCCGGTGCCCGAGTCGCTCGGCGAGCAGGGCGTGCTGCTGGCGCTGGCGGCGACCGCCTATCATGCCATCGCCGCGCCGGCCGCCAGTACGCCGGCGCATGCCGCCTTGCGCACTGAATCGTCCGCAACGGCCGCCGGCGCCGCGAGCGCGACAGCGACGGCCAGCGCGAACGCGGCGTCAGCTCCGCATGTCGAGCTAATCGTTGGTCACGGCGTGCTCGGGCGGCTGCTGGCGCGCATCGCGGCCTTGGGTGATGGCTCCCGCCCAGTAGTCTGGGAGACCAACCCGGTGCGTCATACGGGTGCCGAGGGCTATGGCTACGACGTGATGCAGCCTGACGATGACCCGCGTCGCGACTATCGCACCATCTGCGACATGAGCGGCGACGCCAAAATTCTCGATAGTCTGGTCGCGCGACTGGCGCGCGGCGGTGAGATCGTGCTCGGCGGTTTTTATCACGAGCCGGTCAGCTTCACCTTCCCGCCGGCCTTCATGCGCGAAGCACGGTTCCGTATCGCCGCCGAGTTCCAGCCGTCCGATCTGGCGGCGGTGCGCGACCTGCTCGACGCGGGCCGACTCTCGCTCGACGGGCTCATCACCCATTGCATCCCCGCGACCGAGGCCGATTCCGCCTATCGCACCGCCTTTGGTGATCCGAGCTGCCTGAAGATGATCCTCGATTGGAGAACGCTGTCGTGACTGTATCCGTCAATATCCCCGCGCCGAGTGCGCCCTCGCTCAAGCAGACCCAGATCATCGCCATCTATGGCAAGGGCGGAATCGGCAAGAGCTTCACGCTTGCCAATCTGTCCTACATGATGGCGCAGCAGGGCAAGAAAGTGCTCCTGATCGGCTGCGATCCCAAGAGCGACACCGCCACGCTGCTGTTTGGCGGGCGCAACTGCCCGACCATTCTCGGCGTCTCCAGCGAGAAGAAGAAGGCCGGCGAGCAGGTCGCGATCAGCGATATCTGTTTCAAGCGCGATGGCGTGTTCGCCATGGAACTCGGCGGCCCCGAGGTCGGACGCGGCTGTGGCGGGCGCGGCATCATCCACGGCTTCGAGCTGCTCGAAGGGCTCGGCTTCCATGAATGGGACTTCGACTATGTACTGCTCGACTTCCTGGGCGACGTGGTGTGCGGTGGCTTCGGGCTGCCGATCGCGCGCGATCTGTGCCAGAAGGTCATCATCGTCGGCTCGAACGATCTCCAGTCGCTCTATGTCGCCAACAACGTCTGTTCGGCGGTCGAATACTTCCGGGGGCTGGGCGGCAATGTCGGCGTGGCCGGCATGGTGATCAACAAGGACGACGGCACCGGCGAGGCGCAGGCGTTCGCGGCGGCAGCTGAGATCCCGATTCTGGCCACGATTCCGGCGCACGAGGAGATCCGGCGCAAGAGTGCCAACTACGAGATCATCGGCCGTCCCGACAATCAATGGGGGCCATTGTTCGAATCGCTGGCGATCAATGTTGGCGAGGCCCCGCCGGTGCGTCCCAAGCCGCTGGCGCATGAGGCGCTGCTGGATCTGTTCAAGGGCGATGCGGTCGGACGCCATGTGGTGCTGGAACCGGCACGGCCTGAAGATATGTGCGACGTCTCGGCCATGGCCAAGCCTTCGCTCGAAGTCGTCTACGACGACGCTTGAGACGCGGAGGATGTGATCTGATGGTTCAGGAATCTGCTCCCAAGATGCCCGCCGACAGCGGTGGTTGTTCGAATGCCGGCGAGCGCGAGCGCGGCCCACACGATCAGCCGCAGACCATGTGTCCGGCCTTCGGCGCGCTGCGCGTGGGTCTGCGCATGCGCCGCACCGCGATGGTGCTGGTCGGCTCCGGCTGCTGTGTCTATGGGCTGAGTTTTACGGCGCACTTTTATGGCGCGCGGCGCTCGATCGGTTATGTGCCGTTCGATTCTGAGTCGCTGGTCTCGGGGCGGTTGTTCGAGGACGCGCGCGAGGCGGTGCTCAAGCTCGCCGATCCCGATAAGCTCGATACCATCGTCGCGATCAATCTATGCGTGCCGACGGCCTCGGGCGCGCCCTTGCGGCTGCTGCCCAAGGAGCTGAACGGGGTGCGGATTCTGGGTATCGACGTGCCTGGATTCGGGACGCCGACCCATGCCGAGGCCAAGGATGTGCTGGCTGGGGCGATGCTTCAGTATGCGCGTCTGGAGGCCGAGCAGGGGCCGGTGCAGGCGCCGCGCGGGGGGCGCAGTGAGCGTCCGACTGTGACGCTGTTGGGCGAGATGTTTCCGGCCGATCCGGTCGGGATTGGGATGATGCTCGATCCGCTGGGGCTGGCGGTCGGGCCGGTGGTGCCGACGCGCGAATGGCGTGAGCTGTATGCGGCGCTCGACTGTGCGGCGGCGGCGGCGATCCATCCGCAGTATCAGGCCAGTGCGCGTGAGTTCGCGGCGGCGGGGCGGCCGGTGGTCGGTTCGGCGCCGGTCGGGCGTGATGGGACGGCGGCCTGGTTGGATGCGATCGGGCAGGCGTGCGGGATTGCGCAGGATAAGGTCGATGCGGCGAAGAATAAGTTTTTGCCGGCGATTGGTGGGGCGTTGGCGGCGATGCCGATCAAGGGACGGGTGATCGTCTCGGGCTATGAGGGATCGGAGTTGCTGGTGGCGCGGTTGCTGATCGAGTCGGGGGCGATTGTGCCCTATGTGGGGACGGCTTGTCCGCGCACGCCTTGGAATGAGGCGGATCTGGCGTGGTTGGAGGAGCGTGGGGTGCCGGTGCAGTTCCGGGCGTCGCTGGAGCAGGATCTGGCGGCGGTCGAGTCGCTGGAGCCGGATTTGGCGATTGGGACGACGCCTGTGGTGCAGGCGGCGAAGGAGCGGCAGATTCCGGCGCTGTATTTCACGAATCTGATTTCGGCGCGGCCGTTGATGGGTCCGGCGGGGGCGGGGTCGTTGGCGCAGGTCATCAATGCGGCGCTGGCGAATAAGGAGCGGTTTGCGACCATGCGGGCGTTTTTTGAGGGTGTGGGGGAGGGCGAGACCAGCGGGGTTTGGCCGGTGATGCCGGTTAAGCGTGGAGCGGCGGCTAAAGCCGTGTAGTCGTGATGCGCAATTTTGTTGGTTAGACTGCGTGCGGTCTAGCTAGCGAAATTTTGTGGGCAGCCTAAATACACTGTTAGGTCAGCAGGCATCATGTAACCATGGATTTTGAATGGGACGAATCAAAAGCTAGCGCTAACATCCAGAAGCATGGCGTCACATTCTTGGAGGCAACGGAAGTTTTCGGTGACGAATTATCCTCTTTTGTATCCGATCCAGATCATTCAGAAGGAGAAGACCGCTTTCTCTTATTTGGGAGATCACAAGAAGGCAGATACTTGGTAGTCTCTTTCACCGAACGTGCGGAAATCATACGAATCATCTCTGCGCGACGCATGACGTCCCAAGAGCGTAAAGCCTATGAGCAATGACCAAGAAATGCGGCCGGAATATCCTTCCGAACTGATCAAGTCTGGCATTCGTGGAAAATATGCCAAACGATATCGTGAAGGTACCAATATCGTACCAATCGATCCAGAACTCAACAAGCTTTTTCCAAATGCTGAAGCCGTAAATCATGCATTACGGCAATATGCTAAAGAACACGAAATGCTGGAATGATAAGTTGCTTCAGCCGACCCCGCGCGGTCGACGTTGTGAGCTAATCTCAAGCGAGGTGCTGCGCGTGGGAATTAATGGCGTTAGGGTTGATTTGATTTTACGCAATACATCGAATCGATCAAATCGCTTAATACAGTGTTCCAGCCGAAGCCGGTTTTTCTCAACCGGCTCGGCTCAATTTGGCGTTGACCGAACGGGCACACACTGGACCGTCCGATACGTCATTCTTTCTATCGAGGAATTCCAGGCCGTGACGCGGACTCTTGAGGATTACCAGGATTTACAGGATCTTCGAAGCGCAAAGGAAGCTGAAGGGGGAGCCGCAACTAAATCCTTGGCCGATGTCGTTAAAGAGCTGAATTTAGGGCCGTAGCAAGGTAGGATGGGTAGAACGGCTACGCGATAACCTTGAGAATTGCTGTAACGCTTGTTGGCGGTGAAACCCATCATTCACCTTTGAAAAGCAAGATTCCTCGCGTAAAACTGACGAACAAGACTGCATGCCAACTGCTTTTCGTATCGGAAGTTTTCGATTTCATTTTTATTCGGATGAAGGTAACGAGCCGGCTCATATCCACGTTCGCGATACAGATGGAGAATGCAAGTTCTGGTTATCGCCGATCTCGCTTGCAAGAAACGCCGGCATTCGACCATACGATCTCCGACACATAGAGCAGATCGTCTACAAGCATCAACAAACTCTGCTGGACGCTTTTTATGACTTCCATGGTCGTTGAAACTGAAACATGCGCACTTCGGGCTTGGGTAGAGAGCCGCGTAATCTTCCTAGAACTGACCGACGGAAGAATCATCGGCTTTCCCGCAGATAGGTTCAGAATTTTGCGAGCCGCATCAAACGACGAACTCAAAAAAGTCACGCTGGAACTCAACGGCTATGCGCTACGCTGGGAAGAGCTTGATGAAGATATCACCGTCAAAGGTGTGGTAGCTGGTCATTTTCAGCTGCCGCTGCCTGAAAAAGCCGCATAGAAAATATAGCATAGGTTCATGAAGCGCAAAGTCTATGTTGAAACTTCTGTAATCAGCTACCTGACGGCTCGCCCAAGCAAGACCATTCTCTGAGCGACTCATTAGCGAATTACTCTTGCTTGGTGGAAAATCCGGAATCAGTACGAATTATTGGTTTCTGAATCGGTATTGCGTGAATGTGCTGCCGGTGATTCGGATGCAGCCGAAAAACGGCTGGCTGTGTTGAGCGATATCCCTCTTCTCTTGATCACCGAGCAAGCGGTCCAGATCGCGGAATCGTTGGTGGAGCGGGGTATTATTCCGCTCAAGGCTGCGGAAGATGCGTTGCACATAGCGATTGCAACAGTCAATGGCGTGGATTATTTGCTGACATGGAACTGTCGACACATTGCAAATCCTGAGATACAAAGGGGCATTGCCGAACAACTCGAACAAATTGGCTTATTTTTGCCGTTCATTTGCACACTGGAAGAGCTTCTTGGAGAAGAAAATGTTGAGTGACGAAATCATCGATGAAGTACGGTCTATTCGGGATGCGCATGCCGCTAAGTTTAATTATGATTTGCGTGCAATTTATGCTGACCTGAAAAAATCGGAAACTGAGCGGATTGCTGCCGGGCATCCATTTGTTTCTTCTCCATCCGAAATTCCTACACCTAAGACTGCATTGCAGAGAACTCGCTTCGCTCACCGCTGAATTTATTAGGGAATCCCAAAGGTGCTGGAAGGCAAAAGAGCTTCAGCCTGTGCCGGGTGGAGAAAAATGAATGTTATCCAGGTTGATAGCTGTAACTTGTCTGTTTATTTGAATTTGTGTCAAAGCTACGAGGGAGAATTTTCTGCCATTACTGATAAAAAGCCAAACGAGAATGGTCTGTTCGAGCTGGACACTCAGATTGGCGGAAATGTGCTTGGCTACTTACTTTATGATGAAAAATCGCCGATCGGCCTTGCCGCTGTGAAAACAAAATCAGGCGGAGAGCAGTTCGAGGTCTGTGAATTTTATGTTGTTCCAAGTTTCAGGAAGCAGGCGCTAGGGAAGCAGTTCGCCATCGAGATATTCAAGATGCACCAAGGCTGTTGGGAGATCAAGCAAATCAGCGGTGCCGAGTACGCTACTGCATTCTGGCGGAAGACGGTTGGCGAGTTTACCGGAAACAATTTCCAGGAAGACGTCTATCAGGACGAGTATTGGGGACAGGTGGTCAGGCAGCAGTTTGTATCGGCTATACCGAACTCTGGCCGAAGACCTGACCAACTGAACCGCTAGAGCGCGGCTAAACCGGTTTTCTGGTGTCGAGGCGTGGAAGCAAGCGAAAATATAGCCAAGTAGCGTCTTCGTTATCATGGCCTTGTACACTCATAGACAAGCATTTTCGGTTTCACTTCTGTTGTGAATCCATTTTTGAATCAGATTTGCTTTGCAAAGGAAACTTACCCATGAGCACAGTTGCAGATCTTGGTGAATCGCTTGAATACCTGAATGGTCAGATTACCGTAAATCCTGACGTCTGCAATGGCCACCCAACCATTCGCGGATTGCGAATTACAGTCGAAACCATTTTAGGTTTTCTGGGTGCGGGCGAATCGCAAGAAGAAATCCTGCGCCAGTATCCATCATTGGAACCGGCGGATATCGATGCTTGTCTGCGGTTTGCGGCCGAACTCATGGCGCGTCGCTACTCACTGCGGGATGTTGCTTGATGGCGCGTTTTTTGATCGATGTCAATCTTCCTTATCGCTTTTCGCTCTGGTCCGGCAATGATTGCATTCATATGCGCGATCTTGGTGAAACTTGGACGGATAGCCAGATTTGGAGTTATGCACGCCGACACGCAATGACGATCGTATCCAAGGATACCGATTTTTCAGATCGTGCAATGATCTCTACCCCACCTCCGCGCGTCATCCACATTCGATTCGGCAACATGCGAATGCGCGAATTTCATGCGCTGATTACGCGGCTGTGGCCATCTATTATCGTCTTGAGTGAGACCAACAGACTGGTTCAAGTCTTCCAGGATCGAATCGAGGCCGTCGAGTGAACGAGCGAGCCGTTTGCTGGATCTGTCGAGCAAACACGTGCTCCACGCCTCCATCAATCCCCTCTACCCCGAGCGAGACCCCACTGATTTCGAATCGAGAGGAAATCCCCGAATGCTGATTAACGACCTCGACCGCGCGGGCGGTTATTGGGGCTCCGTCTATGTCTTCACCGCCATCAAAGGCTTGCAGGTGATCATCGACGGGCCAGTGGGCTGCGAGAACCTGCCGGTGACGGCGGTGCTCCACTATACCGACGGTCTGCCGCCGCACGAGCTGCCGGTTGTGGTGACCGGCTTGGGCGAGGAAGAACTCGGCCAAAGCGGCACCGAGCAGGCGATGCGTCGCGCCTTCGAGACCCTCGACCCCAAACAACCGTCCGTCGTCGTCACCGGCTCGATCGCCGAAATGATCGGCGGTGGCGTCACGCCCGAAGGCACCGGCATCGTGCGCTTCCTGCCGCGCACCATCGACGAAGACCAGTGGCAGAGCGCCAACCGCGCCATCTACTGGCTCTGGACCCAATACGGCCAAAAGAAGGGCGCCGCCAAAAACAAACCCAAACCACGCACCGCCGGCGATAAACCGCGCGTCAACATCATCGGCCCCATGTACGGCACCTTCAACATGCCCTCGGATCTGGCCGAGATCCGGCGCTTGGTCGAAGGCATCGGCGCCGAGGTCAACCTGAGCTTCCCGCTCGGCAGTCATCTCGACGACGTGCCCCGACTTGCCGACGCCGACGCCAACATCTGTCTCTATCGCGAGTTCGGCCGCACCCTGTGCGAGGCACTGGACAAACCCTATCTCCAGGCCCCGATCGGACTGCACAGCACCACCAAGTTCCTGCGCACGCTCGGCGAGATCCTCGGCCTCGACCCCGAACCCTTCATCGAGCGCGAAAAGCACACCACCATCAAACCGGTCTGGGATCTATGGCGCTCGGTGACGCAGGACTTCTTCGGCACCGCCAGCTTCGGCGTCTCCGCCAGCGAAACCTACAGCCGCGGTCTGCGCCATTTCCTCGAAGACGAACTGGGTCTGCCCTGCAACTTCGCCTTCGCCCGCCGTCCCGGCGTCAAGATCGACAACGACGCCATCCGCGCGGCTGTCCATGACAAGCCGCCGCTGATTCTCTTCGGCAGCTACAACGAGCGCATGTATTTAACTGAGAAGGGCGCGCGCGCGACCTATATCCCAGCCTCCTTCCCCGGCACCGTGATCCGCCGCCACACTGGTACGCCCTTCATGGGCTATTCCGGCGCGACCTATCTGGTGCAGGAGGTCTGCAACGCCCTGTTCGACGCGCTCTTTCATATCATCCCGCTCGGCACCGAGCTCGATAAGGTCGATGCCACGCCCGCGCGCATGCACCGCGAACTGCCCTGGGACGAGGACGCCCGCGCGCGCTTCGATGCCATCGTCGAGTCTCAACCGGTGCTGGTGCGCATCTCCGCCGCCAAGCGGTTGCGCGATGCCGCCGAACGTGCTGCACGCACCGCTGGCGAGGAACGGGTGACGGTCGAACGGGTCGAGAGCACCCAGTCGACACTGATTTAGTTGATCCAGCGCAAATCAGGTGTAAATGTAGATTGACATTCGTGTCAGTCAAGCTAGACTGACACCTCGAATCCAGCCACCCCATCCGGCGAACGATACGGACCTTCAACGAGGCCCAGATTGCGCAAGATTGAGTGGCTTGGCGTTCCAGGGTGAGTCTCACCCCCGCCTAGCGATGTAGAGATGGTGGGAGCTGGATCACTGAAATTTGGCAGTCCCCGGAAACGGGGCTGATCGATGAGAACAGGCCCGTGCGATCGGGTGGCTTCTCGGCTGCGGATGTCGCGATCCGCAGCGCCCCTAGGCCGCACGGGCTGAGTGTGGCGTAAACCAAGGCTTATCTCCAGATTCGGAGGATTACACAATGGCTAACAGCAGCATGACCGGTCTGACCGAGCAAGAAGCACAAGAGTTCCATGGCATCTTCGTGCAGAGTATGACGGCCTTCTTTGGCATCGTCGTCATCGCGCACATCCTCGCTTGGCTGTGGCGCCCCTGGCTGTAATTTGGGTCGAGCTCGGGCCAACTCCGGTATGCCCGACAACTGATTGAACCCATTTCAAATTCACTCTAGGAGAATCCTGACGATGTCACCTGATCTTTGGAAAATCTGGCTGCTGGTTGATCCTCGCCGCATTCTGGTCGCGATCTTTGCCTTCCTGATCGTTCTGGGTCTTGCGATCCACATGATCCTGCTGAGCACCGCTGAATTCAACTGGCTCGAAGACGGCGTTCCGGCCGCTACGGTCCAGCAAGTGACGCCTGTCGTTCCCCAACGGTAATCGCGTCCTTGACGGGGGTGGCGGGTCAGTGGGGTTTGTCCGCCAGGTGAACCCCGCCCGCCACCGACAGTGCTCAGAGGAGGCGGCCGTCTCGATGGTGCCTCCCCAGCAGAGGATATTACGATGGCCATGCTCAGTTTTGAGAGAAAATACCGCGTCCGTGGCGGGACGCTGATAGGGGGAGACCTATTCGACTTCTGGGTGGGGCCGTTTTATGTCGGCTTCTTCGGAGTTGCAGGCTTCTTCTTTGCATTGTTGGGTGTGCTCCTGATCGTTTGGGGTGCAACCATCGGTCCTAACGCAGAACTCCAAACTTATAACATCTGGCAGATCAGTATTGCTCCCCCGGATCTGAGTTATGGTTTGGGAATGGCTCCGATGACTGAAGGCGGTCTGTGGCAGATCATCACGATCTGTGCCATTGGCGCGTTCAGTTCCTGGGCTCTCCGAGAGGTCGAGATCTGCCGCAAGCTCGGTATCGGCTTCCATATTCCGTTCGCGTTCGCCTTCGCGATCGGTGCTTATCTGGTGCTCGTCGTGGTGCGTCCGATTCTGATGGGCGCTTGGGGCCATGGTTTCCCCTATGGCATCCTCAGCCATCTGGACTGGGTGTCGAATGTGGGGTATCAATTCCTGCATTTCCACTACAACCCGGCGCACATGCTCGCCATTACCTTCTTCTTCACCAACTGCTTGGCGCTGTCGATGCATGGCTCGCTGATTTTGTCGGTGACGAATCCGCAGGAAGGCGAAGAAGTCAAGACCAGCGAGCACGAGAACACCTTCTTCCGCGATATCGTGGGCTACTCCATCGGCGCACTGGCCATCCATCGTCTGGGTCTGTTCCTGGCCCTGAGCGCGGTGTTCTGGAGCGCGGTCTGTATCGTGATCAGTGGCCCCTTCTGGACCCGCGGTTGGCCGGAATGGTGGAACTGGTGGCTTGAGCTCCCGCTCTGGTAGGATCTAGGAGACTACAATGCCCGAATATCAAAATATCTTTACGACCGTGCAGGTGCGCGCGCCCGCCTATCCTGGGGTGCCTTTGCCCAAGGGCAGCCTGCCGCGCATCGGTAAGCCCATCTTCTCGTACTGGGCCGGTAAGATTGGTGACTCGCAGATCGGTCCGATTTATCTCGGCTTCACCGGTACGCTGTCGATCATCTTCGGCTTCATGGCGATTTTCATCATCGGCTTCAACATGCTGGCTTCGGTGGACTGGAACGTCATCCAGTTCGTCAAGCATCTCTTCTGGCTGGGTCTGGAACCGCCGGCGCCGCAGTATGGCCTGAGCATTCCGCCGCTGTCCGAGGGTGGCTGGTGGTTGATGGCGGGATTCTTCCTGACCATGTCGATCATTCTCTGGTGGGTGCGTACCTACAAGCGCGCTGAAGCCCTGGGTATGAGCCAGCATCTGTCCTGGGCCTTCGCGGCCGCGATCTTCTTCTATCTGAGCCTGGGCTTCATCCGCCCGGTCATGATGGGAAGCTGGGCAGAGGCCGTGCCTTTTGGTATCTTCCCGCACCTGGACTGGACGGCAGCGTTCTCGATCCGGTACGGCAACCTGTACTACAACCCGTTCCACATGCTCTCGATCGCCTTCCTGTATGGCTCGGCCCTGCTGTTTGCCATGCACGGCGCGACCATCCTGGCTGTCAGCCGTTTCGGCGGTGACCGCGAGATCGATCAGATCACTGATCGTGGTACGGCCGCTGAGCGTGCAGCCATCTTCTGGCGCTGGACCATGGGCTTCAATGCTTCCATGGAATCCATCCATCGCTGGGCTTGGTGGTGCGCGGTTCTGACTGTGATCACAGCTGGTATCGGCATCCTGCTGACTGGAACAGTCGTCGAGAACTGGTATCTCTGGGCCATCAAGCATGGTGTGGCTCCGGCATATCCAGAGGTCGTGACCGCTGTAGACCCATATGCTACGGCTTCGGGGGTGACGCAATGAATCTCGGAAAGCAAGTAACCCTGCCCGCCGTTGCCATCGTCGCTTCCGTCGTCCTGCTCGGCTGCGAGCGTCCGCCGCCGGAAGTCGTACAAAAGGGTTATCGCGGCGTGGCGATGGAGCAGAACTACAACCCGCGTCTGCTTGAGGCAAGCCTCAAGGAAAATCTGCCGGTCGAGTCGCTTCCGCCTTCGGCGCCTGGTGGCCCCAATGTCTCGGACGTCTATGAGAACGTCCAGGTTCTGGGTGATCTGAGCGTAGCCGAGTTCACCCGGACCATGGTCGCCGTGACCACCTGGGTGTCTCCGAAGGAAGGCTGTAACTACTGCCACGTTCCGGGCAACTGGGCGTCTGACGATATCTACACCAAGGTAGTGTCGCGCCGGATGTTCGAGCTGGTTCGGGCGACCAACAGCAACTGGAAGGACCACGTTGCCGCGACGGGTGTGACCTGCTACACCTGTCACCGTGGTAATCCGGTTCCGAAGTATGTGTGGGTGACTGACCCAGGTCCGAATCAGCCCTCGGGTGTTGTTCCGACCGGTCAGAACTACGCCTCGAAGACTGTGGCCTATGCGGCGCTGCCCTTCGATCCCTACACACCGTTCCTGGATCAGGCTAACGAGATCCGAGTAATTGGTCAGACGGCGCTGCCGGCGGGCAATACGACCTCGCTCAAGCAGGCCGAGTGGACCTATGGCTTGATGATGCAGATCTCCGACTCGCTCGGCGTCAACTGTACCTTCTGCCATAACAGCCGCGCTTTCTACGACTGGAAGCAGAGTACGCCGCAACGCACGAGTGCCTGGTATGCCATTCGTCACGTCCGCGACATCAACCAGAACTACATCTGGCCGCTCAACGACGTGTTGCCCGCTTCGCGCAAGGGGCCCTATGGCGACCCCTTCAAGGTCGGCTGCATGACCTGCCACCAGGGCGCTTACAAGCCGCTCTATGGCGCTCAGATGGCCAAGGACTATCCTGGTCTGTATGAGTCGGCTCCAGCCGAGGCCGTCGAAGTGGCTCCAGTGGAAGAGGTGGCACCCGCTCCTGTCGAGGAAGCGGCAGCCCCTGAGGCCGCACCTGTCGAGGATGCCGCACCGGCTCCGCAGCAGTTGTAAGGCCTGAGGATCGAACCGATGAGCAGGGATGCTCGCTAGGTGTCTGACAGGGAATTCGGCACCGATATGTAAGACCCGCGGCGAGGCTCGCATCAGTTCAGCCCGCGGTCGTTGAGGATGGTCCTGGACCGCATTGTCGAGGCCATTCAGAGGCTTGAGCGAGGAATCATTCGATGACTAACGAAAACCGTTCGATGTCTGGACTGACTGAAGATGAAGCAAAGGAATTCCATGGCATCTTCGTATCCAGTTTCGTCGTATTCACGGGGATCGTCGTTGTCGCACATGTCCTCGTGTGGTTGTGGCGTCCTTGGCTGTAATAGCCTAGGGTATTCGTGTTCGTGAGCGAACGGGCGATTGTTGCATCAGCACCGCCCACCAGTAAGAGACCGGAGATATAGACATGCACAAGATCTGGCAGATTTTCGATCCCCGTAGAACCCTGGTTGCCCTGTTCGGCTTCCTGTTCGTCCTTGGCCTGCTGATCCACTTCATCCTGCTCAGCAGCCCAGCCTTCAACTGGCTGAGTGGCTCCTAAGTCCCATTTGGGCATCGGCAAGGTTCCGGGGATTTGGCTGAACGCCTTCCTCGGACTTGCCAATCGATCCTGGCCGCGGGGAGATTCGCGGTAATGGCCGACAGGCCCAACTTGATTTAAAGTGAGGATAATTCAATGGCTGATCAGAAGAGCATGACCGGGCTGACCGAAGAAGAAGCAAAGGAGTTCCACGGCATCTTCACCCAGAGCATGACCATGTTTTTTGGCATCGTGATCATTGCTCACATCCTGGCGTGGCTGTGGCGCCCCTGGCTGTAATCGCCAGACTTCCGCCAAGCTGCGGGCAATGACGGGAGGCTGGCGGCCCAAGCCGCCGCGTCCCGTTTCATTCGTCAGGAGATACCCCAATGCCCCAAATGTACAAGATTTGGCAGGTTTTCGATCCGCGCATGGCCCTAATCGGGTTGGGCGCGTTTTTGTTCGTGCTTGCCCTGGTAATTCATTACATGCTGCTCAGCTCGCAAGGATTCGATTGGCTGCAGGGTCCGGATTATGCTCCGGTCACCTTGTCGGCCGGAATGTCCGCTCTGCCGGCTGGTCGTTGATCCAAGCGGTCGAGGGCATGTGCGGGCGGGGAGAGTGTCGAGTCCTCCCTCGCCCGTTTTTCGTTTGGATAGCCGCTGATTCAAGATGCAATTTCACGTCGATCAGATTCAGCTGACCACCCGGGCTCCGATTGAGATCATCGACCTCTCGGAGCAGGTCCGGCAGGCTTTTGCGCGTCATCCCATCCGTCAGGGCTGGGTGACGATCACCTCGGCACACACGACCGCTTTCGTGGCCTTGAACGAGCGTGAGCCGAAGCTCCAGCAGGATATGCTCGATTTCCTGACGCGACTTGCGCCGCCAGGCCAGACGCAGTATCGGCACGATATCGATCCAATCGACGGTCGTCCCAACACCCATTCACATCTCATCGGGCTGTTCATGAACGCCTCCGAGACCATTCTGGTCGACGAAGGGCGTCTGTTGCTCGGTGAGTGGCAGTCGATCTTCTTCATCGAACTCGATGGGCCGCGTCCGCAACGTCAGTTGCGCGTGCAGATCGCCGGCATCGTCTAAACGTCGCCGATGATCGCGACGCCATCGATTCCACTTCTTCAGACGCGGTTCGCTCAATGAAAGCAAGCGATTGGGCTGGATTCTTCGCCGATGAATCGGCCTTGGATCGGGACGCCTACCTCTTTCTCGATTACTATCTGGAATGCTCCGGCGATCCCGAGCTGGCGGCCGCGCACTTTTGCTCCGAGCAGTCGACCGCGCAATGGCGTCGTGTCGGCTCTGACGAAGATCTGCGACCCAGATTTGGCGCGCGTGTCGTTGATCTCCAGATCCTCGATGGGGCGCGCTCCGAGTTCAGCTATGGCGTGGGTTCAGGTTCAGACGAACCGATTACGGCCTGCCGTCTGCGCATTGCCCATCCGCATGGCAACTTCGGTCCGCGTCTGCCGAATCTGCTCAGTGCGATCTGTGGCGAGGGCACCTTTTTCTCGCCCGGCGCGCCCATCGTCAAATTGCTCGACATCGAGTTTCCTGAGACCTATCTGGCGTGCTTCCAGGGCCCTCAATTTGGCGTTGCGGGTCTGCGCGAGCGGTTGCAAGTCTATGATCGGCCGATCTTCTTTGGGGTCATTAAGCCCAACATCGGACTGCCACCCGAGGCCTTCAGCGAACTGGGGCACGAGAGCTGGCTCGGCGGTTTGGACATCGCCAAGGACGACGAGATGCTGGCCGATACCGACTGGTGTCCACTGGATCGGCGTGCCGAACTCCTGGGTGAGGCGCGTCGGCGCGCCGAGGCCGCGACTGGGGTGCCTAAGATCTATCTGGCCAATATCACCGATGAGGTCGATCGGCTGCTTGAGCTGCATGATCGTGCCGTCGCGCGCGGCGCCAACGCGCTGTTGGTCAATGCCATGCCGACCGGACTGAGCGCGGTGCGGATGCTGCGCAAGCACGCCCAGGTGCCGCTGATGGCGCATTTTCCCTTCATCGCGCCCTTCGCGCGGCTGGAGCACTTCGGCGTCCACACCCGCGTCTTTACCAAGCTGCAACGGCTGGCGGGCTTCGATGTCATCATCATGCCGGGCTTTGGTCCGCGTATGCACATGTCGGACGACGAGGTGCGCGCCTGCGCCATGGCCTGTCTCGAACCCATGGGGCCGATCAAGCCGAGTCTGCCGGTGCCGGGCGGCAGCGACTGGGCCGGTACCCTGCGTCCGCTCTACGAAAAGCTGGGTACGGTCGATTTCGGCTTCGTGCCTGGACGCGGTGTCTTCGGGCATCCTATGGGACCGCGTGCCGGTGCGGCCAGCATCCGTCAGGCCTGGGACGCGATCGTGGCTGGCGAGTCCCTGGAGGAGCAGGCCAAGCGGCATCCAGAGCTGAGTGCGGCGATCGCGGCCTTTGGCAAACCGGCGTCTGCGCAGGTCCAATCCGAACCAACCCGGACACCTGAACCAAATCGCGCGGGAGGTGACGCTTGACGGCTCACATCGTGCCTCCGCTGGCGGCTGGCGATCTGGAGCGCGCCGCCCAACGCGATGCCTCAGAACAGGTGATTCTGGTCGATGACCAGGATCAGCCTATCGGAGCCGCCGGCAAGCTCGAATCGCACCATCACGGCCAACTGCATCGCGCCTTCTCGATTCTGGTCTTCAATACCGAGGGCGAGCTGCTGTTGCAGCGTCGCGCCGACAGCAAGTACCACTTTGCCTCGCGTTGGTCGAATACCTGCTGCGGTCATCCGCGTCCGGGTGAGAGCACGCCCATGGCCGCCAGCCGGCGTCTGCATGAAGAATTCGGCATTCACGTCCCGCTGACCGAGCGCACCGAGCTCGTCTACCGGGCTGAGGATCAGGCGAGCGGACTGATCGAGCATGAATATCTGCACATCTTCCAGGGTGTTCACGCCGAGACTCCACGTCCGGACCCCACCGAGATCGGGGCTTGGCGCTGGATGTCGATGCCGGCGATTCATCGGGCGTTGAGACAACATCCCGACTGGTTCACCCCCTGGTTCAAGCTACTCGTCGAGCGTATCCTGAGCGCCTGATTCGCTTTTAGCGGCTACGCTCCGCTTGACCAGGATTCCATGTCGTCTCCAGAACACCTGAACGCGCCCTCGCGCGCGACGCCAGATACCCACCAGCGCGGCCAGGACAAGCTCGCGCGGATCCCGATCAAGGTCGAAACCAACGCCCCCGTACTGCGCAAGCCGAGCTGGATTCGGGCGCGCGCGCCGGTCGGTCCGGGCGTGGCGCGCATCAAGCGCCTGCTGCGCGAGAGCAAACTGGCGACGGTTTGCGAGGAGGCTCAGTGTCCGAACCTCGGCGAATGCTTCGCGCATGGCACGGCGACCTTCATGATCCTGGGCGATGTCTGCACCCGCCGCTGCCCCTTCTGTGACGTCGCCCACGGTCGTCCTCAGCCGCCCGACCCGAACGAGCCGGCCCATCTGGCCGAGTCGATCGCGCATCTGGGATTGCGCTATGTGGTCATCACCTCGGTCGATCGTGACGACTTGCGCGATGGCGGGGCAGGGCACTTCGCCGATTGTCTGCGCGCCATTCGCGCGCGCAATTCCGCTACCCGGCTCGAATGTCTGGTACCGGATTTTCGCGGCCGCGAATCCATTGCGCTCGACCAGTTCGTCGGCGAATCCGTGCCGGACGTCTTCAATCACAATCTGGAGACCGCGCCGCGTCTCTATCGCGAGGCGCGTCCGGGCGCTGATTACGCGGGATCATTACGGCTGCTCCAGGCATTCAAGGCGCGTCACCCCAGGGTGCCGACCAAGTCCGGCCTCATGCTCGGACTCGGTGAGACCCAGGACGAAGTGCTCGAGGTCATGCGCGATCTACGCGCCCACGACTGCGACATGCTCACGCTCGGGCAGTATCTCCAGCCCTCGCGCGATCATCTGCCGGTGCGTCGCTACTGGACCCCGGACGAGTTCGAGGCACTGCGCCGGGCCGGCGAGGACATGGGCTTCTCCAATGTGGCCAGCGGCGCCATGGTGCGCTCCTCCTATCACGCCGACCAGCAGGCCGGCGATCTGGTGCGATGACGTTCTATAGCCTCTTCAAGGCTCTATTGCTGCCTCCAGGAATCATTATTCTGATCCTAATCGCGGCCGTCTGGCTGACCCGTGGTGTGCTGGCGCGACTTCTGGTTTTCGTGGCGCTCTTGCTTCTGACCTTACTGAGCCTGCCAGTGGTCAGTGTCATGCTGATCCAGCCTCTGGAGCGCTATCCGATCATTGGCACGGACCAGGCGCCTCTGCCGCCCGAGGCACGCGCCATCGTCATCCTGAGTGCCGGCGTGCGTCGGGTGGCTCCTGAATATGGTAGCGGTCCCACGCTCGATGACGTCAGTCTGCGCCGGGTGCGTTATGGCGCACGGCTGCAACGTCTGACTGGCCTGCCGATCTATGTGACCGGCGGTTCGGCACCGGGCGAGGCGCGTCCGGTTGGCCCCGTTATGGCCGAGGTGCTCAGCGACGACTATGGTGCACGGGTCGCCGGCATCGAATCGGAAAGCCGCACGACCTGGGAAAACGCGACCCTGACCGCGCCTCTGCTCGAACGCGATGGGATCCATCACATTCTGCTGGTCAGCGATGCCTGGCACCTGCCGCGTGCGGTCGAGGTCTTCGAGCGCGCGGGTCTTGAGGTCACGCCCGCGCCGACGGCGCAATTTCATCATCCAGGCTGGACGGGCACGCTGAAATACAGCGACTGGCTGCCCTCGGCCAAGGCGTTACAGACCAGTTATTACGCCATCCACGAACATCTGGGGCGACTCTGGTATCAGGTCCGCGACTGGATCGAATAGCGCTCCATCAGGTAGCACAGACAATCCTGGCGGATCACGGTCTCGTCGCGGGTGAGCATGGACGGCATGAGACAACGGCGCAGCCGCCATTCCGCGCCGTCCAGCCGGAAATAGCGCGCGCTGACGTCGCGTCCGAGTTCATCGATCACGTCCAGAGTCGCCTCAGCGCCCGGCCGAACCCGTGCGAAGGGCGTGCCGACGGGCAGCTCACGAAAGTTCATCCGCTCCAGCTCCGGATCCAGCCACAGATCGACGTCGCGCGGGTCGAAGCCGAAACTGACGGTCTCCGGAATCCTGATCTGGGCCACGGTATGGAAGAGGTCGATGTCACGCGCCGGAAGTGGATGCTCCGGAATCTCACTCAGATGCAGCACGGCCGCGACGAATTCGCGCGCGTGATCGATCCCGGCCTGTTCACCGACCTTGCCGCATTCCAGGGTGACGGCCGGCGCGAGTTCGGCCATCGCCATGGACTGCACGCCCGTGGGGCGGATGAAATAGACCACCGTGCGGCTGAAGAGTCTGGCCAGATGCAGAAAGCGTTCGTCGAGCCGGTTGACGCACGCGTAGTGCGGATTGAGGCCGGTGTTGTTGTGCAGATCCAGGCTGGCAAAGATCCCGCGTCGGGCCATGATGTCGACGACCTGGCGCATGAGTCGGTGTTCGAGCGTCTCGGCATCCTGTGAACCCGGCCAGACCCGGTTGTAGTCCGGCTGGCCGGGCAGACGGCGCACCTCGCTGGCTGCCGCGCTGACATTGCCGATGAAGAGACTCAGTGCGCGCGGGAGTCGTAACGCACCGAAGCGTTCGAGCCGCTCGCGCAGGAGTGAGCGCATCGCCTCCCAGCCGACCGTTTCATTGCCATGCAGGAGCACGGAAACGAAGAGCGCCGGCTCGCGCGCGCCGGGGAGGTGAATGAGGGTCGGCGCACCGAGCCGCTCGACGAGCTGGTGGCTGTCGGTTTCCAGGAGGCCGTCGGGCAGTGAGTCGAGTTCTCGTAGCATGGCGCAATCATAAGCTCCACGCATGTACGGGTCGACCGCCGGCCTGCTGTTCGAGATAGGCCAGGGTCAACCCCGTCATATCCAGACCATGCCGTTGCACCCAGTCGCGTTGCCAGCGTGCGCCCGTGCGTCCGGTCGTCAGACGCTGTTCAAGCAGGCCGAGCCAGTAGTCGATCTCGGGCCGGTCGATACCCAGATCGCTCAAACCCTGCCGCGCGCGCGGCAGCAGATCCGTGGTCAGGATATCACTCACGCGATGCGTGCGGCCGTCGAGCCAGCGTATCCTGGCCGCGAGGCCGTCACGGGCACAGGCATAGAACCCTTGCTGCGCATGCAGAAACAGCACCCTGGATTCCAGCGACGGCTCGCGGCTCAGATGTGTAATCAGCCCCAGATAGAGCGCGGCATTGGCGATGAGATCCGCGACCGACGGACCCGAGGGCAGGGTTCGATGTTCGAGGCGCAGATGCGGCCGACCGTCCGGTTCGAAGCCGATCAGCGGACGGTTCCAGCGCCAGATGGTGCCATTGTGCAGCCGCAGATGGGCCAGGCGCTCGGGCGGTTCGTCCATCAACTGCGGCAGCAGGATGGGATAGTGATCGCGATTGGCTTGAAACGTCTCCAGGATCGAATGCCGTGCATAGCGAAAGCCGAAGCCGACCCGCTCCTGCAGGATCGGCCCGCCGACCGAGACGGCCTGCTCGAACAGCGGGATGCGCGTCTCGTCCCAGAGATCGCGGCCGAAGAGATAGGGCGAGTTGGCGCCGATCGCCACCAGGGGACCGCTGATCAGCTTGGCTGCGTTATAGACGCGGGCCGATTCCTGCGCCCCGATTCGGATGTGGATCTGAAAGGAGGTCGC
The DNA here is from genome assembly GCF_009720725.1 of Allochromatium palmeri. Taxonomy (GTDB): domain Bacteria; phylum Pseudomonadota; class Gammaproteobacteria; order Chromatiales; family Chromatiaceae; genus Thermochromatium; species Thermochromatium palmeri. Next base: position 29,761 of record NZ_WNKT01000032.1, read on the forward strand.
CGCCGACTCCAGCATGACGTCGCGCCATTCCAGATCGAGCCGCTCGCGCCCCTCGATCCGCAGGCGCAGCGGGCGTCCGTGACGCAGGGCGAAGACCTGCTCGTTGAGGGCGCGATAACGCTCGCGCGGAGTCATGAAGTCGGGCGTCAGATCATCCGGCTGGACGCTGGGCAGGATGCCGATCAGGCCCAGACGACAGCCCTGGCGTTCAGCGGCCGGCGTGGCGCGATCGAGCGTCTCGCGCAGATCCTGAGCCAGCGTCGAAAGGGCCGAACCGCGCAACTGTGCCGCCGCGCCGTTGAACTCGATATTGAAGGTGGCCAGCTCGGGGACGATCGATGGATCGTCCAGCGTCGCCAGCACGGATTCGATGCGTGGGGCGGGACGTCCATCCGCGCCGACCAGCCAGGCTTCCAGCTCGAATCCGGCGCTCGGTTCGGCATCGTCGAAGCGACCCTCGGCGAACCAGGTCTCCAGTACGCGGGTCTCGGCGCGCAGTCGTCTGGAAAACTCGGCGAAATCCTGCTCGGTGAAGCGCGAAGACGCGATATCCTGCCCCATGCTTGATACTCGGCGAATTGATCTGCTCTGAGTATGGCAGAGGCACCTGACACCGTGACAACCCGGATCGAATAGGACGACTCCATGACGCCGCTGCGACGGGGATACGAGAACATCGTTTGGGCGCTCTGTCTTGCTGTTTTGTCCAGCATGGCCTGGACATGCGTCGCCGAAGAGGCGCGCCAGCCCACCGTCGAGTTGACTGCCGAGGAACGCGCCTGGCTGGCGGCCAACCCGGAGATCCTGATTGGCACCGCGCGAACCTGGACGCCTTACGTCCAGACGACCAGCAGTGGCGAGGCCGTCGGCATCGAGCCTGACATCCTGGCGCGCATCAAGGCGCTGACCGGCGCCAATATCCGTCTGGTCTTGGGCGAGTGGTCGGAGATGGTGCGGCAAGCCGAGCAGGGCGAGCTGTACGGGCTGGCGTTATCGGCCAAGCATCCCGAACGGGCTGATACCTTTCTGTTCAGCAAGAGTCCTTTCCGCCTCTCGCGCTATGTCTACGCGCGCGACGGCGCCTCCGTGACGCGCATGGAGGATCTATCCGGTCAACGCGTCGGCTATCTGGACGGCAACCTGGCCGAGCTCAAGACACTTCAACGCTGGCCGGAGATCGTGCCGGTGTCCTTTTCCTCGAATCAGGCGATCGCCACGGCATTGCTCAAGGGCGAAGTGGACGCGGCCATCTCGAGCATCAGTCTGCTGCTGACCATTCGCGAGGATCTGTTTCCCGGTCTCGGCATCGCCTTTAGCGTCCCCGGCAGCGAGGTGGAGCTGCGCTATTCCATTCGCAAGGAATATCCCGAGCTGCTGAGCATCATCGACAAGGCGCTGGCGGCGATCGGCGCGCGGGAGATTGATGCGATCCTGGATCAATGGGGTGGCCTGCCAATGTCGCACATGCCAAGGCTCGACCTCAGCGACGAGGAGCGCGACTGGTTGGCGGGGCACCCGAGGATCCTGCTCGGGATCAGCGATCAATTCCAGCCGGATATCATCCTCGGCCCCGACGGGAGTCGCGCTGGCCTGGTTGTCGATTACTTCGATCTGATCAACCGACAGTTGGGGGGGCGCCTCAAGCTGCATGTGGAACATGATTGGAGCGCGATCACGGAACAAGCGATGCGCGGGGAACTCGACGGACTGGCCTCATCCGCCCCCAACCCCACCTGGGATCGATATTTTCTCTATACCAGACCCTTCTATCACGGCTATTTTCATATCTATGTCCGTCGCGATGCGGAGCCCGTGCAACGGCTCGACGCGCTCGCCGGCAAGCGTGTCGGTTATCTGTCTGGGATGAAGTTTGTCGAGCATCTCATCGCGTCGGTGCCAGGTGTGACGACGAGCGGCTTCGAAACCAATGAGGATCTGGCAAAGGCACTGCTGGAAGGTCGGGTCGACGCCCTGATCGGCGCCATCGATCTGGAATGGTGGCGCAAGCAAAACAGCATCATCGGTTTCAAGATATCCGGATTCATCGAGTCGAGCCGGCACCCGGTGCTGATGTCGATTCGCAAGGATTGGCCGCTGCTGGTGAGTATCCTCAACAAGGCGCTGGAGAATATTCCCCTGTGGGAGCGGGAGCGTATCAGACAGACTTGGCTGGGCACGACTGCATCCGGCCGCGATGACCGTCTTCAGCTATCAGCGCAGGAGCGCAACTACCTTGATACCAGGGTCTTTCGGCGCGCCACGGCTCGGGGTTGGCCGCCATTGAATTTCATCGGCAACGATGGCCGGGTGGTCGGGATTGGCGAGGATTACTGGTCACTGGTGAAACATAAGCTGGGAATAAAGGAAGACACCCTGGCGCCGGTGGACTTTGCCGAGGTGTTGCAATCCATGCGGCAGGGGGAGGTGGACATCTTTGCCAGCACGACCCGCGCCAGCACTCGCGAAGCCTACGCGCTGTTCACCAACAGTTGCGAACGCTATCCCATCGCCATTGCCATGCGTCGCGACAGCGGCTTCATCACCGATGCGGCGACGCTGCAAGGCCAAGTGGTGGCGGTGGGTAAGGATTACAGCGCCTATCACTTGCTCAAGGCCCGCTACCCCGACATCGAGTTTCTGACGGTGCGCGATACCCGCGCCGCGATCGACGCGGTCGCCGCGGGCGAGGCCTTCGCGGCGGTGGATATCTTGCCGGTCCTGCAATATCTCATCGCCGAGCGCGACGACCACGAGGTACTCCTATCCGGCGTCACCGACCTGATGTTCAAGCTGCAAAGGGTTGCTGGTCATTTTGGCGATCCTGTATTGGAACCATCAGCTCGCCCGTCAAATCAGGCAACGCAAACACGCCGAGGGGCAATTACAGGAAACCGGGGAGCGCCTGCGCTCGATCTTGGCCTCGATGGATGATCTGGTCTTCGTGCTCGATACCGAGCAGCGCTTTATCGATGCCTACTATCAAGATAAACAGCGACTCTTGATGCCGCCCGAGCAATTCCTGGGCAAGCCGTGTTCCGAAGTGCTGCCGCCAGCGATCTACGCGAAACTGGATGACGCCATCAAGGCGATTCGCGGCCAGGGCGCGCAACAATTCGAATATTTCATGCCGCTGCCGGGAGGTGGGCGCTGGTCTAATGCCAGCGTTTCAGCGCGTTATGACGACAGGGGGCGTTTCATCGGCAGCACTATCGTCACGCGCGACTTCACCGACCGGAAACAGGCCGAGATCGCCTTGCGTCGGAGCCACGCCAAGTATCAGCGTCTAGTCGATGACATCGGCGGTCAGTTTATCGTCTATGCCCATGACGAACATGGCATCCTCACCAATGTGAGCAAAAACGTCGAACGGGTCTTCGGTCTGACTCAGGCTCAATGCATCGGGCAAAGTTTCGCGGATGTCGTCGATTGGCTGCCGGAATCCCTTGAGCTCGCCTGGGCGAATCTTGCCTACATACTGCAGAGCGGCGAGGCACTGCCGCCCTGGGAGATCGAGTTCCATCGACCGGATGGTCAAATCGGCACAATCTTGGTCATTTCCAAACCGGCCAAGGATGAGGCGGGCAACGTGACTTCGATCGAAGGTCTTGTCGAGGACATCACCGAGCGCAAGCTGGCCGCTGAAGAGCTGCGCCTCGCCAAGGAGGCCGCGGAAAGCGCCAATCAGGCCAAGAGCGCTTTTCTCGCGAACATGAGCCATGAATTGCGGACCCCGCTGAATGCCGTTCTCGGGTATGCGCAGATCCTCCAGCGCGATGCGACGCTCACTGAGATGCAGCAGCAAGGCATCGACATTATTAATCGTAGCGGCGATTATCTGCTGACGTTGATCAATGATGTCCTGGATCTGGCGAAAATTGAGGCAGGCTACCTTGAATGCGTACCGGCTCCCTGTCGATTACAAGACGTGTTGAGAGAGTTAGGTGAGTCCTTCCAGTTACGCGCCGACGAAAAGGGACTCGCCTTCCGCTATCGGGAAGGCGTCTTGCCCGCCAGTGTGGAGCTGGATGCCAAGCGCCTGCGGCAGATTTGCATGAATGTGCTGGGCAATGCGGTGAAATTCACCGAGCAGGGGGAGGTCAGCCTGGAGGCCGATTATCAGGCGGGAGCCTTGATCATTCAGGTGACCGATACCGGCATTGGCATTCCCGCCGCCATGCGTGAGGCGGTGTTTGAGCCGTTCATCCAAGCCGGCGAAGATCGCCATAAACAGCAAGGCACCGGCCTGGGCCTCGCCATCAGCCGCTCGCTTGTCAATAATATGGGTGGGTGCATGGAGCTGGACAGCGAGGAAGGGCGCGGCAGTTGCGTGACCCTTTCCATTCCTGCGCCCGTGCTGAAGTCGGAGTTTCCAGTGCCGGCCTTGGCGTCCAATGCTGCCCTGTTCGATGGCTATCGGCGCACCGACGCGCGTCAGGAACCCTTGCAGGTGCTGGTGGTGGATGATGAGCCACTCGCTTGCCAGTTGCTCGAACGGCAGTTGACGCCCCTAGGCTTTGTCGTCACACCGGCCAGTGATGGCGAGCAGGCTGTGACCCTGACCGCCACGCACGACTTCGATCTGATTCTCATGGACATGGTGATGCCGACTTTGGATGGACTGGTCGCCACGCGCACCATTCTCGACCGTCCCGGCGACACCAACCGGCGGATCATCGCGCTGACCGCGCGCGCCTTCGAGGATGATCGACGCGCCTGTCTGGAGGCCGGCTGCTGTGACTTCATCAGCAAACCGGTAGACTGGCAAGTGTTGTTTCAGGTGCTGCAGGACCATCTACCGCTGGTGTGGACCCATCGGGATGACGCGGTTTCACCGCCGCCGGTGGTGGCGGCGCGAGACCGTTCCAGGGTCGGACCGCTAGTTCCCGCACCGGATGTACCCCTACAGCCAGAGTGGCTTTCAGCGTTGGAACAGGCGATGATTCGCGCCAAGTCGGATCAGGCGCTCGAACTCCTGGAGGCCATCGCCGACCAAAATCCAGCCCTGAGCGGGCATCTGCGGCAGTGGATCGAACACTATGACTATCCGCGCATTCTGGACTGGATCCTCGCCCAGCAACGAGAAGGAGCATCGTGAGTACCAAGCCGTCTGCCAGTATCCTCATCGTCGATGACAATCCGGAGAACCTGAACGTCCTCAAGCGCATGCTTTCCGCCGAGGACTACGAGGTCCGTCCGCTGCCCAGTGGTGAGCTGGCCCTGCGCGCGGTCCAGGCGGAAGCTCCAGATTTGATCCTGCTCGACATCATGATGCCGGGACTCGACGGCTACGAGGTCTGCGCACGGCTCCAGGCCGATCCGCGCACCCGTGACGTACCGGTGATCTTCATCAGCGCCCTGCGCGACCCCGAGGACAAGGTGCGGGCCTTCGCCGCCGGTGGGGTCGACTATATCAGCAAGCCTTTTCAGGTCGACGAGGTGCTGGCGCGGGTCGCGACCCATCTGCGCCTGAATGCGCTGCAACAGGCCCTGCGCGCCCAGAATGCGCGCTTGCAGGAGGCCGCCGCCCTGTTCGAGGTCAGCGGCGAGGGGATCATCCTCACCGACGCGCAAGGCGTGATCCGCCGGGTCAATCCGGCCTTCACCCGCATCACCGGCTATACGCCCGAAGAGGCCATCGGGCAGACACCACGGCTCCTGAAGTCGGGCCATCATCCGCCTGAGTTTTATTCGCATTTCTGGTACACGCTGCAGAACCTGGGCTATTGGGAAGGCGAGGTCTGGAACCGCTACAAGGATGGCTCCATCCATCCGCAATGGGACATGATCACCGCGATCCGCAACGATCAGGGCGAGGTTACCGGCTATGTGGCCCAATTCAGCAATGTCGCGCGGCGCCACCTGACCGAACGAGAAATCCGCCAGCGTGGCAACTATGACGCCCTGACCGGTCTGGTCAATCGTTCGCTACTGCTGGAACGGCTCGATCTGGCGTTCAAGGGACATCGGCATCAGAAGCGGCAACTGAGTCTGCTGTGCATCGGCCTGGATCGCTTCAAACAGGTCAACGAGACTCTGGGTTACAACACGGGCGATCTGTTGCTGCAACAGATCGCCGCGCGCCTCACGTCAGAGATCCGCGACGTCGACACGGCCGCCCGCATCGGAGGCGATGAATTCGTCATCGTGCTCGTCGACCAGGTCGAGGCCACCGCGACCGAGCGCCTGGCCTGGCGTCTGCTGGAGCGTCTGACCCAACCCTTTGAGCTACCGGCTGGCAACCTCGACATCGGTGTCAGCCTCGGTCTCGCCGTGTTTCCCGATGACGGGGACGAGGTCGAGGTCGTGCTGCGCAATGCCAATATCGCCATGTCGCGGGCCAAGGAGCAGGGCGGTCGGCAGATCTGCTTCTTCACCGACGCCATGGGGCGCGAACTCATCGAGCGCCATCGTCTGGAACGGGATCTGAAACTGGCCCTGGCGCGGTGTGAACTGAGTCTGCATTATCAGCCGATCGTGAATCTCAAGAGCGGTCAGCCCCTGGGGTTTGAGTGTCTGCTGCGCTGGCAGCCTGCCGAACAGGGATTCATCAGCCCCGCGACCTTTATTCCCATCGCCGAGTCGTCCGGACTCATTCGGAGCCTGGGCGCCTGGGTCATCGAGATGGCCTGTCGTCAGCTTGCCCACTGGCAGAAGCGGGGGTGGTCGCTCTATGCCTCGGTCAATGTGTCGACGCGCCAGATCCCCGACGGCGTTGCGCCGGATTGGTTGTTGCAGGTGACCCAGAATCTGGGGCTGGCGCCCGAATGTCTGGTGCTGGAGGTCACGGAAAGCGTGTTCGCCACCGACCTGGAGTCGGTCTCCAACTGGTTGCGCGAGGTGCGGGCCTTAGGTTTCCGTGTCTATCTGGATGATTTCGGGACGGGCTATTCGTCCCTGTCCTATCTCAAGAATTTCCCGCTGGATGCGGTCAAGGTCGATCAGGTGTTCGTGCGCGACATGGTCGAGCAGGAGCGCGACCTGGCCTTGATCCGCGCGATCCTGGCCCTGTGTCAGGAGCTGGACTTGCAGGTCGTGGCCGAAGGGATCGAAACCGAGGTTCAGAGACAGCGTCTGAGCAATCTCGGTTGCACCTATGGACAGGGCTATCTGTTTTCGCGTCCCTTACCGGTCAGCGCGTTCGAAGACTTCTTGCAACGTTACGCGCCCTGATCCGCGCGGCCGGCGTTGAGCCAGCCGTCGAGTGCCGCCAGGCGCTCAGGCGTCCCGATATCGAACCAGTGTCCGTCATGGTGTCGACCGCCGACGCGCCCGTTGGCCATCGCCTGACGGAGCAGCGGAGCGAGCGGAAAAGCGCCCGGCGTCTGTCCATCGAACAGCTCGGGCCGATAGAGTCCGATACCGCTGAAGGTCAGACGCGGCCTTCCCTCGCTCCGGACGCGCCCGTCGCTCAGCGCGAAGTCGCCTTCTGGATTGTGGGGCGGATTGTCGACCAGCACCAGATGCGCCAGATCCCCCGCGCTGATCGTCAGTCCACCCAGATCGACATCGGTCCAGACATCGCCGTTGACAACCAGAAAGGGTTCAGCGCCGAGCAGCGGCAGGGCTTGGAAGATCCCGCCGCCGGTCTCCAGCGCCTGGGCCTCGGGCGAATAGCGGATCTCGACCCCGAACGCTGATCCATCTCCAAGCGCCGCTTCGATCTGCTGCCCCAGATGCGCATGATTGATGACCAGCTCGCGGAGGCCAGCCGCCGCCAGCCGCTCGATATGATGCTGAATCAGCGGCTTGCCGCCGGCCTGGAGCAGGGGCTTGGGAGTGTGATCGGTGAGCGGACGCATCCGCTCACCACGACCGGCCGCGAGGATCATCGCCTTCACGCTAGCTTTGGCTCCTTGCACTCATGGAAGATGCGCTTGTCACAGCTCGCGCAGACCGTTTTATCGAGCTTCTGATAGATCGCGCGCACGGCGGCCGTCTTGGACTGGAAGACATTACGCCCACCCGTGGCCTCCAGACAGCCGCATTGCTCCAGTGACTCCCACAGGCCCTGCTTGACGTTGATCAGGTACATGCCGCCGTCCTGACGCCGCCGCTCGGCTTCCTCGACCAGGGCATGACCGCCCTGCAGGTCGACGAAATTGATCCCGTTGGCGATCAGCGCCAGATGCTTCTGCTTGGGGTGCTCGGCGCGCAAGCGGTCGAAATACTGCTCGACATGAGCGACCGAACCGAAGAAGAGCGAGCCATCGATCCGGATGAAGCGCAGTTGCGGACATTGCACCACGTCCGGATTGCTCGAAAAGGCGTGCTTGGGCAGACGCGAGTCGGGCGCCATGGTCACGATGCGCGGTTTGGAGGTGCGCTCCAGATAGAGCACCAGCGACAGGAGCACACCAGCGAAGATGGCGAACTCCAGATCCAGCAGCAGCGCCGAGAAGAAGGTGACGGCCAGCACCGCCGTCTCGCGCTTGGACGAATGCAGGATGTGGCGGATCTCCTTGAAGTCGATCAGCCCCCAAGCGACCAGGAACAATACCCCGGCCATCGCGGCCTTGGGTAGATAGCTCGCATAGGGTGCGACCAGCAGCACGATGGCCATCAGCATGAAGGCCGCGAAGATCGAGGCCAGTGGCGTGCGCGCACCGGACTCGTAGTTGACGCCGCTGCGATTGAACGAGCCGGTGGCCACATAGCCCGAGAAGAACGAACCGGTGATGTTAGACAGCCCCTGGCCGATGAACTCCTGATTGCCGTCGATGCGATAACCGCCTCGTGCCGCGAGCGAGCGGGCGATGGATACCGCCTCGGTCAGGGCAAACAGCGTCACCGCCAGTGCCACGGGCGCCAGCTCGCGAATGTGCTCCAGCGTCAGCGAGGGTGACGACAGCGGCGGCAGGGTCGCGGGCAGGGCGCCGACGGTGGCGATGCCGGTTGCCTCGGCACCCAGCCAGGTATCGAGGCCCAGCGCCAGCAGACTGCCGCCGAGCATGGCGACGATCATGTACGGAATACGCGGCAGCCAGCGCTTGCAGGCGATACCCAGTCCCAGGGTCGCCAGAGCCACCAGGGTCGCGCTGGGGTTGATCTCCAGCACATGCCCGAAAAACTCGATCAAGATGTCATGCAGATGGCCGCCGCTGTCCATCTCGACGCCAAAGAAGTGCTTGAGCTGCTTGGCCGCGATCAGCACCGCCGCGCCGGCCGTGAAACCCACCACCACCGCGTGCGAAATGAAGTTGACCAGCGCCCCCATGCGCGCAAAGCCCAGTGCCAGCTCAATGACGCCGACCATGAAGGTCAGGGTCAGGGCGAGCATGACATAGTCCGGTGTCCCGGGAACCGCCATCGTCGAGAGTGCCGAGAACAGCACCACCGAGGCCGCCGTGGTCGGCCCTGAAACCAGATGACGCGATGAGCCGAACCAGGCGGCAATGATCGCCGGGACCATACCGGCATAGAGGCCATACTCGGGCGGCATTCCGGCGATGGTGGCGAAGGCCACGCCCTGCGGCAACACCACGATGGCGCCGGTGAGGGCGGCGATCAGGTCAGAGCGCACATCACGCCCGGTCACCTGCGGCAGCCAAGCCTTGTAGGGCGTGCTCCAGGACCAATCGAGTGCGCCGAGGAACTGCTTGCCGGTCGTCAGCGGATCTTGCGTCCGCAGATTGTGAAAGAGCGACTGGAGTCGGTTCATGGTGGATGGGGTACAGCTTGATGTGAGTGGGGCCGGGCACCAGACAGCCATGGCGCCGCGATCCGCAGGTTGGCGAGTCTCAGACTGTCAGGCGTTCTTCGGCCTCGCGATATTTGGCCGCTGTACGCTCGATGATCTCCGGAGGCAGCTCGGGACCAGGCGGGGTCTTGTCCCAGTCGAGCGTTTCCAGATAGTCGCGCACGAACTGCTTGTCGAAGCTCGGCGGACTGGAACCCGGCTGATAGTCATCGGCCGGCCAGAAGCGCGAAGAATCCGGGGTCAGGGCTTCGTCAATCAGAGACAGCCGACCGTTATCGTCGAGTCCGAACTCGAACTTGGTGTCGGCGATGATGAGTCCGCGCTCCAGCGCATAGGCGGCGCAGCGCGTATAGATGGCCAGACTGGTGTCACGCACCTGCTCGGCCAGCTCGCGACCAATCAGCCCGACCGTGTGCGCGAAATCGACGTTCTCGTCGTGCGCGCCCAGCTCGGCTTTGGTCGAGGGGGTGAAGATGGGTTCAGGCAACCGGTCGGCCTGACGCAGACCTGGGGGCAGGGCAATGCCGCAGACCGCGCCGCTAGCCTGATAGTCCTTCCAGCCCGAGCCGATCAGATAGCCGCGCACGATGGCCTCGACCGGCAGCGGCTTGAAACGGCGTACCACCATGGCGCGATCCCCGAGCTCGGTGAGCGCCGGCGGATCGGTCACCACGGAGGACACCGGAATCTCGGTGAGATGATTGGGGATGATGTCGGCCGTGCGCTCGAACCAGAAACGCGATAACCGCGCCAGCACCTCGCCCTTGCCGGGGATGGGATCGGGCAGCACCACGTCGAAGGCCGACAGCCGGTCACTGGCAACGACCAGCAGATGATCGTCGTCGATGCGATAAAGATCGCGGACTTTGCCGCGCGCGATCAGTTCGAGATGGGGCAGATTGGATTGATAGAGAGCGGGCATGGCGGTTGATCCGGAATCGATAAGACTGCGATTATAAACCGCTATGGCGATGCGGCGCGCAACAACCGCCGACGCTGGTGGCAACGGCTGTTCGCGTCCTGACAATAAGTATTGGAGATAGATTGAGACTATGAGCAAACAGATCATCCGCACCGATCAGGCGCCACGCGCCATCGGCACCTATTCACAAGCCGTCCGCGTCGGTCAGACCGTCTATCTGTCGGGCCAGATTCCGCTGGTTCCCGAGACCATGGAATTGATCGATGGCGACATGGCCGACCACATCCGGCGCGTCTTCGACAATCTGCGTGCTGTCGCGCAGGCGGCCGGCGGCGATCTGAGCGACATCGTCAAGCTCAATGTCTTTCTGACTGACCTGAACGACTTCGCCCAGGTCAACCAGATCATGGCTGAGTATTTCCAGGAACCCTATCCGGCGCGTGCCGCCATCGGCGTGGCCGCTTTGCCCAAGGGCGCGGCGGTCGAGATGGACGCCATTCTGGTTCTGGAGTGAGGTTCGTTCATGAAGCATCTATCGAAAATCCTTCCCTGGCTGTTAGTTCTGCCGCTCGTCGGTTGCGGCACCTCGCCAACGCGCGGGACGTCGGCCTATGACGACAGACCGGCGTCCGTCCGTGTCAGTGGCGATTTTGCTGGAGCACCTGGTGTCGACGCCTTCGTCGACCGCATGCGCCGGCATGGCTATTCACCCGACCGCACAGCGGCGATCCTCTCGGGTGCGCGGCGTCAGCAGTCCATCATCAATCTGATGAACCGTCAGGCTCCGAGTAAAAGCACCGGGCCGAATGGAGCCTGGACCCGTTATCGGGCCAAGTTCCTCGGCGAAGACTCCATCAACAACGGCGTGGCCTTCTGGCGTCGCAACGAAGCGGCGCTAGCGCGCGCGACCGCGCGCTATGGCGTTCCGTCCGAATACATCGTCGCGATCATCGGCGTCGAAACGCGCTATGGCGGCTTCACCGGCAAGACGCGCATCATCGACGCACTGTCAACGCTCTCTTTCGCCTATCCACGCCGTGCCGAGTATTTCAGCGGCGAGCTTGAGAACTACCTCATCATGGCGCGCGAGGAGAATATCGATCCCTTCGCGCCGCGCGGCTCGTTCGCTGGCGCCATGGGGTTGGGGCAGTTCATGCCGTCGAGCTTCCGTGATTACGCGGTCGATTTCAACGATGACGGCCATCGCGACCTCTGGAATCCGACCGATGCCATCGGCAGCGTCGCCAACTATTTTCGAAGCCACGGCTGGCAGCCGGGCGAGGCGGTGACCGTGCGTGCGCGGGTGGAGTCGCCGGCCGCTGCGCGCGCCATGAAAAGCGGCTTCAACACCAGTTATGGGCTCAACGATCTTGCGAGTCGCGGCATCACACCCACGCGCGCGCTCGGGCGTGTCGGCACCGTCAGTCTGCTCGAACTCGATGCCCAGGGTGGCTATGAATACTGGCTCGGGCTCAAGAACTTCTACGTCATTACACGCTACAATCACAGTACCTACTACGCCATGGCCGTGTACCAGCTCGCCCAGGCGATCCGCGCGCGCAAGGGCGGACCGGACGGGACGCGGGTCAGTTCGGCTGGGTGATCGCGGCCTCTGGTGTCTGGTGCGCCAAACCTGTCTAGCCTCGGAGATCGTCTGCCATGTCTCAACAGCTTGCCTATGCATCACGCCTGAGCGTCGAGGACTATCTAGCCAGCGAGGACGGCGCCGACATCCGGCATGAGTACATCGACGGCGAGCTGTACGCCATGACCGGCGCCAGCCGTCAGCATGTACTCATCGTCGGTAATCTCTATGCGCACCTGCGCCCACTGCTGCGCGGAACGCCCTGCCAGCTCTTCGCCAACGACCTGAAGGTCCGGCTCAAGATCGCCGAGCAGGACATCTTCTATTACCCGGATCTGATCCTGGCCTGCGACCCGGACGACCGGGAGACCTATTACTGCACCCGGCCCTGTCTGCTGGTCGAGGTGCTTTCGAATTCCACCGCACGCATCGATCGGCGCGAGAAATTACTCGCCTATCAGACGTTGCCAAGCTTGATGGAATATCTGCTCGTCGATCAGCATCAGCGCCGTGTCGAGGTCTATCGCCGGGCGCAGGGCTGGACGCTGGACGTGCTCACCGAAGGAACAGTACGGCTCGACTGTCTCGATCACGAGGTGCCGCTGGATGTGATCTATGAAGATGTCCCGGCACCGGACAGACGACGCGATGCCTGACGCCGGCGTCAGCGACAGCGCGGTCGATCCGGCGGTCTTGGCGCCGGAGGCCGGGCTGTCGTCGGATTCGGGCCTGGATCGGATTCCGGTACGCACGCTCGATCGGGTCGGGCCGAAGATCGCCGAGCGGCTCGAACGGCTCGGCATCCGCACGGTCCAGGATCTGCTCTTTCATCTGCCGCTACGCTATCAGGACCGCACCCGCTTGACCCCGCTCGTCGAGATCGCGCCTGGGGTCGAGACCTGGGTCGAGGGCGAGATCCTCGAATCCGGCATCGGTCTGGGGCGGCGGCGCTCGCTCAAGGTCTGGATCGGGGACGCGCTCGGGGCTGGGCTGCTGTTGCGCTTCTTCTATTTCTCGCCCCAGCAGGCCGCTGCGCTCAAGCCCGGCGAGCGGGTGCGCTGTTATGGTGAGGTGCGCCAGGGGCCGCAGTCGCTGGAGATGGTGCATCCCGAATACCGTCTCCTGCGCGCCGGGGCCGACGAACCGATCGCCGCCTGTCTGACCCCCATCTACCCCTCGACCGAGGGCTTGCAGCAAACGAGCTGGCGCGGTCTGACCGATCAGGCGCTGGCGCTCATGGAACGCACCGCGCCGGCCGAACGGCTGCCGCCCGAGATCCTCGACCCGCTGGGCCTGCCGACCCTGACCGAGGCGCTGGCCTTTCTGCATCGTCCGCCGCTTGGCACGCCGCTCCAGGAGCTGACCGAGGGCCGGCATCCGGCCTTCGCGCGGTTGGCCTTCGAGGAGCTGGTTGCGCATCAGATGAGTCTGCGCCGGATGCGGCTGGAACAGCGGCGCGTCTCGGCGCCGGTGCTGGGCGGTGACGGCGGTTTGCGCGAGCGCTTGCGGGCCAGTCTGCCGTTCCGGCTCACCGCGTCGCAGGAGCGGGTGGTCGCTGAGATCGCCGCCGATCTGGCGCAGCCACGGCCGATGCAGCGGTTGCTCCAGGGCGACGTGGGCGCGGGCAAGACGGTGGTGGCGGCGCTGGCCGCGCTCCAGGCGCTGGAGTCGGGCTGTCAGGCTGCGCTCATGGCGCCGACCGAACTGCTGGCCGAGCAGCATCAGCGCAGTCTGAGCGGCTGGCTCGGTGCGCTCGGGATCGAGCCGGTGTGGCTGGCCGGGCGTCACAAGGGACGCGAGCGCGAGGAACGACTGGCGGCGATCGCCTCCGGCGCGGCGCCGATCGTGGTCGGCACCCATGCGCTGTTGCAGGACGATGTGGTTTTTCAGGATCTGGGGCTGGTCATCATCGACGAGCAGCATCGCTTCGGTGTCCATCAGCGCATGAAGCTGCGCGAGAAGGGCGGCGGCGAGGACGGGGCGCCGCATCAGCTCATCATGACCGCGACGCCGATTCCGCGCTCGCTGGCGATGACGCTCTATGCTGATCTGGATCTGTCGGTGATCGACGGGCTGCCGCCAGGACGCACGCCGATCGTCACGCGCGCGGTGCCGGATACGCGGCGCGACGAGGTCATCGAGCGGGTGCGTCAGGCGTGTCTGGCGGGGCGACAGGCGTATTGGGTCTGTACGCTGATCGAAGAGTCGGAGGTGCTGGAGTGTCAGGCGGCCGAGGATACGGCGCGTCAGTTGAGTGAGTGTCTGGAGGGGTTACGGGTCGGGTTGGTGCATGGTCGGCTCAAGAGCCAGGACCGCGATGCGCTGATGGCGGAGTTTGCATCCGGTGCGCTGGATCTGCTGGTGGCGACGACGGTGATCGAGGTCGGGGTCGATGTGCCGAATGCCAGTTTGATGATTATTGAGAATCCGGAGCGGTTGGGGTTGGCGCAGTTGCATCAATTACGCGGACGGGTTGGGCGTGGGTCGGTGGAGAGTCATTGTCTGCTGCTCTATCACGCGCCGCTGTCGGCGATTGCGCGTGAGCGGCTTGGGATCATTCGTGATTCGACCAGTGGGTTTGAAATTGCCGAGCGTGATTTGGCGATTCGGGGGGCGGGTGAGGTGTTAGGGACGCGCCAGACGGGGAGTATTCAATTCCGCATTGCTGATCCGTTGCGGGATCAGCCGTTGATTGCCGAGGCGCAGCGGGCGGCGGATCGGTTGCTGGTGGGGTATCCCGAACTCATTACGCCGCTGATTGATCGGTGGCTGGGGGAGAGGGAGCATTATGGTGGGGTTTGAGGCGCTTTTACGTGTACAAGGTGAGCTTGGATGGATGGCGAATGGCGGGCTAATCTTGCACTAGATTGCAATAAATCTAGTACCTCGCACCTTAAGTTGACTGGACAATTTCATGCCATCAGCGGCTTGCCGATATAGGTCCAGCGAAACGGCTTGGCGAGGGTCTGGTTGAAGAAATCGATGAACTCAAGGAGGCGTTGCTTGAGTTCATCAGTGGAGGCGAAGCGCGCGCGCTTGAGCAACCGACGGGTGAGGATACCGAACCAGATCTCGACCTGATTGAGCCAGGAACAGTGCTTGGGAGTATAAACAAAGCGGATGCGATGGGCGGGATCCTGGAGAAAGGCGGCGCGGGAGGCCATGCTCTGGAGGATCCCCGTTTTTCCCTTGCCACCAAGGTCGCTGTCGATCCCACAGCGTTGGGCGATGGATTCGACCAGACTGGCCGATTGGTGGGTGTTGAGTTGATCAACGATGAAGATCCACTCGCCCAGCGGATCGGTGTCCAGGGTGCGCTCGATGTGTGCCACAAAATCGGCTTCGGTGCGGGTGTCGCCGATGGAGGGGGTGATGACGCGCCCGGTGGCGACCTCGAAGTTGGCGATCAGTGCCTGGGTGCCGTGGCGTTCGTACTCGAACTCCACCGCCTCGGGATGGCCAGGGCGCATCGGCCGGTTGGGGTGAATGGGATCGAGCGCCTGGATCCCGGTTTTCTCATCGGTGGAGATCACATGGA
>NZ_WNKT01000033.1 GCF_009720725.1 Allochromatium palmeri
AATAAAAGATCAGACAGAATCAATCATAAGCTGCTGATTATAATAAAAATTTACTTTACTTTAAACCCGGAAGAGCCCGTAAATTTGTCGACTGTGCTTGTTCGGAATAACGCCGCTATTTTGGAAACAACATCAAGGAAACGAGCGAGCGACCGGTCGTGTTGAGTTTCATCGTCTTGTGCGCCGCGCTCTGGGTCAGCTTTCACCTGATCGCAGGCTATGTGGCGCAGCGTCTGCCGCTGGACTGGCTGGCAGACCTGCCGATCATCGGCGCCAGCTATGGTTGGGAGCGCGGCGGGCGCTGCTATGAGTGGCTGGGCATCCGGGTATGGAAGGATCATTTGCCCGAAGCTGGCGGCCTGTTACGCGACGGCTTCTCCAAGCGCCAGCTCGCCTCCGCTGAGCCGGACTATCTCGACCGCTTCGCGCACGAGACCAGCCGCGCCGAGTTCGGACACTGGCTGACTTGGGCGCTGGCACTGACCTTCTTCCTCTGGACGCCTTGGCAGATGGGCGTGTTCATGGTCGTCTATGGCGGTCTGATCAATGTGCCCTTCATCCTGATCCAGCGCTACAACCGCGCCCGACTGCGCCGCTTCATCGCGCGCTCGGCACGTCGGTCCGCGCGCGCCGATTGAGTTTGACGCGCGTCGCGACTATCCTAGCGGATTCACTTTTTCTTGAGGTAGGGCCATGGTCGCCAAGACCCTCTACGACAAACTCTGGGACGAGCATGTCGTCCGTGTCGATGATACGGGCACGGCATTGCTCTACATCGATCGTCAGCTGATCCACGAAGTCACCTCGCCGCAGGCGTTCGAGGGACTGCGTCTGGCCGGGCGCCAACCGTGGCGCGTCAGCGCCAACCTGGCGGTGCCGGACCACAACGTCCCCACCACCGACCGCGCCGCCGGCATCGCCGATCCGGTCTCGCGCCTCCAGGTCGAGACGCTCGGCACCAACTGCCAGACCTTCGGCATCACCGAACTGAGCATGGGCGACAAGCGTCAGGGTGTGGTGCATGTGGTCGGTCCCGAACAGGGCTTCACCCTGCCGGGCGCCACGGTCGTCTGCGGCGACTCGCACACCGCCACCCACGGCGCCTTTGGCGCGCTGGCCTTCGGCATCGGCACCTCCGAGGTCGAGCATGTGCTGGCCACCCAGACCCTGATCCAGCGTAAGTCCAAGTCGATGCTGATCAGCGTCGACGGCCGGCTCGGCGCGGGCGTCACCGCCAAGGACATCGTGCTCGCCATCATCGGCGAGATCGGCACCGCCGGCGGCACGGGCTATGTGATCGAGTTCGGTGGCGAAGCCATCCGCGCGCTGTCGATGGAAGGCCGTATGACGGTCTGCAACATGGCGATCGAGGCCGGCGCACGCGCCGGTCTGATCGGCGTCGACGAGAAGACCGTCGACTACATGCGTGGCCGTCCGCTCGCGCCCGAGGGCGAACTCTTCGAGCGCGCCGCCGCCCACTGGCGCACCCTGGTCAGCGATGAGGGCGCGCAGTTTGATTGCGTGCTCCACATCGACGCCGCGAGCCTCAAGCCGCAGGTCACCTGGGGCACCTCGCCCGAGATGGTGCTGCCGGTCGACGGTCGCGTGCCCGATCCGGCGGCTGAGTCCGACCCGGTCAAGGCCAAGGGCATTGCCCGCGCACTGGAATACATGGGCCTGAGCGCCGGTACCCCGATCAACGAGATCCGCCCGGACAAGGTCTTCATTGGCTCCTGCACCAACTCGCGCATCGAGGATCTGCGCGCGGCCGCCGAGATCGCCAAGGGGCGCCAGGTCGCCGACTCGATCAAGCTGGCGATGGTCGTGCCCGGTTCGGGTCTGGTCAAGGAACAGGCTGAGGCCGAGGGTCTGGACAAGATCTTCGTCGCGGCCGGGTTTGAATGGCGCGAGCCGGGCTGCTCCATGTGTCTGGCGATGAACGCTGATCGGCTGGAGCCGGGCGAGCGCTGTGCTTCGACCTCCAACCGCAACTTCGAGGGTCGGCAGGGACAGGGCGGTCGCACCCATTTGGTCAGTCCGGCCATGGCCGCCGCCGCCGCCGTGACCGGCCGTTTCGTCGACGTGAGGACGCTCTGATGCAGGCTTTCGCGAATTTCACCGGCGTCGTCGCTCCGCTCGATCGGGCCAATATCGACACCGATGCCATCATCCCCAAGCAGTTCCTGAAGAGCATCAAGCGCAGCGGCTTCGGTCCCTATCTATTTGACGAGTGGCGCTATCTCGATCACGGCGAGCCGGACATGGACTGCACCCACCGTCCGCGCAATCCCGAGTTCGTGCTCAACGATGCGCGCTATCAGAGCGCCGAAATCCTGCTCACGCGCGAGAACTTCGGCTGCGGCTCCTCGCGCGAGCACGCGCCCTGGGCGCTGACCGACTTCGGCCTCCGCGTCATCCTGGCGCCGAGCTTCGCCGACATCTTTTTCAACAACTGCTTCAAGAACGGCCTGCTGCCGATCCGGCTCGACGCCGCCGTCATCGACGGGCTGTTTGCCAAGGCGACGGTCGCTGAGCCGTTGCAGATTTCGGTCGATCTGCCGGCCCAGACCCTGACCCTGAGCGATGGTCAGGTCATCGCTTTCGAGGTCGACGCGGGCAGCAAGCAGCGCCTGGTCGAGGGCCTGGACGACATCGGCCTGACCCTACAGGAAGCCGACACCATCCGCGCCTACGAAGAACGCCGCCGCGCCGAAGCGCCCTGGCTGTTCATCTGAATTCTGTCTGGAGACTCCATTGAGCAAGAAGATTCTGGTTCTCGCCGGTGACGGCATCGGTCCCGAGATCGTCGCCGAGGCGGTGAAGGTGCTGAAGGCACTGCAAGCCGAAGGCGCCATCGACGTGACGCTCGAAGAGGCGCTGGTCGGCGGTGCGGCCTATGACGCCCATGGCGATCCGCTGCCGGAGTCGACCCTGGCCGCCGCCAAGGCCGCCGATGCGGTGTTGCTCGGCGCGGTCGGTGGTCCGAAGTGGGAACCGCTGCACATCTCCAAGCGTCCTGAGAAGGGGCTGCTGGGTCTGCGCGCTGGACTGGGGCTGTTTGCCAACCTGCGCCCGGCCGTGCTCTATCCGCAACTGGCCGAGGCCTCGACGCTCAAGCCCGAGATCGTCTCCGGGCTGGACATCATGATCGTGCGTGAACTCACGGGCGACATCTATTTCGGCCAGCCGCGCGGCGTCGAGACCCTGCCCTCCGGCGAGCGGCGCGGCATCAACACCATGGTCTACACCGAATCCGAGGTCGAGCGCATCTGTCGCGTCGCCTTCGACATCGCCATGAAGCGCGGCAAGAAGGTCTGCTCGGTCGACAAGGCCAACGTGCTCGAATGCACCGAGATGTGGCGCGAGGTCGCGACCAAGACCGCCGCTGACTATCCTGAGATCGAGCTCAGCCATATGTACGTCGACAACGCCGCCATGCAGCTCGTGCGTGCGCCCAAGCAGTTCGATGTCATGGTCACCGGCAACATCTTCGGCGATATCCTCTCCGACTGCGCCGCCATGCTCACCGGCTCCATCGGCATGCTGCCCTCGGCCTCGCTCAATGAGCACGGCCAGGGCATGTACGAACCGATCCACGGCTCGGCCCCCGACATCGCCGGCAAGGGCGTCGCCAATCCGCTCGCCACCATCCTCTCGGTGGCCATGATGCTGCGCTACTCGCTCGGCGCGCCCGAGGCGGCTGAGCGCATCGACGCCGCCGTCTCCAAGGTGCTCGATCAGGGTCTGCGCACCGCCGACATCCTGTCTGAAGGCAAGCGTCAGGTCGGCACGGCCGAAATGGGCGACGCTGTGGTGGCCGCGCTATGAAGCGGGTTGGTTTCGTCGGTTGGCGCGGCATGGTAGGCTCGGTCCTGATGGAGCGGATGCGCGCCGAGCATGACTTCGCGCGGATCGCGGAACCGGTCTTCTTCACCACCTCGCAGGTCGGTCAGCTGGGGCCGGATGTCGGCCGGGGCGCTTCGCCGCTGCTCGACGCCGAGTCGCTGGATGCGCTGCGCGAGATGGATGTCATCGTTACCTGTCAGGGCGGCGACTACACCAAATCGATTCATCCGCGCCTGCGTGCAAGCGGTTGGAACGGCTACTGGATCGATGCCGCCTCGGCGCTGCGCATGGAACCGGACGCGACCATCGTCCTCGATCCGGTCAATCGCGCCGTGATCGACGCCGCCCTGGACGCCGGCCAGCGCGACTTCATCGGCGGCAACTGCACCGTGAGCCTGATGTTGATGGCCATCGGCGGATTGTTCCGCGCGGGTCTGGTCGAATGGGTCAGCGCCATGACCTACCAGGCTGCCTCCGGCGCGGGCGCCAAGAACATGCGCGAGCTGCTGGCCCAGATGGGCGCGCTGCACGGTTCGGTCGAGCCGCTGCTGGCCGATCCGGCCTCGGCGATCCTGGACATCGACCGGCGTGTAACCGAGACGTTACGCCGCCCTGGATTTCCCACCGAAAGCTTCGGTGTGCCGCTGGCCGGCAGTCTCATTCCCTGGATCGATACTCAGCTCGACAACGGTCAGAGTCGCGAAGAGTGGAAAGGACAGGCTGAGACGAATAGAATCCTTGGCCTGACCGACCAACCCATTCCGGTCGATGGACTCTGTGTGCGTGTTGGCGCCATGCGCTGCCACAGCCAGGGGTTGACTATCAAGCTCAACCGCGACGTCGCCCTGAGTGAGGTCGAGTCGCTGATCGCCAGCGCCAACGACTGGGTGCGCGTGGTGCCGAACGATCGCGACGTGACGGTTCGTGAGCTGTCGCCTGCGGCCGTGACCGGATCGCTCCAAGTGCCGGTTGGGCGCCTGAGAACGATGAATCTAGGGAGTCGCTATCTGTCGGCCTTCACCGTCGGCGATCAGCTACTCTGGGGCGCGGCTGAGCCATTACGGCGCATGCTGACGATCCTGCTGAATCGCTGATCCAGGAGATCAGCTACAGTTCGTGTGGATGTATTTCGCTGCCTGGCGCACGAGGGGGGAGGATGACTCGTAAGCTGATGTTGGCGTCCGCCATCGCTACGGCCCTGGTCGGGCCTCCAGCCCTCGCGTTGGAACTGGGCGCATTGCGCACCGAATCCGCTTTGAACCAGCCCTTTTCGGGCGAAATCGAGCTCGGTGACATCGGGCCGGACGAACTCGATGCGGTGCGCATCTCCATCGCCCCGTCCGAGGCATTCGACAAAGCGGGCATCGAGCGCTACTACTATCTGACCCAGCTCAGCTTCACACCTGAGGTGGCGGCCGATGGCCGCATCCGGGTGCGCGTCTCCAGTCGCGATCCGGTGCGCGAACCCTACATGGATTTTCTCGTTGAGGTCATCTGGCCCACGGGACGTCTGGTCAAGGGTTACACCGTGCTGCTCGACCCGCCAACTCAAACCGCACGTCGTGCACCCAATGTCCAGACCGCGCGCGCCGCCACGGCGGCCAGCGGTCCTGGTACCGGCCAGCCGAGCACGACGACCGGCGCGGGGGCCTATATACCGGCCCCAGGTGAGGGCTTTCCGCTCTATATCGGCCCCGTGGGCGGCGGCGAAGGACTCTGGGCGCTGGCCCGTCGACAGGCCACCGCCGGCGCGACCGATGCTCAGACCGCGATGGCGCTCTATCGCTCCAATCAAGGCGCCTTCGTTCGGGGCGACATCAATCGTCTGATCGCCGGCAAGACGCTGGTCATCCCCTCGCGCGCGGAGCTTTTCGCGCTCGATGCTGAGGCGGCCCGGCTTGAACTCCAGGCGGCCATGCGTGGCCGTCCGGTCCAGCGCGCACCGCTGACCAATGTCACGCCCGAAATGCTCTCGCGTCTGCGTCTCGTGGGTACAACGCCCGGCGCTACAGGTCCGGGCGTTACCGCGCCCCCGCCCAGCACTGCGCCGAACGCCGCCGGGAGCGGCGGGCAGTCACCCGATGTGTTGATGGCCATCGAGACCAGCGAGACGGCACGCCAGGAGACAATCGAGCTACGCAATCGCATCCAGGAACTGGAGAGCCAGCTCACTGACATTCAGTCCTTGCTGCAACTGCGCAATGCTGAACTGGCGCGTGCTCAGTCGGTCGAGGCCCAGGTGCCTGAGTCGATACTCGACGTCGAGTCCATCGAGGAACCTGAACCGGTCGCGTCGCCGCCTGGTACCTTGACTCAGGACGCACGCGATACGCTCGAACCGGCGCCGGTTGAGATCGACGTGCCGCCGGCCGAGGAGCCCTTCGACCTGCAATCGCTCCTGGCTGAGGAATCAGCGGACGCGGCTGAATCCGGACTTTCTACCGAGCCGCTGGAGACCGAACTAGAGGCTGAGCTATCGGAATCCGGGGTTGGTTTAGTGCCAGTTCCGGTTCCAATGCCCGCTTCAGCCGAGTCGGAGACTCCGGCGACAGCGTCCGAAACGCCAGCCTCTCAAGCCTCCTCCGAGCCGATCGCCGAGCCGACGCCGAAGCCCGACTCAACCCCGGCGGCCACGGCTGCGGAGTCAACGCCGCCGCCCGCGATCGAGTCATCGTCGACCTGGCATTCGCTGTTGTTGCCCCTGGCTGGACTGGCAGGCGTGACCGCCCTGGGTATCCTGCTGTTTTCCGTATTGACGGCGCGCCGTCGCCGACAGGAACTGGCCGAAAGCGAAGACGAAATCGATTCAGACTCCGAACTCGTGCTCGATCCGTTTGCGCCGCCACCCGAACCAGAGACGCCATCGAAGGCGGCCGCCACTTCAGCGCCTGACGCCGTGGTACTCGACAAGAAGGTCGCCGACGCGCAAACCGCCGAACCCTCATCACGGCTCGTTGAGGTGCCGGATGTCCCGGATCTCGATAAGGCGAGCGAAGAGGTCATGTCGAGTCTCACCGACTTCGATGCCGAGACCGACGAAGCCGACATCCTCTCCGAAGCCGACATCTATATTGCCTATGGCCGCTTTCAGGAAGCGCGCCATCTGCTCGACAAGGAACTCAGACGCTACCCGCAACGGCTCGATATCAAATACAAGCTGGCCGAGGCGCTTGCGGCCTCGGGCGAGGCCGGAGCGTTACGAGACCTGCTCGACGAAATCCGTTCCTCGGGTGGCGATACCCAGGATCCGGTTCAATGGGCGCAGATGCAGCAGCGTCTAGATGAACTCGCACCCGAGGCGCCGCTGTCTCCGGCGACGCCATCGCTCACACCCTCGGCGGTGGCTGCCGCCAGCGCCGGTCTGGCAGACGCGCGGGCGGATGACACACTCGAATCCGCTGTGTTACCCGACGTGGGATCGGTCGCGACCTCTGGTCCGGAATCCGAGGACGATCTGTTGCTCGATCTGAGCAGCGATTCCTCGTCGCCGGAGTCCGATGTATTCAAAAACGCCGATGCACTCGATGAAGCGTTGGCGCTGGATCTCGATGTCGAACCGCCGGCGCCGAACCTCGATGAGGTCGTACAGGCGATCGAGCAAGACATCGACTCGATCCTCCCGGCGAGCGAGGCGTCCGATGGATTGGATCTGGATCTGGACATCCTGGGTTCGCCACCTCCGCCAACACAGGCTCCAGGCAAGACCGCGCCGGCGGCGGCCGATGAGATCGGACTCGATCTGGACCTGGAGGTGCCGTCGCTCGATGATACGGACCTCGGCGAGATCGACCTGACGATCGATGGCTTGCAGGGTGCGGAAGAACCTCAAGCGGCGCCCAAGTCTCCAAGCCTGGACGACGCGCTGAAGGATACGGCCGAGGAAAGCCTTGAGGCATTGGATTCCGACCTGTCGCCTGAGCAAGAGAGCGTGCCCTCGGATCTGCTCTCATCGCAGTGGCAGGTCGATTCCAGCATCTGGGATGAGACCGCGACCAAGCTCGATCTGGCGCGCGCCTATGTCGAGATGGACGACAAGGAGGCCGCGCGCGAAATCCTGGAAGAGGTCATGGCCGAGGGGCGCGACGAGCAGCGCAACGAGGCGCGTACCATGCTGGAGCGACTGGGTTGAGAACGCCTTGAGACCGGGTCGTATCGCCCTGGGTGTCGAGTACGACGGCACCCGGTTCCATGGCTGGCAGACGCAATCCGGGGTCCGGACCGTGCAGTCCGACCTGGAGGCGGCCGTGTCGCGTGTCGCGAATCATCCCGTCATCGTTCACTGTGCCGGACGCACCGATGCCGGCGTGCATGCGCTCGAACAGGTGGTGCATTTCGAGACCACGGCCACGCGCAGCGAGCGGTCCTGGGTGCTGGGCGCCAATGTCAATCTGCCACCCGATGTCGGTGTGCGCTGGGCGCATCCGGTCGACGACAGCTTTCATGCCCGTTTCAGCGCTCAGGCGCGACACTATCGCTACCAGATTCTGGCACGGCGCACCCGCTCGCCACTCCAACGCGATCGCGCGGTCTGGGTGCATGAGGCGTTGGATGTCGAGCAGATGCGCGCGGCGGCGGTTGCGCTCGTCGGCGAGCATGATTTTTCGAGCTTCCGCGCCGTGGCCTGTCAGGCTAAGAGTCCGGTGCGGCGCGTGCTATATCTGGATCTCAGCGAGCGTGACGGACTGATCACACTGTCGATCGGTGCCAATGGCTTTCTGCATCACATGGTGCGCAACATCGCCGGGGTGCTGATGGCCATCGGGCGCGGCGAGGCGTCGGTGGACTGGACGCGCGAACTGCTGGAGGTCTGCGACCGGCGGCTCGGCGGCGTGACGGCACAGCCGCAGGGACTCTATTTCGTCAGGGCCGACTATCCGCCCGAGTTCGGTCTGCCACAGTGCGAACGCACCGATCCGCTCCAGCGTTTGCGAGATCATTGAGCCGAGGCCGCGTGAAGAGTCATCACATCATACGAACCCGGGTCAAGATCTGCGGTCTGACGCGCGAATCGGACATTGCAGCGGCTGTGACATCCGGGGCCGATGCGGTTGGCTTCGTCTTCCATCCAGCCAGCCCACGCGCCGTCACGCCTGAGCAGGCCGCTGAACTGTGCCGGGCACTGCCGCCGTTCGTCACCGCCGTCGGGCTGTTCGTCGATGCAGCGGCTGAAACCATCGAAGCGACCCTGGACCAGGTGCCGCTGGATCTGCTCCAGTTCCACGGCGACGAGTCGCCCGAGTTCTGCGCCCGTTTCGGGCGGCGCTGGATCAAGGCTCTGCGGATGCGTCCGGGGGTCGATCTCGCGGCCGAGCGCGAACGCTTCGCCGGAGCCGATGGTCTGCTGCTCGATGCCTATGAACCGGGACGCGCCGGCGGCACCGGCCAGTGTTTCGACTGGGACCGTATCCCGCCGGAGATGGCACCCGAGATCCTGCTCGCCGGTGGACTCACGCCCGCGAATGTGGCTGAAGCCATCGAACGGGTGCGACCCTATGGGGTCGATGTCAGCGGCGGCGTCGAAGCCGCCAAGGGTGTCAAGAGCCCAGAACTGATTTTCGCGTTTATGCAAGGGGTAAGACATGGCGATCAACGCCGACACACGCCAGGCTGAGCACCTGGAATCAGGCCGCGCGGCGGCCTATGACCTGCCCGATGCCTCGGGCCACTTCGGCCCCTATGGTGGGCTGTTCGTGCCTGAGACGCTGATGCATCCGCTGGAAGAACTGCGTCTGGCCTACGAACGCTGCAAGGCCGATCCGGACTTTCAGGCCGAGATGGACGCCGATCTGCGCGACTACGTAGGCCGACCCTCGCCGCTCTATCACGCCGAGCGCTGGAGCCGTGAGCTGGGCGGGGCGCAGATCTATCTCAAGCGCGAAGATCTCAACCACACCGGCGCACACAAGGTCAACAACACCATCGGTCAGGCGCTGCTCGCCAAGCGCATGGGCAAGACCCGCATCATCGCCGAGACCGGTGCCGGTCAGCACGGCGTCGCCAGCGCCACAGTCGCCGCGCGGCTGGGTCTGGAGTGCGTGGTCTACATGGGCGAGGTCGACGTCGCGCGCCAGGAGGCCAATGTCTATCGCATGCGGCTGCTGGGCGCCAGGGTCGTGCCCGTGACCTCCGGCTCGCGCACCCTCAAGGATGCGCTCAACGAAGCCATGCGCGACTGGGTGACAAACATCGACGACACCTTCTACATCATCGGCACGGTCGCCGGGCCGCATCCCTATCCGATGATGGTGCGCGACTTCCAGACCGTGATCGGTCGCGAGGCGCGTGCCCAGATGCTGGAGCGCACCGGACGTCTGCCCGATGCACTGGTGGCCTGTGTCGGCGGCGGCTCGAACGCGATCGGTCTGTTCCATCCCTTCATCGCGGACACGGATGTGGCGATCTATGGGGTCGAAGCAGGCGGGGCGGGCATCGAGACCGGCCATCATGCCGCGCCACTGTGCGCCGGACGTCCGGGCGTGCTGCACGGCAACCGCACCTATTTGATGGAAGACGACAACGGCCAGATCATCGAGACCCATTCGATCTCGGCGGGGCTGGACTATCCGGGCGTCGGTCCCGAACATGCGTGGCTCAAGGACAGCGGACGCGCCCAGTACGTCTCGATCACCGATGACGAGGCGCTCGCGGCCTTCCATCACCTGACGCGCACCGAGGGCATCATCCCGGCGCTCGAATCGAGCCATGCGCTCGCCTATGCACACAAGCTCGCGCCGACCCTGCGTCCTGATCAGAGCATCCTGGTCAATCTCTCCGGTCGGGGAGACAAGGACATGCACACGGTCGCACGTCACGACGGATTGGTCCTATGAGCCGCATCGCACAGCGTTTCGAACAACTGAAGGCGCAGGGTCGTACCGCGCTCATTCCCTTCGTCACCGCCGGCGATCCAGGGCCGGCGACCACGGTGCCGCTGATGCACGCCATGGTCGAAGCCGGTGCCGACATCATCGAGCTGGGCGTGCCCTTCTCCGATCCGATGGCCGATGGTCCGGTGATCCAGCGTGCCACCGAACGGGCGCTGGCTCAGGGTGTGCGGCTGGCTGATGTGCTGGAGATCGTGCGGGCGTTCCGCGAGCGCGACAATGAGACGCCCGTGGTGCTCATGGGTTATCTCAACCCGATCGAGATCATGGGTTATACCGCGTTCGCCGAGCGGGCGAATGCGGCTGGGGTCGATGGCGCACTGATCGTCGACTTGCCGCCGGAAGAAGGACATGAACTGGTCACGACGCTGAAAGCGCAGGGGCTGGATCTGGTCTATCTGCTGGCGCCGACCTCGACTGAGGATCGGATCAGGCGCATCGGCACCGTGGCGTCGGGCTTCGTCTATTACGTTTCGGTCAAGGGCGTGACCGGCGCGGCGAATCTCGACACGGCGGATGTCGCTGAGCATCTGGCGCGGATCCGAGCAACCGTCGATCTTCCGGTCGGTGTCGGCTTTGGCATCAGGGATGCTGAAACCGCCGCGCGCGTGGCCGAGGTCGCTGATGCGGTGATCGTCGGCAGTGCCATCGTCGGGCGGATCGAAGCGCTCGTCGAGACGCCTGAGCGTATCCCGGAGACGGTCGGCGCCTTTCTCGCCGAGCTGCGCGCCGCGATCGATAGCGTCCGTTGATCCAGCGACCTATACACTGAAACCCACGTCCAGAGCACACAACGACGATGGAAGAATCCACCAAATCCAAGGCAAAGGCCCAGGCCAGCGCCACCGTGAAGCAGGCCATGGACAAGGGCATGAGCTGGTTCGAGAAGCTCATTCCAGACCGCATCCGGATCGACGCCAACACCAAGCGCGCCGTGCCCGAGGGCGTCTGGGCCAAGTGTCCGGGCTGTAGCGCCATCCTCTATCGCGCCGAGCTGGAGCGCAATCTGGAGGTCTGCCCCAAGTGCAGTCATCACAACCGCTTGAGTGCACGCCGGCGACTGGAAGCCTTTCTCGATCCGGATTGTCGCGAGGAGATCGGCGCCGATCTCGAATCGCTCGATCCGCTCAAGTTCAAGGATCTGAAGAAATACAAGGACCGGCTCGTCGCGGCCCAGAAGCAGTCGTCCGAGAAGGAGGCGCTGATCGTGATGCGCGGGCGGCTCAAGGATACGCCCATCGTGGCGGCGGCCTTTGAGTTTGGCTTCATGGGTGGGTCCATGGGGTCGGTGGTCGGCGAGCGCTTCGTGCGTGGCGTCGAAGCGGCGATCGAGCAGAACTCGCCCTATGTCTGCTTCTCGGCCAGCGGCGGGGCGCGGATGCAGGAGAGTCTGTTTTCGCTGATGCAGATGGCCAAGACCAGCGCGGCCCTGGCGCGGATGCGCGAGCGTTCGCTGCCCTTCATCTCGGTCATGACCGATCCGACCATGGGCGGTGTTTCGGCCAGTCTGGCGATGCTCGGTGACATCAATGTCGCCGAACCCAATGCCCTGATCGGCTTCGCAGGTCCGCGCGTCATCGAGCAGACGGTGCGCGAGCAGTTGCCCGAAGGCTTTCAGCGCAGTGAATTTCTGCTGGACAAGGGCGCGCTCGACATGATCATCGACCGGCGTGATCTGCGTGAACGATTGGCCGATCTGCTGGCGCTGCTCATGCACCGTCCGCGTTACTGCCGCACCGTGGTGCCGGTCTGAGTTCCCGCACGACGCTGATGACAGACAAGGCGCGTTTTACGACGCTCGATGACTGGCTGGAGTGGCAGTCGAGTCTGCATCCGAGCCGGATGGATCTGGGGTTGGAGCGGGTCGGGGCGGTGTGGGCACGGCTGGCACCTGAGTGCGGGGGCCTGCCGTGTCCGGTGATCACGGTCGGTGGCACCAACGGCAAAGGCTCGACGGTGGCCATGATCGAGTCGATGGCGCTCGCCGCCGGCTATCGGTGCGGTGTCTATACCTCACCGCATCTGTGTCGCTATAACGAGCGGGTGCGGCTCGATGGCGTGCCGGTCGCGGATGCGGCGCTGTGCGCGTCCTTTGCGCGGATCGATCAGGCGCGTGGAGAGATTTCGCTGACCTATTTTGAGTTCGGCACGCTGGCGGCACTCGACATCTTTGCCCGCGCCCAGCCTGATCTGGTGGTGCTGGAAGTCGGACTTGGCGGTCGGCTCGACGCGGTCAATCTGATCGACGCCGAGGTGTCCGTGGTGACCAGCATCGGGCTGGATCACACCGACTGGCTGGGCGACAGCCTGGAGTCGATCGCGCGTGAGAAGGCCGGGATCTTCCGCGCCGGACGTCCGGCGATTATCAGCCAGCGCGATGCGCCCGAGACACTGCGCGCGGAGGCGACGCGAATCGGTGCGTTTCCACTCCAGCTCGGGCGCGAACTCGACCAGGCGCGTACCGCTGAGGGCTGGATCTGGACCGGGCCGGATGGTCAGCGGCTGGCGCTGCCGATTCCGGCGCTGCGCGGTCCCTTCCAGCTCGACAATGCCACGGCCGCTATCGCCGCCTTGCAGGCGTTGCGTGAGCGGCTGCCGGTTCCGGTCAATGCCCTCCGTGCCGGTCTGCAACGCGCGCGTCTGCCCGGACGCTTTCAGGTCATGCCGGGGCCGATTCCCTGGATTCTGGATGTCGCCCACAATGGCGAGGCGGCCGAGGCGCTGGCGGCCAATCTGCGTGATTTTGCCTGTGCCGGACGGTTGCGGGCGGTGCTGGCAGTGCTGGCCGACAAGAATCCTGAGCGGCTCGTGGCGCCGATTTGCGACTGTGTGAGCGATTGGTATCTGGCTCAGAGTGAGGACGCGCGCGCCATGCCAGTCGAGCAGCTGAGCGAACGCCTGGAGGGGCTGATCGGCGCGAACCGGCGCGGAGCGTTTGCCGGTGTCGCCGAGGCAATCGAGGCCGCTTTAGCTGCATCTGCGCCCGGTGATGCGTTGCTGATTGTCGGCTCGTTCACGACGGCCGGTCAGGCGCTGCAACATCCCGCCTGTCCGGTATAAAGCGCGCGGCGCTCAGGCCACGCGCCGCCAATCAGCCTGAATCAGATTGCGCGCCGCGCTCCCAAAGACCAGTCCGACCTCGAACAACCCCCGCCCCGGCGCGCCGCGATACTTGTCGCTATAGCCGCGCGCCTGGATCTGCGCCAGGGCGGGGTTGGCCACTTCGATGGACTCAGCCTCGACGGTGCTCTCCGCTTCATCGGCCACGACCTTCGCGGCCGCCGCGCCGCGATCAAGCTTGAGTTCCATGACATAGATGTAACCCGCGAGCCGCACCGTGAGATCGACCTGCCCGTGATTCGTCAGGTCTTCGGGGATGATCTCGGCATTGAGGCTGGCGAGGAAGGCATAGAGCACGCTGGCATAGTAGCCCTCGGCCTCGGGCAGCGTATTGCCGGTGAAGTTGCGCCAGGGGATGGCGGCGAACAGTCGTTTGATCGCGGCGACCAGTGCCGGCAGATCACCCTGGGTCAGCGCCTCGGCCAGACCGGCCTTGTAGCGCAGGCGCTCGTCGCTGATCTCAGCATAGGCCGCGATGAACTGATTGTTCAGCGCGGTACGTACTTCCTGATTCGGTATCCGCAAACGAAAGCTGAGTTCACCCCATGTCTGCTGGGTCGATTCCACCGTCAGATAGCCGCTTTGAAACAGCAGGGTGATGGGATTGATGCGCTCGACATCGAAGGAGTCGAGGATTTCCTCGCTGACCTCGATCTGCTCCAAACTGGGCAGGAAGTAGCGCCGGCGCCGGAACAGCTTGATGAGAAAGCTCGGGCTGCCCGTCTCAAACCAGTAGTTGCGGAAGCTGCGGTTCTCGCTGATGAACAGCAGGATGTCATAGGGGTTGTAGACCGGCTCGCCGAGAAAGGCGTAACCGTTGTACCAGCGTCGGACCTCGTCCCAATCGACGCCTGCCAGATGGGCGCCAAAGGTACTCTCCAGATCCGACTGGGTATAGCCGCAAATGGTTGCAAACTGCGGACTCAGGGTGATGTCGCGCAACTGATTGAGTCCCGAGAATAGACTGACCTTACTAAACTTGGTCACGCCGGTCATGAAGACGAAGCGCAGATGGGCATCCTGGGCCTTGAGCACCGAGTAGAGATTCTTGAGTCCCTCGCGGATCTCGGCGGCGCGTTCGGGGTGGTCGATATTGTCGAGGATCGGTTTGTCGTACTCATCGACCAGGACCACGACCGGCTGGCCGTAATGCGTGTGGGCGTGGCGGATCAGATCACCGAAACAGCCGGGAATATCGTTGTCGTGCCAGTCACATTCGATGTCGAGACGCTCGCCGTTGTCCTCGATCAAGCGCCGAATGCGTTGATCCAGAGCCGCGCGGCTGTCGATCACCCCGGCGGCAAAATCCAGCACGATGACTGGATAACGCTGTTCCCAGTCCCAGCGATCATGGATATAGAGTCCACGAAAGAGCGCCTCGCTCCCCTCGAACAGTTCCTTGAGCGTATCGACGAACAGGCTCTTGCCGAAGCGGCGCGGGCGCGAGAGAAAATACGCCTTACCGTTCTCGATCAAGGCCAGCGCGTGCGCGGTTTTATCCACATAGGCGCAGTCTCGCTCGATGATCTGGCTGAAGGTCTGGATGCTGATCGGTAGCAGTCGCTTTACATCAGGCATGGCGGCACGTCCAAATAATCTGTCGTGCCGGCCATTGTCGGACACTCGATGGGCGGCGGCCAGTGCCTGCGGTATTCAGCGACTGGCGTTCAACGCATAGGGCGCGGGGTTCAGGATTGGCTCGCGATCGAGCATGAGATCGACCATGAGCCGCGCTGAAGCTGGCCCCATGACCAATCCGTTGCGGAAATGCCCGGCGTTGAAATACAGCCCCTCGATCCCCGGATAGGCGCCGATGTAGGGGATTCCGCTCGGCGAGCCGGGACGCAATCCTGACCAGTGATCCTCGATCGGCGTGCGTCTGAGCACGGGGAAAAGCTCGATGGCGTCGTTGTAGAGCGCTTCCTTGTCCTCAGCCGTGGTGCGCTTGACGAATCCGGCGTGTTCGAGCGTGCTGCCGAAGAGCACGCGCCCGTCGCGGCGCGGAATGGCATAGCGGCCGGCGTGCAGGGTGATGTGGTTGATCTGCCCCGGCTTGGCATGGAACAGCAGCATCTGGCCGCGCACCGGCTGGATGTCCGGCGGCGTGCCAAGCTGTTCGAGCAGCTTGGCGGTCCAGGCGCCGGCGCAGATGACGACGCGCTTGGCCTCGACCTGGCCCTTGGGTGTGCGCACGCCGCACACGCGCCCGTCCGCGACCAGCAGTTCGCACACCTCCTCACGTTCGCGCAGATCGATGCGCTTTTCGAGCGCGCGCCGGACCGCCTTGGACAATCGGGGGGGCCGCAGTTGAGCAATACCGGGCAGGAGCAGGGCGCGCGCGGGACGCGGCCCAAGTTCTGGCTCGATGGCGTGTGGTGCCGGTTCCTGGAGGATCTCGATCGGCTGGCCATGACGCGCACCCCAGTCGAGCGCCTGGTCAAGATCTTCGTCGTCCAGGACCAGCATGCCGTTGATCGTGAACTCGGGGTCGATCCCGGTTTCGTCGAGGAGCTGCGTGGTCAGCGCAGGGTAGACGGTTTGACTCCAGCGCGACAGGGCCGTGATCGGCTCGGGCGCGCGCCAGGGATAGAGCGGCGAGATAATGCCGCCACCGGCCCAGGAAGACTCGCGCCCGGTCTGGCCCATCTCGATCAGCGTGACCTCGGCGCCCGACAGACGCAGTTCGCGCGCGGTCAGCAGACCGATGATGCCGCCGCCGATAACCAGCACATCCCGCATCAGGTGTCCTCCATCGTTCGAGTTCGTTATGAGTCTTGTGCCAGTTCGCGCGGCAGGGCGAAGACGACCTGTTCGCGGATGCCATCCTGCTCGACGACCTCGTCGGCGCCCCAATCCTTGAGCTGAGCGATGACGCGCTCGACCAGGATCTCGGGTGCCGAGGCGCCGGCCGTGACGCCGAGGCGCGCGCGACCGTCCAGCCAGTCGCGTTGGATGTCTTCGGGGCCGTCGATCAGATAGGCGGCGCAGCCTTGCTTTTCGGCCAGCTCGCGCAGCCGGTTAGAGTTGGAGCTGTTCGGCGAGCCGACCACCAGCATCAGATCGCAGCGCGTGGCCAGATCGCGGATGGCGTCCTGACGGTTCTGGGTGGCGTAGCAGATGTCGCTCTTCTTCGGACCCTGGATCGCCGGAAAACGCGCCTGGAGCGCGGCGATGATCTCGCGGCTGTCGTCCATCGACAGCGTGGTCTGAGTGACATAGGCCAGGCGTTCGGGATCGGCGACGGTCAGTGAGGCGACGTCGGCGGCGGTTTCGACCAAATGCATGGCCGCGCCGTTGGCGGTATCGACGAACTGGCCGAGCGTGCCCTCGACTTCGGGATGGCCGCGATGACCAATGAGGACGACGCTCACGCCGTTCTTGCAGTGGCGTGCGACTTCCAGATGGACCTTGGTGACCAGCGGGCATGTGGCGTCGAATACTTGCAGACCGCGCGCTTCAGCCGCCTGACGCACGCTCTGCGGGACGCCGTGGGCGCTGAAGACCAGGGTCGCGTTGTCCGGCACGTCGTCGAGTTCTTCGATGAAGATGGCGCCACGTTCGCGCAGTCCATCGACGACGAAGCGGTTGTGGACGACTTCGTGGCGAACGTAGATGGGCGCGCCATAGCGTTCGAGTACGCGCTCGACGATGGCGATGGCGCGGTCGACGCCGGCGCAGAAGCCGCGTGGGTTGGCGAGTTCGATGGAGAGGGCGTGTTGGTTCGATGTCATGGTCGTCAAGAATAGGCGATGCTGTCGGGTTGAAACAGAGAGCCAAAGTAGGGTTTTCTGGCTAGGGTTCCGGCCAAGGCACGGCTTGGGGTACCGGCATCGGGGGGACGCCGTGAATACATCCTTGTAGGCTTGACGACCGCATCCATGCGGTCGACACCCCCCGACACCGGTACCCCAAGCCTTGACGTCCGTGCGATCTGAGATGTCGGGCTTAGATGGCGCGTGCCAGTGCAGCAGCCTCGCCGATGTAGCGTGCGGGCGTCAGGGCTTTCAGCTCGGCCTTGGCTGAATTCGGGATCTCCAAGGTGTCGACGAAGGCGATCAGGGCTTCGGCGCCGATGCGTCGGCCGCGCGTCAGTTCCTTGAGCTTCTCGTAGGGCTGCTCGACGCCGTGGCGGCGCATCACGGTCTGGATCGGCTCGGCCAGCACCTCCCAGTTGGCGTCGAGATCGGCGGCCAGACGCGCCGGGTCGGCTTCCAGCTTGCTCAGACCCTTCTGAATCGATTGGAGCGCGATGCTCAGATGCGCCAGACCCACGCCCAGGTTACGCAGTACGGTCGAGTCGGTGAGATCGCGCTGCCAGCGCGAGATCGGCAGCTTGCCGGCCAGGTGCTCCAGGATGGCATTGGCGATGCCGAGATTGCCTTCGCCGTTCTCGAAGTCGATCGGGTTGACCTTGTGCGGCATGGTCGAGGAACCGACTTCGCCGGCGATGGTGCGCTGCTTGAAATAGCCGAGCGAGATGTAGCCCCAGACGTCGCGGCAGAAGTCGATCAGGATGGTGTCGAAGCGGGCGAGTGCGTCGAACAGCTCGGCCAGATAGTCGTGCGGTTCGATCTGGGTGGTGTAGGGGTTCCAGGTCAGTCCCAGTGAGGTAACGAAGCCTTGGGCCAGCGCTGGCCAGTCGACCTCGGGATAGGCGACCTGATGGGCGTTGTAGTTGCCGACCGCACCATTGATCTTGCCGAGCAGCGCGACTTCGGCCACCCGCGCGCGCTGGGCACGCAGGCGATGCACGACATTGGCCAGCTCCTTGCCGAGCGTGGTCGGGGTCGCGGGCTGGCCGTGGGTGCGCGAGAGCATCGGCTGCTCGGCGTACTGGTGGGCGAGGGCGCGGAGCGATTCGATCAGGGCGTCCATCTGCGGCAGCAGCACCCGCTCGCGTCCGGCCTGGACCATGAGGCCGTGCGAGAGGTTGTTGATGTCCTCGGAGGTGCAGGCGAAATGGATGAACTCGCTGACGGCTGTCAGTTCGGCGTTCTCGGCGATGCGCTCCTTGAGGAAGTATTCGACGGCCTTGACGTCGTGGTTAGTGGTGCGCTCTATCTCCTTGACCCGCTCGGCGTCGGCGAGACTGAACTCAGCGACGATCCGGTCGAGCAGTCGGTTCGCCGAGTCGGAGAAGGGCGGAACTTCCTGGATGCTGGGGTGATTGGCCAGCGTCTGAAGCCAGCGCACCTCGACCTGGACGCGATGATGGATGAGGCCGTATTCACTGAAGATCGCGCGCAGGTCCGCCGCACGGGTTCCATAGCGGCCATCTACCGGTGAAATCGCGGTAAGCGAGGAAAGCGGCATCGACATAGGCTGGCTCCAATCGAAGGTCTTGAAAATGAAACGGACAATAAAAAAGGCGCCGCATCAAGAGATGCGGCGCCTTTTCAATCACCCTTGCGGGTGATTGCGGAATCTTTGGTGCCGAGGAGAGGACTCGAACCTCCACGAGCTTTCGCCCACATGGACCTGAACCATGCGCGTCTACCAATTCCGCCACCTCGGCAGTCACTGTTTGCGTTGGCTTTTTTGCCTCGCCCCCAGTGGAGACGCGCATATTAGTGAGACAGGATGACCCTGTCAAGGGTACACTAACACTTTATTCGCAACGACCCTTCTATAGTGACCAGACGCCGATCAGCCACACCTGCCAAGAGCGCGGACCCCCATCGCCAACGCGAGGCGAGGAAGTACGCCAATCCCATTCCGAGCCGGGAGTTCATCCTCGAAACCCTGGCCAATCATGGCGCGCCGCTCGCCATCGACGAAGTCGCCGCGACACTCGCGCTCTCCGATGAACAGGATCTGATCGCGCTCGAACGTCGTCTCGGGGCCATGGTTCGCGACGGCCAGTTGGTGCGCAACCGCAATCAAGCCTTCTGCCCGGTCAACAAGCGCGACCTGATCGCCGGGCGCGTCATCGGGCATCCGGATGGGTTCGGCTTCGTGCGCCCTGACGAGGGCGGGGACGATCTCTATCTCTATCCTAAGGAGATGCGGGCGCTTTTCCACGGTGACCGGGTGGTGGTGCGGGTGGCTGGACGTGACCGGCGCGGACGGCTCGAAGGCTCGGTGGTCGAGATCCTGGAGCGCAACACCCGCAGCGTGGTGGGACGCTTATATAAGGAGAGCGGCGTCGGTTTCGTGGTGCCGGATCACAAGCGGCTCACGCATGACATCATCATCCCCAGTGATCGTCTGGAAGGGGCCGAACAGGGGCAGATCGTGATGGCCGACATCACCGATCAGCCGACCCAGCGCACCCAACCGATCGGGCGGATTCGCGAAGTACTCGGCGATCATCTGGCCCCCGGCATGGAGACTGATATCGCTATTCGCGCGCATAATCTACCGATCGAGTGGCCGGCCGAGGTCGAAGCTGAGATCGCGGGCTTGACCGAGGACGTACCTGAAGAGGCCAAGGCCGGGCGCGTCGATCTGCGCCATCTGCCGCTGGTGACCATCGATGGGGCCGATGCGCGCGACTTTGACGATGCCGTTTACTGCGAGCGCAAGCCCAAGGGCTGGAAGCTGCTGGTCTGTATCGCCGATGTCTCCAGCTATGTGCGTCCCGGTACGGCGTTGGATGACGAGGCTAAGGCGCGCGGCAACTCGGTCTATTTCCCCGACCGCGTTATTCCGATGCTGCCCGAGGTGCTCTCCAATGGACTGTGCTCGCTCAATCCGCATGTCGACCGGCTGTGCATGACGGCTGAGCTCTATGTCAATCGTGAGGGTCAGGTCACCCGCACCCGCTTCTTCGAGGCAGTGATGCGCTCGCAGGCGCGGCTGACCTATGATCAGGTCGCGGCTATGGTGGTCGACGGCGATGGCGAGCTGTGCGAACGCTTCGCCGAAATCCTGCCGCATCTGCATGAACTCTATCAGCTCTATCAGGCGCTCCAGGCGGCGCGCGCCGCGCGCGGAGCGATCGACTTCGACACCACTGAAACAAAATTCCTGTTCAACGCGCAGGGGCGGATCGAATCCGTGGTGCCATTGGTGCGCAACGACGCCCACAAGCTGATCGAAGAGTGCATGCTGGCGGCCAATGTCGCCGCGGCGCGTCAGTTCCAGCGCAAGCGGTTGCCTGGGATCTATCGCATCCACGACCTGCCGAGTCAGGAAAAACTCAACGATCTGCGCGAATTCCTGGCGCAGTTGGCGCTGAAGCTGCCGGGCGGCGAGAAGCCAACGGCGGCGGACTATGCCGCGTTGCTGGAGCAGATCAAGGAGCGTCCCGACCGTCGGTTGATCCAGACCGTGCTGCTGCGCTCGATGCAGCAGGCCATGTACAGCACCGACAATGTCGGTCACTTCGGGTTGGCCTTCGACGCCTATACGCATTTCACCTCGCCGATCCGCCGCTATCCGGATCTGGTCGTGCACCGGCTCATCAAGCATCTGATCGCCGGCGGTACGGCCTCGGATCTCGACTACACCAAGACCGAGCTGCAACAGGCCGCCGAGTGGTGCTCGGGCACCGAACGCCGCGCCGACGAGGCGACACGCGACGCCGAGGACTGGCTCAAGTGCGAGTTCATGCAGGACAAGCTGGGCGAGAAGTTCGACGGTACCATCACCAGCGTCAATTCATTCGGCATCTTCGTCGAACTCGACGAGGTCCATGTCGATGGTCTGGTGCATATCACGGCGCTCGACAACGATTTCTATCACTTCGACCCCATTGGTCATCGTCTGCATGGCGAGCGGAGCGGGATGGTCTATCGTCTCGGCGACCGGTTGCGGGTACAGGTGGCGTCGGTCAATCTGGATGATCGCAAGATCGATTTCGTGCTCGCCGAGCCGATGGCCAAGACCGGACGTCGCGGGCCGAAGCCGGGCGAGTCGGCACCGGCCGGTGATGCGAACGCCAAGGCCAAGCGCAGTCGTAAGGGTGGATCCGCCCCGTCGGGCGACCGTCCGACCCCAGCAGCAGCGGCCAAAACCGACAACAGCGGCGCGACCGGCGCCGGCAAGCCCGCGCCCAAGAAATCGCGTTCGCGCTCTAAGCGCAAGCGTGCGTCCAATGCCGCGAATCGCGATGACTGAGGGCGCGCCCGTCGGCGGCATCCACAGCGTCCGCGCGGCGCTGAAGTTCGGGACCGAAGGTGTCGATGAGGTTTGGCTGGAGCGGGCGCGTCGTGACCGGCGCTTGCACGAATTGGCTGAGCTGGCGCGCGAGGCCGGTATCCGGGTGCGCCAGGTCGAGCGTGCGGAGCTGGAACGCGCGGCGGCCGGGGTCAATCATCAGGGCGCGCTCGCCTGGGTCCGGGTGCCAGCCTCGCGCACCGAATCCGACCTGACGGCGCTGCTCGATCGACTCGATGTGCCGCCATTCCTGCTACTCTTGGACGAAGTCCAGGATCCGCATAATCTCGGTGCCTGTCTGCGCACCGCCGAGGCGGTCGGCGTCCAGGCCGTCATCGCACCCAAGGACAACGCGGTCGGGCTGACCCCGGTGGTCTGCAAGGTCGCCAGCGGCGCGGCCGAGACGCTGCCCTATGTCCAGGTCACCAATCTGGCGCGAGTCATGGATGCGCTCAAGGAGCGCGGTATCTGGCTGACCGGCACCGCCGGCGAGGCGAGCGACGAACTCTATGCCGCCGATCTGACCGGCCCCCTGGGTCTGGTGATGGGCGCCGAGGGCAGCGGACTGCGCCGCCTGACCCGCGAGCGCTGTGATCGTTTGATGCGACTGCCGATGTGCGGTCAGGTCGAGAGCCTGAACGTCTCGGTCGCCGCCGGCGTCTGTCTCTACGAGGCCCTGCGTCAACGTCGCTCCTAGCCGTCTTTTTCTGTCGACAATCACTAAGTCCTTAAAGAGCAACGCCGATGCTTGTCCTTCGTGGCGCGCCCGCCTTTTCCGAACTCCGTCTCCAGAAACTGGCCGATCGGCTGCGCGAGCTGACCGGACTTCCGATCCGGCCCTATGCCGAGTATGTGCATTTCGCCCAGGTGACGGCTGAACTCAGCGCCGAGGAGCGCGCCATCCTGGAGCGTCTGCTGCGCTATGGACCGAGTCTGCCGGCGCACGAACCTGAGGGGCGCTTGGTGCTGGTGGTGCCGCGACCAGGAACCATCTCGCCCTGGTCGTCGAAGGCGACCGACATCGCGCACAACTGCGGTCTGAAGACGATTCAGCGTCTGGAGCGCGGCATCGCCTATTATCTGACCAGTGAATCAGCCGAAATCGACGGCCATGTGCTGGGCGCGATGGCGGCGGTGCTGCACGACCGCATGACCCAGGTGGTCCGCTTCGATCTGGAGTCGGCCGGCCAGCTCTTCGAGTCCGCCGAGCCGCGTCCCATGCAACGGGTTGATGTCATCGGCGCCGGACGTCCGGCACTGGAAGCGGCCAACCTCGAACTGGGTCTGGCGCTCTCCGACGACGAGATCGACTATCTGACCGAGAACTTCAGCGCGCTCGGGCGCAATCCGACCGATGTCGAGCTGATGATGTTCGCTCAGGCCAATTCCGAGCACTGCCGACACAAGATTTTCAATGCCGACTGGGTGATCGACGGCGAACCGCAGACCCATTCGCTGTTTGCCATGATCCGCCATACCACGGACTGCTCGCCTGCGGGTGTGCTCTCGGCCTACAAGGACAATGCCGCGGTACTGGAAGGTTGGGAAGGGCGGCGTTTCATCCCCTGTCCGCAGACGCGCGTCTATTGCGAGTCTGAGGAACCCATTCATGTGCTGATGAAGGTCGAGACTCACAATCACCCGACCGCCATCGCGCCCGATCCGGGCGCCGCCACCGGCTCAGGCGGCGAGATCCGTGACGAAGGCGCAACGGGGCAGGGCGCCAAGCCCAAGGCCGGTCTGTGCGGCTTCTCGGTGTCGAATCTGCGTATCCCTGATTTCGAGCAGCCCTGGGAGGTCGATCACGGCAAGCCGGGGCGTATCGTCTCGGCGCTCGACATCATGATCGAGGGGCCGATCGGCGCGGCGGCCTTCAACAACGAGTTCGGACGACCCAATCTGGCCGGCTATTTCCGCACCTACGAGCAGGCAATCCCCGGTCCGGACGGCCGCACCGAACTGCGTGGCTATCACAAGCCGATCATGCTCGCCGGCGGGATGGGCAACATCCGCGACGAGCATGTCGAAAAGCGTCCCTTCCCGGCGGGCACACCGCTGGTCGTGCTCGGTGGACCGGCGATGCTGATCGGACTCGGCGGTGGTGCGGCCTCCAGCATGGCTTCGGGCGCGTCCGCCGAGGATCTGGATTTCGCCTCGGTGCAGCGTGCCAACCCCGAGATGCAGCGGCGTTGTCAGGAAGTCATCGACCGCTGCTGGGCGCGCGGCGAGGATAATCCGGTCCTGTTCATCCATGATGTCGGCGCGGGCGGACTCTCCAACGCATTGCCCGAGCTGGTGCACGACGGCGGGCGCGGCGGGCGCTTCGATCTGGCCGCGATCCCGAGCGATGATCCAGCGTTGTCGCCGATGGAACTCTGGTGCAACGAGTCGCAGGAACGCTATGTGCTGGCGGTCGCCGCCGAGCAGTTGGATGAGTTCAAGGCCATCTGCGAGCGCGAGCGCTGTCCCTATGCGGTGGTCGGCGAAGCGACCGAGGTCGAACATCTGGCGCTCGAAGACGCCGTGCGTGCTGAACACCCGATCGACATGCCGCTTTCGCTGCTCTTGGGCAAGCCGCCACGCATGCGCCGTGATGTCGAGCGTCTGCCGTCGCCCGGCGCGCCGTTCGATACCAGTGACATCGACCTGAGCGAGGCCATCGCCCGCGTGCTGCGACTGCCGACGGTCGCCGACAAGAGCTTCCTCATCACCATCGGCGACCGCAGTATCACCGGGCTGGTGGCGCGCGAGCAGATGGTCGGTCCCTGGCAGGTGCCGGTCGCTGACTGCGCCGTGACCCTAAGCGATTTCAGCGGCTACACCGGCGAGGCCATGGCCATCGGCGAACGCACCCCGCTGGCGCTGTTGAACGCCCCGGCCTCGGGCCGGATGGCGGTCGGTGAAGCCCTCACCAACATTCTCGCCGCCGATATCGAGGCGCTGGGCGACATCAAACTCTCGGCCAACTGGATGGCCGCCGCCGGACATCCGGGCGAGGACGCACGGCTCTATGACACGGTTCGTGCGGTCGGGCTGGAACTCTGCGCCGAACTCGGGATCGCGATTCCGGTCGGCAAGGACTCCATGAGCATGAAGACGGTGTGGGCCACGTCTGAAGGCGAGCGGCGCGAGATGACTTCGCCGCTGTCGCTGATCGTCTCAGCCTTCGCGCCGGTCGAGGAGGTGCGCGATACCCTGACCCCGCAACTGCGCACCGATCAGGGCGATACCGATCTGATCCTGATCGACCTCGGATGCGGCCGGAACCGGCTCGGCGGCTCGGCGCTGGCGCAGGTCTACAACCAGATCGGCACCGAGACGCCGGATCTCGACGATCCGGATTTGCTCAAGCGCTTCTTCGCCGCGCTCCAGGAACTGCGCGCCGAGGGCATGATCCTGGCCTATCACGACCGCTCCGACGGCGGGCTGCTCGCGACCCTGTGCGAGATGGCCTTCGCCGGACGCTGTGGTCTGGACATCGACCTGGCCGCGATCGGCTCCGACGTGATCGCCGCCCTGTTCAGCGAGGAACTGGGCGCAGTCATCCAGGTGCGTCACACCGACACCGACGACGTGCTTCAGATCCTGGAGTACCACGGTCTGGCCGAGTTCAGCCCGATAATCGGTCTGCTCGACGACAGCGACCAGATCCGCTTCTGCCATCGTTGCTGCACCCTGTTTACGGCCGATCGTGCCGAGCTGCAACGGCTCTGGTCCGAGACCAGCTACCGGATGCAGGCGCGGCGCGACGATCCAGAGTGCGCGGCCGAGGCCTTTGCGCGTATCGCTGAATCCGATCCGGGTCTGAACGCGGTCCTGACCTTCGATCCCGACGACGACATCGCCGCGCCCTATATCGAGCGCGGAGCGCGTCCGCCGATCGCCATCCTGCGCGATCAGGGTGTCAATGGTCAGATCGAGATGGCGGCCGCCTTCCATGCCGCCGGCTTTTCCTGTGTCGACGTGCATCTGTCCGATGTCATCGCCGGGCGCGTCGATCTGGCCGACTTCCGGGGGCTGGTGGCCTGTGGCGGCTTCTCTTATGGCGACGTGTTGGGCGCGGGTGAAGGCTGGGCCAAGACCATCCTGTTCAACGCCCGCGCGCGCGATCAGTTCCAGACGTTTTTTGCGCGTGGCGATACCTTTGCGCTGGGTGTTT
The DNA here is from genome assembly GCF_009720725.1 of Allochromatium palmeri. GTDB lineage: Bacteria > Pseudomonadota > Gammaproteobacteria > Chromatiales > Chromatiaceae > Thermochromatium > Thermochromatium palmeri. Next base: position 26,110 of record NZ_WNKT01000033.1, read on the forward strand.
GCAATGGCTGTCAGATGCTCTCCAATCTGCGCGAGTTGATCCAGGGCGCGGATCACTGGCCGCACTTCGTGCGCAATCGCTCTGAGCAGTTCGAGGCACGCACGCTGATGCTGGAGGTGGGCGCAACTCCGTCGGTGGTGCTGGCCGGCATGGGCGGCTCGCGGATGCCGATTGCCGTGGCCCATGGCGAGGGGCGGGCGGAGTTCCGTGACGCCGCGCATCTGGCTGCCGCCGAGCCCTGGGTGGTGGCGCGCTATGTCGAGAACGATGGACGCATCGCGGAGCGCTATCCGGCCAACCCTAACGGCTCGCCCAACGGCATCGCCGGACTCACGACCACCGACGGGCGCGTCACAATCTTGATGCCGCATCCCGAGCGTGTGTTCCGGGCCGTCCAGAATGCCTGGTATCCGAATGACTGGGGTCAGGATGGTCCCTGGATGCGGCTGTTCCGCAATGCGCGTGTCTGGACCGGCTGATCGAGCGCTACACGTCAACGCCCGGCGGGGCTTGTCAGGCCCCGCCAATCTCGCTATTATTCCTCGTCTGTTCGGGCGCATAGCTCAGCGGGAGAGCACTGCCTTCACACGGCAGGGGTCGGTGGTTCGATCCCACCTGCGCCCACCAAATTACTCGATCAAAAAAGCCGCTTCTTAACAGCGGCTTTTTTACGCCTGTCCGCTTCCCCCCAGCTTCAGCTGACGAAAACCGGCTACATGCAGCCCCGCACTTGACCCATATCAATCAATCCGAATCTTCCGATGGACCCCGGACGGGCGCTTGCCGTAATGTTGCCAACCGGCCCACGCTTGCCGGTTGAAACGCGTAAGACACCCAAATCCTGCGGCCAAGACCCGGGATCATATCGACTACCTCGGAGGACATCCACATGGCTTGGAGCATTCCACGCCTCTCCCGCCGTGCCTTCCTCAAGACCACAGGCTATGGCGCGGCCGGGCTGACACTCCTGTCGCCCGCCACCCAATTCGTCAAAAACGCCGCGGCCAAGGACGAGACCATCGAAGAGGTCTCCTACAGCATCTGCAACTTCTGCTCCTCGCTGTGCAACCTCAAGGTCACGACCCACACCCGCAACGGCGAGAAGCGCGTCGTCAAGCTCGACGGCAATCCGCACTCCACACTCAATCGCGGCAAGATCTGCGCCCGCGGCCAGGCTGGATTGCGTCAGACCTATGACACCGACCGGCTCAAGACGCCCCTGATCCGCGTCAATGGCTCCAAACGCGGCGAATACGCCTTCCGCGCCGCCAGTTGGGAGGAAGCCTACGCCTACATCGCCGAGAAGACCCAAGCCGCCGCGATCCAGCCCTGGGAGTGGACCATGGTCGGCGGCTGGACCTCGTGCGTGTTCTACATGAGCTGGGCGGTGCCCTTCGCCATGGCCAACGAGGTGCCCAACATCGTCGCCTCGCCGATGCAGCACTGCGTGACCACCGGCCATCTCGGCACGGATCTGGTCACCGGCAACTTCAACATCCACGACGAGATGCTGCCGGACTTCGACAACGCCAAGTACATCCTCTTCATGGGCAACAACGCCTCCATCGGCGCAGTCTCGACCTGCCGCATGGTGCGCTTCGCCCAGGGACGCAAGAAGGGAGCGAAGATCGTCTCGCTCGACCCGCGCCGTTCCGAGACCGCCGCCAAGGCCGACGAATGGATCCAGATCAAGCCCGGCACCGATCTACCCTTCCTGCTGGCGATGATGCGCATCCTGATGGACGAGGGCCTTTACGACGCCAGCTTCCTGCGCAAGCACACCAACATGCCTTTCCTCGCCTATCGCGACGACACCGGCGAGCTGCGGCTGCTGACCGACGAGCAGGGGCGCCCCAGGGTGCGGGTCGAGGGCAGCGACGAGACGCGCACGCTCGCCGCCTTCAGCAACGACAATACAGTCGATGTCGAGGGCAACGCCTTCACCCCGGCACTCAAGACGCCCAAGGACTACAGCCTGGACGGACGGGCGGTGATGACGGTGTTCGAAGCCCAGCTCCAGGAGCTCGAACCCTACAGCGCCAAATGGGCCGCCGACATCACCGGCATCGAGCCCGAGGTCATCGAGCGCATCGCCCATGAGTTCGGCACCACGCGCCCGGCGATCATCGATCCGGGCTGGCATGGCGCGCGCTACGGCAACATCATGATGACGCGCCGCGTCCAGGCCATGATTCAGGCGCTTACCGGCGGACTCGACCGCACCGGCGGCTGGATGAATTCCGCCGAGGTCCATCACAAGGCCGCGCGCATGTACGAGGCCATGGAGCACGGCTATGAGATGGGCTCGCCGCTGGCCACGCTCGCCGGCATGGCCTTCGCCAAGATGGTGATCGGCGCGCTGTCGAAGGGCGAGAACTTCTCGCACGGGCATCCCGGCTGGACCTGGGCTTGGAATGCCCAGGAGAAGGCCGCCGGACACTTCAATGTCGCGCTGCCGGTGATGACCGAGTCCGGACTGCGCGAGTCGGTCGAGGGCCGTGTTCAGTTCAACGACGAGCCGTACCTGACCCGCGCCTTCCTGATCAACGCCTCCAATCCGGTGCGTCACTATTATCCCGACTCGCGCTGGAAGGAGACCCTGAGTCACGACAACGTCGAGCTGGTGGTGATGATCGAGGTGCTGCCCTCGGACACCGCGCCCTATGCCGACGTCATTCTGCCCAACACCACCTATCTGGAACGCGACGAGCCGACCCTCTACGGCAACGGCGTCAACCACGACCTGGCGCTGACCACGCGCTATGCGGCCATCCCGCCGCTCTACGATACCGAGGAGACGGCCGACATCCTGCTCAAGATGACCGAGATCATCTCGGGCAACACCGACACCTTCCACGACTGGGTCGAGAAGTTGACCGGTCTGAAAGCCGCGCCGATCAAGGCCGCACTCGAACGCAACCGTCAGACCATGAAGAAGGGCGCCTATCAGCTCGCCTGTCGCGAGGTCGCCTTCAACCAGGCCGCCGAACGGCTCGGGGTGACGCCCGAGCACATCGACAAGATCCTGCGTACCAAGGGGATCTATCACGAACTCGACCGCGAGCAGATCCTGGAAGAGCACGCTATGCCCTGGCGCATGCCGGTCCCAACCGAAAGCGGACGGGTCGAGTTTTTCTCCAGCCTCATGCGCCAGTTGCGCGACGGCGGCCACACCGCGCCCAACTTCAACGTGCTCGCCGCCAATGTCCCGATCCAGTTGCGCTCCGGCTCGCCACGCGAGATCGCCGCGCCCCTGGCCAAGGACGAGTTCTACTTCACCTATGGCAAGACGCCGACCGTCTCGCATGCCTCGACCAACAGCAACAATCCGGTGTTGGCGGCAATCAATGACTTCAAGAGCGACGTCTACAAGGGGGTCTGGATCCATCCCGAGCGCGCCGGCCGGCTCGGGATTGCGATGGGCGATCCGATTCAACTGACCAACACCCAGTCCGGCCAGCAGACCAGCGGCCATGCCTATGTGACGCGCCTGATTCATCCGGACGTCATCTTCATCTACAGCTCGTTCGGCGTCGAGAACAAGGCGCTGTCGCGCACGCATGGCGACGGCACCGCCACCAGCAAGCTCATTCCGTATCAGGTCGAGCCGGTGGTCGCGGGCTTCCGCTCGCAGGAGTTCACCGTCCGCGTCAACCGGGCCTGAAGGAGGATTTGATCCATGACTCACTATGCAATGGTCATCGACCTCAACACCTGTGTCGGCTGCAATGCCTGCATGGCCGCCTGCGCGATGGAGAACCAGACGCCGGTTTGGAACGAAGGCAAGTGGCGCACCTATGTGCACGACAAGGAGATCGGTCTCGGCTCGGACGTGCAACGGCGCTTCTTCCCGCGGCTGTGTAATCACTGTGACAACCCGCCATGCATGACGGTCTGTCCAACCGGGGCGACCCAGAAGAAAGACAACGGCATCGTCTTCGTCGATCAGGAGCTGTGCATGGGCTGCGGGGCCTGCGCCATGGCCTGTCCCTATCATGCGCGCGTGCCCGTCACCCGGCGCGACATGCGCGAGGGTCGCGAGTTCTACGGCTCGGACTATCGGCGCACCAGTCCGAGCATGGACAAGTGCTCCTTCTGCGATCACCTGGTCGAGCAGGGCCGCAAGCCGGCCTGTGTCGAGACCTGTGTCGGCTCGGCGCGCATGTTCGGCGACCTCGACGATCCCGATGATCCGGTGGCCCAGATGGTGGCGAGCGGGGCGGCGCGGGCGCTGATGCCGCACATCGGCACCCGGCCCAATGTCTATTACATCGACGATATCCGCTGGAGGAGCTAACGCGATGGACGTCAACATGACCTATGCGACCCAGGAGATGTGGACCTGGTGGCTCGCCATCTATCTCTACTTCGGCGGTCTCGGCGCGGCGACGCTCGCCGTGACTTTTTTGACCGACATGTATCTCAAACCCAATCGCTATCTGGTGATCTGGGGCGCGGGCGCGGGCGTGGTGCTGCTGGCGCTCGGTTCGCTGATGCTGTTCGGCCATCTGCTCGATAAGACGGCGGTGCTGACCATTCTCAATCCAATGGCGCTGTTCAATCAGTCGAGCGCCTGGATCGCCTGGGGCACCCAGTTCATCATCTGGATGATGGTCTGGGGTGTGCTCTATGCGCTGCCCTATGTGCGCGAGACCAAGTTTCCGCATAAGGTGCCGGTGATCCGCGACCTGATCGACAAGCCATTCGTCATCGGCACGGCCAAGCTGGTGCAGAGTTTTCATCGCGGGGTCGGCTGGCTGGCGGTCATCAACGGCGTGGGCGTGGCCGTCTACACGGGTCTGCTGCTGCAATCCTTCCCGGCGGTGGCGCTGTGGCACAATCCGGCGGTGCCGCTGCTGTTCACGGTTTCAGCCTTTTCGACCGCGATGGCCTTCCTGCTGGTGCTGATGTATACCCTGCTGCACGATCAGGCGGATGAGCATGTGCGGGTGCTCTATGAGCGCATCGACCTGGTGCTGATCGCTGCCGAGCTGGTGATCCTGTTCTCGCTCTATCAGTACCTCAAGAACGGCTCGGAGTCCGGCGTGCGCTCGATGGAGCTGTTGTGGAATGACTATGGCTGGCTGATCGGCTTCATCGGCTTCGGTCTGATCGTGCCCTTCCTGCTCGAACTCAAGGGTGTGATGCGCGGCTGGGCCAGTCGGGTGCCGATCCTCACCGCCTCGGTGTTGGTGCTGGCGGGCGGCTATCTGCTGCGGCATTACTTCATGTATGCCGGGGTCTATGCCTATCCCTGGTGAGGCTTGAAGCGCGTTTGGCGCGACGGCTTGGGGCTGGAATGGACGCCGGCCCCGATCTGTTCCGCAGACGTTCGAGGAAATCATTCAATCCATGATGTCTAACCACGACCCGAGCCATCTACGCCGACTCGCCGCCTTGCTGGCGATGCCCGAGGCGGATGCCCTAGAGGCACTGCGCGAGATCGCCGAGCAGCAGTCCTGGCTGGCTGAGCCGATCGCCGAGCTGGAGTCCCTGCCGCTGGAGCACTGGCAGGCCGAGCATACGCGGCTGTTCGTGAGCGGCTATCCCAAAACGCCCTGTCCGCCCTTCGAGTCCGCCTATCGGCAAGGCAACATGGGTGGCACAACGGCCCTGGATCTCCAGGGACTCTATCATCGCGCCGGATTGGAAGCGGGCGAGACGCCGCCCGACTATCTGGGCACACAACTGGAGTTCGCGGCCTATCTGCTGGACGCGGGGCAGGCTGAGGGGAGTGCGGACTGTCTGGCAGGCGCGCTGGCGACCGAGCTTTGGGATGAACATCTGAGCCGGTGGCTGCCGCGTTTTGCCCAGGATCTACAGGCCCAGACTGAATTGGTGCTCTATCGCCGTCTCGGTGAACAACTGGCGGCGCTCTGTCCGCAAGCACCGGAGTGCGCGGATGATGCCTGAAGCAGCCTGGTGCCTCTGTCCCGAAGAGCTGGCCGAGGATCAGGCGCTGAGCGAGGCGGTCGTTGCCGTCCACACGACCCTCCTCGCCGGCCCCCTGGCGGGCGATCCCATGCTCAATCTGGCCCTGCCGATCGAAGTCCGCGCCCTGCGTCGCATCGAGGACTGGCGCGTGCTGTTGCTGCTGACGCCCTGGATGCTCGCGCGTCTGCTGTTTCCCGATCGGCCGCCACCGCTGGCGCTGCCCGAAGGCTGGTCAGCCGCCGAGCGTGCAAACGCCGAGTATCTGGTCCTGGGGCCGCGTCTGAACTTCAGGCTGTTCGGCCAATCTCAGCAGGCCCATCTCGGCTACTACGACCGGCTCGGGCACGCGCTGCTGCAACCCCTGTGTCTGAACATGGAACCCTATCGCGACGCCGATGCCGTCTTCGAGCGCTGGAGCGAAGTCATCCGTGTGCGCGACGAGAACATGGAGGCCGCGCGGCGCGATTGCCCGATGCAGAAAGAGGTCTCAAGGCGCGAGCTCTTTCGACGCTTAAAGCCTGGAGGCTGATTCACGTTGCTCGATTTAATAGCGCGCCCGCAGGATGAGCCAGTCCGTGCCCTTGTATTCGAGCAATAGCTCGATGATTCCAGCCTGAGTGACCAGACGCGACTGTTGATCGAGATAATTGACCTGGAACACCGCCATGAGGGCGCAGCGTTGGCTGTCAGCGATCGGCTGGACCTGGGTCTGCTCAAAGGTGATCCGCCGTGCCGAGGTCGTGCGGAACCACTCGGCATAGGTCTGGCGAATGGCGAACCAGGTCGCTAAGTCGTTTTCCTTGGCCAGTGGGCTGTAGAGCGCCATAAGTTGGTCGAGCGCACCGTTTTGATAGGCGTTCTGAAAACGGCTCAGGATCTCGGGCGCCGCCTGACAGCGGACCTCGATCGGCGCGCTGGCGATCGCGGTGGGCTTGGCGGTCGCAACGGCTGGCGCCGCGCCCAAGGCCAGCGGTGCCGCCGGCGGCGTGGGCGGCGTGGGTCGGTCGGGCAGAGTGGCCGCCGGAATGCGGGTGCGCGGAGCGGATGAGGCCGTGGGATCGGATTTCACAGGCGGCGGCGCTTGGCGCGTGGGCGCTGTTGCAGGCGCGGCGGATGGTCGATCCTCGGCGTCAAGGGGCGCCGACGCTGGTTCTGGTTTCGCCGATGTTGGCTCGACTAAGATGGCGCGCGGCGCCTGATCGGGCGGCTCCCGATCGAAGGTCTCCGGCTCCGGCACGACGGTTGATGCCTCGTCGAGCGGGTCGCTTGGTGGAACATCGACGAGCGCGACCTCGCGTGGTGAATCCTCCCGCTCGCTTGGCACAGGTCTGAGGTCTGGCTGTGAGGCATCCGCATCAGGAGCCGAAGCCTGCGCGATGAGCGGCCGCAGAGACTCTGGCATTGGCCGCGGGTCTTCAATCTCGGGTGCCGGCGCATCCACCAGCACGGGCCTTGGTGCGATGCCGAGCGGATGGTGGATGATCCTGGGAGCCCGCTTGGGTGGTTCCTCCGGCCAGAGCGCGAGTGTGAATATCAGGACACCGGCTATGGCCGCTATACTCAGCAGTCGCTGCTGGAGCGGCGTGAGTGCCGTGAGCCGCGCATGTGTCCAGACCCAGGCCGGTGCGACCACATCTCTGAGTGCCTCTGGCAACCAAACCGGCGGCAAACGCCAGGCGCGTCGAGCGGTGGATCCGCTAGCCGAGTGTCGCGATGTCTTGTGCGCACCGACGCGCGTCGTGCCACGCTCGCCGCGTTGAAAGGCGGCAAAGGCGCGGTTGATCTGCTCAGTGCGATGGGTCGCCCAGTCCGTGCGTTCAGGGTGTCGATCCGGATGATAGACCTGGACCAATCGCCGGTAGCGTTGCTTGGCCAGTGTCGCTGACGTGCTGGGATCGAGTCCCAAGGTCTCAGGCGCAGGCGGATCATCGCTGGCGAAGAGCCATTGGTCGAGCAGACGGTAAGCGGTTGCGCTGGCTTCGGTGCGCGCGAGCCGCTGCCGCCCGATCGCCTGCTCCAGCTCGGCCGCACGCGGATTGTCCGGATTGCTCAACCAGACGAGCAGGGCATCGAGATGCAGTTCCAGCGCCAGGCTCGGGCGTCCGCTGGCAAGTGACTTGGCGATCTGGTGCGTCCAGGATAGGCTCATGGATCAAGTGGCGGGTCAGTCATGTGGTCAAACAGGCAGCCGCTCGTCGCGCACTCAGGCGCGGCGCGGTTTAGGATCTTGAACGGGGGTGGAATCATGTCCCGGACAGAACGTCGTTTTCTGCGCCATCCATCCGATGTACCCATCCGGTATTCATTGCGCGAGGTGGTCACCGACGAGCGCGATTATCTACGCAACATCGGCGAGGGCGGACTCTGCTTCAACGCGCGTCTGGCGATCCAGCCCGGAACACGCATCCATATTCAGATCCCGATCGCCGATCCGGTCTTCGAGGCGGATGGTATCGTCGCCTGGTGCGATCGCCACGGAGCGATCTTCGAGGTCGGGGTGCGCTTCGAGGGCGTCGAGGATCGCTATGGGGTGCGGATGGTCGAGCAGGTCTGCCATATCGAGCACTATCGTCACGAGATCCAGGAGCGCGAGGGACGGTCACTGAGCAGCGAGGAAGCGGCGCTGGAATGGATCCAGAAATACGCCGACCGCTTCCCCGGCAGCGGCTGATCGTGGCGCAGGCCGTGTCGGCTCAGTCGTCACGATGGAATTCACCTTCAATCACCCGCACCCGTGTTTCGGTCCGAACTTCGCCAGGCGGCTGCATATTCACGGGCTGAATCCGGATATAACGCTCGATCAGACGTCGGCGCAGCGGCGGAATCAGAAGCAGGAAGCCCAGGGCGTCGGTCAGGAAGCCGGGCAGCAGCAAAAAGAGTCCGGCGGCCAGGATCAGCGCTCCGTCCATCAGTTCGATAGCGGGCACCTCGCCCCGGTCGAGCAGGTCGCGCACCCGCATCAGTACGCCAAAGCCCTGGTGGCGCACCAGCCAGGCGCCGATGACGGCGGTCAGGATCGAGAGCAGGATGGTCGGCAGGGCGCCGATCTCGGAACCGACCTGGATCAGAAAATAGATCTCGGTCAGCGGCAGACCGATGAAGAGCAGAATGAGCAGCGGCACGATGGCATTCTCCGTTGAATGAGCAGTCATCGGGTCCGGGCGGACGGAATCTATCGCGGCTGGCGCGGTCAGAATCCGGCCTTCGTTGGCCCCGACGGTTTTCCGAAACCTTACCCTGTCGGCGAGATCAAGTCCAAGCAAGATCGAGTCCCCAAGCATGTCAACCCATTATCGTCTGATCCTCTGTACCTGTCCCGACCAGAACACGGCGCTGCGCCTGGCCGAGGCCCTGGTCGAAGAACGGCTGGCCGCGTGTGCCAGTCTGGTTCCCGGCCTGACCTCGGTCTATCGCTGGGACGGGCGTATCCAGCATGATTCGGAAGTCCTGCTCCTGATCAAGAGCGTCGAGGCCTGTGTCGAGCCGCTGACCGAACGCTTGCGCCAGTTGCATCCGTATGACGTACCAGAGATCATCGCCCTCCCCATCGTCTCGGGGTCGAGCGACTATCTGAATTGGGTGAGTGAATGTGTGAACGCCGTGGAGCGAGACTCGTGAAACGAACCGGGCTGTGGATTTGGGCGTGGCTATGGCTGGCGGGTGCCTTGGTCTGCGCTCCGGCGCTGGCCGAGGACTTCCTGACTCAGGAGCAAGCCTTTCCGGTCAGCGCCGAGGTGACTGGACCTGAAGCCGTGCGCGTCATCTGGGAGACGGCCGATGGCTACTATCTCTATAAGAGCAAGCTCAGGTTCGACACCGAGACGCCCGGAATCACGCTCGGCATGGCAACACTGCCCGACGCTGAAACCAAGCAGGACGAATTCTTCGGCAAGGTCGAGATCTATCACGGACGGCTCGCGGTCGACTTACCCATCACGCGCGAGCCGGGATCGGGCAACCGTCTGACGCTGCGTATCGGCTCACAGGGCTGTGCCGATGCCGGATTCTGCTATCCGCCGCATCGCGAGACACTGACGCTGGAACTGCCCGAGCCTGTCGCGGCGCCGGCGCCAACCGAGGTCAAACCGAACCGTCTGGCGGCCTTGATGGCGTCCACCAGGCCGGGTCGGGGGCTGTCGAGCCGCGACGAGATTCCCGAGGTCGAGCAGGCGTTCCGCTTCCAGTCCGAGGTCGTCGCGCCCGATCGCGTGCAGCTCACCTGGGACATCGCGCCTGACACCTATCTCTACGCCGATCTGATCGAGATCACGCTCGTCGATGCGCCCGAGGTCGCGCTCGGTGTCATCGAGCGCCCGAGCGGCACGCTCAAACATGACTCAGTGCTGCCCGATGGCTCCATCGGCGAGGTCGAGATCTATCAGGGCCGGCTCGATCTGAGCGTACCGCTCGTGCGTGCCGCGACGGCGCCGACTGAAGCGACACTGGTCGTCAAATATCAGGGCTGCGCCGAGATCGGGATCTGCTATCCGCCGCAGACCCGGCGGGTCGCGCTGAGCCTGCCTGAAGCTTCGGCGGCCAGTGTTCGCGCCCTCGCTGACAGCCCGCCGATCTCCGAACAGGATCGCATCGCCGCCGTGCTTGCAGGCGAGGGGCTGTGGGTGATCCTCGTCGTCTTCTTCGGCTTCGGGCTGCTGCTGGCCTTCACGCCCTGCATTTTCCCGATGATTCCGATCCTTTCGGGCATCATCGCCGGGCAGGGCGAGGGATTGACCACGCGCAAGGCCTTTGTGCTGTCGCTGGTCTATGTGCTGGCAATGGCCCTGACCTATACCATCGTCGGCGTGCTGGCCGGGCTGTTCGGGGCCAATCTCCAGGCCGTGTTCCAGAACCCCTGGATCCTGACCGCTTTTGCGCTGGTGTTCGTCGCACTGGCGCTGTCGATGTTCGGCTTTTATGAACTGCAACTGCCATCGAGCCTGCAAACCAAGCTCGCCGAGTTCAGCAATCGTCAGGAGGGCGGCACCCTGATCGGCGTGGCCATCATGGGCCTGCTCTCGGCGCTGATCGTCGGACCCTGCGTGGCGCCGCCGCTGTTCGGCGCGCTCATCTATATCAGTCAGACCGGAGACGCGCTGCTCGGCGGGCTGGCGCTGTTCGCGCTCAGTCTTGGCATGGGCGCACCACTGATCGTCATCGGCACCTCGGCCGGTCGCTATCTGCCGCGCGCCGGAGCCTGGATGGACGCAGTCAAGGCCGTGTTCGGCGTGGCGCTGCTGGGCGTGGCCATCCTGATGCTCGAACGCATTCTGCCGCCGGCCGTCGCCATGCTGCTCTGGGCGCTGCTGCTGATCTGCTCGGCGGTCTATATGGGCGCGCTGACTCAGATCCAGCCGGGGGCGAATGGGTGGAGTAAGCTGTGGAAAGGGCTGGGGCTGGGCCTGCTGATCTATGGCGCGCTCATGCTGGTCGGCGCGGCGGCCGGTGGGCGTGATACGCTCCAGCCGCTGCGGGGTTTGCTGCCAGTGGGTGCCCTGGCCGGCAGCGCCGAGCACGCGACCTTCAAGCGCATCAAATCGGTCGCTGATTTGGAACGTGAGCTGGCTCAAGCCCAGGCGAGCGGTCAGCCGGTGCTGCTCGATTTCTATGCCGACTGGTGCGTGTCCTGCAAGGAGATGGAGCGCTACACCTTCAGCGATCCGGCCGTGATCGCTGAGATGAACCGCTTCGTCCTGCTTCAGGCCGATGTCACGGCCAATGACGCTGAGGATCGCGCCCTGATCCAGGGTCGCTTCGGTCTGCCCGGGCCACCGGCGATCCTGTTCTTCGATCGCGCCGGTCAGGAACTCGTCAACTATCGTCTGGTGGGCTTCTCGCCCGCTGAGCCATTTGCCGCGCATCTGCGCCAGGTCATCGCCCCATGAAGCCCTTGAAGGTCATCCTCGTCACCGTGCTTGCCGGTGGCATCAGCATCGGCACCGCCATCGTCAGTCAACACTGGATCGGCGCTGAGGAAGGAGACGGAGGCGGGCGCCAGGCGCACTCCGAGCACTCAACCGAGCCGCTGCAAACCCTGCCCGACTTTCGTCTGACCGATCTCGATGGACACGAGGTCGCCAGCAGCGCCTGGGCCGGCAAGGTGCTGGTGCTCAATTTCTGGGCCACCTGGTGTCCGCCCTGCCTGTCCGAGATCCCGCGTTTCGTCGAGATCCAGGAACGGCTGCTGGAGTCCGGCGTACAGTTCGTCGGCATCGCCGTCGATCAGATCGAGGACGTGCGCGCCTTCGTCGCCGGGCAACCGGTCAACTATCCGCTCCTGATCGCCACGCCCGAGGTGCTCAAGCTCTCGGTCCAGCTCGGCAACCGGCTGGAGGTGCTGCCCTTCACCGTGATCTTCGATCGGCGTGGGCGGCGCGTCCACGGTCAGATCGGTGAACTGAGCGCCGAAGAGCTGAGCGAGTACCTCGATCCACTGCTCGTGAGAGAGGGGCCGCGCGTGTCGCGCACACCCTGATCATCTCTGGACAAGATCCGACGAAATCCGGACAATTCGAGGCGATTTGCCGCCGATTCCGGCCGGACGGCAATGACGCACATCCTTCCCCTTTGGTCTGCAAGGCAGTCGCGCCATGGCCTCGATCCTGGTCCTGAATGGACCCAATCTCAATCTGCTCGGTACTCGCGAACCCGGTCACTACGGGCGCGTCACGCTGGCCGATATCGAGCGCCAGCTCGTGGCGATGGCGCATGAAGCCGGCCACGCGCTGGACTTCGTGCAGAGCAACGCCGAGCACGTCCTCATCGAGGCCATTCACCAGGCCGGGCGCGACGGGGTGCGTTTCATCCTCATCAATCCGGCCGCCTTCACCCACACCAGCGTCGCCTTGCGCGATGCCCTGCTGGCCGTGGCCATCCCCTTCATCGAGGTGCACCTGTCGAATGTGCATGCTCGCGAGCCATTTCGCGCCCATTCCTATTTCTCTGACATCGCGGTGGGCGTGATCTGCGGACTCGGGGCCGAGGGGTATGCGCTGGCGCTCCGCGCCGCGCTTGGTCGACTGGCTCAGAACCCAACGAACGAGAACCACTGAAACGATGGATATCCGCAAGGTCAAGAAGCTGATCGAGTTGTTGGAGCAATCCGACGTCGCCGAGATCGAAATCCACGAGGGCGAGGAATCGGTACGCATCAGCCGCCAGGTGAGCGGCGGTGCCATGCCGTTCTACATGCCCCAGGGCATGCCGATGTCGATGCCCATGGCCGGCGGCGCGCCCCAGCCGGCCGCCGCACCAGCGCCGACCCAGCCAGCGGGCGATGACGAGGAGGACGAACTCACCGGCAACCTGGTGCGCTCGCCCATGGTCGGCACCTTCTATCGCGCGCCCTCGCCGGGGTCCAAGCCCTTCGTCGAGGAAGGCCAGTCGGTCAAGGCCGGCGATACGCTCTGCATCATCGAGGCCATGAAGATCCTCAACCAGATCGAGAGCGACCACTCCGGAACGGTCAAGCGCATCCTGGTCGAGAATGGTCAACCGGTTGAGTACAACCAGCCGCTGTTCCTGATCGACTGAGGTCTGACATTATGTCTGCAATGATCGAGAAGGTTCTGATCGCCAACCGTGGCGAGATCGCGCTGCGCATCCTGCGTGCCTGTCGCGAACTCGGCATCAAGACGGTCGCCGTCCATTCCGAAGCCGACCGCGATCTCAAGCATGTCTTGCTCGCCGACGAGTCGGTGTGTATCGGCCCGGCAGCCGCGATGCAAAGCTACCTGAACGTTCCGGCGCTCATCAGTGCCGCGGAGGTCACGGATACGGTTGCCATCCACCCCGGCTATGGTTTTCTGTCTGAGAACGCTGATTTTGCCGAGCGCGTCGAGAAGTCGGGCTTCATCTTCATCGGCCCGCGTCCCGAGACCATTCGCCTGATGGGCGACAAGGTCTCGGCCATCGCGGCGATGAAGGAAGCCGGCGTGCCCTGTGTGCCGGGGTCCGACGGTCCGATCGACGACAACAAGAAGCGCACCCTGGAGCTGGCGCGCGAGATCGGCTATCCGATCATGATCAAGTCGTCGGGCGGTGGTGGTGGGCGCGGGATGCGTGTGGTGCACTCCGAAGCGACCCTGCTCAACGCCATCGCGCTGACCAAGGCCGAAGCCGCAGCGGCCTTCAACAACGACATGGTCTACATGGAGAAGTACCTGGAGAACCCGCGTCACGTCGAGTTCCAGGTCTTGGCCGACCAGATGGGCAACGCCATCCATCTCGGCGAGCGCGACTGCTCGATGCAGCGGCGTCATCAGAAGGTGGTCGAGGAAGCACCCGCACCGGGCATTACCGAGGCCCAGCGGCGCGAGATCGGCGAGCGTTGCGCGGCCGCCTGTCGGTCGATCGGCTATCGCGGGGCGGGGACGTTCGAGTTCCTCTACGAGAACGGGCAGTTCTATTTCATCGAAATGAACACCCGCGTCCAGGTCGAGCATCCGGTCACCGAGATGGTCACGGGCGTGGACATCGTCAAGGAACAGATTCTGATCGCCGCCGGCGAGCCGCTGCGCTATCGGCAGGAAGACATCCAGATGCGCGGGCATGCCATTGAGTGCCGCATCAACGCCGAGCATCCCGAGACCTTTATGCCCAGTCCGGGCAAGATCACCGACTTCCACGCGCCGGGCGGTCCGGGGGTGCGGATCGAGACCCATATCTACTCGGGCTATACCGTGCCCTGTCACTATGACTCGATGATCGGCAAGCTCATCACCCACGGCGAGGATCGTGATTCGGCGGTAGCGCGTATGTGCAATGCCTTGCGCGAGACGATCATCGAAGGCATCCACTCCAACATCAAGCTTCAGCGCTCGATCATGCGCGATGGCGCCTTCCTCGCCGGTGGCACCAATATCCACTATCTGGAAAAGATGCTCGGTCTCTAGCCGTCGGGTGTTCGCCGTTCCCGGCAAACCTCGAACAACAAAAACGCCTCGGCTCAAGGAGCACGAGGCGTCTTTATGTGGCCGCGATCACTCACGGCCGGGCCGTTCAGCCGAGCGGGGTCACAGGTTAACGGCTCGGAGCCGCCTGTGGCTGGGCTGGAACAGCGGGCATCTGGGGCGGCATGGCACCATAAGGCATTCCGCCGTAGGGCGCGCCATAACCATAGGGAGCACCATAGCCGCCGTAGGGGGCGCCGTAACCATAGGGAGCACCATAGCCATAGGGGGCGTCATAGCCGTAGCCGTAACCTTGTCCGCGACCATAGCCACGGCCATAGCCGCGTCCGCCGCCACCCATGTTCATGTTGAAGTCGCCATAGCCATCGCCGAACATGTCACCCATGTTGTCCCAGAGGCCGTTGCCGTTGCCATAGCCTGGGCCGCCCCACCAGGCGCTTGCGGAGAAGGAGGCGCCAGCGAAGAGCGCGGCGATGGCGCAAGCGGTGATCCGGTTGGATTTGATCATTGTGTCGTCCTCTGTTGTGGAGCCGGAATGGCTGAACCAGTATAGGGGTCAGGTTGAGCATCCACAATGTATCTACCTTAAAAAGTTTTAACGGCGTCGATCGACAAAACCTGGAACTCTATATTCCGATTGGCCATGCCTGTACGGGGGCGTCGGTCGGATGCCTGTGAGCTTTTTTGAAGGAGGCAAACCTTGGAACAGAGTCCAAATCTGGAGTTGCACAAGGGTCGCAGCGCCCATGCGGATGCCGCGCCCGATCTGGCCGGGCGCTTTGGCGCGTTGCGCGATCAGATCGCGCGCGGCATCCTGGGTCAGCGCACCCTGGTCGAGCGTCTGCTGATCGCGTTGCTGGCGGATGGACATCTGCTGGTCGAGGGCGCTCCGGGTCTGGCCAAGACCACGGCGGTCAAGTATCTGGCGGTCGGTCTGGAAGGTGATTTCCATCGCGTCCAGTTCACGCCGGATCTGCTGCCGGCGGATCTCACCGGCACCGAGATCTATCGGCCGCATGATGGCAGTTTCCGTTTCGATCGCGGCCCCATCTTCCACAATCTGCTGCTAGCCGATGAGGTCAACCGCGCCCCGGCCAAGGTGCAGTCGGCACTGCTGGAGGCCATGGGCGAGCGTCAGGTCACGGTCGGGCGCGAGACCTATCCGCTTCCGGAACTCTTTCTGGTCATGGCGACCCAGAATCCGATCGAACAGGAGGGCACCTATCCGCTCCCGGAAGCCCAGCTCGACCGCTTCCTGCTGCATGTGCGCGTCGATTACCCGGACCTGGAGACCGAGCGCGCCATCCTGCGGCTCAACCGCGATCAGGCCAGAGGCGATCAGGCGCCGCGGGAATCCGCCGTGGTGCTGACCCAGGCTGAGGTCTTCGCCGCACGGCGGGCCATTCTCGATCTTTATATGGCGCCCGAGGTCGAGGACTATCTGGTGCATCTGGTGATGGCGACACGCCGCCCCGGTGCCTATGCGCGCGATCTCGATGGCTGGCTACGGTTTGGCGCCAGTCCGCGCGCGACCATTGCCCTGGATCGCTGTGCCCGCGCCCGCGCCTGGTTGGCCGGACGCGATTTCGTCTCGCCCGAGGACGTCCAGGCGCTCGCGCCCGACGTGCTGCGCCATCGGGTGCTGCTGTCCTATGAAGCCGAGGCCGAAGGGCGCTGTGCGGATGATTTCGTCACGGCGCTGCTGGCGCGTGTTCCGGCACCTTGAGCCGCATCCAGTCATGGCCGATTCAAACGAGCAGACTGCAAACGGCTTCCGTGCCGATCTGCGTGAACTCATCGCGCTCCGTGCCCAGGCACGGCGGCTGGATCTGGCTCCGCGCGGGCGGGTGCTGGCCACGCGCAGCGGTGGTCATCTGTCGCGCTTTCGCGGTCGCGGCATGGAGTTCGACGAGTCGCGTGTCTATTTGCCGGGTGATGATCCGCGCAATATGGACTGGCGCGTGACCGCACGCGCCGGGACGCCGCATGTGAAGCTATTCCGCGAGGAGCGCGAGCGGCCGGTGTGGCTGCTGGTCGATCAGGGGCCATCGATGCAGTTTGGGACGCGCGTGGCCTTCAAGTCGGTCGTGGCCGCGCGCGTGGCGGCGCTGCTCGGATGGGCGGCCGTGGATCGAGGCGACCGGGTCGGCGGACTGGTGTTCGACGAGTCACGCCATCTGGAGCGACGGCCGGCCGCGCGCGGCACAGGTCTGCTGCCGCTGCTCGAACGCCTGGCCACGCCGGTGGCGATGGGGGAGGGCGGTCATGTCCGGCTCGCCGGGGCGGCGGCACATCTGGCCGCGCTGGTTCGTCCCGGCAGCCTGATCGCTTTGATCAGTGACTTCAGCGATCTCGACGAGCGCGATGGCGCCTGGATCGCGCGTCTGGCCTCGGGGAGTGAATTGCTGCTCGTCCTGGTCCATGATCCGATCGAAGCAAAGGCGCCACCTGCTGGGCGGTATCCGGTGCTGATGGGCCAGCGGCGCGGGATTCTGGACCTGACCGGTGCGGGAGCGCGGACGCGCTATCAGGCGGCGTTCGAACAGCGTCTGGCGCTCTTGGAACGGCTGGCACGGCTCCATGGCGCGCACTGGCTGCGGTTATCGACCGGCGATCCGGTCGGCCCGGCCCTGGCGCTCGCCCTCGGAGCGCGGCGGGCGCTTCATCCGGCGAGGCAGGCATGATGGCTGATCCCCTGGCTGATTTGCGTGACTGGCATCTGCCCGATCCGGTGTCCTGGTGGCCGCTGGCGCCGGGCTGGTGGCTGTTGGCGGCTGTGGTTCTGGTGGCACTGGTTCTGGTGGTGCGTCGTTGGCTTCGCTGGCGAGACCAGACCGCGCTCCAGCGTGCCGCGCGGCGCGAACTCGAACGGCTGGGCCGCGAGCTGGCCGCCGATGGCGATCGGCGGCGCTATCTGGCCGAGTTGTCGCGTCTGTTGCGGCGTCTGGCGTTGGCGCGATATCCGCGCGTCCAGGTCGCAGGTTTAACCGGCGAGGACTGGCTGACCTTTCTGGATGCGACCGGCGGTGATGGCGAGTTCAGCGACGGCGTCGGGCGTGTGCTGGTCGAGTCGGCTTATCGCTCCGCCGACGAGAGTGCGTTCGACTCCGAGCAGCTCGCGGCCCTGGCCGGACGCTGGATCGACAGCGCGATCTCTGTGGCATCTATGGCTTCATCGTTCACCAGCCTGCCGTTGGCCAAACGGCCAGGAATCGAACCACGATCCTGATGCATGCAGGACGTTACCAGGCCAATTTCACCAAAGGAGGATTCATGGTCATCGTTCGCTCAATTTTACCGCCCGGTTCCTGAAAAATGAGGCAAGCTATGCGCACTTGCATCCTGAGTCAGGACACCCATGGACACGGCCCCTACGGTCACCCGCATCGAACGGGTTGATGACATCCCACTACTCTTGGCGCAATTGTCCAAGATGGGGGGCGCCTCGCTGCTCGGCGAGCACTGCCCGATGCACGGAAACTGGCAAGGGCTGAGCCTCGGTGAGGTGGCGGTGGTGTGGCTGGCTTACATTCTCAGCGAGGGAGACCATCGCCTCAACCGGGTTCAGGGCTGGGCGGGCGGTCTCTTGATGACGTTGCGGGTCGGCCTGGAGCGCCGGGCGCTGCGGGCGTTGGATGTCAGCGACGACCGTTTGGGGCTGATACTTGAGCGCCTATTTCGCCTTCTACAACGGCCAACGCCCTCATCAATCCCTGGGCTATCTCACGCCCGATGCTGTCTACCAATCCGGCACCGGCGGAGGAGCCAAGATCGTCGATCGCTTCGCCAAGGCCGAATCAGAACTGGGGCCGCGCCAAATCGCTGTGGTTGAGAGGTAGAGTAGAGAGCAGGCATTCTGCATCCGTAGATCTGGCCTATCTGTTTCCGCCCCTTTCGTCTGGCGGTGCCTCACTAGTACCGCGCACTGTGAATTTTCTGGATAATCACTCATCACTCTCCCACTGCCTGATTGTGAGTTGCCGCCCATGGCCCGTCCTGCCCCGTTGATTGAGCTACCCCCTGAACCACGCACCGTCCTGGAAGGTCTGGCGCGAAGCCGCGAAACCGCCCACAGCCTGGTGCAGCGGGCGCA
>NZ_WNKT01000034.1 GCF_009720725.1 Allochromatium palmeri
GATTCACCCATTTTGACTAACCCTTCTGTACCGGTTTGATAACTTAAATGACTGTCCGGTTTTCAGGGTCCACTTTACTCATCACGGGCGGCGCCCAAGGCATCGGTCGCGCCCTGGCTCAGGCATTCCTGGCCGAGGGATGGCGCGTGGCCGTGCTCGACCGGGAGGCCGAAGCGCTGGCTGAGGTGACGGCTGAATGGGCGACCCCGGCCTGTCTCGGGCTGGACACTGATGTCGGCGATGAAGCGGCGGTCGAGCGCGCCTTCGCCGCACTCGCGGCCTGGCAGTCTCGGGATGGCCAGCCCGACGGCCTGGATCTGCTGGTCAACAACGCCGGTCTGGCCGACCCGCTGAGCGGTCCGCTCGAAACACTGTCGCTGGCCGACTGGCGGCGCTGGCAGGATAGCCATCTGACCGGCGCCTTTCTCTGCACCCGCGCGGCCATTCCAGGGCTGCGCCGACGTCGCGGTGCGATCGTCAACATTGCTTCGACCCGCGCCCTGCAATCCGAACCGCACTGCGAAGCCTATGCCGCCGCCAAGGGCGGCCTGCTGGCTTTCACCCACGCTGCCGCGATCAGTCTGGGACCGGAGATCCGGGTCAATGCCATCAGCCCCGGCTGGATCGAGACCGGTCCGCTCCAGAAGTCGGCCCATCGGCGCGTCCCGCACCATCGCCCGATCGATCGGACTCAACATGCCGTCGGGCGGGTCGGCGCGCCGGAAGACATCGTCGCCGCCGTGCGCTTCCTGGCCGGCGACCAGGCCGGATTCATCACCGGCCAGAACCTGATCGTCGATGGCGGGATGACCCGGACCATGATCTATGCGGCGTGACGCCGACATGGGCGCACGACACTCAACACGTCGCCCGAGCCTGGAGACAGCGCCGAACCGGCCGGTCCGGCCTCACACCGATGGCGAGCCGTCTCAATGCCGCTGGATTCATCCGGAGAAACAGCGTTACTACAGCGTCGCCCTGGTCCGCGACCTGTTCGGCGAGTGGACATTGCTTCAGTGTTGGGGAGCAATCGGCTCACATCTGGGCGGACAGCGCCTCGTGTGGGTCGAGTCGCGCGAGGCTGGACTCCAACAGATCATGGCGACCGGGAAGCGGCGCCGGCAGCATGGTTATCGGGAGCCGGAGCCCGTCTCCACAGACATTCGCTGAACACATGCCAGGTCACGGACTGGCCACGATAGCCAGCGCCCGCGAACATGACGATCAGCCCGGACTGCTGCGGCCTCCAGGGCGTAGCAAAGACGTGAGTTCATCTGGCGGGCTCCGTGGACTTGCCGGCTAGCGACTGATCTGCCCGCTTGCCAGGCTAGAGTCGCTCAGCCGCATGACCGCCATAGGCACGCTCGCCAGCAACGCAAGTGCATCGGAACAGTCATGGCGAGCGATCATCTCACGCTCCCTGAGCTCGGCTGGTAAGCATTCCCCGAACTTCAGCTCAGCGATGAACGTCTCGTCGAGCGGCAGCGCGAGTTCGCTCGCTTTGCCGAAAACCTTGTTGCGGATCGCCGTCGCCATCGACGCGAGATCCACCGCGCCGGTGAAGCTGATCGTGAGATTATCGGCGACGATCCTGGTCGCCTCTCCAGCCAGCGCATTCGCGATCGTCGCATTGACGAGCCGGCCCGCGAAGGTCCACCAGACGAGGCTGTCGCGCGCCTCAGCGATGAGGAAGGTCTTGCCCGGCTCTACCCAGTCCAAGGCTTCGCGCAGTTCGGCCATGTGCTCCAGGGCGCGACGCGAGAAGGCGACCGGTGGTTCTGCGCGCGCGAGCACGCGGGGAATCGCCTGACAGAGCTCGAAATGCAAGGGTTGGCCGGCGCTCAGCCATTGCGAGCGTCCGCGTAGCGCTGTCGGTTCGACGTATGCCTTGCGTCTCGGCCAGTCAATGTATTGGGTTGCCCAAGAGCGACCTCCGAGGGTCAGGAGCGCCGGCCCTTCCTCTTTCAGGATGAAGGTCGATTGATGGACCTCACCAATCTCTTGTCGGCCATGGAAGACCTTGATCGAGGGTGGACTCACGAACACCGAGAACAGGTCCATGAAGTGCCTGGCGCCGAATTGACGCTCACCCGATCCGCCGATCCCCAGCAGCCCCTGATCGGTGTGGAGAATCTCCGTTTCGAGCATGAAGTCAAGGATGCGCTGAAAGTCATCCCGCTCGAGCGTCCCCAATCCCGGAAGCCGTCCCAGCCAGGCGGGCCAATCCGCGGCGGTGATCCCGGTTTCCTGGAGGGCGAGGCCCATGATCTGCTGAGCGAACAGATGCATCGGCAAGGGCGGCGGCTCGATCGGCTCGACAAAGCCTTCGCTCCACAGTTGCAGCAGGGCCGCCGCCGGCAGGAAGGCCTCCGCCTTGGTGATCAGAAAGAGACAGTTGCGCGCGGTCCCCGGGCGACGTCCGGTGCGTCCGATCCGCTGCAGGAAGGACGACACCCGGCTCGGGGTATCGATCTGAATGATCCGGTCGAGATCCCCCACATCGATCCCCAGCTCCAGCGTGCTGGTCGCGACGATCACGCAGTCCTGTCCTTGACTGAAGGCCGTCTCCGCCGCCTGTCGCTCCTCCAGACTCAGGCAGCTATGCGAGACATAGGTGCTCACACCGAGTCCACGCAGTTCGATTGCCAGCTCTTCGACCTGCATTCGGCTGTCGCAGAAGACCAGGCGCTTCTCTCCTCGATGCAGCCGGGAGATCACCAGGGCCGCATTGCGCAGATTGCCGACCCAGTCGAGTTCGATCTCCGGAGGTCGACCGGCATCCGTCGGCGGATCGATCACGCGGCGCGGTTGGTCAAGGCCCGCTGCGAGCCAGTCGCACAGGTGCTCGGGGTTGCCAACCGTCGCCGAGAGTCCCACCCGCTGCAAGTCTCGCCCCGCGATGCGGCTGAGCCGCTCAAGCAGGTACAGCAGATGCCAGCCGCGATCATCGCCCGCAAAGGCATGTACCTCGTCAAGGACGACACAGCGCAGATTCGCGAAGAGCTGCCGATGGTCGATCCGCCTGGAGATCAGCGTCACTTCCAGGGACTCGGGCGTCGTCAGGAGGATGTCCGGCGGGTCGGCGATGAGCTTGGCCTTGCGCGCCGGGCCGACATCGCCGTGCCACAGCGCGACGCGCCGCCCGACCAACCCGGCATAGTGTGCGAGCCGCGGCTCGAGGTTGTTGAGCAGCGCTTTGATCGGACAGATGTAGAGGACGCTGAGTCCCTCCCAGCGCTCGCTCAGCATCCGCGACAGAACAGGGAAGACCGCCGCTTCCGTCTTACCGCCCGCCGTGGGCGCCAGCAGGATGGCGTGTTCCCCGCGCAGAATCGGCGCGATCGTCGCCTCCTGCAACGGACGCAGTGAGCGCCAGCCCAGGGTGTTGACGATGTGGTGCTGAAGCGCCGGATGCAACTGATCGAAGGAGAATCCCCCCAACCCCCCTTTTTCAAAGGGGGGCTTCTCTTGTGAAACGCTGGCCATCAGCCTCTCTCACCCCCTTTGATCAAAGGGGGCTTATCCTGAGAAACACTGGTGTTACTGGCCATCAGCCTCTCTTAACCCCCCTTTGAAAAAGGGGGGCCAGGGGGGATTTCCAACTCGATGTCGTCAACGCGAGCGGCCGAGCGGGCCGAGCGTTCGACAGCGGTCAGCTCCTGGTCGCTGACGGTGAGGGCATAATGCCGGCGCGGGTCGAAGTCGGCGAACTGATCGACCCGGTCGAGAACCTCGCCGACCAGCTTCTTCAGAAACACCCGAGGCGCGATTCCGACCTTGCCGCCCAAGGCGCCGGTGACCGCCTGGGCTAGTGTGGCGACATAGGCGTCGTCAACCACCTGGCTGATACGCTCGCAGGCCTTCCCCTCCACGCACCCCGCCGCATAGAGATCCCGCACCTTGCGGCCCACCTCACAGAGGGCGGCGACGTCGAAGCCCCGCAAGCGGATCTGCACCGCTCTGGGGTTGTCGAAGCGGGCCTCGGTCGCAAAATCCACGGCGAGTCGCTGCGCCAGGGGCGGCAGTCGCTGCACCCCCATCGGGCCATCGAAGAAGGACGGCGTCCCGGTGACCACCAGATAGAGTCCCGGAAAGCGCCCGCTGTCGATCTCGTCCATGAGCTGCCGCAGGGCGTTCAAGCTCTTGTCGCGCACGTCCCCGCGCATACGTTGCAGGGTCTCCACCTCGTCGAGCACCAGCAGCAGCCCCGGATGGCCGGAATCCTTGAGGATGGTGAGCACGCCCTGCAGGAAGCTCAGGGCGCCGAAGTGGTCGATGTCGCCTTTGATGTTGGCGTAGCGCTTGATTGCAGCGGCGATGTTCGGCTGGCCCGCCATCCAGGCCAGAAGGCCGTCGGCGATGTCCTCGTGCCCTTCGAGCAGCGCGCGGCGATAGGCGCGCAGGGTCAGCGCAAAGGCCGGCGCCGAACGCACCACCTCACCGAGGCGCTTCTCCATCAAGCCGTCGGTGGCCTCGATCAGGGCCGAGGCGTCGTTGGGATCGACCCCGCCCTGTGCGATCACGTCCTCTTCCAAGGCAAAAAACCAGGCGTCGATGACGTTGCGAAACGCCCCCGAGGGTGAATCGGCGGTGGTCAGCCGCTCGATCAACCGGCGGTAGACCGTCTCCAGTCGATGCAGTGGCGTTTCGGTCTCGGAGATCTGCACCTCGGCGCCGGCGAAGCCGAGGCGATGGGCGCGCTCACGCAGCCAGCGCACCATGAAGGTCTTGCCGCTCCCGTACTCACCGCGGATGGCCTTGAACTGGCCGCGCCCGCGCGCGACCGTCGTCAGCGCGTCGTCGAAGGCGGCCTCGAAGGACGTGAGCCCCACCGCCAGCGCATCGAGCCCGTATTGCGGCACCGTGCCGCGCCGCAGTGCGTCGATGATGTCGGCTCGGCGCTGGCGACTGATGCTCATGACAACTCGAACTGGGTCTTCAGCGACGCGAGATCGAGGCGGATCGTCTTGGACGCCCGATCGATCGCCAGGACCGGATAGCCATCGACATTGAGCAACTTCTGCACACCCGCCAAAAGTCCGTTCAGGCGGATCTCAGGGAGCCCCAGGCCCTGCGCCACGGCGGCGGCCATCTGCTGACCGCCCGCCTGTGACAGCAACTCCAGGAGCCGGCGCAACTGTGCCTCGCTCACCATGACCCGAGCGCTGCGCGCCCTCATCTGCGCATAGACCGGCGAGGCCAGCAGGGCGGCGATCCAATCGCCCTCCCCTATCATCGCCGGGCTTGGCGTGGGCGGCTCGGCGAAGAGGTCGAGCGTTAGCGTGTTCTGCTTCGACGGACGGGCGGAGGACACAGGCGCGGACGCCACGGCGGCCTTGGCCGGCGGCTCCGACACCGGATCGAGCGCCCACCAGGCGGGCGCCTGTCGCGCGACTTCCTGCCAGCCGGTAATCGGGCCGGTCTCGCCGGCATTGCGGTAGACGCCGAACGGAATCAGCACCTCCTGAAGCGAGCCGCCGCCGTGATAGCCCATTTTCTTCGAGGTGTAGCGAATCCGCTCGGACCAGGGCAGGATGACCTGGTGGCCGGGCAGCGCCACGCGCTCGCCCGAGACCCGCACCTCGCCGTCCCCGACCGCCTCGGTCGTCGGCTTGAAGCGCGCCGACTCGGCATTGGACGGCATCAGCCGCATGTCGTGATCCAGCACATGACCATGGTCGCTGGTGAGGATCACCAGTCTCCCGGATTCGCGGGCGGCCTCCAGGATCTGGCGCAGCACGCCGACTGACGCCACCGACCAGCGCACCGACACCTGGGCGCCGCTACTCAAGTGGTCGTCAACCGCGTTGATCACCGCACCGACGACCCGGTGCGCCTGGCCCGCGATGATGTCCCGAACCCCTTCGGCCAGGGCGCCGCTGCCCGGCTGCTGGAGATCGCTCTTGTGAAACAAGAGGGGTGGAAACTTCGTCGATGACAGCGCCTTCAAGGCGGGGTGCGCGGCGAAGGCCTGTTTCTCCTCGCCACTGGCGCCCTCGCCCAGCGCTCCGGACAGCAAGGCATAGCGGCTGATCCGGGTGATCGTCGGCAAGGCGGCGAGCAGACAGCAGGGCGCCAGACGCTCCGCCGGCTGTAGCTCCACCCAGCCGTGATGCAACAGATCGCCCGCGAGTTCACGGTAGACGGCGTGACTCATCCCATCGAGCACCAGGACCAGCACCGGCTGCTGCTTCGCCAGGGGAGCGACCAAGCCCTCCAGCGCCCGCTCCACCGGCAAGACCGAGGCATCGACCTGATCTCCCCGAGCGATGGCCGACAGGTGATGCGAGAAGCGCTCGTTCAGGCGCTCGCGCCGCGCGGACACCTGACCGACCAGCCGTGTGTAGAGACGATTCAGTGCCTCGTGCTCATCGCCCGACCAGAGGCGGCTGCGCGCCCAGTCCAGATAGCCGCCGCTCGCAACATAGTCGTCGACCTGCTCCAGCAGGCTCCCGCGCTCCACCTCTTCGGTCTTCAGCCAGCGGCAGGCACGCACCGCCAGCTCCGCCGTGCCGAGCTGCTCGGTGCGGACCCTGGCCAACTGATGACGTCGCAGATCCGCCAGGGCGGCGAGCGCGGGTTCGATGGGTTTGCCCGCGAGCGCCGCCTGGAGCGCCTGCGCGAGCCGATCGAGCCGCTGTCCGTATCCGCCCGGAAGCAGGTCGGAGGCGGCGGCCAGCGGTTGCATGTCGAGACTCGCGAGGAGCTGCTCGGCCTGTGCAAGCGGGGCATTGAGCACGCGATAGGGGCGCTCGGCGAGGAGCCGTTCGAGGTAGTCGACGGTTGTCCGTCCATAGTCCTCAAGCGTCGCGTCGTCGATCCGTGCGCCGCCGATCAGGCGCTCGCGCAAGCGTCCCCTGGCCTGGAACAGGGCTTGGTCGAGCGTCAAACCGGCGCGATAGAGCACCGAGCAGACCAGACCGATCGCCACCATGTCCCCCGCGTGCCCGTGTCGCCACAGGTTCAGAACCAGCTCGGTCGCGGCGCCCAGTCGGGGCCTGAGCCAGTCGCCCAGGTGCGCCGTCACGGTCTCGGGGAGTGCCGAGACCGCCGCGCTGACCTCCGAGCCGCGCGACCACTCCAGGAGCGCGTCCAGATCGAGCGCTTCGCCTGCGAAATCGAGCCGCGCCAAGGCCAGGGCGCGCCAAGCCTTGTCGAAATCCAGCACCTCGCCGAACTGAATGCGACCACGATAGCGCTCGAAGCCCTCGACCAGGGCCTCGGCGATCCAGCGGTAGGATTTAGCCGTCAGCCGCGGATCGATCCGGCGCACCCGCAGCAACTGCTCTAGGGTGCGCCAGGGGCTGATGCGCTTCGGCTCGCCGCCCCAGAGCCGTGCCAGGACGTCCTGCGACAGGCGCGTCTCATCGAAGGGCGAGAGCATTACCAACCGCTCGGCGCCGGGCCTATGGGTCACCAGCCGTTCACGCATCGCCAGCTCCGAGGGGCAATAGACCACCCGCAGCCATGTGTCCGACAGCGGCAGCCGCTGCTCGCGTGGTTCGATGGGTTCGGGCCAGACCAGGGCGATCCGATCGGCCTGGGCGTCCCTAGCCAGGATCGCCTGCACCTGGGTGAGCACGGCGCTGGGGAGTTTGGCATGCTCGGAGACGGACGGATTCGACACGACTGAGGTCATCGGCAGTGCTTCAATCCGTCTCACCCAGGATCCGGTAGCTGATGTCCAGGGTCACACCGTCGCTCAGCAGTGGCTCGATCTCCTCCAGCACGCGGCGAGCCTCGTCGACTGCCAGGCCCTGGCGGTCGTCCTGCTTCAGCACCCGCTTGCCCTTGGGTCTCACGGGCGGCGTCGGCGGCGGGTCGATCGGGGGAACGACAGCGGGCGGGCGCTGAATCAGGCGTGTTGCATCCGCCTGGGCCTGCTTGAGCGCATCGGCCAGCGATGTCACCAGCTCGTCCGCCGCGAGTGCATCGGCCACGGCGCGCTTGATGCGCGTCCCCTCCCCCTCGCCCCAAACGGCCCGCAGCAAGTCCCAATTGTTGTCCGCCAGCGCATGACTCACCCGCGTTGCCGTGATGAGGCTGCGACCTAGCGCTTGCAGACTGGTGACCGGCTCCAGCTCCGCCAAGGCTTCGACCAGGGCCGGCCCCTCGCGGGATTGCAGATCCTCCAGCCACTGCACGGCGAGCCGGGCGTTGGCCAGCCGGTTGCCGGTCGCCGCCAGTCCAAGCGCATCGAGCTGTTGAGTCAGATCCGCGACCAGGCTGCGGCAGTCCTCCAGGCGGGCATTGACCTCGGCCTGCACCTCCTTTTGCAGCGCGTTCTGGTTGTTGGCGGTGAGCAAGGGATTGATCGTATGACCGAGCACGGCGGCGAAATGGTCCAGTGCTTTCCGCCAGATCTCAGGCTCGGCCAGCTCCTGCTTGATCAGTACCAGGTCGTCGCGGATGTCCTTGAGGCTCACATCCTCGAACGGACCGCCGTGGAAAGTGAAGGCGTACTGTCCATGCTCGGCAAAGACGAGGATCAGCAGGTTCTGCACGGCCGTCGGCAAGCCCCGAGGACGCGGCTGGTCCATCGCCTCACGGAGCGCCCGCACAGTCGCCTCACCACCCATTCGGGCCAGCTCGCGGCTCAGGTGTTGCGGCCAGTCCTCCTTGAAGATGAAGTGGCGCTCGTGCATCTCGCCGAGCTTGAGCGGCTGCGCGATCTGGCGCATCAGCGGCCGCAGGGGGCCGTCGACGTCGATACGCCCGTGCGGGGCATGAATCGCGCGGCGCAGCTCAGTGAAGACCTTGCCGAGATCGCTCGTCTTCACCTCGCCGTCGCCTTGGGCATCAAAAAAGGCGGGGTGATCCGGGTACTGCCAGGCCAGGGCCTGCCCGAGCAACTGCTCGAAGGCCTTTGCCATGGTGGTGCCCTGCGGCGGGCGTGGCGTGAACCCCGGCTGTAGCGACAGGAGCGGCGATTCCAGCAGATCGTTGTGGTCGAGCGAGCCGGGCAACGCCTGAGCCACCCCGTAGGCGCCGATCAGGATGTCCTTGAGCTGCTGGCGCAGCTGGCTGCGCTGATTGTCGAGCAGGGTGCGGGCGCTCGCGCGATCCTGCGGGCTGAGATGACGGCTGTAGCGGTTGAAGCTGTCCTCGCTCTTGAGGATGTCTTCCAGCACGACCAGTTTGCCGAGGTTCTTCTGCGCGCTCTGGCTCAGGAAATAGGGTAGCCAGCAGATCGTCTTCGCCTGCCCGCCTGCCGCCTCGAAGTTGCGCACGCGCGCCTGAGCGTCGGTCGGGGAATGCGTCCCGGCGCCGAACGGGAAGTCGATGATGACCTTCCACTGATCGTCGCGCGACTCGAAGAGGCTGTCGTCCGTGATTCCGAGGATGTTCTGGAACAGCACCTCCACCCGCCGCCGGGTGCCGCGCCACAGCCACTCGTGCTCGACGAAGAGCTGGTTGTCGTCGCGGATGCCGAAGGCGTCGAAGACCATCTCACGCACCAGGCGTCGGCGGTTGCCGTCGTTGTCGTTGATGCGTGCCTGCTCGATGATGCTTTCGGTATCCACGCCCGAGAGCTGCACGCCGATGGTGGGATTGGGGTCGTCGGAGATCTTGATCTCGCCGACCTGACCCGCCCATTTGCGGCACTTCTGCAAGACGGTTTGCGCCTCGCGCCCTGGGATGGGCGAGCGGATGGTGCCGTGATTGAGCGCCGCGAGCTTGGTCGCGGTGAGCTGTTTGAAGCTCTCGACCTCGGGGACCAGGGCGGCCAGCACCAGGGTCTTGAGCAGGCGCAGATCGTTGTTGAAGGCCTGCCGTTTGGCCTCGTCCGGCGCCAGCTCCTGAAGCGCCTGAAGGCTGATCTGGTGCTCCTGCTCCAGGACCGGGATCAGCTTGCGCTCGAACAGCAGCTTGGCGTTGTCGAAATGCTGTCGCATCTGCTCGGAGAAAGGCTCGGCCTCGGAGGCGATGACATCATAGAGGTCGCCGACCGGGATGACGCGGCCCAGCGCCAGGGTCTCGCGCTGCTCGACCAGCAGCATCAGCATGACCTTGAGCGCCGTGCGCTCGCGCTGGAGCGCTGAGGAGAGCGCCACCAGCGCCTGCACCAGGGCCGGGCTGAAGGGATAGAGGGCGCGGAACATGTCGCGGTCGCCCTGACTGGTCAGCAGCAGGGTGAACGCCTCCTCGCGCATCCGCTCGGTCTGGGCGAAGGCCGCTTCGATCTGGTCCTGGGCCGCCGCGCTGACGGGTGCGAGCAGACGCCGCTGGGCGATCACCGGGAGGTTGCGATCCTCCAGCGTGATGGTGTGGAAGCGCCCCTCCCAGTATTTCAGCGAGTCGCTCAGGATCTCCTGGTCGACGCCGCTGTATTGGTCGCCGACGAACTCGCGCAGGTCGCGCTGACGGGCGATGAAGCTGATCAGCGGCAGCTCGCGCGGGAGGCCGGTCTCGACCAGCTTGACGACCTTCTGGATCTCGCTGTTGATGAAGTTGCGGTCGGACAGGCGGCTGGCGAGCCAGAGGATCAGCTCGTCGAGGAAGAGGATGACGGCGTCATAGCCGAGCGCCTTGGCGTGCCGGGTCATGACACGCAGGCCTTCGTCGAATTCGAGATAGCCGCCGCTTTCGGTGTTGGCGAGATCGGCGAAGGACTTGAACAGGGAGCCGACCAGATCGCCGACCAGGCGGATGCGGTCATCGTCGCCCGCCTGCCCGCTGACCACGGCCTCGAAGCTCACCGCCTCCCAGCCGGTGGCAGCGTCACCCCAGCCATCGTCGCCCCCCGCCGCGCCGCCCGCGCTGTTGAGCGCCGCGAAGAAGCGTTCATCGCCCATGTGCCCGCGCATCGCCTGGGCATCGGCGAAGAGGCGCTCGCTCATATAGAAGCCGGGTACTGGAGCATCCGGGTGGAGCTTGCGGATATAACGGGCATAGCCACCGAGCACGCCGGACTCGATGCTCGCCGCACCGATCATGTGATAGGGCGCCAGCAGGATGTTGCGGCTCTGCATCCAGTCGCTGTGCTTGGCGACCGACGGGGCCAACTCGGGGATGGCGCGCGCCTGGGGATTGCCCTGCAACAGCAGGTGCAGCACCGCCATGAAGTGCGACTTGCCGCTGCCGAAACTGCCGTGCAGATAGGCGCCCTTGTTGCGATTCTGCCGGCTGGCGGCGGTACTCTGGATGAAGCTCAGCGCGTCCTCGAAACAGCGGGCGAGCTGCGGAGTGACGACATAGTCCTTGAGGGTCTGCTCGACGGCATCCGCTTCGAGGCCGCTGGCCAGGTTGAGTACGAAATCGCCACGCTGGACGCGCTCGGGGATGTGGATGAGGTCTTTGATGAGAACAGACATACGATGATCGGCATCCGTGTCTTGTCAGATTCGGAATCGTTGGCGTCGAGCCTGGTTTTGTCTCAGGATCGAGGCGTGGTATCGGCGGCGCCAAATATTACCCGATCATAGAGTTCGCGCATCGACAGTCGGCAGTCCAGTGCCTCCAGAAGTATCTCGGCGTCCGGGTCGGTATAGGCGTCGAGCACCCAGCGGCCGTCGGGCTGGCGGGTGAAGACATCGACCGCGATCTGGTCCTGCGCGACCAGCAGATAGTGACGCAGGCTCGGCAGTTGGCGGTAGAGGGCAAACTTGCCGCCGCGGTCGTAGGCTTCAGTCGAGGGCGAGAGAACTTCGGCGATCAGCACCGGGTTGGTCAGCACATCGCGCCGTGCGTCATGAAAGATCGGTTCACCGCACAGCACGCTGACATCCGGGTAGGCACAGGCATCGGCGGTTTCGATGCGTATCCGCATGTCGCTGGAGAGGACCGCGCAGGAACTATCTTTGAGCCGTTGATGCAGTTCGCCGGCCAGATTGACCGTGATCAAGCTGTGCTCGTAGCTGCCGCCGCTCATGGCGAACACCTGACCGGCGAAATACTCGTGCTTCACATCGGTCGATTCGCGCTCGATGGCGAGATAGTCCTCAAACCGATACTCGGGTATGGGTTGTGTCTGCATGATGTCGTTCCTTTAAGTGTAAGGCGTCTGGTGTCAGCGCCGACCACGCCGGGCAGCGGGCGGTTCCCATGCCTCCAGCTCGTCGCGCGACAGTTCCAACTGGCGCAGTTCTTCGAGCAGGAAGCCTTCGTAGTAGTCGCCCAGGCGTTCGCCGAGTTCGGGGTCGAGGGCGTTGTGCCACTGTTTGAGCCAGGGGATCAGTTCGTCGAGGGCGACCAGCAGGGGCTTGAGCCGTTCGGCGTCCCAGCCGTCCTGTTCCTTGCGCTCCAGGGTCCAGGTGGCGATGGCTTGGGCGCGTTGCAGGTGATCGAGTCCGGCCCAGCCGATGACGAGGGTGGCGTCGCCGGGGCGCTCGCCGCCGGGCAGGCTGAAGAAGCGTTCTTTGGGGACGTCGAGTTTGCCGCGCAGGCTCCAGTAGCTGGGTTTGCGGAAGTCGGCGGCGGCGTATTTGGGCGGGAGCGGGATGTCGCCGATGTGTTCGGCTTTGAGCGCGCGGGCGTGTTCGGCGGTGAGGAAGTGGGGGTCGGCGGGGTCGAGTGCGGTGCGGGCGTCGATGGCGTCTTCGGCGCGCTGCTTGTCCCAGGTTTCCTGCCAGGCGCGGAATTTGGGCATGGCTTTGGGTTTGTAGCGGGCAGCGGCCATTTGCGGCACCTGATCGCTTTCGACCAGTTCGGCGACGAGGGTGCGGGCATCGAAGGTGTCGGTGCCGGTGTAGAGGGCGGCGATCTGTTGGAAGGCGGCGTTGTGACGGGCGCGCTCGGCGAGTTGGGCGACGGTCATCAACTCGGGGGCGTGGCAGTAGGTTTCCAAATGATCCAGCAACCATTCCCGCATCCATCGCGGGAACTGGATCTCGTCGGTCAGATCGCGCTCGTCGTAGGCACCAGCCGATCGGAACCAGCGACGCTTATATTCAGGTCTTTCGATGAGTGCGATCGAATGGTTTTCCTTGATGAGTCGCAAGCGGGCTACCGACTTCGCGTTAGATGGCGTCTCATCCAGGCAGCGGTAGAGCCTCGAATCCTTGTCCAAAGGAGTCATTTCGTCCACCGCAGTTTCATGGATCATTGAAGCGCCGGCATCGGAACGGATAATGAGTCCGTAAAGCTCATAACACAGCCAGTCCAGCTCTTCCTGCCAGCGCACCATCTTCTTTCGGGTGTTATTGCGTTCCTGAATCACCCGACTCATCTCCTCCTTGAGTGATTTGCCTTCCTGCAAAGCTGCTTCGCAAAACTTGGAGAACGAGAAACTCGTTAAAGCGTTCCCAGATTTATCCAGAGCTGCAACCAACAAGATGATTTTTCGTCGATCATCGTCGGATAGATCCGGAATAGGAAACAACTTGAGCTTGGTTCCGTCGAACTCGAATCGGAACTTCTCCGGATCATCCTGAAGGATTCCCTTGTCGCTTGTCGCTCCCTTGTTGTGAAACACCTGCTTCATCCAGAAACAGGCGGTCGAGCTGTTGAGCAGGCCCAGCAGCGCCAGATGATCGTCCTCGCTCGCCCCGGCTGGGAGCTTGATGACCGGCGCGGACTGTTTGAAGACCTTGCCGCCCCGGTCGAGGACGAAATGATTGTGGGTGGCGACGAAGGCGAAGGTGATGGAGAGAGGGATTTTGTAGCGCTTATCAAAGAACATCGAATACTCAAACCATTGAAGACCACGCTCCAACTGGTTCAAGCCATAAGCTACCCGCTGAGACAACTGCTGCTTGAGCGGCCACAAATATCGACTTACCGAATTATCAGCCTGCGCATTTAAGGTGTGCGGATGGTAAGGCCATATCCCACAAACAGGATTGTCGAGTGACCAATCTCGAATGCGCTCGCCTTCAACCAATGGGAGGATCTGTTCAGCAGGAATCCCAAAGCGCAAGCACACTTTTCCACCAACCAAGTAGGCTTCGTCCTCACGTGTCACCGCGCCGAACCCAATTTCAGTAGCGTAATCAAATAGCGTCTTTTCAGCACCTGCCTCGACCAGCAATTTGAGGTCAGAGGCACCGCCGCCCCCGACACTCCACGGATGCTTGGAATACAACCCCCGCTCCTGATCCACCACACTGACAAAGGCGCTCTCACTTCCCGGCCGCTCCAACAACTCCATGATCGACCGCCACACCAACCCCTGCGCTGCATCCTCCGGCGTGCTCGGCTCCCCGCGAATCCCCAACACCGCCCGCAACCGCTCGGCCTGTGGCATCCGATTACGCCCAAACACAATCACCGTCGGCGTCCCATGCCCCGGAATGTAAGCCCCCGAAGTATCGATCACATGCGTCAGATCCTTGCGCGGCAAATACCCCTCGATCAGCTTCTTGCCGAACTCGCGCTTCATAAAGCTGTTGGCGGTAATCATGCCCACGAACCCAGCCGGACGATTGCCCTCCGCCGGCACCGTCAGATCGAAAAACCGCTCAGTAAAGGGCACCCCAAGCGAATACTGACGATGACAGGTCGGATACTTATCCCGAATCGCCTGATTCAGCGCCTTGTCCTTGACGGTGATATAGGGCGGATTGCCGACCACGACCTGATAACGCTGCCCAAGAATGCGTTCCAGCCTGTCCCGATCCTCCACCTCGAACACATGATCAAGCGCATCATCCAGCAGATCGCGCTGAATGCCCTGCCCCTGCGACTCATGCCGCCGCCCGTGCAACAGCGAATCGCCCACAGCCAGATTGAAATGAAAGTCCGGCGCCTCCTTCAACCGATCGCTCCCCGCCGCCTTCATCGCCGCAATCAGCAACCGGAAACGCGCAATCGCAATCGCATACGGATTGATGTCCACCCCATGAATCGCATCGAGCGCCCGCTGCGCCAGCGCACGCGCGTTCGTCGCCGGCTCGCGCTTCTGCCAGTCGTCGAACAACCGCTCGAAGCCCGTCAACAGAAAATGCCCCGACCCACAAGTCGGATCGATCAGCTTCAGCCCCGGCAGACCGAAGGCCGCCTTCGCCGGCTCCAACGTATAGTCGAGGATGAAACGCTCGACGAACTCAGGCGTCTGCAACAACGCATAACGCTTGCGCACGCTCTCCGAAAGATCCTGATAGAGATCGCCGAGAAAGCGGGTATCCCACTCCGGATCGGTGAAATCGTGCACAATCTCCCCGGTCTCAGGATCGAGCCGCTGAAAGAAATCGATCAACGCCTTCGCACCGTCCGCCGACAGCGGCAGTTGCCAGAGCGGATTGTGGGCGCGATCCAGCAACTCAGCCATCGCCGGCAGATGCGCCAGCTCACCGAAGACCGCCAGCAGATAGTCACGCTCAGCCTCCGTCGGATGCTCGGAGAAATAGACCGTCATCCGATCCTTGGCCTGTTGCAGCGCGCCTTGATCCGAGCGGCGCCCCGCCCCCGCCGTCGGCCCGGAAATGAACGGCGCCTCCAGCAACCGGTTGTCCTCCAGAAAGCGGACGAACACGCCGGTCAGCACCCAGGCCGCCGCCGCCTGAGTGATCTGAGCCTCGCGCCAGACGACAAAATGCTCGGCGGTGCGATTGGCGGCCTGCGCCTTGGCGTACTCGGCCCTGAGATGGCTCTCCAGCTCCGGTCGGGCCTGGCAATAGGTCAGGATGTCCTGCTCCAGCTTGGGCAGCAGGGATTGGAGGTCGGCGAGCAGGCGTTGGGGATGGATCATCGGGTCTCGTTAATCCTTGTGCGGTCACAGGTGCGTGGGGACGTATCTTTGGAGTGGCCGACTCAGCCATCCCAGTCGCGCAAATGCCGAATGCACGGCAGCCCCTTGGCCTTGCGATGGTAGCGCTCGTCCGCCGTAACAAGGCAGGCCCCCGACTCCAGGGCCACCGCGTGATACAGCGTGTCGAAGAGATGATGCCCAAGATCAATGGCGAGCGTACAGGCGCGTGTCAGCACCTCGACATCGCTGCGAACCGGAAGCGTCATGGCCTCCAGCAGCGCCAGATCCCGCTGGGCACGCTCCGGCGTCTCGCGCGCCATGACCGCCGCGACCTCGATCAGCCAGTGCGGCGGCTGCACAACACTCAGATCACCGCGAGCGACGGCCGCCATGAGCGCGGTCGCCTGCTCGGTATCGGCCTCGCGCTCGGGATCCTGGAACAGCCACTTGATGATGACGCTGGCGTCAATGACCAGAATCATGGGCGGCCCGATTCGCGGGCCGCACGGGCCATCGCATCGGTCAATGCCGGCCGCTCGGCGCGTGCGGCGGTGAGCTGCTTGAAGGCCGCTTGCCGCCGTCGCTGCTGATCGGCTTCGGCAATGGCCTGTTGCATCAGCCGAGCGATCACGGCGCTCTTGTTCTGACCCGAAAATTCGCGATTGAAGGCGTCCCGGATGTCGTCCGGGATGCTGAAGTTCATGGTCGCCATAGCGGGATATTAATTGTTGAAAACTTCGACAATATTAGTCGGCAGAGCCTTGCCGGACAAGGGAAGGATTTACCCAAGCGCTCGGAATCCGAGCAAACTCCCGACTGCCCGCGCCGCTCGGCACACTGACTCCATCGATGAAGGCCGCCGCAGTGGCCGTCTCGTTGGCGAGCAGCAGAAACAGGGCCTGTGTCTGCGGGTCATCCTCCAACTGCCGGCGCAGTTCACCGAGCCAGGTGTCGACCAGACCATAGCGACCGATGAGTCCAGGATCGGTGAGCAGAACCGGGCGATCAGCCGCCCTGATTTCCTCGGCCATGGCCGGCAGAACCCGGCGCACCAGCCCCTGCAAACGCGACCAGTCGACACTGCCGGAGTCGGCGGCATCGGCCTTCAAGACGACCTGCCAGTTGGGCGGATTGGCCATGCCGTCGCACAGACGGTGCAGATGGCGCAGCAGTAGCGCATCGAAACTGACCACCTGCAACGCGAAGGTCTCGGCGAGATGCTGCTGCGCCCGCTGCCACAGCCGGGGCCTGACCGAAAGGGCCAGGAAACGCCCGGCATCGAGGGCGTTGCGGACGCGCTGCTCGAACGCCTTCAGCTCGCGCGCCAGCGAGTCATCCCCGACTTCATGCCGGGTGTAGTGAACGCTGGTCCGGGTGGCGGCGAGGGTGGAGCTGCCGTCGCCCAGCGCACCGGCCCGTGGCAGACAGTAGGCCCCGCGCTTGCCGCCATGCTCGACTTGGGGATCCCAGATGAACCCCAGCTCAAGGCGGTTCAGCAGGGCGTCGAGCTGCGGCCGCCCGGGAAGCGGCAACGCCTCGGGATAGCGGCCCTGGATGCGGTCCTGCACCTCGGCCACTGAGAGCCTGGGCGTACCGAGCAAGGCCCCCTGGGCCAGCTCAAGACTGCGCTCGGCGGGCATCCCCTTGGGGTAGAACTCCGCACGGCTGGAGAGCGCCGCCCCCTGCGAGGCGGCGACGGCCAGACGCAGCAATCGATGGTTGCTGAGACCGGCGAAGGAGTCCGGGGCCGGGAGCGCGCGGATACGCTCCAGGGCGCGCAGCGGCGACAGCAGCGGCTGTTGCTCGGCGCATTCGTCCGCGAGCTGGCCGAGCGCCTCGGCATAGTCCGCCAGCGCCTCGCCCAACCCCTGAGTGTCGTCGGCAATGAGCATGCGCTTACCGCACCGGCGCAGAATCCAGCGCGACTCCTGACGGGCTAGCTCAGTCTCGATCGCGGCCCGCACCACGGCCTGCGCCCAGCGATCGCGAATCGGCGAGGGCTGGACCGAGCCGCGACGCAGCAGGATGGCCTCCCCCAGCTCGACGGCCGTCATGACGCCGCCCTGCTCTGCGAGGAGCTTGGCGACATCCTGGCGTAATTGGGTGATGAATCGGTTCTTGCCCCACTGCGCCAGAACGCGCGCCAGCAGATCGCGTGCGGCGGCGGACTCGATACCGATCTCGGCACCGAGGGTGATCAGGGTGGGCCAATGGACGTTGTCCGCCGCTCGGGCGCCGGCGGCGTCGAGACGGCCCAGGTATTCGGTGAGGAAGCGGTAGCGATCCTGGTCGGCGGCCTTGGTCGGGGGCGGGCGGAGGCGGCGCATCAGTTGGTCGACGCTGATGAGCAGGCCCTCGCCCTCGATCGGAGCGGATGAGATCGCATCGCGGCCGGTCCGGCTGGACTCTGGAGGCGCAAGACGCGCCTGTAGGCGCGCGATCACCTCCGAGAGTTCGCGCCGGGTTTGGGTGCCGACACCCGTCATGCGGACCAGCTCGTTGCGCGGCAGACGGATGAGTTCGCCGACGCTGTTGATGTGGAGCCGGCTCAGGGTATCCAGTGCCTGGGCGGAGAGCGGGAGCAGGCCGATCTGAGTGTCGAGCCGGGCCTCGCCGATCGGGCAGGGTTGCACAGCGACGCCTTCGCCAGGGTGCTGGGTCGTCTTCCGTTTGGCTTGGTCGAAAGGCTGACGCCAGGCGCGGCGCATGTCCTCGGCATTGCCGAAGCGCGCCTTGACGTCCCGGGCGAGCGCCGTGCGGAAAAACCCGGCCAGGCCATCACGCACGCTCGGGTCGAAGACGGCGGGATCGATCTCCAGGGCGCCTTCGATCAGGGGCGGCAGCCCCTCCCCGTCCGCCCAGGTCGGCAGCCGGCCGGTCGCCATCTCGTAGAGCGTCAGGGCGGCGGAGAAGCGCTCGGCGTAGTCGTCCCAGCGCCGGCGGCCTGGGTCGCGGATGAAGGGGTCCATGTAGGCCAGGGTGCCGGCGGTGAAATTCTCAGCACCGAGGCTCGCCAGCGAGAAGTCGAAGAGCACCAGATGCAACTGCCGGCCCTGTTTCATCAGGCCGATGTTCTCCGGTTTGATGTCGCGGTGCGAGAGACCCTTTTCCTCCAGATGGCAGAGGGCGCTCAGGAGGTCGTCGCCGAAGCGTTCCAATAGCTCGAACTGAATGGGACCGAGCTTGCGCAGACGCTCAGCGAGCGTGCCCTCGGCGGCATAGTCGAGGATGAGGCCGGTGTGACCGAGAAAATCGTGGGTCTCGTGGTAGGCGATGACGGCCTGATGGCGCAGCTTCTTCAGTGTCTCGGCCTCCTGGCGCAGGCGCTGGTTGTGCTCAGGACTGGCGGCCAGTTTGAGCACGCGCTCCTGCCCGCGCTGCTCGACGACGAAGGCCACCGAGCTGGCCCCGCGCCCCAGGCGCTTGGTCACCCGGATGCCGCCTTCAAAGGTGTCGCCGGCGCGCGCGGCGGCGGGATCGACACGGCGCTCGCTGTCGGGACGGCTGAGCTCGTCCTCGACCAGGGTGAGGTACTCGATGAATTCAGCGACCGAACCGATGCGACTGCCGGTATCCGGATGGGTGGCGTATTGGATGAGGTCTTGCAGCTCGCGACCGGCGCCGTTGAGCGCATCGGTGATCTGCAAGCCCTTGCCGCGACTGAGCTTGTCTTGCAGTTCCAGACCGTTCGCGGCGGGCGGCTGGCCGGTGAAGAGCAGGTAGGCGATGGCGCCGAGCGAGAAGACGTCGAGATAGACGCTGTCGCTCGCGCCGGCGCTCAACGTCTCGGCGTGGGCCTCGAGCGCTAGATAGGGACCGGCCTCCTCCTGGAGGATGCAGCTCAGGTGGCTGAGCGCCGTCAGCGCCCGTGTTTCGCCATCGAACGCACGCCGCGCGGTGGCCCAGTTGGCGATCTTGACGGAAAGACCTCCATCACCGTCGTCGCGCACATAGAGGCTCTGCGGGCTCAGCGCGCGGTGATAGAGCCGTTTGCCATGGGCAAAGCGCACGGCTTCAGCGATCTGGCGCAGCAGCGTCAAAGCCGCCAGCGTCTCCAGCCGCTGGCCGGCGCCGAGTCCGATCAGGAAATGATCGAGACGCACGGCGGCGGGATCGTACTCGTAGACCAGGGCCGGCCCCTGGTCATGCTGCTGATAGTCCCGCGCCTGGAGGATGCCGGGATGCTCGATGCCTTCAAGGAGCCGAAACTCCAGTTTGGCGGCATTGCGCAGGGTTGCGGCCTCCTGCTCGGATTTGCCGTGGGTGAGATAGAGACGAATACGCCGCTGCACGCCGGTCTCGGAGTGGGTCGCGAGCCAGTCCTGGAAGTGATCCGCCTCGTCCAGCAGCGTATTGAGCGCGTAGAGTCCGACGCGCCGCGCACGCAGGGATTCCTTGATCCCGGCTTCCTCAAGGGCGCGCGCGACGGCCTTGGAGATCGGCCGGTCGAGCGGGCGATGCGTCCAGCCACTGTCGATGTGACAGAGCGCCTCCATGACGTTCTTGCGGGTACAGACCTGAAGGCGCGCCGGCCCCTGGAGCCTGTTGACGACGTTTTCGGCAGACAGGAAGACCAGCGTCTGGATGAACGGGAGACGCTCCTTCGCCTTCAGCGCCGAGCGCTGGCTCTCAAGCAGGGATTTGAGCTTCTTGGCCTTGCGATCGGCCAGCAGGCGCGGATTGTCGAAGACGCGACGGCGCCCCTCGCTGATCCAGACCCAGGCGCCGGCATCGCCGCTGATTTCGCCGGGGTGAGACTTGATCTCGACGAGGAAGAGTCCTTTGGGTGTCAGGACGAGGGCGTCGATCTCGTTGATGGAGCCGTCTTGTGCGATGAATTCGAAGTTGGCCCAGACACGGTAGGGCTCGTGATCGGGCAGCCGCTCTTTGAGAAAGGCCAGCGCCTCACGCTCCCAGGCGAAGTCCGAGGGGGTTATCTGCTTCCAGAGCTTATCCATATTTATGTACGCTGCGAGCGTCGTCAGGGCCAATGGATGAGCACAAAATACCGAATTTTTTCTGGTGACTTCAGACCATCGGCCCGGCATTGGCTCAAGCCCAAGATCGCGGACGAGACCACTTTCCGTCAAGAGGTGCTTACGGTCTGCCACACAGCCATTGGCAGTGACCTTTGGCTCACGCATGAGCCGCAAATCGATTTGTGGCTCATGGATCGCGTTTTATGAGCCACACATGAATTGTTTGGCACATCCTCGGAAAACGTGAACCCACGACAGCTCGCAGGGATGGCATCCAGGTCGGCTCACTCACGGCCGGGCGACATCGCCCGCACCATCCGCAGCACACCGCGCCCATAGGCGCGCGCCACGGCTGCATCCTTCCAATGATGGTAGCGCCCGACACCCAGCTACAGATCCCCCGGAGCCGAGGCGCACGTTGGGTCTCCAGGATCTGCGCCGTGCGCGCCACCGGGGCAGTCCCTTGAGGAAGGGCGGATAGCGCGGAATCTCAGGCTTCGGCCCGACCGAGGCCGGCGCACGGCGGTCGTCCCGGTTCGAGACACTGTCTGGCGGGGCGTGAAAGGCGGACCAGGCCGCCTGACAACGGGCGATCAAGCTCGACATGCGCAGGCACGGGCGCGACTGACAGCGGCGGCCAATCACACTCAGGCCGTAGCAGGCCTGAATACTACGACTCACGAGTGCGGTCTTCCTTGTGAACTGTTAGATTTTTTATTAAATTATCTAACAAGGAGGCTGCCATGAACACATCTCAAGCCATCCGCGAGCGCATTGCGGCTCAACCTGTTGGAGCACCTTTCACCCCGGCCCTATTTGCAGGGTTGGGGTCGCGTGCGTCCATTGATCAGACCCTGATGCGCCTGACCAAGGAAGGTCTCATCGAACGCCTCGGCCGTGGTCTCTACACCGTCCCCAAAACCAGCCGTTTTGGTCTGAAAATCATGCCCTCGCCAGAAACGGTGGCGCAGACAGTAGCGGCTACCGAAGGAGCCTCCATCGAAATGCACGGAGCCGAAGCCGCTCGTCGTTTTGGTTTCAGCACCCAGGTGCCGGCCCAGCCGGTCTTCTACACCACCGGCTCGTCTCACACCGTGCGGATGGGCAAGCTGCAGGTACGACTGCAGCACGTCGCGGCGCGCAAGCTAGCACTGGCCGGTCGTCCAGCGGGTCAGGCCTTGTCCGCACTCTGGTACCTCGGTCGTCGGCAAGTCACGCTGGCCACGTTCGAGCGTATTGCCGCCAAACTGCCGCCGAGCGAATTCGAGGCTTTACGTAGCGCCAAGTCCTTGATGCCGGCCTGGATGGTCGAAGCCCTTCGCCGGTATGAGGAAGGCACGGTGGCGCATGGCTGACATCCACCGCGAGCACTACTTCGACCTCCCCGTCAGCGATCAAGCCGATGTGCTCCAGAGCCTGGCGCCCGTGATGGGACGCCGGGCCGAGATCCTCGAAAAGGACATTTGGCTGTGCCAGGTGCTCGACATCCTGTTTCAGCTTCCATGCCGCAAGCCCATGGCGTTCAAGGGCGGCACCTCGCTGTCCAAGGTCTACAAGGCGATTGAGCGCTTCTCGGAAGACATCGACGTCACGGTCGACTACCGCAGCCTGGTAGCCGATGCACCTGAACTGGAATCCATCACCAGCAACAGCCGGCGCAGGCTGATTCCCGATCAGCCACTGCTGGACGCTTTACGCCAGGATTACCAAGCGATGCTGGCTGCACAGATGTTCTACGGCGACACCCTGGCATTCGAGACCATCGTGGCGCGCCTGCGGCAGCTGGAAGCTGAAATCAACAGCATTGGTCGCCGCTGAAGCGGCCTACCACGGCGGGGAGGAAAAGAAAGACATCTACGTCAGCGCGCCTGGAGGCGATTACCCCGACGATTCTCGCCCGATATGCTTTGGGAGACTGGGGCGATTTGGACGAGGAGGACTGCCAGCAACTACCAAGCCCTCAAGGACGGCTCTCGGCTGCTGAGCGCCTACCGGATTCACGATGACCTGAAGGTCTGGGTCATCACCGAGTGGGACCGCTCGGCAACGACGATTCTGCTGCCGGAGGACTACTGATTGCAGCCTTCAACGGTGTGCCGGATAATGTGCGGCCCGATTCAATCCGGGCTGCCGCTTCGGCCAAGTGTTCCGGTGCCAGATGCGCATACCGGAGCACCAAGTCATAGCTCGACCAGCCACCCATCGCCATCAAATCCTGCAACGATGTTCCGCCCTGAACATGCCAGCTCGCCCAGGTATGTCTTAGATCGTGCCAGCGGAAATCTTCGATCCCAGCGCACCCCGTCCCGAATGCACTCACGGCGCACCTGGAACTGTCCCCAAAGACAATAGATCTCGCCCTGATCGCGCGCCTCGTCCCAATGCAGCACGCGATCGATGGAGGCACAGAGCGCGCTCAGGACACGATCGCCCTGGAGATGACCGTAGGTGTCGTTGATGCGCTTGAAGTGATCGAGATCCAACAGGATCAGTGAGAGCGGATAAGCCGTGTCCTGAGCCCGCTGGATGGCGGTGTCCAGATACACATCGATCTTGAGCCGATTGGACAGGCCCGTGAGCTTGTCGGTCGTGGCGATGCGGGCGATCTCGGTGAGGGCTTGTTGCAGCTCCTGAGTCTTTTTGTTGACGAGGCGTTCGAGCACCTGATCTCGTGCGTGCGCCTGATCGTGGGCCGATCGATCACCGCGATGACCGCCCCTCGAAGCAGGCCAGTCCCGTACCCGTGGCGAAGGCTTCGCATGAGCTCATGTAGGAGACGCTGTTGTCGCGGTGGATGGCCACCACATGACGCCCGCCCTTGGCACAGGCCACGGCGACCAAGGCATCCGAATTCGAGCCAGTGCCGAGTGCGCGTGTGCGCTCGATGGCCTGACAGTCGTGCCCGGCACGGGTGATGACGACCTGGAAGGCTTGCTGGGCCAGCTGGGCGACCGCAGGCGATGCGGCTACGGTAAGAACCAGCGCCAGAAGCCAACCGCGCCCCTGTGACAGCGAT
The DNA here is from genome assembly GCF_009720725.1 of Allochromatium palmeri. GTDB lineage: Bacteria > Pseudomonadota > Gammaproteobacteria > Chromatiales > Chromatiaceae > Thermochromatium > Thermochromatium palmeri. The sequence goes on from NZ_WNKT01000034.1 coordinate 23,624, forward strand.
GTATCGATCATTGCACAATCTCCTTGGCTTGCAGTGCCTCGCGCGTCAGGCGCTGACGCCATGACAGCGCCTGTTTGTCGGTCTGCAACGATGACAGAACCAGCGTACCGGTGAGGCCGCGTTCGACGAAGAGGCGCGCGATGTCCGGGTCTTCAGCGACAGCCGGATGCGACACCAGCAGCAGAGCCAACATCCAGAGGATGAACATGCGCCGAGCGATGCAGAATTCCATGAGCGTTCCAGGGTGGTCGGGGACAGAGATCATGGATGATAGCCTGAACCCGATCCCGCTCGTTATCCGTCAGGAGATTCGTCATGTCTATCGATCAGGAGGCTCTCGAACGCGCCCGCGCCGCCTGGACCTTTCGCGGCCAGCAGCGCCCCGCCTTTGCCCATGTCCCCGGCGCCGGACAGGAATCGGTCTGGGACTATCCGCGCCCGCCGCTGTATGTCCGCGATGCGCGCCTGATCGAGATCCACGCCGGCAACCGGTGTCTGGCCCGATCCGATGTCAGCATCCGGGTGCTGGAAACTGGCAGTCCGCCGAGCGTCTATCTGCCGTTCGACGCCTTCGATGCTTCCATGCTGCGCCCCTCGCCACGCCGCACCCTGTGCGAGTGGAAGGGTGAGGCGCACTATTGGCATGTCCAGGGCTCGGACGGACTCATCCGCGACGCGCTCTGGAGCTATCCCGACGCCGAGGGCGACGCGGCGGTAATCGCCGGCTGGCTGGCCGCCTATCCCGCGCGGCTGCGCTGTGTCGTCGCCGGCGAGACGGTCCGCCCGCAAGCCGGCGGCTACTATGGCGGCTGGATCACCGCCGAGATCGTCGGGCCCTTCAAGGGCGAGCCAGGGACTAGGCATTGGTAGGCAGCCGCCGTGACCACCAGGCCGCCAGCATGGCGCCGGACAGATTGTGCCAGACCGAGAACAGCGCCCCCGGCAGCGCGGCGGCCGCCGGAAAGGATTTGAGCGCCAAGGCCGCGGCCAGTCCCGAGTTCTGCATCCCGACCTCAATGGCCAGGGTCCGGGCGCGCACCGCGTCCTGTCCGAATGCCCGCGCGCCCCAATAGCCCAGCGTTAGCCCCAATCCATTGTGCAGCATCACCGCCACCACCAACCCCAGACCGACCGTGCCTAGACGCCCGGCATTGAGCGCGACGACAATGGCGATGATGACCAGGATCGCCAGCACCGACACGCTCGGCATCCAGGACTGGATCTGTCCGAGCCAACGCCCGGCGAAGCGATTGACCGCCACTCCGGCGATGACCGGCAGCAGCACCACCAGCGCGATGGACTTCAGCATCTCCCCCACCGGAACCGTCACCCAGGCGTCGGCATAGACCCAGGTCAGCCAGGGCGTGAGTACGACGGCCAGCAGGGTCGAGGCGGCGGTCAGACTGATCGAGAGCGCCACATCGCCGCGTGCCAGATAGCAGATGACGTTCGAGGCCGTGCCGCCGGGAGCGGCACCGACCAGCACCATCCCCACCAGCAGCTCGGGCGGGAGTGCCAGTGCGTGCGCGAGTGTCCAGCCGATCAGCGGCATCAGGCCGAATTGCAGACACACCCCCAGACCGATGAGCGCCGGTCGGCGGACAATGGCCCGGAAATCGGCCGGGCGCAGGGTAGCCCCCATCCCGAACATCACCACGCCCAGCAACGGCATCACTGCCGCGCGCCAGTTCGACAGGGTCTCAGGGGCGATAAAGCCGATGAGGCCCGCCAGCAACGCCCAGAGCGGGAACAGGCGGGTCAGGACGCTTCCCGTTGGCCCATCGACATGACCGTGATTCACAGCGCGCCCTCCCGAATCAGCACCGCTTGCAGGGCTTCGGCCAGGGCGCGATAACCGGCGCGGTTGAAATGAATCGGATCGGCCTTGTAGGCGGGCGTGCGCAACAGATCCGCGATTAGCGATTCGACGAAGACGAGCCGGTAGGTCTCGGCCAGTTCACGATACAAGGGCGCGACATCCGAGAACAGCGCCTTGCGCGGCACGCCGATCAGCACGACCGGGATGCCCTGGGCCTGCGCCTGTTCGATCATGGACGCCAGATTGGCCTGCGTCTGCGCGGGATCGAGGTTGCGCAGGATATCGTTGCCGCCTTCCAGCAACAGCACCAGATCCGGCTGTTCCTGTTCGATCAGCGCCTCGAAACGCGCACGGCCCTCCTCCGTCACCTCGCCGGACACCCCGGCATTGATGACGGTGCGCCCGCTCAGCCGGGCCAGCACGGCCGGATAGCTGTCATCCGGATCGGCCCCGACGCCTTGGGTGAGGCTGTCGCCGAAGGCGAGCAGTGTCCCATCGGGCGGAATCGGCGTCAGACGCGGCTCAGAGCAGCCGGCCAGCCCTACCGCCAACAGCAGGGCGATCAGGGCCGGGATCAGGGGCGTAAGTCTGGGATACAGGCGCATGGGAAATCTCCTCGATTCAGTGGTTGTCGCTCAGGCTGCTGCTCGATGACCTCGAATACCGACTCGCCGAAGGCGCGCACCAGGGTCTTGGCAAAGTGCGGCCCGATGCCCTTGACCATCCCCGATCCGAGATACTTTTCGATCCCGTCCAGGGTGCTGGGAGGGACGATCCGCAACTGCTGGGCCTTGAACTGCAAGCCGTACTGGCGATCCGTGATCCACTGGCCTTCGGCCTCCAGGTACTCCCCTGCCGTGACACTGGCCGCCGAGCCGACCACCGTCATCAGCTCACGCTCACCTTCACGCGCAGCACGCAAAAGCCGGTCTCGGCGCTGTGAAAGGTCACGCGCTCGACGGCGCCGGTCAGACGCTCGGGCGTGGGGGTGGCGGGCATCATCATGCTCGGGTGTCGCTGGAAATCAGTGTCAATGGTAGCCTGAAGTGTGCTGTGATCCGATCAACGGCATGAACGGACTCTATGAGCGGCTCGGACTGCCCCTGCGGCTCCGGTCGCCCCTTCGACGACTGCTGCGATCCCCATCTGTCCGGCCAGACCATCCCGCCAACGGCCGAGGCCCTGATGCGCTCGCGCTACAGCGCCTTTGCTACTGAGCAGGCCGACTATCTGCTCGCCACCTGGCATCCGACGACCCGCCCGGCCACGCTGACCCTGGAGCCGGGACTCCGCTGGCTCGGCCTCAAGATCCTGAGCACCGAGGCCGGGGTGCGGCTGATCAGGAGGGCTGGGTGACGTTTGTCGCCCGCTCCAAGTTCCAGGGCCGCGCCCAGCGCCGGGCGACGATATGGCCCGTTGAGACGCGGTTGCATCCGCGCAAGCCACGCCCAACTATGCTGACATGATCAAAGACATCGTCCGAGCCTTGCGCAACGTCTTCCAGGGCGGCTCCGTCGCCGCCCGTCAACCGCCCGCGACCGTGGAGCAGGTCGACCTCGATCGCCTTCTGGGAACCTGGTTCGAAGTGGCGAGGCTGCCCAATCTCGAGGCCGACGGTTTCGGTCAATTCTGCGTGGACGTCACTGCCACCTACACGAAGCGCCCCGACGGGCGCATCGGCGTTCGAACGGTCTCCTACAACGCCAAGGCGGGCCTGCGGCGCACCGAGGTGAACGGAAGGGTCCGGCCCGCGAACCCGGGCGGCTCGAAGCTGGTGCTGACGTTTTATCGTCTGATTCGGGGGGCGCTCTGGGTCATTGGGCTCGACCCTGAATACCGCTGGGTGCTGATGGGCACGCCGAGTCGACGGCGGCTGTGGCTGATTGCGCGCACGCCGCGTCTCGATCCCGCCGAGTATGATCGGGCGTTGGCGATCGCGGCGGCGCGGGGCTATGACGCGGCGCGCGTGAGACCAACGCCGCAGCGCGCCGCGAGATGAGCGCGACGTTAGGTCATGTGGCTCCGAGGTCCGGTCGGGTGCCGCCGTGAATCCACTCTCTCCACATGCGCTGACCGGTCTTCCCCATGACGTCATCCGGCTCTGGGTTCGCTCACCGGCTCTCGCGTCTGAGCATCAGACCCAGAAACCGCCAAACGGGCCTCACACGCCCTTCGGGCACCCTCGGCATGCCGTTCGGCCAATGCCGTCAACGTCGCCTCGTCGAGTACGCGCTGCGCCGTCTCGAACAGACGCGTCTCCTCGAAGCGGATGTGGTCGCTCAGGGTCTGCGCGAATGCGGCCAAGTCTCTGGGCTGGCCCTTGGCGACGAGGGTACGCAATTGGCGATGCTCCTGGAGCGTTTGCGCCACCAACTCCGATGCGCCGGCGTGCTCTAGGGCCGGAAGCAGGTTCTGCTCCTCGAGCTGAAAATGCGGCTCCAGCTCCTGGACGAAGGCTTCGCGCACCGCCCCCCAGGCGCGGGCCTGGTGCTCGGGACCAGTCGTGGCCTTCTCGCGGGCGCGTCGGGCCAAGACCAGACCGCGATGGTGATCGCTGGAGAGTTGACGCAGGGCAAAGACTCGCTGCATGAGAACGCTCCTCGTCTCGGCCAGTCCCGTGCCCGGACGCGGCACCAGCGCGTTCGATCCGGAATCCTGACAATCTTCTGAAGACACGCTGCCCCTCCCTCCACGTCCACGGCACACGACGACGGCAAGCATACACGAACATCCCTGCATCATCGCAACACTTACACGCCCTCGTGCTGAAACTTCTGGTTGCGCTCCAGCCATTCCACCAGCGCCACAGGCGAAACGCGGTGATGGGAGCCGATCAGAAAGGATTCGAGTGCGCCGGCCGTATCTGGACGGAGGAACGCCCGGTGAGGCTTGAAGCGCCCGCCCCGGCTCGCGATACTGCCACACCATCCGCCACACGGAGTCCGCCCGATGTCCAATGAACCCAACACCCGTGTCACCGTCGTCGACATCCAGATGCCGTTCTTGTCGATGGTCGTCTTCATGGTCAAGGCGGCCATCGCCTCAATCCCGGCCGTCTTCATCCTGACGGTCATCGCCTCGGTGTTCATGGCGATCCTGAGCGCCCTGTTCGGTTCAGGGATGCACTGACCGATGAAACCCGCCAAGGAACCCGTCGTGATCCCAAGATCGCCGACAAGCATTCGGGCTATCAGGTCGGCGGCACCTCGCCGTTCGGCACGCGCCGCGCGATGCCGGTCTACTGTGAGCAGGGCATCGCTGAACGGCCGCGCCTCTACATCAACGGCGGCAAGCGCGGCTACATCATTTCACTGGCCACGAGGGATCTGCTGCGCGTACTCCAGCCGACCCTGGTGGACATGGCCGTCTGACGCCCAGAAAACTGGAGGCTCTGGAGACCCGAATGAAACGAATCGGATGGATCATTGGTTTGGTTGCCCTGCTGCTCGCCCTCTGGATCGGTGCCGGCCCCTATCTTGCCGTGGCCGACATCGAGCGCGGGATCAACGACAAGGATTCCGAACGGCTCGCCGAGCGCGTCGACTTCCCGACCCTGCGCCAAAACCTCAAGGACCAGCTCAAGGTCACGATCCTCAAGAGCGCGGCCAAGGAACTGGAAGACAATCCGTTCGGGGCGCTAGCGACCGGACTGGCCACCACACTGGTCGATGGTCTCGTCGACGCCTTCATCACACCAGCCGGTCTGGCCAGTCTGATGGAAGGCAAACGTCCGTCCATCGGCTCCGCCCCGTCACGCGCGGCGTCCAGCCCGGTGCAAACGCCCGAGCCGGATCAGGCACAGACACAGGACCGCGACCTCTTCAAGAACGCCCGCCACAGCTACGATTCGCTGAGCCGTTTTTCGGTTTGGGTTCCAGGCAAGGATGGCCGGGAGACGCGCTTCGTGCTGCAACGCGATGGACTGTCCTGGAAGCTGGTCAACGTGATCCTGCCGCTCGATGAGACCTCCTGAGATGACCGACACACCCAACCCAGAATCCACCGTCGCGCCCGACGCCAAGCCCCAGAAGCCCTGGATCGAACTGGCCGCCCTCTATCCAGCCTGCTTCGACTGGCAGCAACCGCGCCCGCTCAAGATCGGGATTCGTGAGGATCTGCTGGCCGCCGGGCATGACCCAAAAATGATCCATCGCGCTCTGGCGAAATACTGCGCGCGCCGCCCCTATCTGAAGGTGACGCTGGCCGGAATGCCCCGCCTCGACCTCCAGGGCCAGCCGGTCGGCGCCGTAACCGAAGCCGAAGAGGCCGTGGCCAAGGCCAAGCTCGCCGGCACCTGGACACCACCGAACCGTCCGGCCTCCAATACAGCACCCGCCGGACAACCGGCCCCCGACCTCCCCATCGACGCCCCACTCAGCGAGGACAACATCGTGACCGGACGCCTGGAACTGACCCTGAAGTTCTCCGCCCTGCCCAAGCCGATGCCGGTCAAGAGCGGGATGAAGATCGGCGTCCAGACCGATTCGGCGCTGGTGGTGGCCACGCTGCCGCCGAAAGCCTGGAAGAAGCTGGAGAAGGCGCAAGCGGAGTGGCCGCAGTGGGTGGCGGCGCTCACGGGTAAGCTGGGGACGCGAGCCGGTGCCGATGGCGAGGCGGTGGTGGTGTTGGAGCAGCCGGCATTGCAGGTGTTCGAGAAGAAGGCGAAGCCGAATAATACACACATGGAGCCCTAATCCATGCAACCCTCTACGCTACCCCGTGGCATCCGCTACCGCTCGACACGCCACGCCTTCGGACTGCCGCTGGTGAGTCTGGCCATCGGTCCAGATCCCGAACAGGGCCAATGGCGCGGTCACGCGCGTGGTCTGCTGGCCATCGGTGATGTGGCCACGGGCTGGATCGCCCTGGGTGGACTCGCGCGGGGTGGTCTGGCGTTCGGCGGACTGGCCATGGGTGGGGTCGCCATCGGTGGCCTGGCGATCGGCGTGGTCAGCTTGGGCGGTCTCGCGCTCGGGGCACTGGCCCTGGGTGGCGCGGCCGTCGGACTGGTGGCCATCGGCGGGGCTGCCGTCGGATACTACGCCTATGGCGGTGCAGCTCAAGGCACAGCGGTCATCTCGGCCATGCAGCAGGACAGTGCCGCCGTGGCCTTCTTCGCGCAGTGGGCGCCATTCCTGCCGTTGCCCTGATGATTCGTGCCCCGCACTCGATGTCCACCGATGGGCACATCCTTGATTGACTGAGCCTATAGCCCGAGCGGCAAGCCCCAGAAGAATCCACCGAGCAGCGCGCCGATTGCCAGCACCGGCGGCACGAAACCCGTGCTCAAAGCTTGCCCCCAGAATGGCCGGCATCGGATCGCGGACGTCTGAAGCTGTCTCAAAGTCATCGCCAACTCCTGTGTCTTCGTAAATAGTGCCTGATTCATCCGCTCAAGGCCGCCAACCCGAATCACCCTGTTGCTCGCGCAGACGCTGCACATCGGCGAGGCAACGCCAGTGACAGGCCAGCCGACGATAGGCGCACAGCTGCTCGGGCTCCCGGCAATCTGTGGGATGCAGGCACAGGGCCTCGATATGGCACAAGATCGTCTCGGCCAGCGCGACCGAGCGCTCGCGCACATACTGATGGATGAGATCAGCGAGGCGTCGGCGCAGGTGCGAGGCTTCCAGGCGCGTGAGATCGTCGAGTTCCAGGTGGTGCGTCAGGGCGGACATAGCGTGTTTCTCCCGAGCTGAGCGGTTGATGAAACACCCAGCGTAGCGATCCGGTCTGGAGTGGCTGGCGGGGACATTTGATAACGATTCTTATTTTTATTAAAAGCTCATCCCCTGTCAATCGGTTTTCCGAACCCGGACAGTCAGCCGCTCGCGCGCTATCCTGAGCACCCGTCATCGCCACGAGGATCACCCCATGCCCACACTGCGCCTGCTGACCAACGTCGAGATCGCCCCCGAGTCCCGCCCGGAGCTGCTGGCCCGCGCCTCGCGCATGGTCGCCGACCTGCTCGGTAAGCCCGAATCCTATGTGATGGTGGTCCTGGAGGGTGGACGCGATCTGCTGTTTGCGGGGACAGCCGATCCGGCCGCCTATCTGGAACTCAAGAGCCTGGGCCTGCCCGAGTCGCGGACACCGGAGTTCTCACGCGCGCTCTGTGGTCTGCTCGCCGAGACCCTGGCCATCCCGCCGGAGCGCGTCTACATCGAGTTCGCCGCCCCACCCCGACATTTGTTCGGCTGGAACAACGCGACCTTTTGATGTGTTCGTGCTGTTCATATTGAAAACAATTGAAGTGCAATACAATGAAACTATCACAAATGATTATTGACCTGGCATCGGATTATATTGACCTTGGATCAACTATTGAAGAAAAACAAAACTATTTGAATGTAGTCTGCATCGCATGGAACATTTCACTTTTTTCAGAAAAAAACGCAAAAGACGCATTAGCTCATTTTTTGGATAACTACAAGAAAAACAACCCAAGTGAAAGCGAAGAAAATATTCAAAATATAAAACGCGACATGGAATTTCTTATGCAAAAAAAGAGGGAAATGTTTCCAAAACCAAAATCTCCAATCGAGTATGCGAAAATTACGGAAAATGATGTTGAATATAAAATCACCGTTGCATATTTGCCAAAGACAACCGCGGATCCAATAAGTGATTACTCTAATATCACCAAGCATTGAGTTGATTTGTGGTCATCCGTCACGCAATCGGCACACCGTCTCGTAGAGCAGGTAATCCAGTTCCGTCGGCTCGACCTTGGGGGCCGTGGGCGGAACCACGGACTCCAGGCGCGTCAGCTCGCGCGCGATGAAGGCATCCAGAATCGGGCTGTGTGCGCCGTGCTCGGCCTCGCCGACTGAGCGTTTGACGCGCAACAGGTCCGCGATGGCCGCGCGCAACGCCGGATCCGCGATCAGCGTCTCGACCAAGGTCTCGAAGCGCATCGGCGCCGGTCCGCGCCCCTGCTCGATCCACAGCGTCGCCAGCAGCGGACGCAGCACATAGAGGTACTTCTTCAGCCGCACCCGCTCACCGCCCAGATAGGCGCGGGCATTGCCCCGCGCCATGTGGATGTAATGATGAAACGCGCGCTCAGGCCGGTGCAGCCGTTGGGCGAGTTCGCGCAACCGCTCCAGAAAGACCGGCTCGGCCCGGTAGACGATGGGCGAATCGAGCCATTCGATCAGGGTGGCATTGCCCTTGTGCAGCAGCGCGAGCGCCTTGCGCAGTTCCCAGCCGTTGATGTCCAGGACATCACTGATCGGCTCCTCGATCACATCCCGCGCCGGATGAATACGCAGATACCAGGGCAACGGATGGACGTAGAGAAAGCGCACGTCGTAATCGCTGTCGGGCGAAGCAAAGCCCCAACCCCGGCTGCCGGACTCACAGGCGTAGAGGATCCGCACCGCATGCGCCGCCTCGATGTCGGTCAGCCGGTCGTCGATGTCGGCCTGGATAGCCGGGTCGATGGCCATTGGTCCGAACGTGCCGGACTCAGACCCGCCCGGAACGCTGCTCATCATTGACCGTCTCGATCTGATCGTTGAGCGTCCAGTAATCGTAGAGATAACCGACCAGGAACAGTCCACCGGTCAGCAGCCAGATCAGACCCGTGATCCACTTGCCCAGATAGAAGCGGTGGACACCGAACAGCCCGAGAAAGGTCAGCAGAATCCAGGTCAGGTCATAGTCCTTGACGCCTGGGGCATAGCGCCGATCCGCGCTCCGGCTCATCCCTGGAATCAGGAACAGGTCGATGATCTAGCCGATCAGGAACAGCCCGAGCGTCAGAAACCAGAGCGTGCCGGAGATCGGCCGGCCGTAGTAGAAGCGATGCGCCCCCATGAAGCCGAAGATCCACAGGATATAGCCCATCAGCGGCGAGTGGGTCGCGGCCTCGCGGTCGGGCATCGGTTACACCTTCACGGCCTTGAGCGGCGCGGGTTCAGTCGGCTTGGGTTCGGGTCGGATCTCGGGTGAGGACTCCGGCCTCGCGTCCGGCTTAGACTCCACCGACTTGCCCTTCAGGATCAGCTCGACCTCGCGCGCATGACCGGCCAGATGCACCGTCAGCGTCTCCAGGTCTTCATCAGGCAGGGTCGGCAACACTGAACCGGCGCGCAGCCAGTCGGCCAGCCGCTCAGCGTTCTCCAGAATCCGGTCATAGGCTTCGGCGGCCTTCTTGTCGGCGGTGCGCAAGCGTTCCACTCCCCGGCGGTCACGGACGATGTATTCGATCTCGATCATGGTGATCGCGTCTCTGTGTGGGTCTGAAGAGCAAGTATAACCCGCCGATTCGCCATACCCTGTCACGCGCCGCGCGCACCTGCCACAATCGATCCAGGTTCGGGATGACAGGCGCGCGCCCGATCCTATGGCGTGCGCCGCGCGTGCCGGCAGGGATTCAAGATCGGCCCGCTCCTGGCCGAGACACCTGCCGGTGCCGAGCGACTCTTCACCGCCCTCCGGTCCGATGTCGCGGGCAAGGAACCCGTGTTCCTCGACATTCCGGCCTGTCATCCGGCCGCCGTCGCGCTCGTCGAACGCCACGGCTGGCAGCCGGTGTTCGAGACCGCGCGCATGTATGCCGGTCCGGCACCGACGCTGGATCTGACGCGAATCTATGGCGTGACCAGTTTCGAGTTGGGCTGACGGGGAAACCTCCAGGCCATCACCATGACAGTGTTCCAGGACCATTTCAGCCCGGTCGCGGCGACCTACGCCCGTGCTCGGCCCGGCTACCCACCGGCCCTCTTCGCCTGGCTCGCGCAGTCCTGTGCCGCGCATGATCTGGCCTGGGACTGTGCCACAGGCAGTGGTCAGGTCAGATCACTCCGGAGACTCGCCCTCCCGCCCCCGTTGCCACGGCCAGCGTCCCTCCAGCTCGACCTGAAGCGCCATGCTCAGGAAGGTCCGAATCAGCACGATCAGACCCAGCACCATCACGCCATCCAGCGTCGGCGGCACGGCCACGGTGCGGATGATGTCGGCGGCCACCAGCAGTTCCAGGCCAAGTAGTATGCCGCGCCCCAGATCCTGCCGCAGTCGGTGGTATGGATCGCTGCCCGCGCGCCGTTGCATCAGATAACGCCAACCGGCGATCAGGATACCGGCGACGATGACCAGCACCCCAGCGCCGTCGATCAGCAGGGCAATCCATTCGATGAGGTCTTTGAAGTGGGTCATGGTTGTATCGGTTCCTCAATCCCATAGCCGGGGCAGCCCAACAGCAGGCTGATCCATTTCAGGAGTCTGGTGAGCAGGCGCATGACGGCGCTGTCGATCGGCTGAGGCGTTCGCTCAGGCGACCACCTGTTCAGCCGGCACGTACTCGACGTCCAGCGACTGCGCGACCGCCGGATGCGTCACCTGCCCCTCGCCGATATTGAGACCGTGGCGCACATGCGGATCCTCGCGTAGCGCCGATCGCCAGCCCTGATCGGCCAGAGCCAGCACGCGCGGCAGGGTCGCATGATTCAGGGCATGGGTCGAGGTGTAAGGAACGGCACCGGGCATGTTGGCCACGGCATAGTGCACCACGCCATCGACCACATAGGTCGGATCGGTGTGCGTCGTCGGGCGTGAGCCCAACCCGGTATTCCTCGGTCTTGATCTCGCGGGGGACGCCGATACGCATCGATCACCTGTCTTGGATTGCGCCGCTTGGAAGCGAATACTGTGGGATATCATCCGGCGTCATTCAAGCGATACATCCACCATAGAATCCTCAGACCCTGACTCACGGAGACCGTCATGCGTACCACGCCCCCGTCCCTGTCCGATCGGCTCAAACCCCGGATGTCGGCCTGGCTACTGCTGGCCTTCACGCCCGTGGCGATAGCCGACGGCTCACCCTGGTATTTGCGCGGCGGTCTGAGCTGGGTGACATCGAGCCATGAGCACCTGACCGACGAGAACTGCGCCAACCACAATCCACCCGCCCTCTTTGGATGCTCTCTGGGTTCCGATGGCCGGCCGATCGGCGCCTATGGCCGGCTCGACGACGCGCTGGGCTGGGATCTGGGCGTGGGCTATCGGCTCTCGCCCATCTGGCGTCTGGAACTCGGCTATGAGCGGGTCGCTGACCGGAGCTTTTCGGGAGAGGCCAATTTCCTCTCGGTGCCGGGGGCACAGCCGGTTACGGGCGATCTCGACACCGGCTTGCTCATGGCGCAGGTCGTGGCGGATATCGATGTCGGCTGGGAGCGGATAGTTCCTTGGGTGGCCGTGGGCGCGGGCTGGGCCCGGCATGAAATGGATCCGATGACCTATCGCTTCCCTGGACTGGCTCCGGGAGCCGTGACGGTGACGAGCGACGGCGAACAGGATCAGTTCGCGTGGCGGGCGGCTGTTGGCGTGGGCGTTCGTGTCGATTCGCGTTTCACGGTCGATCTGAGCTGGAGCTATACCGATCTGGGCTGGATGGGCACAGAGGCCGGCACGGCGACGATCGTGCGCGCGCGTGGGACGCGCACCCTGGAGATCGACGGCACGGAGGCGGCGATCCGGAATCAGTCCGTTCGATTGGGAGTGCGGTATCAGTTCTGAGCGGGACGTGCTGGGACAGCTTCGACTGGCTCATGAATCGCGTTTTATGAGCTACACATGAATCGCTTGCCTCATCCACGGAACACGCGAACCCATGACAGCCGGTCGGTGTGGCGTCCAGGCCGCTTACTCACGGCCGGACGACATCGCCCGCACCATCCGCAGCACGCCGCGTCCATAGGCGCGCGCCACGGCCGCGTCCTGCCCAAGGATGCCTCCAATCTCAGCTATCACGCGGGTGTGGGCTCCAGCGCCGGTCGCTGGACCGGATGTCGTGCTGTCGGCGCCGTTGCAGGATCCGGAACGCTATCCCGTAACCTCGGCGTTTTCACCGGAGCGCCGGCATCCGGTCACGGGGCGTCTTCAAGCGCATCGCGGAGTCGATCTGGCTACGCCCATGGGGACGCCGCTCTTCGCCCCGGCCGACGGCCTTGCCCGCACCGGCTATCAGGAACACGGCGCCGGTCACTTCATCGCTCTCTATCATGGCCCGGAGGGCGATCCGGGGAAGGTCGAGACCAAGTTCTTCCATCTCTCCGGGATCCTGGTCGAGCCGGGGCAGCGTGTGCGTCAAGGCGATCTCATCGGGTATACCGGCGACTCGGGCCTGGGAACCGGTCCTCATCTACACTACGAAGTGTGGCGCGATGGTCGAGCCGTCGATCCGCGCACGGATCCGCTGACGCGCTGGACGACCGTCGCCGGCACTACGGATTGAATAATCCTATTTAAAAAGTATTTACATTGTTCACGGCCCCTCGCTCAGCTATGATCCTAGGAAAAAAGGATCAATGTATGCGTACCGTCAAGGCCACACCCCACCCAGCGCCGCTCATCACCCACCCGCAACAGCTGGGTGCCCTGGTGCGCGCAGTGCGCACGGCTTCGGGGCTCACGTTGGAAGAGACGGCGCTGAGCGTCAAGGTCGCCAAGCAGACCCTGCAAAACCTCGAAACCGGGACCGGCACGGTGTCACTGGCACTGGCATTCAAGGTGATGAACGGGTTGGGGATTCGCCTGACCTGGCAGGCGCCGCCCGACGGTGGCCGTTCCGGAGGCACGGATGCGGCTTGAGGTCTGGCTCGACCGGGAGCGGGTCGGCACGCTGGCTTATGATGCCACGCACCACCGTTTTTCATTCGCCTATACCGCTGACTGGTGCGCCCGCCCGATGGCCTATCCGCTGAGTCCGGCGCTCCCGCTCGCGCCGTCCGATCAGTCTGCCGACGAGCACAGCGCCCGCGTGCGCCGGTTCTTTGAGAACCTGCTGCCCGAGGGTCAGGCTCTGGAGGAGGCGGCACGCGCCAACCGCGTCTCCAAAGGTAATCTGATTGGCCTGCTGATCGCACTGGGACGCGAAACGGCGGGCGCCCTGCGTCTGGTGCTTCCGGACAGTCCAGGTCGGGATCAGACCCACAAGCGTCTCCTGACGCCGGATGAACTCGCCCAACGTCTTCGCCAGCGTCCGCACGTCCCCTTCACGGTCTGGGATGGCAAGGTGCGTTTGTCCATCGCCGGTTTCCAGGACAAGCTGGCGCTCCTGGTGGAGGACGAGGACTGGTATCTGGTCGAAGGTCCGGACTTGGCGTCCACACACATCCTCAAGCCCGACCCCGTCGATCCGCGCCTGGCGGGGCTGACGTCCAACGAGTTCTTCTGCATGCGGCTGGCGACGGCCACGGGGCTGGATGCCGCGCCCGTGGACCTGCATCACCTGCCGGAGCCGGTGCTGAGCGTGGCCCGCTTCGATCGTGACCGCGACGGGGCGGCGGTACGGCGGCGGCACGTCATCGACGGGTGCCAACTGCTCGATCTGGCCGGCAGTTACAAATACGAACGTCCTTACGGCGACCATCCCCATGTGCGGGAGATTCGCGATGGGGCCTCGCTGGGCCGGTTCTTCGCCGCGATCGCGGCCAGTCCGCAGCCGGCGAAAGCCAGGTTACAGTTGCTGCGTTGGCAGGTGTTTCAGGTGCTGCTGGGCAATGCCGATGCGCACGCCAAGAATCTGTCCTTTTTCATGACCGCCGCCGGTCCGGTACAGGCCCCGGCCTATGACCTGACCTGTAGCGCGCTCTATCCGGCTCAGGTCAGTCAGACCTTCGCCATGGCGGTCGGGGATGCATTCAGCACCGAGGAACTGTCGGCCTATGAATGGGCGCAGTTTTGCGCTGCCACGGACACACATCCGACGCAGGTGCGCAAGGAAATCGAACGCAGCGTGCGGCTGATCCGCCGACAGCTGCCGGCGGTGCGTGCGGCGGCCATGGACGCTGGGGCGGTGGAGGCGGTCATCCAGCAGATCAGTGCGATCGTGGAACAGCAGTGCCGGCGTCAACTGGAGCTGGCCCCACAGATTCGCGAGATGATGGCCGTCGTTTGAGGGGCGGGCGCAAACGCTACCGCTACAAAATACGCGACACGCTTCACCATGACGGCTCATCCGTATCATCCGTCCCGATGTCGCGCGGACTGAGCGCCTGCCCGATCAGGGCGAAGCGCCGCTCGATCTGAGCGATGTGCGACTGAACGGCGCGCAGACGCGATAACTGGGGTTCATAGTCGGCAATCAGCGCCTTCTCCCAGTCCGTGACACGCCCAAAGGCGCTGGGTCGATATCGATGGCTGATGCGCCCATCCTTGTCCTTACCACACTTGAGGTACTGGGTGCGCCGTTTGCCGCGCACGCGATACCACTCGATCTGAAAGCGCCCCGGTGCCGACCCCGCCGTTCGCCGCACTCTCAGCCCGATGCTGCCACGCTCGCTGGCCGGGCGTGCTCGACGCTCCCGGAGCATGGCCTCGGTGAAGGCGCTCGTCAGCACCCTCGCCTCCTCTTCCAGAACGTCCAGAATCTCGATGCAGCGGGTGGAGTGTCAAGTCCCCGGAGCGCTTCCTAAAAGCCGGTTAGTCACCTAAAATGACCAACAAACGACCGATCAGGATTGCCGCATGAGCCAATACAATATCGCCGAGGCCAAGGCCCAGCTCTCCGAACTCGCCCGTCGCGCCCTCGCCGGTGAGGAGATCATCATTGCCCGAGACAACCACCCACTGGTCAGGCTGGTGCCGGTGCGATTACCCAGGCGAGCGCGCCGGCCCGGCTCCGGCAAGGGACAGTTGCTCCGGATGGCACCGGATTTCGATGACATTCCGGATGGATTCGAGGATTACGTCTGATGCGGCTCCTGCTCGACACGCACGCTCTCCTCTGGTGGGTGGACGATAACCCGCAACTCTCTACACAGGCCCGAAACCTGATCGGCGATGCCGAGAACGACTGTTATGTCAGCCTGGTCTCTGCCTGGGAAATGGCCATCAAGTGCGCCATAGGCAAGCTCAAGCTTGCGGTGTCTGTGCAGCGTTATTACCAGGAACATCTGCCGGCCAACGATTTTCAGCTCCTGCCCATCGACCTCGGGCATGCCACCCTGGTTGAAACCCTGCCGCTGCATCATCGTGATCCCTTCGATCGCCTGTTGATCGCCCAGGCGTGGCAAGAGGGGCTGACGCTGGTGTCGAGCGACACAGCGTTCGATGCCTATGGGGTGACGCGAGTTTGGTGAGACGCGACTTGTATGGAATGAGAGAAGGGTACCCTCAAAATGAACGAATCATGAGGAACCAGGTCGCCTGGATCAGCGAAACCATCGGGCGGCTGACCCTACTCACCGAGCAGACCAGGGCGCTCCGGCTCCGGCGTGCCAACCGGATCCGCACCATTCATGGCTCACTGGCCATCGAGGGCAACACGCTCAGCGAAGCCCAGATTACGGCCATCCTGGAGGGCAAGCGGATCATCGCTCCCCCACGCGAGATCCAGGAAGTGCGCAATGCCCTGACCGCTTACGAGCACTTCGACGCCTGGCATCCAGAGCGCGAAGCCGATCTGCTGGAGGCCCATCGGATCCTGATGTCTGGCCTGATCGACGAGGCCGGCGCCTACCGGCGCAGCGGTGTGGGCGTCATGGCCGGGGAGCAGGTGATCCACATGGCGCCGCCGGCCAACCGCGTGCCCCACCTGATGGCGGATCTGTTCGCCTGGCTGGCCGACAGCGACGCGCACCCCTTGATTGCCGGCGCGGTGTTCCACTACGAATTCGAGTTCATCCACCCCTTTACCGACGGCAATGGCCGCCTGGGGCGGTTGTGGCAGAGTCTGATCCTGGCGCACTGGAATCCGCTGTTCGCCGACGTGCCGGTCGAAAGTCTCGTGTTCGAGCATCAAAGCGCGTACTACCAAGCCTTGCAAGACAGCACCGACCAGACCGATTGCGCGTCCTTCATCGCCTTCATGCTGCAAATGCTCGCCGAGGCCCTGGCCACCACGCGCCCCCAAGTCGCACCACAAGTCAGCCCCCAAGTCGGTGCGCTGCTACGGGCGCTCCGAGGTGAAATGACCCGCGAAACACTGCAAGCGGCTCTGGATCTGCGGGATCGCAAGTCCTTTCGCGTGCGCTATCTCCAGCCTGCTCTGAGCGATGGTCTGATCGAGATGACGATTCCAGATAAGCCCAATAGCCGCTTGCAGCACTATCGTCTAACCGACAAGGGCCGTCAGTGCCTGGCGCAGCAGGGTGCTGTATGATCTTGTAAGGATTGAATGCCATGACGCTTTCCCCCTACCTCGAAGACCTTGATTCCAAGATCCCCGCCATCCAGGTTCTGGAAGCGCTCGGCTGGACCTATCTGACCCCGGACGAGGCCCTGGAATTGCGTGGCGGCCGACTCGATCCGGTGGTCTTGACCGGTATACTGCGGCCCTGGTTGGAGAAAAACGCCCGCTTCGAGACGCGCGGTCACACCTATGCGTTTTCGCCCTACAGCCTCGACGACGGGGTCGAGATCCTGATCGTCATCGACCGGCTCTTGACCGGGTTCGATGAGCCGCGCAACCTCGTGCTCTACATCGACAAGCCGCTGCAGGAGCATTCGCTGCTCCAGGCCATCGCGCGCGTCAACCGGCTCTATGAGGAAAAAGACACGGGTCTGTTGATCGACTATCGCGGTGTGCTCGGCAAGCTCAACGCCGCCATGCACACCTATGACACCCT
Organism: Allochromatium palmeri; assembly: GCF_009720725.1. GTDB lineage: Bacteria > Pseudomonadota > Gammaproteobacteria > Chromatiales > Chromatiaceae > Thermochromatium > Thermochromatium palmeri. Next base: position 41,021 of record NZ_WNKT01000034.1, read on the forward strand.
TGACACCCTGGCGGAATTCGATCCCCAGGACGTCGATCTCACCGACGTCCTGATCGACATCGCCGCTGAGATCGCCCGCCTGCCGCAACGCCACACCGACCTCTGGGCCATCTTCAAGGAGGTCAAGAACAAGAAGGACAAGGAGGCGCTGGAGCGCCATCTCGCGGCGGAGGATGTCCGCGCCGACTTCTACGCGGTCCTGCGCGCCTACCTGAAGACCCTGGCGGTCGCACTCGGCAGTGAGGTGTTCTTCGAGCAGACCCCGGAGGCACGCATCGCGCAATACAAGCAGGATCTCAAGTTCTTTGTCCAGCTGCGGCGCTCGGTCCAACAGCGCTATGCCGAAAAGATCGACTACAGCGCCTACGAGCAGCAAGTGCGCAAACTCATGGACGCGCACATTCAATCGCCGGACGTCAGTGTCATCACCCCGCCGGTGGATATCTTCAACGTCGAGGCCTTCCAGGCCGAGGTCGAGCGGGTCGAAGGCAAGGCGGCCAAGGCCGACACCATCGCCAGCCGGCTGACGCGCACCATCACCGAGAAGATGGACGAGGATCCGGTGTTTTACCAGCGCTTCGTCGACCTGGTGCAGCAGGCGATCGACGACTACCGCGCCGGACGGATCGATGAGGTGGAGTATCTTCAGCGCATGGAGCGCTATCACGCGGCCATCGTGCAGGGGCAAGAGGACGCCATCCCGGCACCACTGCGCGGACGCTGGGCTGCTCAGGCGTTCTTTGGCGTGGTCGGCGAGATTCTGGGCCGCTATACCCGGCCGGATGCCGAGACCCGGACCCGGCTCGCCGTGGAGATGGCGCTGACCATCGATGATTTGATCACCGCCGCAAACCGCTATTTGGAAAGACGGCATCTTTATCCGTCGATGGCATTGTTGCTCACTGCCACACACCGCTATTTATCAATGATCAGTGGGATCCCGGTTGGTTAAACGCGATATTTTACGATCAGTTCAAACTTGGGCAGGAACCACGGCTCGTCAAGCTGAATCGGGGCAAAGGTCGCCTCGGCCTGCTCGAGCGGGCCATGCTGGATGCCCTGCGCGAGCAGGTGCCGGATGCCGCGCCCGGCGACTGGCTGCCCCCTGTCGTTGCGCTGGCTCAACCAGCATTTGCTCGACAGCGGCCCGGAGACGCTGCGCGCCCTGCTCAAGGGCCTGGATGAGGGCGCTTCTTGACTGCGTCTCGGAGGCCAGTCTAGTCTTTACCGGCCTCATCCCGAGGTCGATACGCCAATCAGGTCTTCAGTATGTCCTGCGCTCATTCGTCTTGCATCGTTGTACTTGGTATGCACAGGAGCGGAACGTCCGCATTGACCCGGCACTTAATCGAAATGGGATTTGAACTTCCGGGAGAGCCTCTCCCCCCTCACCCCGTGGACAATCCCGAGGGTTACTGGGAACCCAAGGAACTTATTCTCACCAACCATCGGGTTCTCGATCAAATCGGTGACGGCTGGAAGGCGACCAACCAGATTGCTGCCGAGGCATTCAAACACCCAGCGGCTATCACAGGGCAGAAAAAGATCCGCGAGATCCTCGCCGACGCTTTGAATTCCGGGGATCAGATCATCATCAAGGATCCGAGGCTTTGTCGGCTGTTTCCGCTTTATCACCCCATCCTGGTTGACCTGTTCTCAAGGATTTTGTTGATTCAGGTCATTCGCAACCCCGAGGACGTCGCGCGTTCGCTGGCATACCGCAGCACGATCCCAGATATTGCGCCGGGTGCGATTACGGACCCCGACCACGCCCGCATGCTGTGGCTGAGGTACCACTTGGACGCACTGCAATGGCTAGAGCTAGAACCGATTCACACCATCCGCTACGACGCTTGGCTAGAGGATCAGAACAGCGAGGCTGAAAAGCTTTGGAACCTCGTGCGTCACAGATTCCCGGATGCAGCGTTACAACAACCCAGTCCGCAGATTCGAGCACCGAGGTTTGGCACCAAAGAGATCGGGCAATCCAACCAGGAAACATACAGCGCAATGTTTACGGCCCGTTGTTTCCAGCAACTGTCTGCAGGTTCCCCTGATTGGGACGGTGGTTTCGCGGACAAGGCGTTTAAGCTTTCGGTGCCGCAATCTGGCCAAGGGGAAGCTTCATCGCCAAGCCAGGACCTCATCGCCGCAGCTCAGTGGAATCACGCATCAACCCTGCTGAGCGCGGCGGAAGTTTCCCCCGGTGCGGCTATAGGTCGTGAGCAGATCGTCTTTGTCAGCAACCGGCCGCAAATTCCCTGCCATATCTACCGTGTCAAGAACATGGTAGACACGCTGAATAAACACGGGATCGCAGCAACTTGGCTGCGATCGGAGCAAGCACTCGCCGAACCGAGGACGCTCCGAGATGCCCGGCTGGTCGTCGTACACCGAAGCTTCTGGGATACGTCCATTGAGGCCCTATACCAACGTTGTCACGAGCTAGGTATTCCGACCATCTCCGATATCGACGACCTCATCTTCGACGAAGCCTTGATCGACAGAGGGGAAATCGAATTTATTGCCGGCCTTGATGGCGCGGCGGTCGCTGGCTGGCGAGACAAGGTCAAAGCGTTCCGGAAAACCCTGTTTGCCGCCGATTTTTCTGTTGTCAGTACTCAAGCCATCGCCGACCACCTCACCGCCAACGGACAACCTGCCGCGTGCATTCCAAACGGATACGGCGACGTTGCGGCCCGCCTGTCCGAACATTGGAGGCAGCAGTTTCAATCTGCAGGGGAGCAACGCAGAGTCGTTTACGCCAGCGGGTCACCGACACACGACAGTGATTTTGCGATCGTTGTCCAACCCTTGGTAGAATTCTTGGGTCGACACCTGGACTGGACGCTATCCCTTGTCGGCAATTTGGACATGGAACGCTTCCCCGAGCTCGCAGCGCATCCACGCGTGGAGTGCCGACCGCTCGTACCGCACACAAACCTACACTACGAAATTGCGCGTGCCGATATCAATCTCATACCTTTGACCAGAAATCGCTTCAATGACGCGAAAAGCCCGCTCAAATGGTATGAGGCAGCATTGTGTGGCGTACCGAGCATTGCAACCAACAACCCACTCTATGCCGAGCTCTTGGCCGAAGATCGCGGACTGTTGGCGGTAACGGGAGATGACTGGGCTAAAGGGTTGGACTACCTTGCGGCATCGAAGGAGCGACGCGATGCAATTGCGGAATGCGCTCGGCAAGCCGCAAATGATCGATTCGGGCCACGGGCAATTGCCGAAGACTGGCGGAACCTTCTATCGAAATTCGTTTCGCACGGATGGCCCAAGCTTTGTTAGAGCGACGATGAATGAATGCATTCCGAACTTCGTTAGGCAAGGCTTGCGACGTCTGTGTCAGTTCCTCGGCATTGACTTTGAGGCGCGGTGGATTTCACAGCTCCTCACACCGACTGGGCCAACGACGCATCAGATCAAGCTCAGTCAGTCTGAGCTCGAAGACCTGAGGAAACGCTGATCAAATACCGTTTACTATTCGTTAACACTGAAAGTGCCCTTTTTCACAAACATTTTGTTTTCAGTGGCTACGTCATGAGTGTTTCGCGCTCCATTCAATGGCCCGTGCGGCCCATTTCGGCCACATGTAGATCGTCATATCAC
>NZ_WNKT01000035.1 GCF_009720725.1 Allochromatium palmeri
GATGGCGCCTCCTATCATCGCGCCGGGGCCGTGCGCGAGCTCGCTCAGGAGCTGTCGATCACCCTCCAACCGTTGCCTGCCTATAGTCCAGACTTCATGCCGGTGGAAGCGCTGTGGCGATGGTTACGCGAGGAGGTCACCTACCATCATTGTCACGCCACGGCCGAGGAATTGGTTCAACGGGTCAACCACTTTGTTCACACCATCAATGCCGATCCCTTCGCCATCGCTGACCGACTCTGGACCAAAACTACGCTCGATCCAGAGGAAGAGAAATTACGCATCCCGGCCTAGTCGAGGTTTAGTTGCTCGCGCCATGTTGCTCAGCTTGCTTGTGTTTTGGCTGATGTTCGATGCTTGGTCGAGTCCGGCCCAAGCCGACTGGCGTCCGCAGACAGGCGAACCCTGGCCCGCGCCCGAAGCCCCCATCAGCCATCATGAACGCACCCTGGAGTCGTCGACGGGCCGCACCGTCCGAGCCCATCTGGCGCTGTTCGACTCACGCCGCTATCGGCTTGCTGTGCTCGATCTGGGGGCGGAGCTGGCGCCGGCCTCGGCCTGGCCGGAGCACATGCGTGCCGCCGGTCTACTGGCGGCGGTCAATGGCGGCTTCTTCCATGCCGACGGTCAGCCGCTCGGGCTGGTCATCGCCGAGGGCACGCGGCTCAACCGCTTCGAGACGGCCAAGCTCCTGAGCGGCGTGCTCTATGGCGACGCGCGCGGTATCCATCTGGAGCGTCGCGTGCGCTTTCAGCTACGCACAGGGATCGACGCTCTGGTGCAGTCCGGCCCCTATCTGGTCGAGCATGGTCGAGCGGTGCGCGGACTCTCGACGAACGATGTCAGTCGCCGCACCTTCATCGCCACCGACTGGCGCCGTCACTGGGTTCTGGGCGCTACGCGCGACGGCTTGACGCTCGCCGAACTGGCCGAGGCGCTGTCCACGCCCGGCGCGCTCGCGCCCTGGGCGGTGGAGCGCGCACTCAATCTCGACGGCGGCACCTCGACCGGTTTTTTGTTCGATCCCGGCGCCGGGCAGGCACCGATCCAAGTGCGCGCACGCCGTCCGGTGCGCACTCTCGTTGGAGTACGGGCGCGTTGATGGAACTACTGTGGTTGATTCCAGTCGTGCTGGTGGGGCTGGGCGTGGTGCTGTGGCGTCGCACCCGCGCCATGCACCGCTCTGGTCAGGACGGCGAGCGCCAGGTTGGAGCCGCCCTGGAACAGTTGTTTCCAGCGGTCGTCCATGACGTGATCCTGCCCACGGCGCGCGGCGGTCTGACTCAGATCGACCATATCGCTCTCACGCCCAAGGGGCTGCTGGTGATCGAGACCAAGCACTATCGCGGCACCATCCTGGGCAAGCCCGAAGACCGGCAGTGGGTTCAGCAGCGCGATGGCCGGCGCCGACTGTTCCAGAACCCATGCCGCCAGAACTATGCGCACCTCAAGGCTGTCGAGGCGCTGGAGCTCGGCGTGCCGATCCTGGAGCGGGTAGTCTTCACGGATTCAGCGCATTTCCCGAACGGACATCCAGACGGCGTGTCGCAACTGGCGACGCTGAAGGCCGACCTGGCTCCCTGGCGTCGCGGCCGGGTGTCGGCACGCTTGCGCCACGCCTGGACGCGCGTGCAGCAGGCAGTGCGTCAGGATGCCAAGGCCCGTCGCGCGCACCGACGTGGACTGCGTGCGCGTCATGGCTGGGATCGGCGTCTGGCGGCGGCGGGTGCCTGTTTCGTCCTGGCGGCTGTGTCGGCGCTCGGGTTATGGCAGTCGTCTGCCGGCTTGCCGGAGCCGATCAGACAGGTCAGTCACGGCTTGAGCGGTTCCGCGCTCAGCGAATGGCTGAGCCGCGCCTGGCCTGAGTCGCTGAGATTGGACGCTCAGCGCTGACGCCAGTGCGCCACCGCTACGGTTACGGACGTGCCATCAATGCCCTGATGGCGCTGCTTGGCGACCAGCAACTCACCGCCATCGGCCGCGAGCCGCGCGGCGGCTTCCGCGACGCTCGGGGTTCCGACCTCGCCGGCCACGCGCGCCGATGGCGTCGGGACCGCGACCCCGGCCAGTGCCTCGGGCGAATAGAACCGAAGCGGCCAGCCGCGTATTTGTGCCAGCTCCAGCAGGGCGGGTTCAGCGGATTTGCGCACATGACTGGCCAGACAGCGCACTACCACCGCGCCGAGCGGACTCAGGGCTGTGTCGATGGCACACTCCAGGGTTAGCCGTGCGATGCCTCGCTGACACCCCACGCCGATCGCAACCTCGATTCTCTCCGATAGACCTTCATCGCTAACCATGTCAGACCCTAATGTTCGTCATTGTCCCGCGCTCTTTCTCACCGCCTGCTCGTCCGGTCAGGGCAAGACCACGGTGGTCGCGGCGCTCGCCCGTCATCATCGCCGACTCGGACGACGGGTGCAGGTGTTCAAGACCGGGCCGGATTTTCTCGATCCGATGATTCTGGCACGCGCGAGCGGCGCGGAGGTCGGGCCGTTGGATCTGTGGATGGTGGGCGAGGCGCTGTGTCGGCGCAAGCTCTATGAGGCGGCGGGCGAGGCGGATCTGATCCTGGTCGAGGGCGCCATGGGGCTGTTCGACGGCTCACCCTCGGGCGCGGATCTGGCCGAGACCTTCGGGCTGCCGGTGGCGGCGTTGATCGATGCGCGCGGCATGGGTCAGACCTTCGGCGCGCTGGCGCTGGGGCTGGCGAGCTATCGGCCGTCGCTGCGCTTTGCCGGGATTGCGGCCAATCAGGTCGGCAGCGAGCGACATGCCGAGATGGTCGCCGCAGGGCTGCCGGAGTCGGTGCGCTATCTGGGGGCGATTCCGCGTCTGAGCGAGGCGGCGTTGCCGAGCCGTCATTTGGGCTTGGTCCAGGCCGCAGAGATCGCTGATCTCGACCGTCGGCTCGATGCGGCGGCTGATCGGCTTGCTGGGCTGGCGCTGGCGGAGATGCCTGAAATCGTGACCTTTGCGCCGCCGTTCGTGTCCGAATCCGGGTCCGCGTCCGAACCGCTGCAACCCTGGCTCGCCGGGTGTCGGATCGCCGTCGCGCGCGATGCGGCCTTCTCCTTCCTCTATGCCGACAATCTGCGTCTGCTCGAAGCGTTGGGGGCGGAGCTGAGTTTCTTCTCACCGCTGGTCGATTCGGGCGTCGACGCGGATGCCGTCTATCTGCCCGGCGGTTATCCCGAGCTGCATCTTCAGGCGCTTGCGGCCAATCATGCGATGAAGCGCGCCCTGCGCGCCCATGTCGACGCCGGTCGTCCGCTCTATGCCGAATGCGGCGGGATGCTCTATCTGCTGGAGCATCTGACCGACAAGACGGGGCAGGGCGCGGATCTGGCCGGACTGCTGCCGGGACATGCCCAGATGCAGGCGCGTTTGGCCGGACTCGGGATGCAGTCGCTCGACACGCCGCTCGGCTGTCTGCGCGGTCACAGCTTCCATCATTCGACCATGGAGACGCCGGTGGCGCCGGTCGCCTTCAGCCAACGCCAGCGTGACGGGCAGCCGGGCGAACCCGTCTATCGACTGGGATCGCTCCAGGCTAGCTATCTGCACCTCTATTTTCCGTCCGCGCCTCGGGCGGCGGCAGCGCTGTTTATTGATCAGCATTGAGAATGACGAATGACGCATGACCAAGTATCTCATGCGACTCGCTTTTTTGGCGCGTTGTGAATCAGGTAGACGGCTCCGGGAACAAACCCGGCAACCACCGACCGGCCAGATGCGCGGGAAACGCCAGTATCAGTGGGGCGCGACTCGTTTGGGCCGTCACGACGCCCGTGTCGATCAGCGCGGAGACGACCCGTCTCGCCTGCCGCTCCCCCGTGCCCACGAGGCCGGGCATCTCGCCGCGCGGCAGGGTGCCGCGATAAAGCAGCGCGTCGAGCACCAGACCGGCCTTGGGTGGCAAACGACCGAGCTGTATCGCGTCCCGCGCCCAGAGCTGGATGCGCTCGCGCAGTCTCTCGGGCTGGATCAAGCCGTCCATGAACTCCACCTGATCGATGCAGAGATCGAGGAAGAACACCGCGAAATCGGCTAGGGCCTCTTCGCTCAGATGTCCCCGGCCATCGAGATCATTGCGTCGCGGCAGGTCGCAAGCCGCGAGATGCTGTTTGTAGGTCTCGACATGGCGCGCCAGACCCCGCGCCACGGACCAGAGCGCGCCGCTGTCGAGTGCTTCGACCAGCACCGCATGGGACATCAGGCGGGCGACTCGGCCATTGCCGTCGATGAAGGGATGGATCCACAGCAAACGGTGATGTGCACAGGCCGCGGCCAGGATGGTGTCGGCGCGTCCCAGATTGGTGTAGACATGGGTGAAGCGATCCAGGAATCGGGGCACGGCACCGGGACTGACCGCGAGATGGCGACCGACGCGCACGTCCCGATCACGCCATCGCCCCGGTTCGACCCGGACGCGCGTCTCGCCATCCAGATCCCGAGTCCAAAGCAGCTCCTCCGGCAGTTCCATGCAGAACCGGCGGTGGATTTCTCGTATTCCCTCGGACGTGAGTGTGCGTTCTCGCAGTCCTCCTTCATCGATCCACTGCTGAACGGCGACATGCGCGCGTGCCTCACGCTGTAAGTCGCGCGTTTCGGGATCGCGGCTGTAATCCTCCCTGAGCGCTCGCTCGACATCGACTGGGTGTGTATTATGACCCTCGATCAGGTTGCTGTAGTAGCAGTTCATGGAACGCACGAGCGTGGCCAGCGACGAGAGCAGTCTCTCCGGCAAAGCACGCCGAAGGCCGGCGGCTTTTTGGGCGAGTTCAACCGTTCGGTCCAGGATCTCGCCGCGACGCCTGGCACCTTCGCGCAACAGCAACGGTTCCATCGAGACTGGGGACTCACCCCTGTCCAGAGTAATGACGTCCGCTTTTTCATCCGCTTTATTCATTGATATGAAAATTTATATATCAATATCTTGTGCTTAGATTCTAGCATGATTGAGTCCTGTACCATGTCCGCTTCGATCAGCCGCCCCGTCGCTATCCGGCCGCTGAGCATCACAGCAGCGGCAGCCGTCTATGTCAGTGGCGATTCGATCCAGGGCCGACTGCAACGGCGCTGTTCTCAGCCTGACAGCGCTGTGCGCAGTCGCAGACTGTTGGTGACGACAAACAGGCTCGATAGACTCATAGCGCCGGCGGCGAACATGGGATCGAGCTGCCAGCCGGTGAAGGGCCAGAACACCCCGGCGGCGAGCGGAATGAGCGCAACGTTGTAGCCATAGGCCCAGACGAAGTTGAGCCGGATGGTGCGCAGTGTCAGCCGCGCTAGTGCCACCGCATCGGCCACGCCGCGCGGGTCGCCACGCATCAGGACCACACTGCCGGACTCGATCGCAATGTCGGTCCCGGTGCCGATGGCGATGCCGACATCGGCCTGAGCGAGCGCCGGCGCATCGTTGATGCCGTCGCCGACGAAGGCCACGCGCCGTCCTTCGGCTTGCAGACGCGCGATCTCGGCGGACTTGTCGGCGGGCATGACCTCGGCCAGCACGCGCCCGATGCCGAGTTCGCGCGCGACCGACTCGGCAGTGGGGCGTCCGTCGCCGGTCAGCAGGGCGACGTCCAGACCCTGTGCGGCCAGTCGCCCGATGGCCTCACGGCTGCCGGGTTTGATGGGGTCGGATACGCCCAGTACCGCGATCAGCCGGCCATCGACGGCGATATGGATGAGGGTCGCCGTTGAGTTCTCACCGCTCACGCTCGCCGGTTCCAGATCCACCCCAAGCTGCTCCAGCCAGCGCCGCGCACCCACGACGATCATCTGACCATCGACACGAGCGCGGATGCCGAGTCCGGGATGCGCCTCGACCTCGCTGGGTTCAGTCAGACTCAGACCACGCGCCCGCGCCGCCGCGACGATGGCCGCGCCGAGCGGATGCTCGCTGTGCTGCTCGACCGAGGCGGCCAGCGCCAGCGCGGCATTCTCATCCAGATCGAAGGCCGTCAGCACGGTCAGCGCGGGTCGCCCTTCAGTCAGGGTGCCGGTTTTGTCGAACACCACCGTATCGACCCGCGCCAGCGTCTCCAGCGCCGCGCCCTGCCGAAACAGCAGGCCCAGACTGGCACCGCGTCCACTGGCGACCAGGATCGCGGTCGGAGTCGCCAGCCCCATGGCGCAGGGACAGGCGATCAGCAGCACACTGACGGCGGCGACGAAGGCTTGATTGAGCGCCGGCTCCGGTCCCAGCCACAGCCAGACGCCGAAGGTCAGGACCGCGATCCCCATGACGATCGGCACGAACACCGCTGCGATGCGGTCGGCCAGACGCTGGATCGGTGGTTTGCCGGACTGCGCTTCCTGCACGAGCTGGACGATACGCGCCAGCACCGAGTCAGCGCCGACATGCGTGGCACGATAGCGGAAGGCGCCGGTCTGGTTGAGCGTGCCACCGATGACCGCGTCCCCCGGTTCCTTGCGCACCGGAACCGGCTCGCCACTGATCATGGACTCGTCGACATGGCTCACGCCCTCAATCAGGGTGCCGTCGACCGGGAGGCGCTCGCCCGGACGCACCAGCAGCACATCGCCCGGCACCACGGCTTCAGCCGGAATCTCAGTCTCGCCCTCGGCCTCGAGCAGGCGCGCGGTCGGCGGCTGGAGATGGAGCAGACGCCGGATCGCCTGTGAGGTGCGGCCCTTGGCGATCGCCTCCAGATAACGCCCGAACAGGATCAGGGTGACGATGACGGCGGCGGCCTCGAAGTAAAGATGTGCGGTCCCGGCGGGAAAGAGCTGGGGCCGGGTCAGGACCAGCAGCGAATAGCCGTAGGCCGCGCCACTGCCGAGCATCACCAGGCTGTCCATGCCCGGACTGAACTGCGTGAGCTCCTTCACCCCCCGGCTGAAGAAACGCCGACCCGACCAGAACACGACCGGCGTGGCCAACAGCAGTTGCAGCCAATGCCAGACCGTCATGGGCGCCAGCCGCTCCATGAGGGCGTGCAGTCCGGGCAGGAGCATCGGCCCCATGCTGATGAGCAGCAGCGGCAGACTCAGGGCGGCGGCGAACAGCAGATCGCGCTTGAGCCGGCCGAGTTCACGTGCCTGCCGGGTCTCGTCGCTCTCCTGCGGCTGATCAGGCAGGCGCGCCTCGTAGCCCGCCGCACGGATGGTCTGGGCGAGGCGCTCGCGGCTCACCGTGGCCGGCAGATAGACGACGTTGGCCGACTCGGTGCTCAGGTTGACGTTGGCCTCCAGCACGCCCGGCAGTGATCGCAGCCGACGTTCGACGCCCGACACGCACGAGGCGCATTTCAACCCGCCGACGCCGAGCGTGACCGACTCGGTCACGGGCGTATAGCCGGCCGCACGCACCGCTTCCAGCAGCTCGGGCACCGAGGTCTGCTCGAAACGCACCAGGGCCAGCCCCGAGGCCAGGTTGACCTCGGCTGACTCCACGCCGGGATGATTGACGATGACACGCTCGACCCGCGCCACACAGGACGCGCAGTTCAGGCCACCGACACCGATTCGCAGTTCTTGAGTCATCAATCTCACTCCAATCATCGACGCACCTCAGCGACATCATCACCCGCTTGCCTTAAGGTTTTCTTAAGACGCGATGCATTAAGGTGATATCCGCTTGACCCAGCGACATCTCGCGCGACAGGCGCCGTGCTCCTAGTGGCTCGCTGCCGAGGCGGCTCAGTGCTCGACAGATTTGGCCTGACACGCGGGAAGCGGCAAGAAATTGATAAATAACTACGAAATGCGAACTCCGTCTAGCTAAAGCAAGTTTTTTATCACGATAATTGTCTGGCGGGACAAGGATTGATAATTATCATGGACTTTGCTGCGTTTGCAGCATGCTGGAAGCGCCGCTCGGCCGCGATGCGCGAGGAGTCTGCCTTTCTGCGGCCCCCCTAAATCCATGAGGAGGCACGCTAGATGAGCTGCGACGAAACCTTTACCGAATTCCTCACGCGCCGAGGTGTATCGCGCAGATCCTTCCTGGCTTTTTGCGCCACGACCGCCTCGGCGCTCGCCCTGCCCACCGAGGCGGCGCGACAACTGGCCGCCAATCTTGCGACAGCCAGGCGACCGAGCGTCATCTGGTTGTCCTTTCAAGAATGCACCGGTTGCACCGAATCCTTGACCCGCTCCGGCACGCCGACGGTGGAGGCGCTGATCCTGGATCACCTCTCGCTGGACTATCATCACACCCTGCAGGCGGCCTCTGGAGCGGCGGCCGAGCAGGCGCGACGCGACGCCATGGCGGCCAACTACGGAAGCTATGTCCTCGTGGTCGATGGATCCATACCCACGGCAGACGGCGGGGTCTGGTCGACGATCGCCGGTGTCACCAACCTGGAGATGCTCCGCGAGACCATGGAAGGGGCCGCCCTGGTGATCGCGGTTGGAACCTGCGCCGCTTATGGCGGTATTCCAGCCGCCGCTGCGGTCACTGCGCCCCGCCTGAATCAGAGCGGGGCAAGCAGTGTCGGCGATTTGATGGATGCCGGCACCATTCCGTCACTCCCCCTCGTCAACGTGTCGGGCTGCCCGCCGGTCCCGGACGTGATTTCCGGCACCATCGCTTACTTCCTCGCCTACGGGTCATTGCCCGAGCTGGACGATCAGAATCGCCCTCGGGCCTACTACGGCAAGACGGTGCATGATCAATGCCCGCGTCTCTCGCACTACCAAAATGGCGAGTTCGCCTTGGCCTTCGACGATGAGGGAGCGCAAAAGGGGTACTGCCTCTACCTGCTGGGCTGCAAGGGACCGGAGACCTACAACGCCTGCCCAACGGTGCGCTGGAATCTCAATACCAGCTTTCCGATGCACTCAGGTCACGGGTGTCTCGGCTGCTCCGAGGCCGCGTTCTGGGATCGTGCCCTGGCGGCGGACGGCAGCGGATTCACTGGAAGCTGCTTCTACCCCGACATCCGCCCCTGAGTCGACGGGGCTCCTGACTTCCAACCGCGCCGCCCGATTGCGTCCACGGGCGCGCGTGCCCGCCAGGCGCAAGGCGCTGGGCGGTCGTCATCGAACGGAGAGAATCCATGAGCACTATCGTCGTCGACCCGGTCACGCGCATCGAGGGTCATCTGCGTATCGAGGCGGAGACCGAGAACGGAATCATTTCCCGTGCCGCAAGCTCCGGCACCATGCTGCGTGGGATCGAAAATGTCCTCATCGGTCGCGACCCGCGCGATGCCTGGGCCATCGCTCAGCGTATCTGCGGGGTCTGTACCCTGGTCCACGGGATCGCCTCGGTGCGGGCAGTGGAAAACGCCCTGGCCTACCCCATTCCGCCCAACGCGGAGTTGATCCGCAACCTGATGATCGGCGCCCAGTTCGTCCACGATCATGTCATGCACTTCTACCACCTGCACGCCCTGGACTGGGTGGACGTGGTCTCGGCCCTGGACGCCGACCCGGAGGCGACCTCGGATCTGCAGAAGTGCCTGAGCCCCTGGCACAATTCGTCGCGGTCATACTTCGCGGATGTGAAAGAGCGCCTGAGCGGATTCGTCGGCAGCGGTCAGCTCGGTATCTTCGCCAACGGCTATTGGGGGCATCCCGAGTACAAGCTTCCCCCGGAGCTGAACCTTCTGGCCTTCGCCCACTATCTCGAAGCCCTCGACTGGCAGCGCAAGGCGTCTCGGCTGCATGCGCTCTTCGGCGGCAAGAACCCGCACCCGAACTTCATCGTTGGCGGCGCCCCCTGCGCGCTGGACGGCGAGTCAGGCGCGACCGCCCTGGATGCTCAGGGCCGCGCTTTGGTCGTGGAGGTCATTGCGGACATGCGTCGCTTCGTCGATGAGGTCTATGTCCCGGATACCCTGGCCATCGCGCGCTACTACAAGGATTGGGCCAGGCGCGGTGAGGGTGTTGGGAACTTCATGACCTACGGTGAGTTCCCTGACCCCTTCTTCGGAGCCGACGACACGAGCCGGCTCTTCGTCCCCCGTGGGGTCATTCTCAACCGGGATCTTTCCAACATCCATCCGGTGGATCTGGACGACGAGACTCAAGTGCAGGAGTACGTCAGTCACTCTTGGTACAACTACAGCGGCGGCCAGGAGCAACCGCTGCACCCCTATGCGGGCGAGACGCATCCCAATTACACGGGGCCCCAGCCGCCCTACGACAACCTCGCGATGGATCAGGCGTATTCCTGGCTCAAGTCGCCGCGCTGGAAGGGCAAACCGATGGAAGTCGGTCCCCTAGCGCGGGTGCTCATGCTCTATGCCTCCGGGCACGCCGAGACCCAGGCACTGGTGGACGGAACGCTCTCGCAACTCAAGCTGCCTCAGGGCGCGCTCTTCTCAACCCTCGGACGCATCGCCGCCCGCACCCTGGAGACCAAGCTGCTCGCCGACAAGATGTCGGTCTGGTACGACCAACTGCTGAGCAACCTCCAGGCGGGAGACAGGCGCACCCACAACGACGAGTTCTTCTATCCAGACACTTGGCCGACCAGTGCTCAGGGCGCCGGTTACACCGAGGCCCCACGCGGCGCTCTGGCTCACTGGGTCGTAATCGAGGACGGGCGCATCGCCAATTACCAAGCGGTGGTCCCCAGCACCTGGAACGCAGGGCCGCGGGATGCCCAGGGACAGGAGGGGCCTTATGAGGCCGCGCTGCGGGGGCATCGTATCCACGACGTTCAACAGCCGCTCGAGATCCTGCGCACCATCCACAGCTTCGACCCCTGTCTCGCTTGCGCGGTGCATCTGGTGGATCCGGATGGAGAGTCGCTGATGCGGGTCACGGTTACCTGAACCGCGTCCGGCATGGTCGGCGTGGTCTTGTGCTTTGACTATTTTCGAGACTCGATATGCCTCATTTAAAGATGCCCCATTCGATCAAGAAACCTTCGTGGGCGGTCCTGATGGTGCTGCTCTCAGTGTGCTCTGGATCCGGACCAGCGGTGGCCAGAAGCGCTAACAACTACGGTCCAGCCGTCGACACTTATTGCCAAAACTTGGACGGATCTACCCCATTTGCGACTCAAGGCTGTCTGCTCTGCCACGTGAACTCGAGTTACTCGACTCCCAAGGGCAGCACCTGGGATTGGTATGGGAGCGGCAATTTCAGCCCCTTCTGCACCGGCCCTGTAGCTAATCGCGTCCCTAACGGCACCATCACGAACCCGGCCTCCAACCAGCAGATTGCGGTTGGCGGCACCCTGATCTTCCAAGGTACGGGCTCGGATCCGGATGGCGACTCCCCACTGACCTATAGCTGGAACTTCGGCGTCTCCACTGCGACCGGCGCCGGCCCCCATGTGGTGTCTTATCCGAATGCAGGGATCTATACCACCACCCTGACGGTCTCTGACGGCGCGCTCTCGGATCCGACCCCGGCGACCAGGACCATCAGTGTTCAGGCGGCATGCGCCGGTGCGGATGCTGACGGCGATGGCTACTATGCCAGCGGTGTCAACTGCGGCCCGCTGGATTGCAACGACAGCGATCCAGCCGTGAACCCTGGCGTCGTCGAGATCTGCGGGGACGGCATCGACAACAACTGCGACGGCCTGGATGCCTCCTGCTCTGCGGCCTGTCTCGACAACGATGGCGATGGCTACAGCCCGGACGGCGGGATTTGCGGCCCCGAGGATTGTGACGATACCGACTCGAGCATCAATCCCGGCGCCATCGAGATCTGCGACGACCGTGTCGACAACGACTGTGACTGGGCCATGGATGAGAGCGACGAGGAATGCAACGGTCGGGACTGTTTTGGCGAGAATTTCCCTGTCTCGGACCTCGGGCTGCTCATCAGTCGGGATCCCTCGCACGACCCCGCCGAGCCGCTCGACGGACTCACCGTCTCCGGCGATATCTATGTCTTCATCCCTGATGTTTCGGGCACCATGGGGGTTCGCTATTACCTCGACGAAAGCCTTTACCGCAGCCTTTCCCGGGCGCCTTGGGACTTGGTGGATGGCGGGCAACCCTTCGACACCCGAGCCCTCGACAACGGTTGGCACTCGATCCGTGTTGAGGTCGACCTGAGTGGCCAAAGGACTGGTGATGACGACGACGACGATGATCGGGATGATGACAGTGATCGGAGCTACAGCCGCGAGCAAGACGATGACGGCGAGCGGAGTGCGAGGACTCAGACGACCAACGCCAGCTTCCTGGTCGAGAATCTAGCCCAGAATCAGGCGCCAAGCTGTGCCATCGACGCCCCGGCCGACAATAGGACGATCAGTGAGGGCGAAGCCCTTGACTTCGCCGGGACAGGAGCGGATCCCGACGGCAACCTGCCCTTGACCTACGCCTGGAGCTTCGACGGGGCTGCCTCCGCTTCCGGTGCCGAGGATCCAGGCGCGGTGACCTTTAACCAGGCCGGCAGCTACCAGGTTAGCTTCGTGGTCACCGACAGCGCCGGTCTACCCTGCCCGGAGCCCGCCACGCGATGGATTAGGGTCGAGGAGCAATCCGGCGAGGACGACTTTACCGCGCATGCCATCAGCACTCGCTATATCGAGGAAGGACACGAGGACGACTGGAAGCGTCGCTCTGATTTCTGCCGGACCTGCCATGGTGACGACCTCCGGGGAACCGCCGCGTCCACGACCTTTGCCGCCCGCGTCTGGCCCTCGAAAGATCGTCAGCCCGATGGCTCAAAGCTTAAGCACTATGCCAAGGGCGACATCGTCGGCTGTCTGGAGTGTCATCGGGCGCCGGAAGACGATGATGACGACGATCGAGATGACGATGATCAGCCTTCCACCTGTCCGCATGAGAGCACACTGAATTTGAACAGCCAAACCGTCGATGTTAGTCGAGATTTTAGAGCTTGTGACACGATTGCAGCCGGTTCGCGATTTATTATTACATCGACCGGACAAGTCGTATTCGAGGCTGGAACACGCATTTACTTGCAACCTGGCTTTCAGGTACAGGCGGGCGGGCGCTTCACAGCACGGATTAATCCATAGTTGTTGCGTCCCGTGTGATTATGTGCCGCGAAGGAGCTATCCGTTGTTCCTCGCCCGCGAGGTGCGCCAGCGACTTGTCAAGGAGCTTGAGAGCCAGCCGGCGCGTCGCGGTGAGCGCGAACTGGTGCGCTGGACACACGCGGAGTTGGCCGCCGAAGCCATTGAACGCGGGATCGTGACGTCGATTTCCGCCGACTCCGTTGGGCGCTTCCTGCGTGAGGTCGACATCAAGCCTCATCATGTGCGTGGTTGGCTCAACACGCCGCGCGATGAACAGTTCGATGAGAAGTGTCATGATGTCTGCGAGACCTACCGCCTGGCCCCCGAGCGGGCCAAGCAGGGCATCGAGACCCGGAGATCGCCTACTTCGATGTGGTCACCGGTCGCGTCTCCTACCACCTCGGCCCCACGCGCACCGAAGTGGATTTTGCCACCTGGTTGGCCACGATGCTGGCCGAGCGTGGTCCACACACGGCCTGGCATCTGATCATGGATAACCTCAACATCCATTGCTCGGAGTCGCTGGTGCGCCTGGTGGCTGAACACTGTGGACTCAGAGACTGTAGTAACTTCTCAATAAGTCGCGGCAGCCTTGGCTGAGAATATCCGTTAGAGTACCCCATCGCTTCCCCAATCGTTTCCCGTACATTGTCCAGCCGCTGGAACCGACCGGACTGCAGGGCGCGCAGCAGCGCCAAGCCCTGCGGCCAGGGACCGAATCCCGAGTCGACATTGATGTGTCCGGCCTCGCCGATGTCGATCACCGTGCTGCCCCAGAGTCCGGCCCAGTGCTCGACCGTCTCCAGACGCATCCAGGGATCGTTGCGGCTGGCCACCACCAGGCTGGGGAAGGGCAGGGGCGTGAACGGCAGATCGGCGGCCAGCGAGCGCCGGCTGTTGCGCCGTGTCCCGGTACGCACGCCGTGCGACGAGAAGCGTTGCGGGTCGGCCGGGGCCACCAGCAGCGCACCGGCGATGCGCCCGGCCAGTCCGACCCCGGCGCTCACCGCCGTGAGGCAGCCGAAGCTGTGCGCGACCAGCCACACCGGGTCGGGCGCGTCGAGGATCGAACGCCGCGCCGCCTCGGTCCAGCGGCTCAGGATGGGCGATTCCCAGTCGATGCCCGAAACGCGACGCGCGCCGGGCAGCCGCTCCTGCATCCAGGTCTGCCAGTGCGCCGGACCGCTGCCGTGATAGCCGGGGAGGATGAGCGTGGTCTGGTGCATGTCAGGACGCCTCCCGGACGCGCAGGTTCGCGACCGCGTGAAACAATTCGCCCTCGACCAGCTCGGCCCCCAGCGCCTGGGCGCGCTCCAGGGCCTCGGGCGTATCGATGCGCTCGACCCAGAGACCGATGCTGTGGCCCTGGGCCTGACGGCTCCAGTCCAACACCCCCTCCTGATCGTGACGCCAGATGTAGGGCGGCACGTCGGTCGCGACCCAACTCACACCGAGTTCGCGCAGTCCAGTCCAGTCCGTGTCATCGAGCGCCGATCGGGTCGCCAGCAGCCGATAGCCGTGACGCACGAAGCTGCGCGCCGCCGCTTGCACATGCGGATCCTGCTGGAGCGCGCGGCCGTTCAGGCGCAGCACGACCTGATTGGGTTCGAGTCCAAGGCGGTGGAGCAATTCCTGGAACACCTGGCCATGCTGTTCGGACAGGGCGCTGAGATGGCGCAGATGCACCCCGAGCACCAGCCAGGCGTCGGCATCACGGTCCTCGCTCAGATGATGCAGGGCATGGAAGGTGCGCAGAAAACGATCGAGGAAGAGTACGTCTGCGGCGTCCCAGGCATGGACGTAGAGCGCCTCCGGTTTCATTGGGTGCCCGCGACTGCTCTCGACCCGCAGCTGTGCGCTGTAGGCCGCCACCGCGCCATCGCCGGTCCGCACCACGGGCACCTGATGGGGTGTCAGTCGAAAGCCCGCGATACCCGCGCTGAGTCGGCCCTGGCGGTAGCGGAAGCCCGCCTGCTCGCGCAAGCGCGCGGTCGGGTGCAGTTGATGCAAGCGGTCGTTGAGATAGTCGACAACAGTGGTCAGCGGCATGGCCGGCCTCCCTCGATGAATGCGCCTGGGGAACCGCCACAGGGCGGATCGGGATGATTCGAGGGATGGACGATAGCGCCGCCGGAAGGTGACGTAAAAGAATATGAAATGCTTTTTTTATACGATTTGAGAATAAAAAAAGGCGCGCGGCGGAAGAGATCGCCGCGCGCCGAAGGGATGGATCAGTCAGGATCCATGCAAAGGCAACGGGTGTGATGCGCGATCATGCGCTCCTCGTCGGTTGGGATGATCCAGGCACCGACCCGACTGGCCTCGGTGCTGATCCGGGTGGAATGGGTCGCATTGGCGGCCGGGTCCAGCTCCAGGCCGAGCCAGGCGCACCCGGCCGCGACCGCCGCGCGGATCGGCGCGGCGTGCTCGCCGATGCCGGCAGTGAACACCAGATGATCGAGTCCGCCTAGCACCGCCGCCAGCGCCCCGATCTCGCGCACCAGACGATGCACGAAGAGTTCGATCGCCGCGCGCGCGCCGTCCTCGCGGCTGTCGAGCAGCACGCGCATGTCGGCACTGAGTCCGGAGACGCCGAGCAGGCCGGATTCGTGATAGAGCAGCCGCGCGACCTGTTCCGGCGTCAGTCCCTCCTGTTGCAGCAGATGCAGCACCACGCCCGGATCCAGATAGCCGCAGCGCGTCCCCATCGGTAGCCCGTCCAGGGTAGTGAAGCCCATGCTGGAGGCGATACTGGCCCCATCGCGCGTGGCGCACAGACTGGCCCCATTGCCCAGATGGGCCATCACCACCCGTCCGGTCTCGGCACGCCCGAGCTGCCGGGCCAGACGCCGGCTGACGTACTCGTAGGACAGGCCGTGGAAGCCATAGCGGACGATGCCGGACTCGCTCAGTCGCTGCGGCAGCGCGTAAGCCTGCGCAACCCAGGACTGGCCGCTATGGAAGCTGGTGTCGAAGCAGGCGACCTGCGGCAGTTCGGGACGCAGCGACGCCAGCAGACGCGCTGGCGCCAGACTGTGGGGCTGATGCAGGGGCGCCAGCGGGGTCAGGGCTTCGAGTCGGGTCAGGGTCGGGGCATCGAGCCGCACCGGCTGACGATAATCGCGTCCGCCATGCACCACGCGATGACCGACGGCCGCGATCCGCTCGAAACCGGCCTGTCCCTCCAGCCAGGCGAGCAGCCGTTGCAGCGCAGCGGCCTGGTCGAAGACCCTATCGGTCGCAAGCGCCTCGTCGGTCAGGGTGGCGCCGGCCCCATCGCGGATCAGCAGATGGGGTCGGGCACCGCCGAGGCCGGAGAAATGCCCCCGGGCGCGCAGGGCGAGGGCGTCCGGTTCGGCCTCGGCGCCCGGCGTGAAGACGGCAAACTTGAGGCTCGACGACCCGTTATTGATGACCAGCAACTCGCCGCTCATGGACCCTTCTTCAACTGGTATTGCGCCAGCAGCAGCGCCAGGGCGCAGGAGGCCAGACGGGTGATGGCGTCATCGGCGCGACTGGTCAGCACGATGGGCACCCGTGCCCCGACCACCAGACCGGCGCCGGTGGCATCGGCCAGATAGGTGAGCTGCTTGACCAGCATATTGGCCGCTTCCAGATCCGGCGCGACCAGGATGTCGGCGCGCCCGGCGACCTCGGAGACGATCCCCTTGGCGGCTGCCGCCGCCTCAGAGACGGCATTGTCGAAGGCCAGCGGACCATCGAGCCGGGCACCGCTGATCTGGCCGCGCTCGGCCATCTTGCACAGCGCGGCGGCCTCGACCGTCGAGCGGATGCGGGGATTGACGGTTTCGACGGCCGAGAGGATGGCGACCCTGGGTTGAGCGATACCGATCGCATGCGCCAGATCAATGGCGTTCTGCACGATGTCGATCTTTTCCTCCAGGGTCGGATCGATGTTGATGCCGGCGTCGGTGATCAAGAGCGGACGCGGATAGGTCGGCACGTCGAAGGCGCTGACATGGCTGATACGCCGCTCGGTGCGCAGTCCCGAGTTGCGGCGCACCACCTCGCGCAGCAGTTCGTCGGAGTGCAATGAACCCTTCATGATGGCGCTCACCGCGCCACTGCGGGCGAGCGCCACCGCCTGTTCGGCCGCCGCGTGGCTGTGGGGTACATCGACGATCTGGAACGCGCTGATATTCACCTCGGCCTCATCGGCCGCCTGCCGGATGCGCGCTTCCGGTCCCACCAGCACCGGGACGATGAGTCCGGCCTGGGCCGACTCGAAGGCCCCCTGCAGGGACTGTGCATCGACCGGATGCGCCACCGCCATCGCCACGGGTTCGGGCTGGGTCGCGGCGTCGAGCAGCTCGTGGAGCTGGGCCCGTTCGGCCAGGCGCACCCGCGGCAGGACGGTGCGTGCACGGCGGATTTTTTCAGTCGGTGCCAGCACATCGGCCACGCCCTCGATCACATGGCGGCCATCCTGATTGGTGCAGAAACAGTCGAAGGTGACGCGCTTTTTCTCGTCGTCCTTTTCGCGCACCTGGACCGTGACCTTGAGCACATCGCCCAGCCCGACCGGGGCGCGGAAACGCAGGGTCTGGCCCAGATAGATGGTGCCGGGGCCGGGCATCTCGGTACCGAGCACGGTGGAGATGAGCGCACCACCCCACATGCCGTGGGCGATGATCTCCTGGAAGCGGCTGCTCTTAGCGAAGTCCTCGTCGACATGGGCCGGATTGACGTCGCCCGACATCACCGCGAACAGCTTGATGTCGTCCATGGTCAGTCGGCGTTCGATGGTCGCGCTGTCCCCGACCGCGAGTTCATCGAAGGTCCGGTTCTCGATGAAGGTCTTTTCGTGATGGTTGTCCGTGACCATGGGTTCAGGCCCTCACGTTGACGCCGGCATCGACATAGGTCGTGCCACCGCTCAAGCCGCTGCCGGCCTCAGAGGCGAGGAACACGGCAGTGTGTCCGACGTCGTCGATGGTCGCCAGCCGCCGCAGCGGCGCACGGCTCTCGGCGCTCGCCAGCAGCTGGTCGAAGTCGGCGATGCCGGAGGCGGCACGGGTCTTGATCGGCCCCGGCGAGATGGCGTGGACACGGATGCCCTGTGGGCCGAGTTCGGTGGCCATGTAGCGCACCGATGCCTCCAGGGCGGCCTTGACCGGCCCCATGAAGTTGTAGTTGTCGACCACCTTTTCGGCGCCGTAGTAGGACAGGGTGATCAGGGTGCCGCCGTCCTTCAGCAGCGGCTCGGCGTGCCGGGCCAGCCGTATGAAGGAATGGCAGGAGATGTCCATCGCCAGCGCAAAGCCCTCGCGCGAGCAGTCCACGACCCGCCCGTGCAGGTCATCCTTGAGGGCGAAGGCCATCGAGTGGATCAAGAAGTCGATCTTGCCCCAGCGGGTCGCGGCGCGCTCGAAGAGGGCGGCGACCTGGGCGTCGTCCTGGACGTCGCACAGGAGTGCTTCGGAATCGCTGAGTTCGGCCGCCAGCGGCAGTACATATTTATCGGCCTTGGCGTTGCCGTAGGTGAGCAGCAGCTCGGCCCCGGCCTGATGCATGGCGCGTGCGCAGCCGTAGGCAATGCTGTCGGCATTGGCCAGTCCGGTGACGATGCCGGTCTTGCCGTGGAGCGAGAAGGGAGATGTCGACATAGAGGCTCTCGATGCGGGAAATGGGTTGATTAAGACCATTCGGTCCCCAATGAATTGTTGCGGTGCAGCACGTTTTCAAGTGTCTGTGGCAGCGGATCTCACTAGGATCTGGGGTGACAGGCGTCGGATGTATGAATGGCTGGGCCGAGGTATGACGGCGCGTGTCGGCTGTCGTTCGCAGGCCGCCCGCCTTGAAGGTGACCAGGATTCGGTGTCGAATGGAATCAGCACAGGGACTGCCGACTAGCTTGACTCAGGAGGCCAGAGACACGAACCAAGAAAATCTGATAAGGAAATCGGCCTCGGTCGATAATGAAACGACCCGCCGCGAGATCAGTCGACTACTCGACAAGGATGCGCGACCGATCTTGAAGGGTAAGCGGGTGACGGACATCGATTCCGTCGGTATCCGAGCGATCCTGACCAGCGCCAGAAAACGCGGGGCCAAGCGCGTGGTCTCGATGTTATATGTCTACCTGCATGCGGCATTCGCCAGCATGCGCCGTTCCCCGGACTTGGCGACCTGATCGATGGCTCAAAGTGCTCGAACGCGTGTCAGCCCGTGACCAAAGGCGCCCAACGTGCGTCTCGCCCGTTCCGGATTCCGCGCCTCGACCTCTCCGATCAAACAGAGCGGGCCGTTCGGATCGGTTTCACGCGCGACGATCATGCTGGCTCTGGTGACGATCGCCTGAGCGCGTTGACTGTGTTGATCGATGACCGTGCGCGCCTGACATCCGATCAACCAGGCACCGGCCAGGTCGGAATCGAAGTCATCCAGATCGAACAGCGCCGGCGCGATGTCGAGCAACCGCTCAAGTCCAGCCATCCGAAACGCATGGTCGAGCACGAACAACAGATCGCTGGCATCTTTGCGTGGCTGCGCCCAATGACGATCTTCCCAGGCAAACAGCTTGAGTAGCGCCAACATGGGGATCGTGATGACCGCAAGCGGCACGGTCCCCGGCAGCATGACGGTCGCTGTTACCGCGTTGGCTTCGGTATAGCCGATCACGGACATCACGGTTTCGTCCGGTGGCGGCCAGACGATCTGGGCCTCGGGAGACTCGACACCGCCGAACGGCAGGATGTCGACGACGGTTCCAATTCGATTGCGGAGACGGTGTTGAGCCCGCTCGTCCGGCTTGAAGCATCCGCTTTCGATCAGCCGCTTAGTCAACGCCATGTAGGCTGGCCAATCGGATACCGCGAAGGCGAAATCCACATCGGTTGTTTTACGCGGCGGCTCGACGCCGTGATAGTGCTGGAGCAACAGATCCCTTGCCGCTGCCCCAACCAGCATGAAATTGACCCCGGCGGAGTGGTCGCGGATGTCTCTGACGATGTCGCCGAGGGCACGCAGATCGTCCTTATCCTGAAAATCGATCAAGGAGTCGTCCCTCCATGTCCTGGGCTGCTTCGAGACAGCGCGCGTCGCCGGTCGCCAAGAGATCGGCGTAGATCAGCAACGGCGGGGCCAACTCCGGCGGGGCCGACTCGAAACCCCAGAATTTGCTGAGGATCTCGACATTGCCATCCGGGGCGGATCGCATGGGTTGCTTGGTCATGAACCGCAATGACGCGGCCTTGGTTCCGTAGAGTGTCACGGTTTGCGGCTCGATGATGCCGGTGATTCTGGCGGCGGCGGCCTCTCCGCCAAGAACCAGTCCGTCCTGCGCGAAATCGAGTTCGTGCCACCAGCTGAGTGTTGGAGCCTGGAAGAGGCGCAATCGCAGTTTTGGCCTCAGAGTCCGGGCATACGCCTCCACCCACTGGCGCAGCAGACGCTCGGGTTGGAGTAGCCGGCGCTGGCCGCCGATCTCGGCGAGGAAACCGAGCTGAGTCAGCTCAGCCATCACCCAGCCGACCGTGCCGTGCGCGACGCCGGCTTGATCGGCAATGGTTCGATAGGGCTGGCCCGCCAATCCCGGCACCGCCAGCAAGGCAAACAACACCCGCAGTCCGCTGGCCTTGAAGGCTCGACTGGGCGCCGATGGGTGAAGGCGTTCCGGCGGACGCTCACCCTTGACCCAAATCAGCAGGGCAGGGCGGGTCAGGAAGGCGTTGCCGGCGCTGTCGATAAATTGGAGACCGAGGTTCCGCAGTCGCTCAGCCAAGGGCGGGGACACATGATCGGTGACCAGCAGGGCGTCGGGGCCGAGTTCCTTGAGCCGTAGCGCGATCGCGCCAAGTGTCGCTGGTCGCAAACCGCGCTTCGCTGCGACGCGGTACAGTGCCGAACCGCCGCTCCAGTGCAGGCGCAAGCGGGCGTCCGCGCGGTCCAGCCGCTCGCGGGCGTCGAGGTTCGCCGTGATGTCGAACCGAGCGAGTTGCGCAACCGCCCCTTCGATCAGTTCCATGTCCGATGATGCCAGCGTGTCCACGGATATGTCGTGTCCATGTTTCATGGATATTGCGAGAAATTAGACGCAATGAGGCCGGCATGCAAGGCGTCACGTCCACGAAGATCTGGACACGCCCTTCTCGGGCGTCTGAACTCACCCCTGATCGGCGTTGTTTCGGGCCATATCCGCAAACGTGGGCGAGGCCCCAGGCTGGCGCGACCGGCCCGCACGTTGGAGATGGTGTTGCGTGCCACCCCGAGGAAGTCCGCCAGCTCCGTATCCGTTCTGAATCCACAGGCTGACTGGACCAGGTCAATGAGTTCGCCATCCGGTGTGGGAGTGGGTTGCGGACGCTGACGGGCATTCGCCTGTCGCTGGGCCAGCGCATGGCTGGAACGGCGAATGCGCTCGCTCAGTTGCTCGGGCAAGATGCTTTCCAGCCATTGGCGACTGTGCAGAAAGCCGATGCGATCCATGATCTTCAGGCGCTGCATGATCCCCGGTCGCGCCTTGCCGTGGCGAACACTATGTTTGATGGGGCACTCGGACGGAGACATCACGACGCACTACTCGGCACCGGAGATCGGCGAGTTGCTGAGAGCGGCGGAAAAAGTGGTAGATCGCAGTCGCGCTGAGACTCCTGTTCTCGGAGTCGTCAGGTCCGCCGCATGACGGAGTTGTCGGAAATGAAAAAGGGCTAGGTGAAAAAATCACCTAACCCTTTGGTATAATGGCGCGCCCGGAGAGATTCGAACTCCCGACCACCTGGTTCGTAGCCAGGTACTCTATCCAGCTGAGCTACGGGCGCTTTTTGATGTAGCGGTTTGTCGATATCTAATCAGTGATGGCTGATTTTTTGATCTCGAACAACCGAGACGCGTATTATTCATAAAGCGCCTGAGCCTGTCAACATCCAGGCGCTAATTTTTTCGCAGAGCCAATCCGGCAGCGGACGAACCTCAAGGCGCCAGCCGCTCGATCGACCACGCCTCGCCATCCTGCCTGACATAGCGGAAGCGATCGTGCAGCCGACTCTCACGCCCCTGCCAGAACTCGATCATGTTCGGCACGACCCGATAGCCGCCCCAGAAATCGGGCAGGGGAATCTCACCCTGCGAGAAACGACGCGCCATCTCAGCGACCTTCATCTCCAGCAGCGAGCGCGTGCCGATGACCTGGCTCTGGGGCGAGGCCCAGGCGCCGATCTGACTGCCGCGCGGACGAGTCGTGAAATAGGCCAGTGACTCAGCCGTTGAGATCCGTTCGGCACGTCCCCTGATCTGGATCTGTCGTGCCAGAGCCACCCAGGGAAACAGCATGGCCACCTGTGGGTTGACCTCGATCTCGCGCGATTTGCGGCTCTCGTAGTTGGTGAAAAAGACGAAGCCGCGCGCGTCGTAGAGTTTGAGTAGCACGGTGCGTGCCGAGGGCTGACCCTGCGCGTCGACAGTGCAGAGCGTCAGACCGTTCGGTTCTGGCAGATCGGTCGCGATGGCCAGTTCATACCAACGCTGAAACTGCCGGATCGGATCGCGATCGAGCTCGGAACGCGCGAGACCATGCGCCATCAGCTCGCGTCTCAGAACCTCCGGGTTGGCATTCATAGCCCCTCCGGATGCTGGCTGGCGCCGCATTGGCTGACGCTGGACATGAGTTCAACGCGCGCTCGATCGCCGGGCGAGTCGAAGCACACAGAAATAGTACCGAAATTCTTCATTGAGAATTATCAATCCAAATAAAGAAAATTAGGATAATTGACTCGTCAAATGCTGACAGTCTCGGTAGGTTTAAAGGTCAAGACCCAGCATCACGGTCAAACATAGCCTTGTCCAAACTCCCGGTCGACCCTAAATCTCGATCGCGGAACGCCACGATGAATCATGACGATCCGGACAAGGGCAGTCTTCAATGTCAGACAACCACTGAGGAATCGCGCCAAATGAACCGCCAAGATCAGATCCAGGCTATCGAACAGGACTGGGCCGAGAATCCACGCTGGACCGATGTCAAACGCGGCTACAGCGCCGCCGACGTAGTACGTCTGCGTGGCTCTGTCCAGCCTGAGCACACCTATGCCAAGCTCGGCGCCGAGAAGCTCTGGAAGCGGGTCCGTGGCGAGTCCAGGAAGGGCTATGTCAACTGCATGGGAGCCATCACCGGTGGTCAGGCGATGCAGCAGGCCAAGGCCGGCATCGAGGCCATCTATCTCTCGGGCTGGCAGGTCGCCGCCGATGGCAACACCTCCGAGACCATGTACCCTGACCAGTCGCTCTACGCCTATGACTCGGTGCCGACCATGGTGCGGCGCATCAACAACAGCTTCAAGCGTGCCGACGAGATCCAGTGGTCGCGCGGCATCGGTCCGGGCGACGAAGGTTACGTCGATTACTTCCTGCCGATCGTCGCCGATGCCGAGGCCGGTTTCGGCGGCGTGCTCAACGCCTTCGAGCTAATGAAGAACATGATCGCCAATGGCGCCGCCGGTGTCCATTTCGAGGATCAGCTCGCGGCGGTCAAGAAGTGCGGTCACATGGGCGGCAAGGTGCTGGTGCCCACGCGCGAGGCGGTGCAGAAGCTGATCGCGGCGCGTCTGGCCGCCGACGTCATGGGTGTGCCGACGTTGCTGCTGGCGCGCACCGACGCTGAAGCCGCCAACCTGCTCACCAGCGATGTCGACGACAACGACCGTCCTTTCGTCATCGGTGAGCGTACCGACGAGGGCTTCTACCGGGTCAAGAATGGTCTGGAGCAGGCCATCAGTCGTGGTCTGGCCTATGCGCCCTATGCCGATCTGGTGTGGTGTGAGACCGGCACGCCGGATCTCGGCTTCGCGCGTGAGTTCGCGCAGGCGGTGCTCGGTGAGAACCCCAACAAGCTGCTGGCCTACAACTGTTCGCCGTCGTTCAACTGGAAGAAGAATCTGGATGATCGCAGCATCGCGCGCTTCCAGGACGAGCTGGCCGACATGGGCTACAAGTACCAGTTCATCACGCTCGCCGGCATTCACAGCATGTGGTACAACATGTTCGATCTGGCCTATGACTATGCGCGTGGCGAGGGTATGCGCCACTATGTCGAGAAGGTCCAGGGGCCGGAGTTCGCCGCGCGCGACAAGGGCTATACCTTCGTCTCGCATCAGCAGGAGGTGGGCGCCGGTTACTTCGACGACGTGACCACGGTCATCCAGGGCGGTCAATCGTCCGTCACGGCGCTGACCGGCTCGACCGAGGAAGAACAGTTCCACTGAGTCGCGGTCTGAGCGGCCTGGTCTGATCCGGGCCGAGTCAGGAGTCGATCAACGAAAACGCGCGAGGGTGGAAATCCTCGCGCGTTTTTGCGTGCGTCGCTGGGACTACGACTACTGGCACGCCTCGCAGTCGGGATCCAGGATCGAGCAGGCACTCGGCGCGGTTGTCGCGGCGGCCGGTGCGTCATCAGCCGTGTCACTCGGCTTGGCGACCTGTCGCCCGAGATAGTTGCCGCCGACCGCGCTCAGTCGATTGGCGCGGCCGGTGTCAGCCATGGTGGACTTCTCGACATGGGTCGCGCCCATCGAGCGCAGATAATAGGTCGTTTTCAGTCCGCGCACCCAGGCGAGCTTGTAGAGGTTGTCGAGCTTCTTGCCGCTGGGTTCCTGCATGTAGAGATTCAGGCTCTGGGCCTGGTCGAGCCACTTCTGACGGCGGCTGGCGGCCTCGACCAGCCAGCGCGGATCGATCTCGAACGCGGTGGCATAGAGTTCCTTGAGCTCGTCCGGAATCCGGTCGATGGGCAGGAGCGAGCCGTCGTAGTACTTGAGGTCGTTGACCATGACCGCGTCCCACAGACCGCGCTCCTTGAGATCGGCGACCAGATAGGGATTGACGACCGTGAACTCGCCCGAGAGGTTGGATTTGACGAACAGGTTCTGATAGGTCGGTTCGATTGACTGGCTGACCCCAACGATGTTGCTGATGGTCGCCGTCGGGGCGATGGCCAGACAGTTGGAATTGCGCATCCCGACGGTCTTGATCCGCTCGCGCAGGCGATCCCAATCCAGCGTGTGGCTTGAGTCCATCTGGAGATAGCCGCTGCGTCCCTGTTCCAGCAGCCGGATACTGTCGATCGGCAGCACGCCCTGGCTCCACAGCGAACCCTCGAAGCTCGGATAACGCCCGCGTTCGGCGGCTAGATCGGCGCTGGCCTCGATGGCGTAATAGCTCAGATATTCGGTGCTCTGATCGGCGAAGGCCACGGCTTCCTGACTGGCGTAGGGGAGGCGCAGCCGGTAGAGCGCGTCCTGAAAGCCCATGAGTCCCAGACCCACCGGACGATGACGCAGGTTTGAGGCGCGCGCCTGGGGGACGTTGTAGAAGTTGTAGTCGATGACGTTGTCGAGCATGCGCATGGCGGTGCGCACGGTCCGACGCAAGCGTTGGGTGTCGAGTCCCTTGGCGGTGATGTGCGCAGCCAGATTGATCGACCCAAGATTGCAGACTGCAACCTCTAAGTCATTGGTATGCAAGGTAATTTCTGTATTTTTTGTGATCATTCCGTTGACTGTCCAAGCATGGGTTTCGGACTCGACCGTCAGGCAATAGGCATCCTCATTCGGTAGCTCAACGCAGCGGACGAAAGTAGCCCAAAGCTTTTGGGCATAACCGGGTTTTTCGATGTTGCGCAGATAATGGGCAGCCGCATCCGATTTTTTATTTACAGCAAGGTGTGTAATCTCTTCGGCAATCCGGCATCCCTTGACGGACGTAATCAATAACCGGTAGAGGGGGTTACTCCAATACTCCTTGCTTCCACCATGTCCATCTGGCATGGGTTTCAATTCCCGTTCCCGCATTTGATTGATGGATGCCTTAACTCCAAAATTGGCCCACAAGATTTGAATTTCCTGGATAAATTCAAGGTCTTTTGAAGCGAGTACCAAGCTTGTGATTTCCGGGCTGCTTTGGATATGCCCATCCGCTTGGTAAAGGCCGCGCAAATATGCAGCGACAGTCTGTCTATCGCCCTTCCAGACTAGTTCCGGTACCCGTGTTTTGCTATCAGGAGTGAAACCGTGCTCAGCCAGAATTCGCCTCAGTGGTGCGGACGCAAGACGAGCCTTTTTTTGCTCTAGGTCAAAACGAAATTCAGGTTTGTTGGTTGACGTTGTATGTAGGACCGTGTTCCCGTCGAGCAAAAAATGAACAGTCTCCTGTATTTGCTCGATAACGCCGAAGTCATTTTTCCATATATCGATAAAAACATTGCTTTTCCCAAAGGTTCCATCACCTGCGATCAACCCCATGAGATATGAAAGATCTGGATTATGTTGTTGCCCCCAAAGTCCTTCGAGCTGCTGAATAAGCAGCTTATCTCCAGGTTTTAGATCCTGCGCTTCGGTCCAGCCTCTATCTTTGACCCATACTTTGTGATCCGGAGTTACTTTGTGCGTATAGCCTTCTTGAGTTTCAATGCGAACAATTGGTGCATCTGGTCTCGGAAGAAGCATCTCTGATGCCGAATAAACGCCGTCGAGTCCAACGACTTTATTTTGGCCTCCAAGCGCGTATAGCTCACCAACTGTAAGTAGACCGCGGTCTGTCACAACACGCTGATCCGCTGCAATACAACATAAGTTTGATGAATGCACCACGCCGACATGCTGATTGGTATAGCGCAGATTGCAGGGATCCTTGAACGCGATCCAGGGATGCCCGGTCTCGAACAGCATGGCCAGCATCTTGCGCCACAGATCCACGGCCTTGAGGCGCTTGCCGATCTTCAGTTCGCCGCGCGCGGCGCGTTCCTCATAGGCGACATAGGCGTGCTCGAACGCCTGCCCGGTGAGGTCGTGCAGATCCGGCGTCTCGTCGGGCGAGAACAGTGTCCAGTGCCCATCCTCGGCCACGCGCTTCATGAACAGATCCGGCACCCAGTTGGCAGTGTTCATGTCATGGGTGCGGCGGCGGTCGTCGCCCGTGTTCTTGCGCAGATCGAGGAATTCCTCGATGTCGATGTGCCAGGTTTCGAGATAAGCACAAACCGCGCCACGTCGGCGCCCGCCTTGGTTCACAGCTAGTGCAGTGTCATTGGCGACCTTGAGGAACGGAATCACGCCCTGGCTCTTACCATTGGTCCCCTTGATATGCGCCCCCATGCCGCGCACGCGCGTCCAGTCGTTGCCCAGCCCGCCAGCGAACTTGGACAGCAGCGCATTGTCCTTGATGGCGCTGTAGATGCCGTCGAGATCGTCCGGGACCGTGGTCAGGAAACACGAACTCAACTGCGGACGCGGCGCCCCCGAGTTGAACAGGGTCGGCGTCGAGCACATGAAATCGAAGCTGGAGAGCAGCTCATAGAACTCGATGGCCCGCTCCTCGCGCTCGATCTCGTTGATCGCCAATCCCATCGCCACGCGCATGAAGAACGCCTGCGGCAGCTCAAAGCGGATGCCGTCGGCGGTATGGATGAAATAGCGGTCGTAGAGCGTTTGCAGCCCCAGATAGGTGAACTGGAGATCGCGCTCGGGTTTGAGCGCCGCGCCGAGCCGCTTGAGATCGTAGCGCGCGAGCTGACCGTCGAGATGCTCCAGGTCGGCCGCGCGCTTAATGTAGGCCGCGAAATAATCGCCATAGCGCTCGGCCATATCCGCCTGGGTCTCGACCCCGACCGCCAGATCGAGAAATCCGAGCGCCTCGCGCCGCAGGATGTCGAGCAGCAGACGCGCGGCGGCCTGGCTGTATTGCGGCTCGCGCTCGATCAGGGTCCGCGCCGACATCACCAGCGCCTGCCGCACATCCGCCTCGCGCACGCCATCGAAGAGATTGCGCAGAGTGTCGCTGAGGATGGCATTGGGATCGACTGCGTCGAGATCACGGCAGCTCTCCTCCAGCAGCCGCGCCATGTGCGCCACGTCCAGCGGACGGGTTGAGCCGTCGGCCAGGGTGACGTTGAGCGGATGGGGTTCGCGCAGCACGGCCGTCTCAGCCGCCGACTTGACGGCACGCTCACGAGCACGCGCCTCGCGATAGAGCACATAGTCGCGCGCGATCCGATGCTCACCGGCGCGCATCAGCGCCAGCTCGACCTGATCCTGAATGTCTTCAATATGCACGGTGCCGCCGCCGGGCAGCCGGCGGGTGAGGGCACCGACCACCTGTTCGGTCAGCTCGGCGACCCGGTCATGAATGCGTCTGGAGACCGCAGCCGAATCGCCCTCGACCGCCAGAAACGCCTTGGTCATGGCGACCATGATCTTGCTCGGATCGAAGTGCGTCACCTGACCATTGCGCCGGATGACCTGGACCTGGCCGGGGACGTGACCAGTACTCTCGGCGCTGTCCGGAGCGAACGTCTGGGGCGCGCTCGGGTCGGCGTGGCGAGCCTGGGCGGGGTGCTGATGGATCACGGTCAGGCGGCTGGCGGACATGGCTCCTCCGGGAGATGATGGGACTGACACTGCTCTTGAGTCGACGGGCGGCATCTTGGAAGCGCGTCAATATATACGCCCAAAAGACTGAGTCAACCCCAGCATATTGTGTCTATATCGCCATACTGAAACCCCGCTTGGAGTATTCAGATGCATTCAATACACTCCAGGAAGCACCACGACAAGAACAGGGACCGCCGAGTCCCGCCTGACATCCTGGAGGAGCCCAATGTATCGTCTTGCAACCGCCTTCATCACCCTGGGCCTGCTGACCACTGCCCCGAGCGCCGGCGCCAACGAGCCTCATGGCGACTCCGCCGAACTCGCCAAGCGCGAATACGAGCAGGTCATGGCCCTGACGCCCAACATCGACAACGGCCGCCGGGTCTATCTGACCTGTGCCGTCTGTCATCGCCCTGAGGGCTGGGGCACGCCCGATGGCACCTATCCGCAGATCGCCGGTCAGTGGCGCGAGGTCATCATCAAGCAACTGGCCGATATCCGTGCCCGCCATCGCGACAACCCGCTCATGTATCCCTTTTCGCTGACGCGCATCCTGGGCGGACCGCAGAACATGGCCGATGTCGCCGCCTATGTGGCCGCGCTGCCGATGACGGCCAACAATGGCGTCGGGCCGGGCGTGGATCTCGAACTCGGCGCGCGCCTGTATGCCAAGCATTGTGCCGACTGCCATGGCGAGCGCGGCGAGGGTAAGCCCGCCAAGCCGACCCCGGCTATCGCGGCCCAGCACTTCCCCTATCTGATGGGGCAGTTCGAGGCCATTCGCGACGGGCGGCGCAAGAACGCCAATCCCGAGATGATCGAGCAAATCGCCGGATTCACACCGCGCGATCAGGCCGCTGTGCTCGATTACACGTCTAGACTCAAGCCGGCGCCCGAGAAGCTGGCCACCGAGAGCTGGCTCAATCCCGACTTCCCCAACTATGTGCGCGAGACCATGGGGATGCCACCGCTGCCGCCTCCACCACCCGTCATGCCGCGCATGCCGGTGCCTCCGTCATTGCCGGCCGCGTCGGCGCCGTCATCCGTGGCGGAGTGAGGACTTGTGGACTTGGGTGATTTCCGAAGCGGCATGGGTGTTGAAAGGGGCACAGATGCTCAAGCTTGAGGACATCAAGAAGGACGCGCAGGTCAGGGGCCTCCAAACCGACGAGATCGTGCGCATCGTCACGGTTGAGCCGGTCGGCGATGACGCCATCACGGTCTACTTCAAGGACAGCCAGGGCCGGCTGGGTGAGCAGATGCTGTTCCGCTCGGATGAGTCGCGCCTGGAGCTGGCACACGCCCGCAAGCCGTGGGCGTTCGATGCACCGGGCGCCGACTTCAAGCTGGCCCTGGAGGCCTACCGCATCCATCTAGCCCACCTGTTCGACCCGATGATGGCGGTGCACACATCCAACGTCGAGCCACTGCCCCACCAAATCTCCGCCGTCTACGAAGCCATGTTGCCGCGTCAACCGCTGCGCTTCGTGCTGGCCGATGATCCGGGCGCCGGCAAGACCATCATGGCGGGGCTGCTGATCCGCGAGCTGCTGATGCGCGCCGATGCCAAACGCATTCTGGTCGTGTCTCCCGGCGCGCTGACCGAGCAGTGGCAGGACGAGCTGCTGGAGAAGTTCGGCGTCAAATTCGAGGTCTTCAGTCGCGAGAAGCAGGAACACTGCGCCTCGGGCAACTACTTCGAGGAAACCAATCGGCTGATCGCTCGCCTCGACCAGCTCTCGCGCCGCGAGGACTATCAGCAGAAGCTCAAGAACACTGAGTGGGATCTGATCATCGTCGACGAAGCCCATAAGCTCTCGGCCAACTACTTCGGCAGCAAGGTCAACAAGACCAAGCGTTTTGAGTTGGGCGAGCTGCTCGGCTCGATCACCCGCCACTTCCTGCTGATGACCGCTACCCCGCATAACGGCAAGGAAGAGGACTTTCAGATCTGGCTGTCGCTGCTGGATGGCGACCGCTTCTACGGCAAGTTCCGCGAGGGCGCGCACAAGGTCGATGTCTCCGACATGATGCGGCGCATGGTCAAGGAGGAACTGCTCAAGTTCGATGGCACGCCGCTGTTCCCCGAACGCCGCGCCTACACGGCCAACTACGAACTGTCCGACCTGGAAGCGGCGCTCTATCACGCGGTCACCGAGTATGTGCGCAACGAAATGAATCGGGCCGACACCCTGGGCGGCAAGCGCAAGGGCACGGTCGGCTTCGCCCTGACCCAGCTGCAACGGCGCCTGGCCTCCAGTCCCGAGGCCATCTACCAGTCGCTCCAACGGCGGCGCAAGCGCCTGGAACAGCGCCTGGAAGAGACCAGACTGTCGCTGCGTGGCCAGGGGGTGGCCGCGACGCTGGGCGAGTACTCCGTCAAGAAGCAGATCGAGCTGCCCGACAACCTCGACGATCTGGACGCTGAACTCAACGCCGACGAGTATGAGCGGTATGCCGAGCAGGTGGTCGATCAGGCCACGGCCGCCGAAACCATTCCCGAGCTCGAAGCGGAAATTGCCTCGCTCAAGGCGCTGGAGAGCCAGGCGCGGACCCTGGTGCAGTCCGGCAAGGACCGCAAGTGGGAAGAACTCTCCGGCCTGTTGCAGGACGCCCCCGAGATGTTCACCAGTCGCGGCCGCCGCCGCCGCAAGCTGATCATCTTCACCGAGCACCGCGACACCCTGAACTATCTGGCGGCCCGTATCGGCAACATGCTCGGCCAGCCGGAGGCGGTGGTGACCATCCATGGCGGCACCAACCGCGACGAGCGACGCAAGATCCAGGAAGAATTCCGCCACAACCCCAGCGTACTGGTGCTGGTCGCCACTGATGCCGCCGGCGAAGGCGTGAACCTGCAAAACGCCAACCTGATGGTCAACTACGACCTGCCCTGGAACCCGAATCGTCTGGAGCAGCGTTTCGGCCGTATTCACCGGATCGGTCAGACTGAGGTCTGCCACCTGTGGAACATCGTCGCCAATGAAACCCGCGAAGGCGCGGTGTTCCAGAAGCTGTTTGAAAAGCTGGACATCGAGAAGCAGGCGCTCGGGGGCAAGGTCTTCGACGTGCTGGGTGAGGCCTTCGACAACATCTCACTCAAGGATCTGCTGATCGAAGCCATCCGCTATGGCGATGCCCCGGAAACTCGCGCCAGGCTGACCCAGGTGATCGACGGCGCGCTGGATACCGAACACCTGCGCGAAATCCTCCGCCGCAACGCCCTGGTCGAGCAGCACATGAGTCTGGCCGACCTCTACGCAGTCAAGGAAGAGATGGAAAAGGCCGAGGCCCGCAAGCTCCAGCCCTACTTCATCCGCGCCTTCTTCACCGAAGCCTTCACCACCCTCGGCGGCGAGATGCGTCCCCGCGAAGCCGGGCGCCATGAAATCCGCCATGTGCCGGCGGCCTTGCGCGAGCGTGATCGGGTGATCGGCGAAACCCGCACGCCGGTGCTCAAGCAGTACGAGCGTATCTGCTTCGAGAAGGCGCCTGTCCGCCTGCACGGCAAGCCGATGGCCGACCTGATTCACCCTGGTCATCCACTGATGATGGCCACCACCGACCTGATCCTCTCGGCCCACCGCCGCAAGCTCAGGCAGGGGGCGGTGTTGGTCGACCCCAACGACGACAGCACCGAGCCGAAGGTGCTGTTCATGATCGACCACAGCGTGCGCGAGAACCCCACCCAGGACCACGCCCCGGCCAAGGTCGTCTCACGCCGTCTGCAATTCGTTGCGATCGATCCGCACGGGCAAAGCCGGCACGCCGGCTGGGCACCACATCTGGATCTGCAACCCATCGACGAGAGCGACCTCAATTGCGTCGGCGATGTGCTCAACGCGCCCTGGATCACCCAGAACCTCGAAGCGCTGGCCGTGCAGCAGGCCTCGGCCCAGCTGGTGCCCCAGCACTACCAAGAAGTGAAAGTCCGCCTGGAACGCCAGGCCGATAAGATCCTGGCGGCCGTCAACGAACGGCTGGTCAAGGAGATCAACTACTGGTCGGATCGCTTCATCAAGCTCAGCGACGATGTCAGTGCTGGCAAACAGCCGCGCATGCAGCCGGAAAATGCCCGGCGCCGCGTCGATGAGCTCACGGCGCGTCTCAGCCGGCGCAAGCAGGAACTGGAGGCTATGAAAAACGTGGTCTCCAGCACGCCGGTGGTGCTCGGTGGTGCGCTGGTGATTCCGGCCGGCCTGCTGGCCCAGCGCCAAGGCGACAGCGGCTTCTGCGCCGATGCCGAGGCGCGCTCACGCATCGAGCGGGTCGCCATGCAGGTGGTGATGCAGGCTGAACAGGCGTTGGGCCATCAGGTGTTCGATGTCTCCGCGCAGAAATGCGGCTGGGACATCACCGCCCGCCCTCCGCTTGGCCCGAACAACGCCATCCGCGATGATCGCCATATCGAGGTGAAGGGCCGCGCCAAAGGGGCTACGACCGTCACTGTGACCAAAAACGAGATCTTCTCCAGCTTCAACCAGGGCGAGAAATTCATCCTGGCCATCGTGCTGGTGGATGGCGATCAGGCGGATGGTCCGCACTACATCAAGTATCCGTTCAAGACGGAACCCGAGTTCGGCGTGGCCAGCGTCAACTATGACCTGCAAGAGCTGCTGTCGCGGGCCATCAGGCCAGAGGAAAGCCTGTGAAACTGGATCTGTTGCGACTGGAAAACTTCCGTTGCTTCGCCGAGCTGGACGTCCCTTTGCACCCACGGTTGACCGTATTGGTGGCGGAGAATGGCCAGGGCAAATCGACCCTGCTCGATGCCCTGCGCATCGCACTCTGGCCCTTTGTCAGCAGCTTCGATCTGGCGCGCAATGCCTTCAATGATCCGGGGAATGCGATTGCCATCGATGACGTGCGCCTGCAGCGCCTGGTCAACGGCGATATGGCTCGCCAGCTGCCGTCGCGCGTGATCATGACCGGTGATTTTGGTCCCGGATCCGTCAAGACCTGGATTCGTTACCGGGACCGGGAAACCAGAGCGACCAAGACCAAGGACGATGGCGATACCGGGTTCCTGCGCCAATGGGCCGGAGCGGTTCAGAAACAGATTC
The DNA here is from genome assembly GCF_009720725.1 of Allochromatium palmeri. Lineage (GTDB taxonomy): Bacteria > Pseudomonadota > Gammaproteobacteria > Chromatiales > Chromatiaceae > Thermochromatium > Thermochromatium palmeri. The sequence continues at coordinate 33,375 of NZ_WNKT01000035.1, forward strand.
GAGACCCGGCGCTGCCGACGCTCGACCTGCCGGTATTCGGCTACTACGGCACAGGGCGGCTGTGGGCGCAGAAGCGCCTGACTGAAAACCTGAAAGGCAAGGACGACACTCAGGAGACCGATTTTTATGTGCGTACCTTCGCCTACCTGAATTGCCTGGATCCGGCTTCGTCCTACAAGCACTTCAAGGAATGGTTTGTCTGGGCGTTCCAAAGCCTGCGCGAACAGCAGATCCGCCAGATCGAAGGGCGCGCGCGTGACGAAGAGTTGCGGGCGGCTGAGGATCGCATTCGTGTCGTCCAGCAGGCCATCGACAGCTTCCTGCATCCGACGACCGGCTGGCATCGGCTGGAATACAGCGTGAGCCAGGATAAATCGCTGGTACTCAGCCACGACCTCTACGGCACGCTGGATGTCGATCGACTGAGTGATGGCATCCGCAGCGTGCTGGCCATGATCGGCGACATCGCCTACCGCTGTATCAAGCTCAACCCGCATCTGGGCGCCGAAGCTGCCCGTCAGACTGGCGGTGTGATCCTGATCGATGAGGTGGACATGCACCTGCATCCAGGCTGGCAACAGATCATCCTGGCCCAGTTGCAGGCGGCCTTCCCGCACGTCCAGTTCATCGTCACCACCCATAGCCCTCAGGTGCTCAGCAGTGTCGATGCGTCGTGCATCCGGTTGTTACATCAGGCCACGGATTCCGAAACCGGCCGATCATTTAGCGTGGCCGAGTCTGTCGGAACTCAGACTCGTGGCGTATCCAGTGCCGACCTACTGGCCCGGATCATGGATGTCGATCCCGTGCCTGGGGTGCCGGAGGCGCAGATGCTGTCCGACTACCAGGCGCTGATTCAGCAGAACCTGCATGAAACACCTGTAAGCCAGGATCTGCGTGCTCGACTGGAGCAGCACTTCGGCGCTGATCACCCCGTCATGCACGAATGTGATCGTTTGATTCGCCTGCAAGGTTTCAAGCAGCGTCTGCCCCGCGCCCTCGGTCAGAGGGAGGATTGACATGCACCGATTGCATCGCGATCCGGCCCCGCCAGCCGGCCTGGGCAACTATCGACACGGGCAAAACGCCTGGTCGAATACCTGCCCGACGCCAGATGAGCGCAAAGCCATCTGGGGCAAGCTCGACGCCATGCAGGGCGAACGCTGCGCCTACTGTGAAGGACCGATGGGGATTGGCAATCGCCACATCGAGCACTTTCGCCAGCGTGACCGTTACCCGCAGGGCACATTCGATTGGCCTAACCTCTTTGGCTCGTGCAACCGGCCCGGCACCTGTGGCGATCACAAGGACAAGTGTGGTCATTACCCGCATGCAGACCTGATCAAGCCCGATGCCGAAGACCCTGAAGCCTTTATTGTGTTCACCCCAACAGGCGCCATCCGCCCACGGGCGGGCCTATCGCCTCACGACCAGCACCGAGCGAAAGAGACCATCCGCATCCTGGGCCTTGACGGCGCCCTGAACCAGATCCGTCGTACTGAAGTGTCCGGCTACATTCAAACGGCCGAAGTCTTCGCCGAGATGGCCGAGAGTTTCAGTGAAGCAGAGTGGCTGCCGCTACTACAGGAAGAAATCCAGAACATCGCACATTTGCCCTTTGCCACCGCTATCAAGCATGTGCTGACACGACAGAGCGAAACTGTATGACACCCATCAAGACCCCCAAGAAACTCATCGAAGTCGCCCTGCCGCTGGATGCGATTAATGTTGCTGCTGCCCGCGAAAAGTCGATCCGCCACGGCCATCCGAGCACGTTGCATCTGTGGTGGGCGCGGCGGCCGTTGGCGGCGGCGCGGGCGGTGATCTTTGCGCAGATGGTCAATGATCCCGGTTACGAGCGTCATTTGGGGCGTGGGGTGAACAAGGAGAAGGCGGCGGCCGAGCGCGAGCGGCTGTTCAAGATCATCGAGGATCTGGTGTTGTGGGAGAACACCAACAACGAGGAGGTATTGGAGCGAGCACGGGCGGAAATCTGGAAGAGCTGGCGGGAGACCTGTGCGCTCAACAAACACCATCCGCAGGCGTCTGAGCTGTTCGACCCGGAGACGCTGCCGGGCTTCCATGATCCCTTTGCGGGTGGTGGGGCGCTGCCGTTGGAGGCGCAGCGTTTGGGGTTGGAGAGCTATGCGTCCGATCTCAACCCGGTGGCGGTGACCATCAACAAGGCGATGATCGAGATTCCGCCCAAGTTTGCCGGTCGGGCGCCGGTCTTTGGGAGCGCCGGCGTCTCGCCGGCAAAAAATTGGTTCTCTCGCGGCTATCTGCCACACCTTGACCACCCTGGGTTGATTCAATTTATTACCTTTCGTCTCGCCGATGCAATACCGCATGACGTACTGAAACGCTTAATCGAGGAAGAAGCAGACGATCTTGAGCGTAGTCGATCGCTCGAAAAGCTGCTCGATCATGGATATGGCGAATGTCAATTAGCTGATCCAGCAAACGCTGAAATCGTTCAAAGCGCCTTACTGCATTTCAACGAACAACGGTATCGCCTGCTTGCCTGGGTGATCATGCCCAACCATGTTCATGTGCTGATCGAAACGCTTAAAGGGCATGGTTTGTCGGAAATTGTGCATTCATGGAAATCGTTCACGGCTAAAGAAATCAATCGTCGTCTCGGCAGGACGGGGGAGTTTTGGCAGCGTGAATATTTTGATCGTTATATTCGCGATGAGCGACACCTGAACGCGACAGTTCATTACATCGAACAGAATCCGGTCAAGGCTGGACTCGTGCGACGTGCTGAGGAATGGAGATATTTGGGGGTGTATTGGTATCGGGAGAGTGCCGGCGAGACGCCGGCGCTCCCAGGTCTAGAGGATTGGTCTGGGGCCAGGGGGCTGGCTGAGGATGTGCGTCGCTATGGGGCCTGGATGCGCGATCAGGCACCGAGCTGGGCAACCGCATGATCGGCTCCGGCACAAACGCCCTGGCCTCCAGCATCGTCCTCGTCTGCCGCCAACGCGCCGCTGATGCACCAACCGTCTCGCGCCGCGACTTCATCCGCGAACTCAACGCCACCCTGCCCGAAGCACTGGCCGAAATGACCCGCGGCGGCATCAATTCCCCAGTCGCCCCGGTGGACTTATCCCAGGCCATCATCGGCCCCGGCATGGAAGTCTTCAGCAAATACAGCGCCGTACTGGAAGCCGACGGCTCGCCCATGAGCGTGCGCACCGCCCTGCAACTGATCAACCGCTTCGTGGCTGAGGATGACTTCGACCACGACACCCAATTCTGCCTCGCCTGGTTCGAGCAACACGGCTGGGCCGAAGGCAAATATGGCGATGCCGACGTCCTCGCCCGCGCCAAAGGCACCAGCGTCGGTGGCCTCGTCGATGCCGGCGTGGTCGAAAGCGGCGGCGGCGATCTGCGCCTGCTCAAATGGGCGGAAATGCCCCGCGACTGGTCGCCCGAAACCGACAGCCGCGTGCCGATCTGGGAAGCCCTGCACCAACTGATCCGCGCCCTCAACCAGGACGGCGAAACCGCCGCCGGCCGCCTGCTGGCACGCATGCCCGACAAGACCGCCGGCATCACCGCGCTGACCTACCGCCTCTATACCCTCTGCGAACGCCAGGGCTGGGCCGAAGAGGCCCGCGCCTACAACGAACTGCAAGGCGCCTGGTCCGGGATCGAACAGGCCGGCCAGGAAGCCGGCCATATCGGCAGTCAGGTTGGAATGGATTTTTGAGGAGGAAGAGTGATGCGTATCGAGTCCATCCGTCTGAAGAACTACAAAAGCTTTCGCGAAGCCAGTATTTCCGACATCCCCAGCCTCTGTGTAGTGGTGGGAGCCAATGGCACGGGCAAGAGCACCCTGTTCGGCGTGTTCGGGCTGCTCAAGGACTGCCTGCTGTTCAATGTGCGCCAGGCGTTGCAGCAGCGTGGCGGATTCCGTGAGGTGCTGTCACGCGGAGCCGATCCGGCCGAAGGCATCGAGATCGAAATCAAATTCCGCTTGAAGATTTCAGGTATCGACCGACTGGTGACCTATGCGCTGCACATAGGAGAGGAAAAAGGCCGCGCTGTGGTGCTGCATGAGGTACTGCGCTACAAGCGTGGCCGTCACGGGTCGCCATTCCACTTCCTGGATTTTCGTCGGGGTGTCGGTTATGCGATCAATAACGAAGAGGATTTCAACCGACCGGATGAAGAGCTGGAGTGCGAGGAGCAGAAAGTCGCTCCAGATGCACTGGCGATCAGCGGTTTAGGTCAGTTCGAGCGTTTCAAGGCGGCCAATGCCTTCCGCCAGCTGATCGAGAACTGGCATGTATCGGACTTCCATATCAGCGCCGCACGCGGCAGTAAAGACGCTGTCGGTGTGGACGATCACTTGTCGGTGACCGGCGACAACCTGCAATTGGTGGCGCGCAACATCTATGAGAATCACCCGGAGGTGTTCAAGCAGATTTTGATGCGCATGCGCTCCAGAGTTCCGGGTATCAATGAGGTGATACCCAAACTGACGGAAGACGGGCGCCTGCTGTTGCAGTTCAGTGACGGGGCTTTCAAGGATCCGTTCATCGACCGCTATGTATCCGATGGCACCATCAAAATGTTTGCCTATCTGGTGTTGTTGCACGACCCCAATCCTCACCCGCTGCTCTGCGTGGAGGAGCCGGAGAATCAGCTCTATCCGTCACTGCTTGGCGAACTGGCCGAGGAGTTCCGTGACTATGCCTTACGCGGTGGGCAGGTGCTGGTCTCGACCCACTCGCCGGATCTGCTCAATGCCTTGCAACTGGGTGAAGTCTTTTGGCTGGTCAAGGAACACGGGTATACCCGAATCAACCGTGCACGGGATGATGCGCAGATCGCCGCTTACATGAAGGAAGGCGACCAGATGGGCTATCTGTGGAAGCAGGGCTTTTTTACCGGAGTCGATCCGGAATGACGACACTGGCGTTCTGTCTGGAGGAAGCATCGGCCAAAGCGATGTTGCAGGGCGTTCTACCGAGGCTGTTGCCTAACGATATCGCGGTGCACTACATCGTCTTTGAAGGCAAGCAGGATATGCACAAGCAGTTGGTCAAGCGCTTGCGGTTTTGGCAGAAGCCCGATACTCGTTTTGTGGTGATGCGCGACCAGGATAGCGGCGATTGCCGGATCGTGCGGCAGGAGTTGCTGGAGCTGTGTCGCGAAGCTGGGCGCGAGGATGCGCTGGTGCGCGTGGCCTGCCGCGAACTGGAGAGTTTTTATCTGGGGGATCTGCAAGCGGTCGAGTCCGGTCTTGCGATCAAGGGCCTGGCACGCCAGCAGGGCAATCGCAAATTTCGTGATCCGGATGCACTGGTCAATGCGTCCGAAGAACTGGGCAAGTTGACCGGCAAGCGTTACCAGAAGCTCGGCGGCTCACGCCGTATTGGGCCGCATTTGAACTTGGATGACGGCATGAATACCTCCCGCAGTTTCAAGGCGCTTATCGAAGGCGTGCGTAGAGTCAGCAAGGAGACATACAGTGACGCTGAAACCCTGGCGTGAGATCGCCGAACCCCATGAAGACGTTCGCCGCGGCACCTTCGTCCAGGCGGAGTTCGCCGCCGACATCACCCGCGTGCACACCGGCACCGCCACCGCCGAGTACCAGAACCCGACGCTGTTCTTCGAGCGCACCTTCATCACCGAGGGTATGCGGTTGCTGCTGGATTCGGTCGTGAAGCGCCTGTGCGGCCAGGGCGGCGATCCGGTCATCCAGCTGCAAACCGCCTTTGGCGGCGGCAAGACCCACACCATGCTGGCGGTCTACCACCTAGCCGGCGGCCAGGTACCGGCCAGCGAGATGCCGGGCATCCCGAACATCATCGACCAGGCCGGGGTCAGCGAACTGCCGCGTGCGCGCGTGGCCGTGATCGATGGCATCAAGGCCTCACCCAACCAGCCGGTGCCGCATGGCGCCATCCAGGTGCATACCCTGTGGGGAGATCTGGCCTGGCAGCTCGGGGGTGAGGATGGCTATGCCCTGGTGGCCGAGGCCGACCGCTCCGGCACCTCGCCGGGCAAGAGCGTGCTGGAAACCCTGCTTGCGCGCTATGCGCCCTGCGTGATTTTGGTCGATGAGCTGGTGGCCTACATTCGCCAGTTCGAGGAGGGCAAAAGCCTCAGTGGTGGCAGCTTCGATTCCAACCTGACCTTTATCCAGGGGCTGACCGAGGCGCTCAAGGCTGTGCCCACCGCGGTGATGCTGGCCTCGCTGCCGGAGTCGGAGAAGGAAGCCGGCAGTCAGCGCGGCGTGCGGGCGCTGGAGTCGTTGTCCCACTACTTCGGGCGGGTGCAGGCGCTCTGGAAGCCGGTCGGCACAGAGGAAGCCTTCGAGATCGTGCGGCGCCGACTGTTCAGCCACATCACCGACACATCGGCGGCCGAGACGGTCTGCCGGGCCTTTGCCGACTCGTACATCGCCCAGAACGCCGACTTCCCCGCCGAGACACAGGAAAGCCGCTACTACGAGCGGCTGCTGCACGCCTATCCGATCCATCCGGAGGTGTTCGACCGCCTGTACGAGGACTGGTCGACGCTGGACAACTTCCAGCGCACCCGTGGCGTGCTGAAGCTGATGGCGAAGATGATCTTCAGCCTGTGGAAGGACGGCAACAACGACCCGCTGATCATGCCCGGCAGCCTACCGCTAGCCGATCCGGACTCGCGCAACGAGATCACCAACTACCTGCCGCCCGGCTGGGATCCGGTGATGGAGCGCGACATCGATGGCCCGCGCGCGGAAACCGTGGCCATCGAGAACCACAATGCCCGCCTGGGCAGCGTGCAGGCCTGTCGGCGAACCGCGCGCACCATCTTCCTCGGCAGTGCGCCAACGACCCCCAGCCAGTTGGTGCGCGGCATCGAGCTGGAGCGGATCCTGCTCGGAACCGTGCAGCCGGGCCAGCCGGTCGGCCTGTTCAAGGACGCGCTGCGCAGTCTGGCGGACAAGCTGCATTACCTCAACAGTGCCAACAACCACTACTGGTTCGACACCCGCCCCAACCTGCGCCGCGAAATGGAGGAGCGCAAGAAGCGCTTCAAGGACAAGGAAGACCTGTACCCGGTCATCCGCAAGCGCGTGCAGGAGAGTTTCGCCAGCGGGGTGTTCGGCGGCATCCATGTGTTCACCGAGAGCCTGGACGTGCCGGATGACTGGCGGCTGCGTCTGGTGGTGTTGGCCCCCGACGCCGGCTACAGCAAGAGCGGCCCAAGCCGAGCCATCGCCAAGGCGACGGAGATCCTCAAGAGCCGTGGCGAGCAGCCGCGGCAGAAGCAGAATCGCCTGATCTACCTCGCCGCCGATCAGGACAACGTCAGTCGCCTGAAGGATCAGGTGCGCACCCTGCTGGCCTGGGAGTCCATCGTCACTGACTACAGGGACAACCGCATCACCCTCGACAACCTGATGGCCAAGAATGCCTCAGCCAGTTTCGAGCAGGCACGGGACGCCCTGAAGCGGATGATCCGCGAGACCTACAAGTGGCTGCTGGCACCGGTACAGACGGCTGTGCCGGGCCGTGGTCTCTCGGAGATCCAGTGGGAGCCGTTCCCGGTCAATGCCGGTGCGGCCAACCTGTCCCAGGAAATCGAGCGCGTACTCAAGGACAACGAACTGCTGATCACCGAGTGGGCGCCCTATCACCTGGCCAACGTGCTGAAACGCTGGTTCTGGAAGGATGAGGTCAAGGACGTCGGCGCGCTCGATGTCTGGCAGAAGAGCGGCTGCTACCTGTATCTACCGCGTCTGCGCGATGACGCCGTATTCATTCGCACCCTGAGTGTGGGCGTCGAGGGACAGGACTTCTTCGCGATTGCGCAAGGCAAGGAGGGTGACCGCTATCTGGGCTTCAGCTTCGGCCGGCCGACGGCGATCTTCCTCGATGATTCATACCGGCTGATTGAGCCGGCCACGGCGGCTGCTTACGCCGCCGCGTTGCGCGCCAAGGAAGCAGAGGAACGTGCCGTGCGTGAGGGCAACGACACGCCCGCCGGCACGCACGGTGAGACCGTCGAGGTGACTGGAACGGAGACACCAGGAGGCGGCACGCCCGTTGAAGTTGTCGAACCCAAGAAAGCCCGGCCGACCCAGTTCTATTGGACTTTGGACAAAAACACGCTCCTTCCCAGTGCCCAGTAGGCCTTCTTGAAACTTTTCGTGGTATGCATCCGATCAAGCCGTCGCGGTGAGCCTCGGTTGGCGC
>NZ_WNKT01000036.1 GCF_009720725.1 Allochromatium palmeri
CTAACCCTGTGGCCGTGGCCGACCCAAAGGTGCTGATCAGGTAATCGGTGTAGATTTCGAGAAAGTCTTGGTTCATCCGCGCAACCTAGCAGATCCTCGGCCTCCTGCGTAACATCAGTCATTAAATCGGTGAGGCGCGGTTTAGACCTCGCTCGGAACACCAATTATGAAAAAGGCGCGGTCTCAACCCGGCTCCTTCACCTTCGTCATCAACCAATGGGGCACGGTTAAATCCCAGCGAATCGCTGCCGCGCGCAGCGCGAAGATGATGCCGACGCAGCAGAGCGCGGCGGCAGATCGATAGTCCGGGATCCAGGCCAGCAGCGCAACGTAGAGCGTGCAGCCAATCAGCACTGGCGTTGCATAGAGTTCGCGCGTCATCAAGAGCGTCTGGCGACCCGACAGCACGTCCCTAAGCAGGCCGCCGCCAATGGCCGTGACGATGCCCAGAATGACCGGGGCGAGCGGGCGACCGAAGTCCATGGCCCAGGACTTATCGACGGTCTGAATCGCAAACAAGGCGGCACCGAAGCCGTCGACGTACAGCATCAGACGGAAGATCTCTCGTCGCGTGAACAGCGACTCCGCGAAGAAGGTGACCAGGCTCGCACCGATGGCGACCCAGAGGTAATTGAGATCGAGGGACCAGAAGACCGGCACATTCAGGATCAGATCCCTGATGGTACCGCCACCGACCGCCGTGATAATGCCAAGCACGGTGGCACTGAACAGATCGATGCCCTTGGGGGCCAGGACAAGCACCGCTGTGACGGCAAAGGCGGTGATGCCCGCCATGCCGATCCAATAGCTGAAAGACTGCAATCTGGGATCCTCACGGCATGTTGCGTCCCGTGTGATTATGTGACGCGAATGAGCTATCCGTTGTTCCTCACATAATTGTGAGGGTCGTCGATGACTCCATCGGCCAGTTCGAACGTGGCATTACTTCAATGCGCGCGATCAGCGGCATAGAGTATGGGAATCAGCGCTAGGCAGGCGAGCAGCATAAATTGCGGTCCGAAGAGCCAGAAGACCAGCGGGACGCACAGATAATAGGCGCGCATCCCGATACTATAGAACCCCCCCGCCCGATTGAGATGGCGAGCGACCTGTTCAGGACTTACGACTGACGGACGGAGCGCGGGAGGTAGCGTGATCTGATAACCGACATGGTTGAAGAGCCGCACCGACATGGCGAAGCTAAAGAAGGCGACGAAGAAATCGATCAAGAGTGCCAGTAGCTTGATGTCCCAGAGCCGCGGATCGACCTGACCGAAGAGACTCAACGCCTGCCAGCTTGCACTGATTTGGTCGGCCTTGCCGCTCAGATTCAGCACACCGATGATGAGCAGAATCGCGGTCGAAGCGAGAAAGGTCGCCGACATGGTCGAGTTGCGTAGTGTCTGTACGGCCAGGATGCCCAATCCAGGATCGGCCATGATGTGATGTGCCCAAGCCCGGCGCGCCTCACGGTTGACCCCCTGGGTGCTGAACAGTGGGTCGAGCCATGTACGCCATGCCATCCAAAGATAGTAGAGCGCTAGCAACACGAGGCCAGTACTGGTCCAGAACCATTCGTGGCTCGGAGGGTTCGACCAATTCGACATCTCGACTCCTCTGTACCCAATATGCGACTTTTTAACAGCCCGTGTGGGCGGTTGAGGTATGACTGGACGGAGGACACCCGCTGACGTTGGCTACAGCCGCGACGTGCGTGTCAGCTTGGCAAATTTGACGCCCTTGAGCCCGCCGATCTCAGCGACGATCTGCTCGATCTCGGGCGGGTGGCCCTGCAAGATGATCGTTTCCAGGCAGTTGTCGTGGTCGAGGTGCACATGGGTGCTGCAGAGCACGTGCACTTCCTGATGATGCTGGATGTCGATGAGCTTCTGCGCCAGTTCGCGCTGGTGATGGTCGAAGATGATGACCAGAACCCCGGCAACCTCATCCCCTGCCTGCCAGGCGTTCTCCACCAGCCGCTCGCGGATCATGTCGCGCACCAACTCCGAACGGGAGGCGTAGCCGCGGCTCGTGACCCGGCGGTCGAGTTCTTCTAATAGGTTGCCCGGCAGAGAGACGCTGAAGCGGATGGTGTCGGCTATCTCGTTCATGCTTAAGCTTAGTCCCAGTCGTGGGTGTGGAAATGGCTGTGCTCGGTGGCCCCATGGCGGTGACGGTGGCGGTGCACCAGATTGGCCGCGGCGAGTCGGTCTTGGTCGCCGAGGAAATCTTGTATCGGCCCATCAAAGATGAGCCGATGGTCCTCGCCGAGCACCAGGCAACGGTCGCCGAACTCACCGGCGAGGCTGAGATTGTGCGTCGTCACCAGCGTCGTCTGGTTGATGTCGGCGAGGAAGTCGACGAGCCACCCGGTGCTGCGCGGATCCATGTTCGCGGTCGGTTCATCCAGGAGCAGAACCTTCGGCTCAAGGATGAGCAGTGCCGCCAGGCAGACGCGCTGCTTCTCGCCGCCGGACAGCCCGAACGGCGTGCGCTCAAGCAGCGGCACCACGCCAAGCTCGCCGGCCCAGTGGTGCACGCGCTTATCCACATCATCGAGACCGAGTTGGCGCGGCCCGAAGGCGATCTCGTCGAATACGCTCGGGTTGAAGAGCATGGTATCCGGATTCTGGAACAGCAGCACCACCTCGCGGCGAAAACGCTGGTGGAATGCAGCCTCGCGCAATGCCGCGCGGTCGACCACCCGACCGTCGTAGGAAACCGTCCCGGTCGTTGGTGGCAGCAGGCCGTTGAGCACCTTGAGCAGCGTGCTCTTGCCGGTGCCGTTAGCGCCAAGCAGGACGACCTTCTCTCCGCGCCCTAGCTGGAAGTCGATGGCGCGGAGGATCTCCTGGCCCTCGGGCAGGCGATAACTGACTTCAATCGCCTGGAGCATTGTCGGTCGCCTCTGGCTGGAAGAACCCGCGTGAGCGCATGGCGAGCGCGATCTCGCGCGCGTCATGCTCGGCGCGGTCGAAGAGATGGACCGCCGCCGCGGCGCTTTGCAGATAGCGCTCGCGCAGACGCAGTCGGCGTAGCCGGCGGCTCTCGGCCGCGAGCCGCAGATCCTCGAACAAGCGGCGGAAGGGGATGATCTGGCTCAATACCAGCGTCACCAGGTAGCTCAAATTCCGAGAGAAGCTGAGTGCGCGCAAGATGTCGATTTTAGACGCTAGGCTGAAGGTGAGAAAGATCAGGAGATAGACCCTGGTGTTGACGAGGATCAGGTAGTCGAGGCTCACTGCCTGTCCGAACAGCGCGCCCGCTGCGTAGCCGATGCTGATCACGAGGTTGAAGAACAGGACCGCCCGCAAGGCTCGCCAGCCTATCGTCGGCGCCTGGCGGCCTGCCAACGCGGCGACCACGAGCAGGCCACCGGCGAGCCACCAGGGATTGTGGACCGAGGTTGCCGCGACCACGGCGATGGCGTAGCCGAGCAGCAGCAACCGATCTTTCATCTCGCCCCTTGCCTCTAGCGGCGGCGAAGGAAGCTGACGACCAGCACGGTCAGCAATCCTTCACCGAGTCCGAGAATGGCGTGCGGAATGAGGACGGCGGGCAGCGTCACCGACAGGCCGAACGGGAAGAACAGAGGCTGGCCGTCGCTCGTGTGCGCGATCGCCGGCTGCAGGCCGAGCACCACCGCGACCAGGGCGGCCGGAACAACGGCGGCCAGCCAACCTGCGGCAAACAGGCCTGCCCGTTCCCAGCGGGGCGCCAACAGCCGGTACCCCAGGCAGGCCGCGACCGAACCGCCGAGCCCCATCGCGAGCGCGTTGACGGGCAGCACGGTAACCCCCCCGGCGCCGAGCACCAGCGCCTGCAGCAGCAGGACGAGCGACACAACGGCGAAGGTCAGCCAGGGACCGAACACCACGGCGAGGATGCCGATCCCGGAGGCGTGCACCGAGGTCCCGCCGGGCAGCGGCAGCATGACCGTCATGAGCACGAAAGCGAGGGCGGTGAGTACGGCGAGTCGCGGCAACAGCGTCTCGTCAACGCGGCGGCGCAGCTCACGCGTCGCGTAGGCCCATCCCCCGGCCGCGAGCGCATAGGCTGGCAGATAAGTCTGTGGCGAGAGAAATCCGTCGGGGATGTGCATAACTCAGAACAGCGCCGAGATCGAGAAGACCAGCCGATAGTTTTCCTTGCCTTCCGCGCCCTGCTGCTCGGCATCCTCGTTGAGGTCGGTCGCGATCGGCAACTTCACGCCAAAGGCGAAGCTCACATTGTTCCAATAGGCGCGGACGCCTGGCGTCAGGTAAAGAATTTGACCACCGGTGCCGCGCTCTGCCACACCATCCTCTTTGTCGCGCCCGAGGTTGAGATAGTTCAGCTCGGCTAGCAGGTCGAGGCGGAAACGTCGCTCCGGGTTCACGTAGGCCTTGTAGATTGCGGCGGTGTTGAGGCGGAATTCGTCGCCGAACTGGCCTGTGAACTTGTCGTCCCCGTGGGCCGGATCAGCGTCGTAGGTGTTCTGCTGGAACCACAGGTTGGAGATGTCGAAGTTCAGCGTCCAGCGCTCGCCCAGCATCTTGCTGGCCGTTGCGCCTAGCGTAAAGGTCGGCTCGCCGAAGCCGGTTGACTTGCCCTTGTCGATGTTGCCATCGCGGTCGCGCAGGTTGGGGTTGCCGGTCGGCAGCGTCACCCCAGCATAGACCGTGAAGTGCCAGTCCTCCAAGTCGTCAAGGCTCTCTTTTTCTGGGACGAGCTTGAATCCGTCGTCGTACTTGAAGCCAATGGTCGCGTTGATGGCGGCGTCGGCCCAGCCATGGGTGTTGAAGTCGTCGTTCTCGTCGACCTTGTCGTGGTAGGGCAGGAACGCATAGAGCGATAGCCAGGGTGTCACCCCGTAACCGAGTCCAGCCATCCAGAAGGTACTGGACTCGGCCTCGTCGTCCGTCTCAGGTGTGTAGGTCTTCCAGTCGGCGTCGTCCACCTTGAAATAGGTGAACACCTTGCCTTTGGGCAGGGTGGCCGAGGAGGACTGTTCGAGCGGCGCGCCAGGTCCTTCAAGCGAAGCAGCGCCGAGGCCGGCGACGCCGTGGTGCGCGGTTGCTGGCAGTGCCACCAAGGCGAGCGTGGCGCCGAGTGCAAGGCGATCGCGCTTCATGATCTTTTCCTCACGAACACTGACCAGATACCGAAAAGGCCAAAGATAACCGAGAGGCCGACCGCGAGGGCGGCGACAGTGCTCAACCCGGCCGAGGGCGCCGATGAGTCGCTATCGGGGGTCGCTGCAACCGTGAAATCGCCGCCGTGGCCATCCTCCGAGAAGGTGCGCACGCGCCAGTCACCCGAGCGGTCGGGCACAAAGGCCAGACGGCCATTCGCGTCGGTCCGTCCGACGAGGAAGGGCACGCTCTCGGCGGGCCGATAGACCTCGGTGGACTCATAGCTGAACGGGCTGCCGTCCGCGTAGTGCAGCTCGACGATGACAGCGCTCCCAGGCTGCGCCGAATGAGTCAGGCTGTGCGCGTGCAGCGTACCGGCGAGCAGGGCGGCCGACAGGGCGAGGAGGAGCCTCACTTGTCGTTACCGAGGGCGAAGGTCAGCGCCGTGGTATGGACGATCTCGTCGGCCTCGGGGCCGGCATGCGGTGTCCGCGTCGAAGCCTGAATCAACTGCAGGCCACCGTGTTTGACGCGAATATTCAGGGTACCGTCGGCACCCGTTTGGCCGCGGGGCTTACCGTCGTAGCTGACTGTGGCGTCGGCCACTGGCTGTCCGTTGGCGAGGACGCGCACGGTCAGCTTGTCCCCATCCTTCAGGGCGAGAGGGTTTTCCGCCGGCACGATTTCCAGCGGGGTTGCCAGAGAACTGGCCGCCCCGGATCCCCAGCGGTCGATGTGCTTGACGCTCTCGAAGCTCTGCCAGCTACTCAGTGGCGAGGCGGCTTCGGTCTTTTTGAGATTTTTGGTGCCGGCCGTGGTCTTGGTCCAGTAGCCGCTGGACGTCAGCACATAGAGGACGGCGCAGTCGCCCTCGATCTTGACGGGTGAGCTGTCCCCGACCTGAGTAGGATGGTGACTGCCGGTCGCGTCCAGGCAGACGACCGACTTGACGATCTCGGGGGAGTAGTCAATTTGCTTCGCCCCCTCGTGGGACACACCGGGGTGGTGGCCATAGAGGAGTTGGTAACCGCCCGCTTCGGGTTCGACCCAGAGGTCATGCGCGACCGCGGCACTCATCCCCGCCGCGAAACCGATGCCGAGTAGGAAGCGCGTCTTCAAGCTCATCATGGGTGCTACCTCTGCAAAAATTGAGCGCAGAGAGTAACACGATAAAATAATTAATAATACGCAGAAACATGGCTCCAGTGAAGACTGCCCGATCACCTCATCCAAAACCTTGGGTCTGAGGACTTCGGCCAGCGGTGCGACCGGGGTGTCGGCAAACAGGTCAGCCATGTTGAGCACGTTGGACTTCGCAGAAAACAGACACAAGCACCAATACCACCCAGATGAGGGGCCTTGATGCCGTTGCAGCGATGTTCCGCATGGAACAGTTTGCATACCGGCCGGGACGCTGTGCCCACAGCAGCCCGAGCGCCGCAGCGCCCAAAGCGCGGCGCACATGGTCGAGCTCATGCGCAAGGCCCAGCACGACTCTATGACCGGTTCGGACTGTCAGAGGCCAATAACGAACGGGTGTGGCAGGAGATTGCCGAGTTGTTGGGCTGTACGCTCCAAGCTGGATGAGGGCAGTAGCGGTAGATCGACGCGAACAGTTCGGATCGTTCAGGCGACGAGATCCGGTACGCTCACTCGCCCAGAACCGCCATGCGAAGCGCCGCGATCTCAGACTCGACATAGTCGCGCCGCTCCTCCAGATGTCCCCACACCGGTCGCGGCCAGCAGGCATCGTCGTGGCGACGTCCGATGACATGAATGTGGAGCTGGGGCACCAGATTGCCGATCCAGGCGACATTGATCCTGGGATAGCCCAGGGTGTGCAGAGCATCCGAAACGCGCGTGCAGTCGGCCAGAACCGCCTCGCGGTGGGCGATCGGCAGATCCAGGAGATTGGTCAGGTCGGTTTCGGGAACCAGGATGAACCAGGGCACAGCGCCGTTGCGATGCAACAGTAGATGGGTCGCGGGCAAGCGCCCAAGGACATGGCCATCGGCCAGGAGCTGGGGATGGAGGGCGAAGGGCCGCATGATGATCTCGAATCGAAGGATAGGATGGCTCAATGTGGAACCGATTCACCGTCGAGCGGATTGATGTCGCGGGCCTGCCGGCGACGCTGTGCCTCCTCATCAGCGTCGTGGATTTCGCTTAGCAGGCCGTCGAGATCGACCGTCCGATGCTGCCCCCTGAAATGACCGGTGAGACTGATCTCCGGCGTCAGATGGCCATGTTCGTACAGGTGCCAGATTTCCTCGCCATAGCTGGTGGTCAAGATTTCCGGGGCAAACTGACCGAAATACGCCGCCAGATTGGCGACATCGCGCTTGAGCATCCAGGGCGCATGATTGTTGGCGGCGGCATCGACGGCCTGGGGCAGATCGATGATCACTGGCCCCTGAGCATCGACCAGGATGTTGAACTCGGAGAGATCGCCATGGATCAGTCCGATGCCGAGCATCCTGACCACGTCGGCGATCAGTGAGGCATGATAGGCCCGCGCCTGCTCGGGGGTCAGCTCCAGATCGTTGAGCCGGGGAGCCGCCTCGCCATCCGCGTCGGTGATCAGCTCCATCAGCAATACGCCGTCGATGAAATTGTACGGTTGGGGTACTCGCACTCCGGCCGCTGCCAGGCGATACAGGGCCTCAACTTCGGTGTTTTGCCACACGTCTTCCTGTTCCTGGCGACCATAACGGGAGCCTTTTGCCATTGCCCGCGCCTGGCGGCTATTGCGCACCTGACGCCCTTCCCGATACAGCGCTTGCTTATGAAAACCGCGTTGGTCGACCGCTTTATAGACTTTGGCGCAGCGAATGGCCCCTTCGGCGCGCACCACATAAACAGCCGCCTCCTTACCGCTTTTGAGCGAGCCGAGGACTTCATCGATCAGTCCCTCATGGACCAGCGGTTCGAGACGTTTGGGAATTTTCATGGGCGCCTGTTAGTACATTAGGAAGGACAGAGCGGGATGGATCACGCACATCGGGGGCACGCGCGAGCAGGATATCATTGTCGGGCCAGTCACCTTAAGAGACCACCCATACCTTCCGTCGACAAGCCCTATACCGATTCCTGTAACCAGAACCGCAGTCCAATCCTAGCCGTGCTCGCGTCCCTGTTGCGTTAGCGCCTCAACCAACGACGCGCTCGGGCATCAAGCTGAGATAGCCCATCCGAACAGTTCCGCTGATACAACGGACCTATGAGCGCATCGCCGCCCACTCAGTACAGTGCACCTAGATAGGTGTTCAGGAGTGCGTTCCAGTCATCAGATTGAATGATCCCGATCAGCGTGACATTGATCGGTTCCCGAAGTGGACTCCCCGGCGGCAGGGCAATCCCGTAAGTTTGCTTTTGCAGATCAAGGGGCAACACCCGGAGCTGTCCGGCAAACCCAGCCTTGATCTCGTAACGCAAGATCGGGGCATCATGGACCACGGCAGCGGCCCGCCCGGCTGCCACAGCCTTCAACGCTTCGGTCAGGCGTGTGATCGAATGATGACCGATGCCTTGATCACTCAGAAATTGCTCACCGGTGCTGCCGTTCAAGGCCAGAACGCGTTGTGAGCGTAAATCATCGATACTGGAGATCGAGGCGTCCAGCTCCTTGACCGTCAAGGCTGTCGTGATCGCGGCGGTAAAGGCCGAGATCAGGATCAGGCCGCCAAACATCCACAGCATTCCGATCACTCGCCCAAGCAGCGTGGTCGGTGCTTTGTCGCCGTAGCCGACCGTGGTCATCGTCACCGCCGACCACCAAAGACCGGCGCCGATACCAGACAAGGGTTCTTGCCGAAACTGGGCGTTGGTGCGACGTTCAGCCAGCCACATCAACACGCCGACGCTGATCAACAGGGCGAGCAGTCCGGCGACGACCATCAGGAATTGCGGTGAGATTAGCCGTGCGAGCAATGAAAACAGATAGCTACCGCGAATCGGCAACGCCATCGCCAAGCCTGAGGAGTGAAACGGATGCGAGAAGTCGAGCAGTTGCTCGCGCTCAGGGGTGATGGTCAGCGCCGCCACGGCCGCATCGACACGGCCATCGGCCACGGCGGCCAGCATCTCCGACAGGCCAAGCTCGATGTAATGAAACTTGAACCCGTTGTGCTCGGCGATGCGATTCCACAGCGCGATGGCTATCCCGGTCCACTGGCCATTGTGATCCTTGAAGGCGAAGGGTGGAGCCTGCCGGGTGGCGATGATCAGCGAGATGCGGGGCCTTGAGTCGGTCTCGGCCGGTCTCGGGTCGATGGGAGCTTGGGCGTGTGTTTCTTGAGCGAGTACGGGTGACTCGAAGGCGGCCGGCTGGGTGCCGACCAGTGGAATAAACCACAGTAGCAGCCATAACCAAAGTTTGCGCTTGACATCCTTTCCACTCTTTAAAGCAGGGATTCCCAGGGTACGGATTCTTGGCCGGACGGCCCTTGCGAACTGTCTTTCCTGCTTCAGTGCTGAAATGGCTCGTAGGCCGGCTTGCGCCGTTTCGCCACCAGCGCCCGTTCCACAGGCGTCAAGTCCCGGACGTCCTCCGGTACTCAAGCTCCCACTCATCGTCTCCTCGCTGTTGGCATCGCACGATTAGGCAAGACGCCCAAAGTGGTACTAAATCATTAAGTATAGCGGGTTGAGGTTCGATCGACTGATCAACCCGAAACCGCTCGCTGTTACATCAGTGCCGTCGATTGCTCGAAATCGGCAGTGGCACCGGGCAACATGCGGTCTACTTTGCCGCCGCCCTCCCCCATTTGTCCTGGCAAAGCAGCAATCGGGCTGAGCATCTGGCCGGGATGCGTCTGTGGATCGATCGAGGCTATCTTCAGCGCCAATACCGCTCACATCATGGGACTCGACGCCGTCGAGGCGATGTTCGCGGGCGTCGGCGCTCATCTGAAACCAGGCGGTGTCTTCGCACTCTATGGCCCCTTCAGTCGCGATGACCAGCACGCCATGCCGGTGAACAATTTCACGCTGGTGTGGGAGTGGAATTGTCAATGTACGTCGCGCCCGACCTTCAGCTGACTGCGACGCGCATCGGACACGCCGTAAGCTTGATCATGCACATCCTGTAGCAGTTGCAATTCCTCCCATGACTCTAGAGTCCAAGTTCCAGCGATGCTGGTATCACCAAAGATGAGTTGACGGAAAACCAACTCAAAGGCGCTGACATCACCCCAGGCAGTCATCAGGTAGTCCAAGGCTTCTGGAAAGCTGATTTCCAGAGCTGACCGTTCATGTTGAGTCAGTACGACTCGCGCTGGAATGACTTCTGGTCGCACCGTTTGTGGTTGGTAAGCCGCCGGAAGAGAGGATGTCTGTGAATTGGGTGGTACTTGACCTAGCAGCCACTCGGCCCACTGGCGAAGAATGTTCAGTGGATGTTCAAATTCCAGGGTCAGCGTATCTGAGTGCCCGGCCCCCATCCCTTCTATAGGCTCGGCTTCACAGGCCAAGACCCGTGCACGTAGCCGCAGACGCGCGCGTGCGGGGACACCATTGAATTGGAGACCAAGACTTTGGCCGGGCGTAAAAGTGGCCGGAGCACTGATTCTTAGCCGACCTTTGGCGATGGCGCTGAGCGCCCACCGCCATTCATCGAGTGTTTGGATCAAGACTTCCAGTGTTGCGACCAGTGAGGGCGCGTTGTATGTGCCGCCTCGGGAATCACCTGCTTGGAGCTGGCCGAGTAATTTCTCCAGCCGGGTTTGGTTGGACAGCGACAGACGAAGGAAGCGCATGGCGAGCAGATGACGGCCATTTTCCAGATTCTTCTGGCGCAACAGCGTCGTTTCGATCTCAATGGTTTCGCCCAACGTCCAGGGCAGTAGCAGCCACAGCGGCTGATCGCTGATCTGCAGTGCTGTGGATGTCTGGCAAAGGGCGCCACCCCAAGACAAGTCGATCAAGGTAGCCGGATGTGTCGGCGATTTACCACTGATCCGCAGCTGTATGGGAACCTGGGCGCGCAAGCGCGCTTGTGTGCGACGTTCGGATTCAGCCGGAGATATGAGATTGGGCATGATAAACGTCCTTACGAGGTGAGATGTTACCGCTGGTTCGGGACGTCGGATTTGCAGGAGGCCGCTGTTCAGACGGTATTGGCCCAAACCGAGGCCAGCCTGAGCGTTTGTTTGCCTTGTTCACCCTGGACACGTTCTGGGCACTGCATGTCGGACTCTGGGTGCATCAATACCACCCCATCCGCTAAAAAAAGTGCTCCAGACCGTCGTGCAGCGGCTACGAAACAAGGAAGCGTGCGACAGGGACACGTGCGCCTGTTCACAGAATTTGAGTCGTCTCAAGC
This sequence comes from Allochromatium palmeri, assembly GCF_009720725.1. Taxonomy (GTDB): domain Bacteria; phylum Pseudomonadota; class Gammaproteobacteria; order Chromatiales; family Chromatiaceae; genus Thermochromatium; species Thermochromatium palmeri. Next base: position 11,437 of record NZ_WNKT01000036.1, read on the forward strand.
CAGTCGCTCATCCTACAGCGTATATCTGTGAATGACGTCTCTGTTTTCATCGTCCCAAAGACCTAGTCTCTGTCCCACCAACGATTCAGTCATTGACAAGAGACGTGGGAAACATCATGCATGCAGCAACCGCCGATCTCCAGAAGTGCTCTCAACACGAGCAGATGAATCACTGGCGCCAGGAACTCAAAGGCCTCAGTCAACCCCGAACCTACCGTGAGCGGGTATTGGTCAATGTCTATCGCCAGTTGATCCAGAGTCGAGAGGGGGATTCAGAGCAATCGCATTCAAGGCCGCTTCTGGTCGGCATGGCGACCTACCAGGGCGTGCGCGCTTAAATGCTAGCCAAGCAGGAGCTTGGCGCGGTAGTCATCGTTCCGGGCAGACGCGCGGTGCTTCTTGGCGAGGCCGAGCGTTGCCCTTCGCCTATGCAATGCCTCATGCCTTCTTCAGAAACTCTGCTTTCAACAGAAAACTCCCCCCGTCGGTCTTGCAGTCGACGGCATGATCGCCGTCCACCAGCCGGATGCCCTTGATCTTGGTGCCAACCTTGAGCGTGGTCGAGGTGCCCTTGACCTTGAGATCCTTGATCAGCACGACGTTATCGCCATCGCTCAGAATCTGCCCATTGGCGTCCTTGATTACGGCCCCAGACTCTTCGTCGTCTTCATCGACCCCCTGTTGCGACCACTCATGCCCGCAGTCGGCACAGATATAGAGATCCCCGTCGGGATAGGTGTTGTCCAGCGTACAGTGGGGACAGGGCGGGAGAGTACTCATTGGTCGGTATCGTCTGATGGAATGAAAAGGATGGGGTTTCTCGCGCCCAGACACTGTCTGGTTCGGTCACCAGCAGCGCCAGATGCGCGCCCGACACGGCGGCAATTCCCGGACAGCCAATCCTCGGCGGACCATCGACGAGCATCCCAGTGTACCGCTCATAAAAACCTACTCAGAAAACTTGAATCTGAATAAGTCTGTTCGCGTCGTCAATGCCAGTGCGGGCGAACCCGTCTGCCCCGGCTCTTACGTGCGTTTAAGGTCTCGCCTGAGCGCGTCGCGACCGGTGGCGCTTGGTTATCGCGCCGATGAGAATGGTTCGATAAGCTGGCTGAAAAGTCAAGGCGATAGGCGCTCGCGACGGATGGTCAATCTGCGCAAAATGCGAAGAGGTCAACTACCCCGCCCTGAAGGACGGAGCTTGTGAGAACAAGCGGGGTTGACCAGCCTCAGCCCGCCTGACCAGGACGGTCGAAAGGGGCTACGTGCGCAACAGGTCGCTAAGACCCACTCCGGGATGCTTCCTCAGTCCCGGACCCTGGAAGATGAAGATCAGTAACCCGTGAACCGCGGGCCACGATGAAATCGTATCCAGATACGCCTTATTGTCGACAATTAATCTTGACATTGCCGTATAAACAGCTATTTTATGGCTAAATAAGTAATAAATGTCGACATATAGGCCATGTTACTTGCCGCCCTAAACCTCGAAGACGCCGTCAGTCCAACGATCGCCGACCGTCTCTTCGATCAACTCCGCAAGGCCATCGTTGAAGGCGAGATCCCGCCAGGCAGCAAGATCAGCGAACCTGTACTCGCGGCCCGCTATGGCATCAGCCGCGGTCCTCTACGCGAGGCGATGCGCCGTCTGGAGTCGAGCAGCCTGGTCGAACGCAAACCCAACGTGGGGGCGCGGGTGATTCGGCTCAGCAGCGAGCAGCTACTGGAAATTTATGTCATCCGCGAGGCACTCGAAGGTTTGGCGGCACGGCTGGCCGCCGAGCACATGGCAGAGCCGGCTATCGCTGAACTCCGGGCCTTGCTGGAACGGCATCGCATCGAGGTGGCGCGCGAGGGCGGGCAATCCTACTTTCAAACAGAAGGCGATCTGGATTTCCATTTCTGCATCGTTCAGGGCAGCGGCAACCGGCGCCTCATCAGCATCCTCTGCAACGACCTCTATCACCTGGCGCGCATGTATCGCTGTCAGTTCGGTATGAAAAGCGACCGGGCGCGCGATGCGCTCAAAGAGCACGAGCTGGTCGTGGACGCCATCGCCGATCGTGACGGCGAACTGGCCGAGTGGCTGATGCGCCGACACATTCGTGCCTCGCGTCGGGCTACCGAACGGCGGATCGCGCTGACAGCGGCCAGTGGTCAGCCTCCGGCTGCCAATGGTCTGCGCTCGGTGTGCGGTCGTCGAGATCCCGTCACGGGAAACGAATATCCCCTTTCAGCTTCGAGTCCGCCGGACTCCACCAACTAGACGAGCACACACCATGACCCAAGCCATGACACCCGGCGCCAAGCTGCGTCTCGCGGTCCAGGAAGAACGCCCCTTGCAAGTCGTCGGCGCCATTAACGCCTATCACGCCCGCATGGCCGAACGCACCGGCTATCGCGCCCTTTATCTGTCCGGCGGCGGAGTGGCGGCCGGCTCCTACGGTATCCCAGACCTGGGCATGACCAGTCTGGACAATGTGCTGGAGGACGTCAGCCGCATCACCTATATCACCGACCTACCCTTGCTGGTCGATGCCGACACCGGCTGGGGCGGGGCCTTCAACATCGCCCGCACCGTCAAGCAGTTGATCCGTGCCGGGGCGGCCGGCTGTCACATCGAGGATCAGGTCGCCGCCAAGCGCTGCGGACATCGCCCCGGCAAGGCGATCGTCTCGCAGGCCGAGATGACCGACCGCATCAAGGCCGCCGTGGATGCACGCACCGATGACTTCGTCATCATGGCCCGTACTGATTCGCTGGCCGTGGAGGGCTTGGACGCGGCCATTGAGCGTGCCCTGGCCTGTGTCGAAGCCGGCGCCGATATGATCTTCCCCGAGGCCATGACTGAACTGGCTCAGTACGAGCGCTTCACGGCCGCCGTCAAGGTGCCGGTGCTGGCCAACATCACCGAGTTCGGCGCCACGCCGCTGTTCACCACCACCGAACTGGGGGCCGTGGGCGTGTCGCTAGTGCTCTATCCGCTGTCGGCTTTCCGTGCCATGAACAAGGCGGCGCTCAACGTCTATCAGGCGCTCCGCCGTGACGGCACCCAGGCCAATGTCGTCGACACCATGCAGACGCGCATGGAGCTCTACGACTATCTCGATTACCACCACTTCGAACAGAAGCTCGACGCGCTGTTCGCCCAAGAGCGCTCCGGCGAATAAGATCGTCTTAGAAAAACAAGCGAGGAAACGATGACCGAGACCCACCAGCCCAAGCCGAAGAAGTCGGTCGCCCTCTCCGGCACCGTCGCCGGCAACACTGCCATCTGTACCGTCGGCCTCACCGGCAACGACCTGCACTATCGCGGCTATGACATCCTGGATTTTGCCGATCAGGCCGAGTTCGAGGAGGTCGCGCATCTGCTCATCCACGAGCGTCTGCCGACCCGCACCGAACTGGAGGCGTACAAGCGCAAGCTCAAATCCATGCGCGGTCTGCCGGCGGCGGTCAAGACCGCGCTGGAACAGATCCCGGCCTCCTCGGCGCATCCAATGGACGTGCTGCGAATCGGCTGTTCGCTGCTCGGCACCCTGGAGCCGGAACGCGACGACATGCCCGTGGCCGCCGCGCGCGAGATCGGCGACCGGCTCATCGCCTGCTTCGGCTCGATGCTGCTGTATTGGTATCACTTCGCCCATCACGGCCGGCGCATCGAGGTCGAGACCGACGACGACACCATCGGCGGTCACTTCCTGCATCTGCTGCATGGTAAGCCGCCGACAGAGGAATGGGTGCGTGCCATGCACACCTCGCTTATCCTTTACGCCGAGCATGAGTTCAACGCCTCGACCTTCACCGCACGCGTGATCGCCGGCACCAACTCAGACATGTACTCAGCCATCAGCGGCGCCATCGGTGCGTTGCGCGGTCCCAAGCACGGCGGAGCCAACGAAGCCGCCTGCGAGATCCAGGAGCGTTACACCACGGCGGATGAGGCCGAAGCTGACATCCGTGAGCGCGTTGCGCGCAAGGAGATCATCATCGGTTTCGGCCACCCGGTTTATACGATTTCGGATCCGCGCAACAAGGTCATCAAGGCTGTCGCCGAACGGCTGTCGGACACCAACGGCGACCGGCGCATGTTCGATGTCGCCGACCGGCTCGAAAACGTCATGTGGGAACTCAAGAAGATGTTCCCCAACCTCGACTGGTTCTCGGCCGTGTCCTATGCGCAGATGGGCGTGCCGACCCCGCTGTTCACGCCGATCTTCGTCATCTCGCGTACCACAGGCTGGGTCGCCCATGTCATCGAGCAACGCCAGGATGGCAAGATCATCCGCCCGAGCGCCAACTATGTCGGGCCGGAGAATCTGAGCTGGGCACCGATCGAAAAACGGTGAGCAAGTAGTCTCCAGTGAGAGACCAAGGTCCGCGAATGCGTACGGTGCAGGTCGCCATTCGCGGGCAAATCACGGACTGTCCAAGTACAGCGACAAACTCCCGGCTTTAGCCGTGGAGTTTAAGGCTAGCTTTGACTCGATGAACGATATTGGCGTCTATCTGGGACTCTTCGCGTCCGCCTTCGGTGCGGCTTCGCTGCTACCGTTGCAGTCCGAAGTGCTCTTGGTGGCTCTTTTGCTCGACCAAAACCAGGCCGTCTGGGTGTTGCTGACGGTTGCCAGTGTCGGCAACGTATTGGGGTCAATACTCAACTGGCTGATTGGGCGCTCGCTGGAACGCTATCGCAAACGGCGTTGGTTTCCAGCCACATCCACCCGACTGGAACAGGCCCAGCGCGTCTATGCACGAACGGGTTACTGGTCATTGCTGTTAAGCTGGATGCCCATCATCGGCGATCCGCTGACCCTGGTCGCCGGTGTGCTGCGCGAGCCACTGTGGCGCTTTGTACTGCTGGTGTCCCTGGCCAAGACAGGACGCTATCTAGTGCTCGCCGCCATGACGTTAGGCGTTTTAGCCTGACTGACAGGCTACAAACTCACGGTCATCCGTCGCACGCTCTCAGAGGGTCGATCTGGACGGCGAGACTTCCCGCCGTTCAGCCGAAAGATTAGGCCGCTTACTGGGCCTTGATCAGATAGTCATCCCGGTTCTTATCCTTGAGCCAACTCGGCGTCGGCCCCTTACCTGTCCAGGTCTTTCCGGTCTCAGGATCGCGATACTTCGGCGGGGCTTTCGACTTCGCTTTCCCTTTCTTCATGCTGGAAAACAAGTCTTCTGGTGTCAGCCGGAACGTCGTGATCAGGCTCAACGCCTGCTCAATGGCCTTCCCGCGTGCTTCGTTCCGACACTGCTCGATCTTTTCATCCAGCAATTTTCTTTGCTCAACCAGCTCTTCGAGTTCTTCTTGAGTCGACATAGCCTGTTCTGTTCGTTGTTTTCAGAGAGGCTTTATCAAAACACAAAGTAAACTCAAAGGCAAAAATTCATCAAGGTAAAGCTCTTGAGACTGCGTGGTTGGAGTGCTTTGAGACGTGAGGCTGTCTTAATCCTTTCGCGTGAATTGTCACGATTATTGGGGCAGTCGTTTACTCTTCAGTGTCGATCACCCGTAAGTGGTTACGGATCAGGGCAGCGGTTTCATCAAGTGCGGATCGGGTTGGCTTCGTCGGGTATCCGGGACCGAAGCGCAGTCTGAAGCCGTCCCCCTGGTATCGTGGAAAAACATGCAAATGAATATGAAATACCTCCTGCCCTGCCGCGCCGCCATCCGCAAGAAAAAAATTGACGCCTTCCGCGTCGATCTCGCTCAGACGCAAGGCAGCGGCAATCCGTTGTGCGGTGCGGAACAGATGCGCACCGATTTCTTCGTCGAGTTCGGCCAAACCTGGGGCATGCCGGTTCGGAATGACGAGAACATGACCGGGATTGATTGGCTGAAGGTCCATAAAGGCCATGCAACATGCATCCCGATGGACAATGCTTGCTGGCCGTTGGCCGGATTGGATCTGGCAGAAGAGGCAGTGATTCATTGTCTGCGGCGATTCGATCGCTATTGGCCCCGGTCCGACGACAGAGGGCGTCCACTGCCCAAGTGCCGATCGGTCCAAGGCAGCGGTGGTTGCCAGTCGGCCAGCCAGCCGGGTAGCGCGTGGGCCGGCATCGGGTGGGCGATACGATAACCCTGGGCCAGCTCGCAGCCGAGTTGCAGCAGCTTTTCGCCCTGTTCCAAAGTCTCCACGCCTTCGGCGATGGCCTGGCGGCGAAAGGCGGTGGCCAGACCCAAAATGCCCTCGACGATTGCCAGGTCATCCGGGTTGTCGAGCATCTCACCGACGAAGCTTCGGTCGATCTTCAGCGTGTTGACCGCCAGGTGTTTCAGATAGGTCAACGAGGAATAGCCGACGCCAAAATCGTCCAGGGCGCAACCTACACCGAGTTCACGGCAATCCGCGACGACCTGGGCGACCTGGGCCAGATCCTGCATCGCGCTGGTTTCCAAGACCTCCAGCGCCAGGCTGGATGGCTTGACGTCTGGATGCGCCGCCAGAAGGGCTTGCAGACGCGCAACAAAGTCGGCCTGCTGCAACTGGCGCGCGCCAATATTGACGCTGACCGGGAGATCGAGTCCGTTCGCCCGCCAGTCGTCCATCTGAGTCAGCGCGGTCTCGATGACCCACTCGCCGAGTTCGACCGCTAGTGGGTCATCCTCGATCGTCGGCAGAAATTCCTCCGGAATCAGGAATCCGCGTTCCGGATGCTGCCAGCGGATCAAGGCCTCGACACCAATGACGGCCCCGGTGCGCAGGTTGACCTTGGGTTGGTAATAGAGCACGAATTCGCGCGCGGCCAGGGCGTGACGAAGGCGCTCCAGACTTTCTTGCTGAACGCGCTGACGAAGATCTTTCTCGACGTTGAAGACATGGTAACGATTCTTGCCGCTCCGCTTGGCCTGATACATGGCCTGATCGGCCTGGCGGAGCAGTTGATCCGCGTCGGGCGCGTGCGTCCCTTCGCGGTCGTCCGGGACCGGCTGTGGAGAGTAGGTGACACCGAGGCTGGCCGAGACCTGCACGACGACCTCGCCGAGGAGCACCGGCGCGCAAGCGGCGGCCAGCAGGCGGTTGAGCAACGGCACGCTGGCGGCGCGGTCGTTGAGATCGACCAGCACGGCGACGAACTCGTCGCCACCCAGGCGGGCCAGGGTGTCACCTTCGCGCAGCGTCTGCTTCATCCGGCGCGCAAGCGTCATCAGCAACTGATCGCCGGCGGCGTGCCCGTGGCTGTCATTGATGGCCTTGAAGCCATCCAGGTCGAGATAGACCACCGCCAAGTGCTGTTCCCGTCGCTGGGTCTGCGCCATGGCGTGCTGGAGACGGTCGAGCAGCAGCGCGCGGTTGGGCAGCCCGGTCAGCGCGTCGGAATACGCGAGATGTTCAAGCTGTTGTTCATGGTTCTTGAGCGCGGTGACGTCGTCGAAGGCCGCCACGACCTCGCCCGTAGGCAAACGATAGACATAATTGTCATACCAGCGCGAGAGCCGCTCGTCTTGATAGTACCTGACGGGGAAATGTTCCGCCGTGCCGGTGGACCAAACCCGTCGCAAGACCTCCAGCAGTCCAAATGCGTCGACGCCCGGAAAGACCTTCGTCAGCGATTGTCCGATCAACGCTTCCCGCGTTAGGCCACTGAGGCGCTCGGTCGCCTCGTTGACATCCCGAAACACGAAATCCTCTCCATGGTCACGCGCTTCGTAGATCGCCACGCCGCTGCTGATATGATCGAACAAGGTACGGTAGCGCTCCTCGCTGGCTTGTAAATCCGCAGCGATCTGCTTTTCCTGCGTGATGTCGACCGTCATGGCCAGAATGCGGGTCTTGCCCTGCATCTCGATCCGACTCAGGTGGACCCACTCCCAAATGATTTTGCCATCAGCACAGCGATAGCGCCACTCGAACTGCTGCGGACCTTCGTGCAGCGTCTTGGCGGCCCATCTCACCGCGTCGTCGACGGAATAAGGCGGTTCGAGCCAGAGCTGAGGGGACGCGGCCTTGAGCGCTTCGACCGAGTCAAAACCGTAGAGTGTACAGGCGGTTGGGTTGGCATCCAGCATCTCGCCCGTGTCTGCGTCGTGGATCAGAATGCAGAGCGGCGCGTTCATGAACATCGCGCGGAACCGTTGCTCGCTCTCGCGCAGGGCGCGCTCAGCGGCGCAGCGTTCGGTGATGTCCTGGGTCGTGCCAAGGATACGTGGTGGCGCGCCGTCTTCGTCACAGATCAGCTTGCCCAGCGAATGCATCCAATGGATGCTTCCATCGGGCCAGATGACACGGTAGCTATTGTCGAATGCGCCCCTGTCTTCCAGCGTGCGATGGAAGACCGCCATGGTCTGTTCGCGGTCGTCGTGGTGAACGTAGGCCAGTGCGTCAGCGATCGTGCCACCGAAGTCACTGAGTGGAATGCCGAACAGGGCCGCGTGCTCGCCCGCCCAGGCGATCCGGCCGGTGGTGATCTCCCATTCCCAGATTCCCATCGCGGCGGCATGCAGAGCCATGTCCAGTTGCTGCTTGCTAGCCCGCAGCGCCGCTTCGGTGCGCTTCTCCTCGGTGATATCCGTCAGAATGCCGTTCCAGAGCAGGCTGCCGTCCGGTTGCGGAAATGGCGTGGCCTGACCGCGCACCCATTTGATGGTGTCCGATTGGCCGCCAGGGCGGATGCGATGTTCATGGGACCAGGGCGTGAGGGTCTTGCTCGCCTGTTCGACCGCGGCCCGATGCGCGGGCCGATCCTCGGGAAGGATACATAGGGTGAGCGCATCCGGATTGGCATAGGCGGCTTCCGCCGGGATGCCATACAGGGTTTCGATCCCTGGACTGAGATAAAGAAATCGCCAGGTTCCATCGGGCAGCAGCAGGAATTGATACACCACCCCTGGAATCGACATGATGAGCGCGTTCAGCGCATTCAGTTTAGCCTGCGCCCGGTGCAGATCCTCGTTTTCCAGCTCCCGCTCAATCCAATGCAGTTGCAGTTCATGGATCGTCTGCTGGATGTCTTCCGGTGACAGCGCGGCGATGGCTTCAGGCGATTGGGTCGCGGTTGCACGCACGATCTGCTCGGCTCGCTGCCGCCGGGTCTGTTTCAGATCCAGATCCCCTTGACGGTCTGTTAGGGGGATGGTTGGTGTGGGTCGGCCATCCGTGTCTATCATGCGTCACCCCTTAACGGTTTCCGTTGACTGACTCCTCGTACCGAGACACAGTAGACTTTCCAGCGATGGTTCAGCCAATCAGTCGCTATGAATCTCCTGGAACAGCGGACGTGGATGCGTGAGCACAAAGCCGGCCACGTCCCAAGCCTCCTCATCGCTCAGTGAGCTATCGGCCCCGAAGGGCATCTTGTGCAGAATGAACCCAGCGGCAGTGGTCTGACGGCTCATGCCCGCACCGGTGTTGAATGAACGCGGTCCCCACAGCGGCGGGAACAGATAGCGGCCATCGGCCTCCAAGGTACCGCCTCCGTCGGCCCCGTGACAGGCGAGACACTTAGCCTGATAGACCGCCTCCCCCTGCGCCACATCCGGTTTGCGCTCCAGGTTCAGCGCCGGGATGCCGTGTCCTGCCACCACAGCGCCCACAGGCACGCCCTGGGACAGCCAGCTCATGTAGGCCAGCATATCGATTAAGGCCGGATGGTCGAGTGGGAGCGCTCGACCGTTCAGACTGCGCTCGAAACAGTCGTCGATGCGCTGTTCGAGCGTGATGAGGCCGCCATGCCGCGCGCTGTACTGCGGAAAGCGTCCGACGACGCCGACGAAGGGCGCGGCATTGGCCTCGGTACCGACTTCCCCGTCCCGACCGGGATGACAGTGTTGGCAGGCCAGTCCATTGCCGACGAAGTCAGGCAACTGCGCCGGGGTGTCTGACAGATAGCGCCGCCCCCGGGCGATGCTTTCACCCAGTGCGCCGTCGGGGAGCGTCGTGGCGGCGGGAACCGTTAGGGCCACAGTCAGCGACTTATCCTCAGCATGGACCACGAGGCTGGCCGTCAGCAGGCAATACGCTGCGACCCAATGCGCGATGCCGACTATCATCGATTCGTTGTAGCTTGCACGGGCTTTTAACATAGCCTTGATCCTCGTCTGGCGCCTGTCGGCGCGGGTGGCTTACTCGGCGAGCGGATAGACCCAGCCGGCGATGGATCATCCTCTACACCGGATTATCGACCTGATCCTGGACGACGTCGAGCAGGGATAGTATTCATTATTATGCACGATCTGGATGCGACGAAGCAGGCGCTTGGGATCGCTCTACGGACACGGTTGTCGTCGTTCTGCTCGGCTAGGGCGTGCCTCCTGAATGGCCTGCGCCACCCAACCGCACAAAAGGTGCATCAGACGCTCGGCTTCAGCGATCTCCACTGTAGGTGTCGTGGCACTGAAATACTGAAACTCGACGGTGTAGGGTTACTGGTCCGATGCATCCCGTCGCAGCACCGTCTCGCACGGATTGCCGAAGTCAGTCAGGCGTTGGATGATCTGATCGGCTACCAAACTCAGGCCGCCAGAGGCCCAGGCGGCTGCACCTTCGATGAATAGATCTTCGCGGTCGATGGTGGCGTGCGGGTGCTTCAGCGTGCCGTCGACGACGACAAATCGGTCGGCGACGCCGAGCAGGCTGAGTCCAACCCCGGCGCGCTTCACAGTCTTAAAGCGCAGCTCGATCTCTTCCGTCTCCAGCTTGATAGCGCCGCCACCTAACACATTAAGTTTTTCGGTTTGCAGCGCCAACCCGTGCTTGCTGGTGGCGATGCCGTCCGCGATATCGAACTGCAACACGGCGCATTGGAGGCTCAGAAAGTCCTTGCGGACGCGGATCGCGCTGAGTTGGGTCGGATTGACGGCGTCGAGGAGGTTGACCACCACGCCCCCGAACGGCAGCTGGGAGGCCTTTCGGTCCAGCTGCCCGGCCCCCAGAACCAGCTCTACGCGCCCATCGGCGGAGCGCAGCAGGGCAGGGATGGAGGAACCGATAGCGTGCAGGCGGACCTCGATACCGATCGGCACGTCGGAGAGTGACGGCTGATTCTTTGCCTTGATCAGCCGACTGAGGTTGAGCTTACCCTGATGGTGCAGATCAAACCCCCAGTCAGTCTGGCCGGGCTGCAGCTCCAGGTCGACGGATAGGCCACTCTGAGCGGCATTGGCTGACAGGACGAGATGCCCGGCGTCGATGCGCGCATCCAGCGTACCATTGTCGATGTCGAAGTCGCCAAGTTCGACGCGGCCGGTGCTCAGTTTAAGTGAACCGTCGAAGACTTTCAGTCCGTCCAACGGCAGCGACTGCTCGCCGCTAGTGCCGCGCCTGAATCGCTGAGCGCCGCCGCCGTCCAGGCCGGTCAACTCGTCGGTCGAGACTGAGTTCTTGGCTAAGAACGGGGTCAGGTTCAACGTGTCAGCGTTCAGATTGGCGTCGATCCGCAAACGCTCGCCGAGGCCGATGCGCACGTCCCCGGCGACATCACTCCCCGCGCTGCTTGCCTTCAGGTCCAGTAGCTCGATCTGTTGGGTTTGACCCTGGAGACGTGCCTTCGCCGAAAATGGTTGCGCGGGGAGTCCGGGATGCAAGGCGGCCAGACTCTCCCCGGTGAACTGCGCCTGGAATTGGCTGCCTGCCAGGCTGTTGAGTCGGGCGAGCGTTCCGGTTAGGGTGCCGGTTAGGGCCTCGGTTCGGCCGATGTTGTCGGTCAGGCTCAGGTCAAGCATCAAGTCGCGACCGGTGCGGATGGCTGCGAGCGGCCCCAGATGACCGCGGATGTTCAGCTGATGCTCGTCTATTTTGGTCTTGACAATGACGTCTATCTGCGGCCAAGACCGCCCCCCGGGTAGCAGATCAGCCAGTGTCCCGCCGGTTAGCATCAGGTTGATGGCCTGTACGGACCGGTCCTGACTTGGCCATACCAAACCAGTCTTGAAGCTCATCGCCTGGCCGGCGTTGACCTGTAGCTTAGGGCTAGCGAGCTCGATTGCCATGGCCCTTTGGCCCCGCTTGGCGGGCGGTAGCAACCGCACCGATTTGGCCTCCAGGGTGCCGCGCAGGACTTGGATCAGCGTCGCTGGCGTCGTGCCGCTCGCCTCGGCATCCAGGCTCAAGCCGACGATGCTGCCGCTCAACTCCGGACTCCGGGCCATCATCGAGCGGGCTTGCGCTAGGTTGATGCGGTCTGTCTTCAACTTGAGTTTGAGCGCGGGTACCTTGGGGATGGCGTCGACGAGTGCCTGGCCACTGACAGTCAATCCGGGCAGCGTTAGCCGCACCCCGTCGAGCTGCAGGCGACCGTCGCGGAGTTTGGCCTGAGCCTGTATTCGGCGCATGTTGATCCGCTGCCACGTTAGGGCCTCGATGGCAAGCTCCAGGTCCGCATCGATCTGGGTCAGCGATGAGAACGGCAGCGGCCTGTCGGCCCAGGCCAGGGCCTTCGCTGCCTTGGTTGTTGGCTCGGTTCTCGCGTTGAGATTGCTTTCCGTGGATACCAAGGTTCCCTTGGCATTGGACTTGGACGCTTTACCCGGCGCGCCGTCGACCAACGAGACCGTCCCAACGTTGAGCGTGCCGCTGAGCAGTGCTCGGGCATTACTCGATGCTGGCCGCAGCTCGCCGTCGAAGCGGCCTTCGGCAAGCGTAGCCTTGATTGCCAGCACGCCGGTCGCCTCGCCCCCCGTGGGTTGAGTGCGGGTCGTCTGGTCAACGGCCTTGGGCGCGGCGACCGATGCCAGTTGCAGCGTCGCCGGCCGATTGCCGAGCTTCCCCGTCATTCGCAAGGACCAGGGACCATGCAACGGGAGGCTAATCTCGCCATCGCTGATGGTCAACGGCGCGGGCAGGACATCCGCCTCCGATGATCCGTTGATCGCGCTGGCCTCTAGGGTCTGGTCGTCCCAGCTCAGCTCTGTCTCGAGCCGAAAGGGTCCCGCCGGTAGCCCATTGATGCCGGCAATTTTCCCAAGCGGTACCGCCGTCGGCCCCCGCAGCTGGAGTTTGGCATCCAGCCCGGTGGTCGCGAACGGTGCGGGGGCGCTGCCACTCAGCTCAACGTGGGTCTCGGCACTCTGCGCCTGGATCTGGAAGGGCCAGCGGGCGCCGGTCGGAGCATCTGCGGCACCCGCGCGAGCACTCAACGTCAGCGGCGTCTGATTGATCGTCAGTTCTGCCTGGAGAACCAAAGGCTCGGCATCTAGCCCATCGAGCTGAAGCCGGGTGATATCGGCGCGTCGAACTGGTGCCTTTGGGGATGCAAAGGTGATCTGCGAATCGATCACCTGCACCGTCGGAACCTGAAGGCTGATCTTGCCGGCCCGCTTGCCTTTGCTCGCACCAAGTTGCCAGTTATCGCGGCCATCAGCGGTCTTCTGGAGCATCACGCGCGCACCACGGATCACCAGTTGGTCGATGCGGATCTGTCGGTGCAACAGTGCCTGCAACTGCCAGGTTACATCGACCCGCTCGGCCTCCAGCAGGTGAGGCCCCAGCGTTGGGTTGGTGTCCCAGTCTGGATTCGACACCCGCAGCCCGTTCAGCACGATCGACAGGCCCGGCCGTGGATGCAACAACCAGCCCAGCGCGATGTTGTTGATCGCAACAGGCCGCCCAAGAGCATCAGCCGCTGCGGTTTCTAGGTCCGCTTTGTGTGCCTGCAGATAAACCGGCAGATAGCCGATGGCGCCCACCAAGAGCAAAACCACCGCCAGCAGCAGCCAGGCAAGAACGCGTAGGGTTTTCATTCAGTGGTTTAGGAAAGCTGTTCAATCGGATGGATGGTCGGCGTTATCAACACAACGCCATCGGGAAATTGAGGTGCATCGCCGTTAGAGGAGCGAGCGTTTGATGTGACGCTGGTCCGGCTGTGAATCGCCACGACGGGGATGAACGTTTTTTAGAATCATCCCCTGTGATTCTTCCGCATGTTCTCAGTCTTTCAGTCTTTGCGTCCTCGCTCTAACCATTTCACGCCAATTTGCAGGCTAACCCCGCGCTCATGCTCGCCGTCGGACAGCCATTGGCCCTGCGGGTCGGCGATGCGCATCTCCACCCTGCCGCTGGCTTTTGATTCTGGTCAAGACACGGCTGCGATGGAAACCCGCTCAGCGCAGCAGCAGTGTTGGAACACGCGCCGAACGCAGCAGATCAGAGGTCTTGCTGCCGAAGAGCAGGGTGCGAATCGGCGAATGGCTGTAGGCGCCCATGATGAGCAGATCGATCTCCTGCTCACGCACAGCTGTGGCAATGAGGCGCTCTGCATCGCCTGGAATCAGGGCCGCTGAGGCCTCGAAACCGGCGGCCTCCAGCGTGGTTCTGGCCCACTCCAACTGTTTGGCACCGTCTTTGGTGGCCTTGCCCGACATCAGCAGATGCACAGGCAGTCCCTGAAACAAAGGACTTTTGGCCACCAGTTCGACGCCACGCTTGGCCATGCCGCCGCCATCGAAGGCGATCAGCACCCGGCGCGGCTCCTGGAACTGCTCGGTGACGGCCAGGATCGGTTTCTTGAGCGCGCGCACCACGCGCTCGACATTGCGCCCGAGGTCGCGCTGGGTCGCTTCGGCGGACTCGCCGCGACGTCCGAGTACAAACAGCCGCACGCTGGCCTGCTGCCCGACTAGCGTGTCCTGTAGATCTCCGTGGCGCTGACGCACGTCGGGCGCGACCGCGCCGGCTGCAATGGCCCGTTCGCGCAGCCCATTGAGAAAGAGCCGACCCTGTTCGCGCGCGGCCTTGCTACGCGCGGCATCCTCTGCGGCTAATTCGGTCAACAGCGCCTGCTGGGCGTTGAAGCCAATGGCGCCACTATGATCCTTGCCGCTGCCAACCTCGGGATGGCGATCGAGGATATGCAGCAACTCCATCGGGGCCGACAGACGTCGTGCAGCCCAAGCCGCCGCTTCGGTCACGGTGTCGGCAAAGTGCGAGCGATCGACACAGGCCAGGATCTTGTCTTCGTCATGCATGGTCTGTCTCCTCTCAATGGTCCATCAGGCGTTCGACGGCGTCGGGCTTGTCGTGCACCGCGAATTTGTCGATCAGGGTGGCACTGGCCGCATCGAGACCAATGACCTCGACTTCGGTGCCTTCGCGGCGGAATTTGATGACCACCTTGTCGAGCGCGCTCACAGCCGTGATATCCCAAAAATGGGCGCGGCTGACGTCGATGCGCACCCGCTCGATGACTTCCTTGAAATCGAACGCGGCGACGAAGCGGTCAGCCGAGGCGAAGAACACCTGACCGGTGACAAGATAAGCACGGGTGCGTCCAGCGTCGAGTGATACCGAACCGACATAAAGCACCTGCCCGACCTTGTTGGCGAAGAAGAAGCCCGAGAGCAGCACGCCGACCAGCACCCCTTGCGCCAGATCATGGGTGGCGACCACCACCACGACGGTCGAGAGCATCACGACGTTAGCCGCCAGCGGATGTTCGCGCAGGTTACGGATTGAGGCCCAGTTGAAGGTACCGATCGAGACCATGATCATTACGGCGACCAGCGCCGCCATCGGGATCTGTGCCACCCACTCACCGGCAAAGACCACCATCAGTAGCAGACACACGCCCGCCGTCAGCGTCGACAGCCGCCCGCGTCCACCCGATTTCACGTTGATGACCGACTGACCGATCATGGCGCAGCCAGCCATGCCGCCGAGAAAGCCCGTGGCAACATTAGCCACGCCCTGACCGACGCACTCGCGGTTCTTGTTGCTGCTGGAGTCGGTGAGATCATCGACGATGGTGGCTGTCATCAATGATTCAAGCAGGCCGACCACCGCCAGCGTGGCCGAGACCGGGAAGACGATCTGAAGCGTTTCGAGGTTGAGCGGGATATCCGGCAGCAGGAACACCGGCAAACTGTCGGGCAACTGGCCCATGTCGCCCACGGTGCGCACATCGAGTCCCAGATACAGCGTGACCCCAGTGAGCACCAGGATGGTCACCAGCGGCGAGGGAACGAGTTTGGTCAGATAAGGGAACAAGTAAATGATCGCCAGCCCGGCGGCGACCAGCGCATAGACCTGCCAGGTCGCGTTTGCTCCCGTCAGCTCCGGGAGCTGGGCCATGAAGATCAGAATTGCCAGGGCATTGACGAAACCGGTGACCACCGAGCGTGAGACGAAGCGCATCAGCGTTCCGAGCCGCAGCGCCCCGGCCAACATTTGGAGCACGCCGGTCAGCACTGTGGCCGCGAGCAGATACTGTAGGCCATGATCCTTGACCAGGGTCACCATCACCAGCGCCATGGCGCCAGTGGCCGCCGAGATCATGCCCGGACGCCCGCCAACGAAAGCGGTGACCGTGGCGATACAGAACGAGGCATAGAGTCCGACCTTGGGGTCGACGCCGGCGATGATTGAAAAGGCGATCGCCTCGGGGATCAATGCGAGCGCGACCACCAGGCCCGCTAGCAGATCGTTACGGACGTTGGAGAACCAGTCCTGGCGGATGGAGTTCATGCGGGATGGATTCCTTCGCGGATGAAGCCGAACGAATCGGCGAGGGAGTAAAACGCGAAGGCCAAGTGCCTGAGCGGCGTGCGGTTCGAGCAGAGAACCCGATAGAGTCGGTGAACAGCGCGGACATCAGGGGCGCGGCATCGCATCGATGGTTAGACGAAGCATTCAGAGAACGCTAGGCGAGCCGGAATGTCTACACTGGCGGATGACTCCTAAACGTCGGATGGAGTGACAAATAAGGGCCGGCAGGATAACGAACGGGTGACTCAATGGCAACCGTGACCGGAAGATCCATGGTCATGGCGGGCCAGCTCAACGCCGGAATCGACTCATGCGTGCGTTTATTCGGGGGGCACGACGTAAGATCAACGCATCAGGACTGACGGAGCCTGGTGATCTTGTTGTCGCGCCGCACTGACACAACCCTAGGTAGATATCGTGGCCCAACCTCTTCTAGCTGTATCGGTTCTCCACACTCCATGCTCGAAATCTCAAACCTGTACCGCCAGTTCAATAACCGCCCGGTCCTTAAGGCCATCTCACTGCGCCTGGAGCCAGGCGAGTATGTCGCCATCACCGGCGAGTCTGGAGTCGGCAAGTCCACGCTGTTGAATGTGATCGCCGGTTTGAATCGGCCTGATCGCGGCCGCCTCGCACTCGATGGCGAGGACTACGCCGCGCTCGGCGAGGAGGCATTGACGCGACTGCGTCGGGACAAGCTTGGCTTCGTCTTTCAGGCCTTCCATATCCTGCCGCATCTCACACTGCGTCAGAACGTAACCTTGCCGCTCTGGCTCAAGGGACAGGGCGGACCGTGGGCGGATCGTCAGGCCGAATGCCTGCTCGACGCCGTGGGCTTGGCCGACCGCGCCGAGAGCTGGCCGCGTGAGCTGTCCGGGGGGGAGATGCAGCGCGTCGCCATTGCCCGCGCCCTGGTGCACAGTCCACGCCTGGTTCTGGCAGACGAGCCTACGGGCAACCTGGATCCCACGAATGCAGCCCGTGTGCTGAGGTTGCTAGGCGAGCGTATCCGGACGGCCGGATCCATGGGGATCCTGGTCACCCACTCGCCGGACGCCGCCAGAAGCGCCGACCGCGTATTACAACTCACGCCCGAGGGTCTGCGCGGGTGAGGCTCGCTCCCGTCTTTCTCGGTTCGCTGGTGCGGCGTCGCGCGGCGACACTGTTGTCCTTCGCCGCCATCGTGCTGGGGGTCGCACTGGGGATGGCGGTACAGGCGGTCAATCAGGCCGCGCTTGCTGAGTTTGGGCGCGGTCTGCGCACCCTGTCGGGAGTCGCTGACCTCCAAGTCGTCGGGCCGCGCGGCGGCTTCGACGAGGCACTCTACGCACGGCTGGCGGCACGCCCCGAAGTCGCGCAGGCCAGTCCCGTGCTGGAGGTATGGACCGAGCGTATCGGCAGTACGGATACGCTCCACGTGCTTGGCCTTGATCTGTTCGCGCTCGGTGCCGTCACACCCGCGCTCTGGCCACAGCCTGCGAAACTTGACGGTCAATCCGAGCGTGAGGCCCGCTTCGCGGCACTTGCCGAAAACAATCTCTTTCTCAGTGCCGCTGCTCAGACCGTTCTCGCCGTCCAGCCTGGCGACCGGCTGCGCGTCTATGCCGGTACCCAGCCGCTCGAGCTACGGGTGGCCGGTGATCTGCCCGGGGCTGCCGAGGATCCCCAGCTCGCTGTCATGGACATCGCGGCGGTTCAGAAACACTTTGCACGGATCGGGCAGTTGACGCGCATCGATCTGAGACTGGTCGACGGCCTCGACGCCCAGACGGCCCGTGCCACGCTGGCGCCATTACTGCCAGCGGGCGTGTGGCTTGAGGCCCCGCAAACCGCTGAGGGCCAGGCGGCGAATCTCTCGCGCGCTTACCGGGTCAATCTTACCCTGCTGGCGGCTATGGCACTGGTCACCGGCGCCTTCCTGGTCTTTTCGGCGCAAGCACTGTCGGTCGTGCGACGGCATACCGAGTTAGCGTTCCTGCGTGCGATCGGGCTGGCCCGCCATCAGCTCTTTTTCTGGCTTTTGGCGGAAGGGGCGCTTGTGGGGCTCTTGGGTTCCGTGGTCGGTGTAGTGCTCGGCCATGGCCTCGCCTTCGGTCTGCTCAAGCTCCTCGGCGGCGACCTGGGGGCCGGATTCTTCGCCGGCTTGTCGCCAACGCTGAAATTCGACCTCTGGGCCAGCGGGATTTATGTGCTACTCGGCGTCGGGGCCGGAGTGGCCGGAGCCTGGCTCCCGGCGCGTGAAGCGGCCAGCGTCGCGCCGGCACAGGCGCTCAAGGCGAGCGACGATTCGGCCCTGTCCCAGCGGCGCGGGTACCCAGGGCTTGGACTCATCCTGATAGTCGCGAGTGCGCCGCTCTGTGTCCTGCCGCCGATCCTGGGGCTGCCGATCGGGGGCTATCTGGCCATCTTCGGCCTGCTGACCGGGAGTGTCCTGTGGCTGCCGATGCTCGCGTCGGGACTCGCGCGGGTCGTGCCGCTGCGGGGACCGGTACCGGTGCGGCTCGCCGCCGCCCGGTTGCGGGCGGCCCCGGGGATGAGTGCGGTTGCCGCCACGGGCGTCCTCGCCAGTGTGGCCCTGGTGGCGGCCATGGCGATCATGGTCAGCTCCCTGCGCGACTCGGTCGATGTCTGGCTCGGCCAGATCCTTCCCGCTGACCTCTATCTGCGCGCCGGCCGCGCCCAGAGCGGCGGTGTCCTGAGCGAAGCGCTTCAGGTGCAGCTCACCGACGTGTCCGGTGTGGCCCGCGTCCAGTTCACTCGCCATGACAGCCTGCGACTGGCGCCCGGTCAACCCCCGGTCGCCCTGTTGGCGCGACCCGTTTCGTCCGATGGACGCGAACTCCCCTTAGTCGGCTCAGCCCGAGCGGTGGCTGAGGGTGAGACGGCGGTCTGGATCTCCGAGGCCCTGTACGACCTCCGGGGTTGGCGTCCAGGGGATCATGTCCGGCTGCCGCTGGCCGGATCCGAGGTGCAGGTCCGGGTGGCTGGTATCTGGCGCGATTACGCGCGCCAGACCGGCAGTCTCATGCTGGATCTCGCCGACTACCGGCGCCTGACTGGTGATCGCTCGGCGCAGGATGCCGCTATCTGGCTTGCGCCTGGTGCCGACGCGCTCGGCGTGGCCGAGGCGCTAAAAGCGGCGGGCGGCTCGGGCGCACTGGAGGTCACCGTCCCCGGCGAAATTCGCGCCCGCAGTCTGCGGATCTTCGACCGCACCTTCGCCGTGACCTACGTTCTGGAAGCTGCCGCCGTCATCATCGGCCTGGCGGGTGTGGCGGCCAGCTTTGCCGCACTCGCGGCGGCGCGGCGCCGGGAGTTCGGTCTGCTACGCCACCTGGGGCTGACGCGCGGCCAGATCGGTAGCCTGCTCGCCCTCGAAGGCAGCCTGGCCGCCGGTATCGGAATATTTGGCGGACTGACAGTTGGCGGCGCCATTGCCTGGATTTTGATCGAGGTCGTGAATCGTCAAAGCTTTCACTGGAGCATGGATCTGCACGTTCCCTGGGTATCGCTGCTCGTGTTTGCAGGTACGCTCGCAACCTTGGCCAGCCTGGCTGCGGTACTCGCGGGCCGGCAGGCGATGCGCGAGGATGCCGTGCTGGCCGTGCGTGAGGATTGGTGATGAATCGACGCGCTTGCTTGCTCGCCCTTGCCGGCTTGCCCCTGACCCAGATCCTGGCGGCGACCGCGCCGACGACTGGATCCGCCATCCCGGAGGCCGCGTTTGACGCCGTACTCCCCGGACGCGTCCTCCGCTTTCCGGACGATGAGGGGGCCCACCCAGGGTTTCGGACTGAATGGTGGTATGTAACCGGTTGGCTCACCGAGCCGGACGGCGATCCGTTCGGCTTTCAAACCACCTTCTTCCGCGTGCGCACCGGAATCGGCGAGGACAACCTGAGCGCCTTCGCTCCACGCCAGTTGCTGCTAGCCCATGCGGCCATCGCCGATCCTCGATTGGGTCGCTTGCGTCATGATCAGCGTGCCGCCCGCACGGGCTTCGAGCGCGCCGGATATGCTAAGGATCGGGCGCACGTCTGGCTCGATGACTGGTCATTCGAGCAGATAGATGACCGCTATGTCACCCGAGTGAACGCGGAGGACTTCGCCTATGATCTCAGGCTCGCCTTCACCGGAACGCCCATGCTCAACGGCGACCAGGGGTTCAGCCGCAAGGCGCCCGACCCACACCACGCCAGCTACTATTACAGCCGACCACAGTTGCAGGTCGACGGTCATGTGACGCTTGACGGCCGCCGACAGGCAGTGAGCGGGCGCGCTTGGATGGACCATGAATGGTCGAGCGCCTACAGTCCCGACGGCGCCGACGGTTGGGATTGGGTTGGCCTGAACCTGGACGACGGCGGTGCCATTATGGCTTTTCGGATGCGTCAGCCCGATGGCACGGCACTCTGGGCAAGTGCCACCCGGCGCTTCCCTGATGGCCGTATCCAGTCGCTCGCACCAGAGCAGGTCGAATTGTCCCCGCTTCGGCGCTGGCGATCGCCGCGTACCGGGATCGAGTATCCAGTCGAATGGCATCTGCGTATCGGCGATCGTGGCTACAACCTCCACCCGTTGATGGACGACCAGGAACTCGACAGCCGTCGCTCAACGGGAACCATTTATTGGGAGGGCGCCGTGCGTGTTTTTGAGACCGGACGCGAGATCGGACGCGGCTATCTGGAAATGACCGGGTATGCAGACAGGATTCAGGTAGATTGACTGTGGCAATTGCCACAGTCGATCCCGACACACCCACCAAATCCGTCACGGCTCGAAATATTCATCGACCGTTTGGCGCAATGCTGTGTAGATTTCCTCCTTCGTAGCGCCGGATGCATGCGGCAGATCGACCGTGATCCCACGCGAGGTCCGTTTGACCCGAAGTGCCAGCTTACCCGTTGCTTCAGCTTTGATCGTTGTGAGCACCTGGCTGCGAGGCGCTTCGCGTTTCTTTGCCAGTGCCGCGCTTAACAGCTGCTCGAAGGTCTGTGCGCCGGTTTCTGGAACCTGTGGATGACCCAGGGTACGCGATCGACTGATCGAGTGTGCGCAGTCGAGCAGGCGTTCCGCCGCCTGACTAGACTCCGCCTCGGAAAAGAACCGGGCCAGCTTGCGCCAATGATGGACCCGGATGTCCAGAATCGAGGGGTAGGCAGCCACGATGTCCGGCGGCATCTCGGTCAGGTCCAGGAGTCGGCTCAGATGCGAGCGATCCATTTGGATGGCATGAGCCATCCGCGAGATGTTGCCGGCATAGAGCTGATCGAGTGCCCAGCGATATTCGCGCGCACGTTCATAGTCTGAGATGTCTTGCTGGCCTCTGTTCTCGGCATCGGATAACTCAAAGGCTGCCAGGGTATCGAGGTCATCCCTGACCACAGCGAGAAAAAGAAAGGGTTCGCCAGCCGCATTGGTTTCCCCATGTGCCTGCAGCCAGGAGACTGTCCAGTGGCGGCGTGCCCCGGAGATGATCTCGAAGTCGTGGGCTTGACCATCCGGTCCCAGGCGTGCCTCGGCGCGTAGTGTGCGCACGATAGCTGGGCGTTGCTGACGACCAACGCTGCGGAAGCCCGCGATCAGATCAGCACAGCGCACCTCGTCGAGTAACTCATAGACCCGATTGTGATGCACCCAAGGTCGACATCGCGCGGGATCGAGCAGAATGTGGCGCTCGATCGCCGTCTTGCGGATTACGGCCTCCGGTTGTCCGGGCGCGCGTGGGTTGGTGATGCCCGACAGATTGGCACTGAATGGACCCGAACGCTCGGGCAGAGTCGTGGCTTCATTGCGCTCCTCCCGCTGGACACGATCAGCGACACCTGAGAACAGACTGCGATTCTTCGACATGACGGATCTCCTACATCAAGCCGATCTTGCGCAGTGCTTCATGATGGCTCGGCCAGGAGCGACGGATAAGGATCTCGATTTCACGATTGATCCCGTTGAGATAAGCGAGGCAGCGGCGTTTGACCTCACGCGAAGTAAGTGCCACAGGTTGTTCGTAGACGGTCTCGAAGCGCGCTGAGGCATTGTCGATCTCGGCGGAATCCTTGACTGGTGTGCTCAATAAATAGTCCCCGAAGACCTGGCGCATCATCTCGACGATGGCTGTTTGGGTTGATTTGCGTTCGTCGAATTTCGACAGTGCCACGCGCACGAACTTATAGTGGGGTTCGAGTCCCTGGCCGCGCAGCGTGCTCAGCGTATCTATGACCATGCCCAGGAAGTGCGCGGTCGAGGCAAAGTCGATGTTGGCGGGTGGAACGGGGATGACCAGTGCATTGGCAGCTACCAGCGCACTGATCGATACCAGACCCAATGCCGGCGGCGGATCCAGGATGATCAAATCATAGTCGCCTGCCACGCCGTCTATTCCCGCCCGCAGCGTCTCCAGCAGTTCCAGATTACCTGAGACTTGAGCTGCCAGTTCATATTCCGTGCCGTAGAAGTGCAGGGCGCTTGGAATCAGATCGATCCCAGGCCAGTAGGTCGAGCGGATCGCATAGTGCAAGCTGTGTTGCTGTCCCAGTAAATAGGGGGCGATCGTGTCTTTTTGGGCGATTTGCAGGTCGGGATTGAAGCCAAAGACCGTGGTCGTGCTGGCCTGGCTATCAAGATCGACGACCAGTACCCGATAGCCCAAGATGGCGAAATACTGCGCGCAATGGCAGGCTAGTGACGACTTACCGACCCCTCCCTTGAAATTCGAAAAGCTCAGAATCACGGGTTCATCGCTGGCGGCACGCCATGGACGCGTTCCAAAATGATCGCGCATGCGATTGATGGCCTCTAGGCTATAGCCTCCACGTCGACCACTATCTAAACGCTCTGGCGCTGGCAGCTTACCCTCGGCTTCGGCCAAGCGGATCGATTGCTGACTGCGACCGACCAGTTCAGCGGTCTCCGAAATCGACCAGAGGCGCCGGAGCGTCTTTACGCCATCAGGGGCAAAGACATCGTCACGGAGCGCGGCCAGGACATCATCCGCACGCTGACGCAAAAAAGCGATGGACTCTAAGCCGGATGGCTTTTCATTTTTGAAAATCATGCTACAAAAAACACTTTTGTCAAAGTGAGTTTAGTATAAACATAAAATTCGCTAATCAGCTCGGCGGCTACTCATTTCGGCCAAGTCCTCGCTGAGCTGCCACACCACGAAGTCGGTGACATCGGAGCGACGCTCCCCGACCCCGAGCGTTGGTCGAGCTTAGCGGGAGAGCGAGCGACCACCACTCAAAACGCCTCCTCCCGAACCAGCACTTCATGGATGGCATCGGCCAAGGCACGATAGCCCTCTCGGTTAAAGTGAATCGGATCGGATTTGTAGGCCGGTTGGCGCAGCCCTTTTAAGGGGGTACGCGCTAACCTTATGTGGACCGCTACCCTGGCTCTGAATGGCTTGATCGGGGCAGGCGTGCCTCAGGACTGGTCAACGCACATGCTGAGGCATGAGATCACGGCGCTGCACGGCTTGGATCACGCACAGACCGTTCCCTTGTTGCAAGAGAGCTGGATGATCCCCAACCCGACTGCCGGACTCCATGCCGGCAGTCAAGCCTGCGGGGATTGGTTTTACCAGACCTGGCCGGGGTTGTTCTCAAGCTGCCGCATCACCGCCTCCGTGGCCTTCTGCAGGCTCAGCGACTCGGCCCGTTGGCGCGGCGGCCATTCCTTCAGGCTCTTCATGTGCTCGGCGATGATCCCTTGTGCCGGGACCAGGGTCCACATCTTCTGGGCTAAGAACTTGCGGCCCATATAGCCCCATTCGTGGGACAGGGGGTCGAAGCGCTCCATGGGGTCCATGCGCAGGTTGAACAGATAGGGCGCCGAGGGATAAACGATGGGGTCCCACCACAACCCGTTTTCCTTGACCCCGAACAGCATCTTCCAATCGCCCACGCGCGCGCCGGTGAGGGTCGCCTCGTCGTAATAGAAGTACTCCTTGCGGGCGGATTTGTCCGTCTTGCCGGTCCACAGATCGAGGTTGTCGTAGCCGTCCAGGTGGACCTTGTAGGTCATGTCGCCCATCTGTGCGCCCTCAAGCAGCTTGTCCTTGAGGTCCGGCTCGCCGGCGGCCGCGGCCAGGGTGACGAAGAGGTCTTCATGGCTCTGGATGGCGTTGGAGACGCTGCCGGAAGGGATCTTGTCGGGCCAGCGGACCAGCATCGGCACCCGCACGCCGCCTTCCCAGGTCGTGCCCTTCTCGCCGCGGAAGGGCGAATAGCCGCCGTCCGGCCAAAACATCAGCTCGTAGCCGTTATCGGTCGAGTAGACCACGATGGTGTTGTCGGCAACTCCCAGGTCGTCGAGCTTCTTCAGCAACTGGCCAATTTCTTCGTCGTGCTGGATCATGCCTGCGCGGTAAACATCGTCCTCGGGGCGCCCCTCGTCGACGGCCTTCTGCATGTACTCCGTCGGTACATGGGTCCAGATGTGCATCCGGGTGGGGTTGAACCAGACGAAGAAGGGCTTGTCTTCCTTGACGCTGCTCTCGATGAAGGTCTCGGCCGCCTTCAGGAACTCGCTGTCTACGGTCTTCATGCGCTCGCGGGTGAGCGCACCGGTGTCCTCACAGCGCTGCTTGCCCATGGGGCCGAACTTGGGGTCATCGGTGGGGTCGTCGGTGTCCGTCGCCCAGCAATGCAGGACGCCACGCGGGCCGAACTTCTTTGTGAACTCGGGATTCTTCACCCCTGGGTAGTCGAGCTGCTCTGGTTCCTCCTCGGCGTTGAGGTGATAGAGGTTGCCGTAGAACTCGTCGAAACCGTGCACGGTCGGCAGGAACTCGTTGCGGTCACCGAGGTGGTTCTTACCGAACTGCCCGGTCGCATAGCCAAGCGGCTTCAGCACCTCGGCCAGTGTCGGGTCTTCCTTCTGCAGGCCCAGTTTTGAGCCGGGGATGCCGATGGTCGTCAGACCGGTGCGCACCGGCAATTGCCCGGTGATGAACGCGGCCCGTCCGGCGGTACAGCTTGGGTGCGCGTAGTGGTCGGTAAACAGCATGCCCTCTTTGGCGATGCGGTCGATGTTGGGCGTCTGGCCCATCATGCCGTGGGTATAGGCACCGACATTCCACATGCCGATATCGTCACCGAAGATGACGAGGATATTGGGCTTTTCGGCGGCCGCCATGGCGCCGGGCATCCAGGCCGACACTGCAATCAGCGGAACGAGCTTGAGCAAGGTCTTTTTCATCATGTCTCCCAGTCCAAAGTTACGAGCAAGTGATTCGGGAGCCACCGTGGGAATTGGCGGCGCCCGCAAAAAACGCTAGTCGGCAGCGCCCTTGAGCTGGGTCAGCAGCGTGCTGACCTGCCCGGACGGATCCGGGAAGTGGGCTAGGTAGCGCTCCGCCCAGGTGATAGCAGCGTTCCGGTCGCCGGCCTTGACGTTGAGACTCACCAGCGCGAGCGCGATCTCGGCGTCGTTGGGGTGGCGGTCGGTGGCGGCCGTGAGGGTGGCGATGGCCGCACGCGGGTCGCCGTTCGCCTCCTGCGCCAGAGCATGGACATAGGCGTAGCGGGGCTGCTCCGGGGCCTGCGCGGCGGCGCGGCCGAGCAGTTCCACTGCGGCGGGCAGGTGCTTGGTGCGGATCTCCAGGAGACCCAGTGCGTGCAGCAGATCGGCGTCGTCCGGGGCCTGATTGAGTCCCTGTTCAAGCACCCTGCGACCGTCGTCGTCACGCCCGAGCGCGCGGTACAGGTCGGCGAGGTTGGCGTAAGCGGGCGTGAAGTCGGCCTCCAGCGCTAGCGCCTGGCGATAGTCGCGCTCCGCGGCATCGGAGTCGCCCAGCAGGCTGTCGAGCACGCCGAGGTTGAGCCAGTCCTCCGGGCGCTCGGCGCTGGTGAGCTGGGCCTCGCGGTACTCGGCGAGCGCCGGTGCGAGGGCCTTGCGCAACGGAGATTCACGGCCGGGGATGTTGGCCTCCAAGCGGGCGTAAGCGGCCATTGCGCGGGCCGTGTCGATGCGCACCAGGCGCGTCGGGTCGTCCAGCAGCTCAAGCCCGATGCTGAGCGCGTTCTGCGGCGGCAGGCGCTCCAGGGCGCGGGCGACGGCAGCGCGTAGCAGCGGGGAATCGGACTTGGCGAGACCTTCCAACAGGGCTGGATCGATGGGGTCGGGCTGCTGGGCAAGCAGGTCCAGGGCCGTCGCCCGGGCGATCGCGGGCGCCTCTGTATCCGCCGCCAGCTTGGCGAGCTTTGCGGCGGCGTCCGGCGCGCCGCTGCGGCCGGCGTGCAGCGCGGTGGCGAAGTGCGCCGGGCGCTTGGGTGTGCCGTACCAGGTCTGCACCTGCGCCGCCGCCTGCGCCGGGGTCAGCTCGGTATGGCAGCCGGTGCAGGCGTCGGGCGTGCCCAGGGCTGCGGAGAGGTCTGGGCGCGGGATGCGTAGGCTGTGGTCGGCGCGCGCGTCGATGACCATGTAGTTGCGCTCGGGCATGTGGCAGTCGACGCAGGCGGTGCCGCTGCCCTTGGCGCCGGCGCTATCGGTCATCGGATGATGATGGTGCTCGGCGCTGTCGTAGCGGGTCGGCGCATGGCAGCGGGCACAGACGGCGTTACCGGGCGCGCGCAGTTGCAGGGAATGCGGGTCGTGGCAGTCGTTGCAGGTGACGCCCTGGTGGAACATGCGGCTCTGGATGAAGGAGCCGTGCACGAAAACCTCGTCCTGGATCTGCCCGTCGGCGTAATACAGGCCCTCTCCCAGCAAGGCCAGCCGATGGGTGTCCTCCAGCGGCGCATCCGGCGTGTAGGGGACGTGGAGCTGGCCGCGGCGGGCGTGGCAACGGGCGCAGGTGTTGACCTCAGCATGACTGCTGCGGGACGGCTCGCGGTGCGGCAGGCCGGTCTTCGGGTTCTGCACCCAGGTGGGGTTGTCGCGGTCGACGAGGTCCGGCGTCAGGCCCTTGTGAGCGTCCCAGGCCTCGGCATCGCCCGCCGCTGCGGCCTCGGCCTGCTTTGCGTGCGCGGCGCCGGGGCCGTGGCAGGCCTCGCAGGCGACGTCGATCTCGGCCCAGGTGGTGGTGTAGGCGTCCGTGCTGAGGTCGTAGCCCTTGTGCAGGCCGGTGGAGTGGCACTCGGCGCACTGGTAGTTCCAGGTCTGGTCGCGGTTGGTCCAGTGCAGCGGGTTATCTGGGCCGTAGTCCGCCTCGTCCGGGTAGAGGTGGAACCAGCGCTGGCCGCCCTGGTCCGCCGGGCGTGAATCCCAGGCGATGCCGAGCGCTTGCAGCCGCCCGCCCGGAAAGCGGATCAAGTATTGCTGCAAGGGCGTCCAGCCGAAGGTGTAGGCGATGGAATAACTCGCGGGCTTGCCGTCCGGGCCGTCGGTATCGACCCGGAAGGCGTCGCCATCACGGTAGAAGCGCGTGGTGACGCCGTGGGCGGTGAATTTGGCGTCGTCGAAATCGCCGAGGACGTTATCCGGCGTCGCCTCGGCCATCGCCAGATCGTGGTGGGAGCCGCGCCAGGCCGTGAATTCGGCGGCGTGGCAGGTGCCGCAGCGTGCGCTGCCGATATAGCCGTTGGCGGCGGCCTCATCGGCCGCGAGTGCCGGCACAGCGGGCAGCAACAGCAGAGCGAGGGTCGCCGCGATGAGGTACGAAACAACCGGGGCCATGCCCCGGGCGTCAGACAAGATCGGCAACTCGGAGGTGGCAGTGTGCCGGCCGGCGGACAGGGGATCGGGCATGAGTTTTCCTCGCAGGGTTCAAAATCAGGCCGCAAAGCTTAACCCGGTTCGGGACTGGCCGCCGCCGGCCCGCTGAGTTCTATTTTTCCTCAAACGCAAAAATCCGATTCCAGTCGGTCTTCATGCTGATCACGATCCAGCCCTGCTTCTGCGCCTGGTCATACAGCGCCTGGGTGAAGGTGCCGACCTTGGTGTCGGGCAGCCCCTGCGCCGGTCCGTAAGCGTACTCGCGCTTGGCGTCGTCGTGGAGCAGAATCATCGACAACCTCGCGCCGTCACCGGCCTTGGTGTATTCCAGCATCTGACGGTCACCGGTGGAGTTTCCGAAGGCCGCATGGGGCCGGCGCCCGATCATCAGGTGTATGCCCTCGGGCTTGCCGGCATTGTTGTCGTTCAGGAGCAGTTTCGGCTCCTTGGTGAGAAACGGCTGGCCGTCCTTGCCATAGCCGTATTTGGTCTCTCCGGCGCTGCCG
This sequence comes from Allochromatium palmeri, assembly GCF_009720725.1. Classification (GTDB taxonomy): domain Bacteria; phylum Pseudomonadota; class Gammaproteobacteria; order Chromatiales; family Chromatiaceae; genus Thermochromatium; species Thermochromatium palmeri. The sequence goes on from NZ_WNKT01000036.1 coordinate 40,028, forward strand.
ACCACCTGCTCCGGTGGAATCCCGTAAGCGGACTCGGAATACACCCGAACGAAGTCCTGGCCGCCGCCGGTGACGATGTAGGTCTTGTACCCGTTGGCGCGGAAGTACTCCAGGAGTTCCTGCATCGGCAGGTAAGTGAGGTCGGTGTAGGGCCGGTTCCAGCGCGCGTTCTTGGCGGTTGCGAGCCACTTCTCCGCCTCAGCCTTAAACTCGTCGACACTCATACCGGTCAGCGTGGCGGCGAGGATCTTGAAAAGGTCGTCCATGGGGAGCTTGGCGATGGCCTCCCGGTCGCCAGACAGCACGGTCTTGAAGGGCTCCACCGTCGCCAGCTCCGGTTTCGCTTTGACCACTGCCGGAACCTGCTCCAGGCAGTAGACGACCTGGCTGTACATGGGGTGCTCGACCCAAAGCGTACCGTCCTGGTCGAAGGTCGCGATGCGCTCTGCCGGTGGCACGAACGTCGGGCTTCCCGGCGTCGTGGTCTCCTTCACGAAGGCCATGATCGCCTGCTTCGCCGGCCCGTCGTTCCAAGCGGACAGCGGATCATCGGCGGCATGCCCCTGTACCTGCGCCTGCTCTGGTGATTTTTCCAGGGCTGAGACAGTCGTCGCGCCCGTCGTGACCGTCAGTTTCTGACCGGGCTTGATCAGGTCCGAGGTGAGGTTATTCATCGCCTTCAGGGTGTCCAACGGAACCTCGAAGCGTTCGCCGATCACCATCAGCTCGTCACCCTCGACCACCTCATAGATGGCGGTAACGCTATCGTATTCGCCCTTGGCGTGCTGCTGAGATCCCTGGTCGGCAGCCTGGACGCTGCCGACGGCGAGACAGGCCGTTAGGGCCAGGATCGAGCCGGCGGTTTTGAGCCCTGCCATCAGGGACGATTTCGGGGGCGTTCCTTTGTTGTATCGCATAAGCACTTTTCTCCACGTTACAGAAGTGGCATCAGAATTCCGCGTCCAAGTGTGGGAGTAGGGTACAGATTTGGAGACGTAGGGAACTGAAATTACAGCGGGCTCTTCATTGCGGCTTGTGATCGCGGCGTCGATGGCTTCCAGCCACGCGGTGTCCCGAAACAGGTTGATCAGACAAGCGACTGGCTCTTTCCCAGTGCACTAAAATATCCGACGAACGGGTCAGTCGCATTTTTCCTGATGATCCCACTGCAACGGCAAGGAGACTATCGGACGAAGGGGCAATGGGGTTTGCCCGAAAGGGCAACAGTGCATCGGGGATCTGTTTGTGGATTAGGGGTGTAGGGCTCGAACAGTTTCAATATGAGTTGCGCATTTTTGCGCAGTTATTTATATTTCAACCATGTCACGCAAACTGGTC
>NZ_WNKT01000037.1 GCF_009720725.1 Allochromatium palmeri
CAGGAACCGTTCACGGCGGGTCTGGTACTTCGGCTTCGGGGCGCGTTTCTTGGGCATCGTCGTCAGGCTGAGGGCGGTGGAGAACACAGGGCACAAGGGTATCACTCAGACCCCTTCGCCAAAACGGAATTGTTCAGCGTTTCCTTAATACATCTGGGGGCGCGAGGAACTGAGTGATGAGCGGGTATTCCGAAGAACGCCGAGCGCCGAGCGGCGATCGTGGCGAAGTTGCTGCCGCCGCAGAACCTGAGTCCGCGTGAGGTGGCCGAGCAGAAAGTTCTGTATCCTGCGCTCGGTGTGGGAAGCCAGTCAGCCCCTCAGTGTCAGAATACATGTCGCTTGCTCTTGCGATCTTTCTTAATACATCGAGTAGGCGAGGATGCTCAGATCCTGGTTCAAGGCTCCTGGCTGTTCCACAGCGACATGGGCAACATCCCCAGCACTGAAGCGGCCTACAGGCCACAGAGACCTGGTCATGGTCATCTTGTCCAACCCCAGTGCCAACCTGCACCCTGGCTTGTCTCTTAAGTGACTTAACACCGATGCAGGCGACAAGTATGCTGACAACTACCGCAGCTCAACGGTCGTAATACGATAAAATCATTAAACTAATAACCAAGGTTTGTAATGAAAATTTTAATAGCCGAAAAATGGCCTGTACACGAAGAATGCATGCCCGCTTATATTTATGCTTTAAACACGCTTAAAATAAAGCCGGACATAATGTATTCGGAACCCGCTTTAGAAAGCAAAGGAAACGTGCTTGATCATTACGTTGGATTAGATTATGAACTAACTATAAAATGGCGACATGACAAAGAAAAACAAATTGTTGAAAAAATATCAGATTCAAAATATGATCTTATAATTGCAAATAGCTTTCAAGGTCAGGCTCCGGATTTTTATCTGAAGTTTGAATCAATTGTTCTAGGCATCATACATCATTTTCCAGAACTGCCGGCGGATACCATAAAAAAAATAAACTTAATAAATAATAATTCAAAAAAACCAAAAGTACATTTAGCTTTTTTATGGGATTTTATTCCTAATGCTTTTTTTTATTTTTATTCTGACTTTTTGCACAGCGCAACGCATGTTATGTATTCTCTTGCGCCTCTTAAAACTACTGAAAAAAAATCATGTGATTCCATTAAAATCGCCATACCTGGCGGCATTAACACGAGTAATAGAGCCTATGAAATGTTAATAGATGGCTTAACAAAAACCAAGTTGGGTAAAAAAAATCTCAAATTTATACTTCCTGGAGGAGGCAAAGCAGAAGATATTAAAAAATTCAAAGACTTGTTGATCAAATCCGGATTAATGGAATTCTTCGAATTTAATGACATGCAAAACAATCAGCATAAAATAGCTCATGAAGACTACTATAGAAAAATAACACAATCAGATCTTATTTTACCTTTGATAAAAAAAGCATCACGATATCGTGATTACAGTATATCTTCAGCAATAGCAACCGCCTATAATGCCAGCGTTCTTACAGCAATGAATGCAACGGATTCTCATTTATATCATTTTCCTTATTCGCTAATTGACAGATTCGACTATACTTCTTTTCTAAAAAATCTTTCAGAACCCGATTTTTTAGAAAAATCAAACAATTATTTGACTAGCCAACAAAATTCAATGGCAAAATTATTGAATAAGAATGTTCAATCCATGGCTAATTTATTAGATTCCATATGATTAGGAAATAAAAAATCGGCAGAATATAAAATTCTGCCGATTTTTTGACTTGCGAGATTCTACTTTTCTAAAGTCGTTTTTAATGCATTTAGCTCGCTTCTCAGATCTTCATTCTCTTCTTTGAGATGAATGACATAAAGCGCAAGCTCTTCGACTTTTTCCAGTGTTTTTACACTAACAAGCCCTAAATTATGACCATTTTCTTCGATATCTGCCGCAGTCGGCATTCCCGGAAGATGACCTTCTTTCTCAATGAATTGCTTCAAATCAGCAATTGGCATCAATGAATAAGATTCTTTGAATACATAGTCTGGCCAAATCTCACTTTCTGTTCCAACGATCATTTGGGTAGATTTCATTGTTCCTTTAGCAATCAAATCTCCGCTTGGCATTATAGCAATTACATCTCTCCACCCGGAGCCATTGTAATGCGTGAACAAAATTTTACCCATCGTTGGAGCGCCGCCAAAGATGAATTTAAACTGGCCTTGACGTCCAGGGTAACCTGTGGATGACTTACTGTAAGATTCAAGATTTCCACCACCTGACCCTTCCCAACCAAAGTCTATTCGACCTTTAGCAACTTCGTTATCATGCACAGCACCAGTTTGTGCTAAAACAGGCGAAGAAATAATCGCGAAACAAATAAAAGCAAATAGGGTTTTCATAAATTCTCCGATTAACAAACGCAAAAAATCGCGAAAATTGATAGCGGCCTCAAGAGCGCACAGCCACTTTCAGTCGTTGCCGGTTCTCCGTAACCCGGACTTTTACACTTTAAATCCGTTTACCAACAAATTAACAATTCTAAAACTAAATTTCAATCACAATACAAGCACTCAGGCTTGTGTCAAATACCTAGAGATTGTAGACACGTTTTTTGAAGAGTGCAGGGTGTTTGTCGTACCAGTTCTTGAGCGCCTGGATCGGGGTGGTGTGGTTGAGAGATTTCTGCGGAATGTGTTGATTTGTAGGCTTGGACATAACGCTCGATACTCTGAGTGAGGCTGTCGGCTTGAGGGTTTTGACCGGACGCGAGTCCAGGTCGATGGGGGGGCTTGAGCACTTGGAGGTTAGAGACGCCATGACGGCGCAAACGGCGATCAAACCCCGAACGCGAGAAGCGGTACTGATAAAATCGTGCGTGATGGCCAGCAGGTCATCAAGTGGCAACAACAAGGTTTTACGCAACTCCATCAGCACGACCTCCTGGGTAGGCATCAGACGCGTGCTGTGCGAAGCGTCCTCGGTGCTTGAGCGTCCTCGCGCGTCGGCCGCGTCGACTCATGGATCTCACGTCGGACAGCGGACATGGTACGCACGTTTTTATGTAGACGGATAACCATCGCGTGCTAAACCTTTATCGTGTTCTGGATAGACTCGCTGGCCGATTCTCAAACTTCAAGCGCGGTCCGCTGGAGCACCTGGCGGGCGAGGAACAAAGGATAACTCCTTCGCGGTACATGATCACACGGGACGCAACACCTACAATCTCCAAGGGTTTGACAGACTAATTAAATCTGCTATTTAGCGGAGATCGACATAAATCCTAGCACTTTGTTGGTGAAATGCTAGTAAGTATTTATACTCAATTCGAATTAAACACTAATAGTGTCGTCGGGCGTTCGGATTCAGCTTTCGAGCCAGAAGGTCACAGGGCCGTCGTTGATCAGGCTGACCTGCATGTCAGCCCCGAAGCGTCCCGTAGCGACCCGAGGATGGGCCGCGTGCGCGCGTTCGACCAAATGATCGAACAGCCGCCGCCCCTCATCAGGGGCCGCGGCGGACGTGAAGCTGGCGCGCGTACCCTTCTTGGTGTCAGCGGCCAGCGTGAACTGCGGCACCAGCAGCAGACCGCCGCCGATGTCGCGCAGACTCAGGTTCATGCGATCCTGCGCATCGGGAAAGACCCGATAGCCGAGCAGCCGCTCCAACAGCCGCTCGGCGCGTGCCTCGTCATCGCCACGCTGCACACCGACCAGCACCAGCAGACCGCGCTCGATGGCACCGACCGTCTCGCCCGCGACCACCACGCGCGCCTCACTGACCCGTTGCAGCAACCCGATCATGCCAGCTCGCGCGCGAAGCGATCCGTCGCGGCCACCAGCGCGCGGCGGATCCCAGGCTCGAACGCCGAATGCCCGGCATCCGGGACGATCTGCAACTGGGCCGTCGGCCAGGCCTGATGCAGCTCCCAAGCCGAGCGCATCGGACAGATGAGGTCATAGCGTCCCTGGATGATCACACCTGGGATCTCCGCGAGCCGCTGCGCGTCGCGTAGCAGTTGATCCGGCGCCAGAAAAGCCCCGTTGACGAAATAATGACTCTCGATGCGTGCCAGACTCAGGGCCACCTGCGAATCAGCGAAATGGGCCTGGACATTGGGATTGGCGAGCAGGGTGGCCGTGCGTCCCTCCCAGATCGACCAGGCGCGCGCGGCCTCCAGCCGAACGGCGGCGTCCTCGCCCGTGAGCCGCGCGTGATAGGCCGCGAGCAGATCCGTTCGCTCGTCTTCCGCAATGGGCGCCAGGAAGTCCTCCCAGAGATCGGGGAAGACCCAGTTCGCCCCCTCCTGATAGAACCAGCGGATCTCCGCCGGACGGCAGAGAAAGATCCCGCGCACCACCAGCGCCGCGACCCGTTCGGGATAGGTCTCGGCATAGGCCAGAGCCAGCGTCGATCCCCAGGAGCCGCCGAACACCAGCCAGCGCTCGATCCCGAGCTGCTGGCGGATCAGCTCCATGTCAGAGACCAGATCCCAGGTGGTGTTGGCCATGAGTGAAGCATGCGGCCGCGAACGCCCGCAGCCGCGCTGATCGAACAGCACGACTCGATAGCGCTCAGGATCGAAGAAACCGCGATGCGCCGGTTCGCAACCGGCGCCCGGTCCGCCGTGCAGAAAGATCGCCGGAAGGCCATCGGGACGTCCGCATTCCTCGACATAGAGCCGATGGCCGTTGTCGACGACCAGCTCATGGACGGCGAAGGGTTCGGTGACTGGATAAAGGTCGGTGGCCTGGGTGTCCATCGGATGCCGCTCCTGTTCAGACCGCCTTGTAGATCGCCGCGCCATCTTCGCGGAACTCGCGCGCCTTCTCGCGCATGCCTTCCGCGACCGCCGCCTCCACGTCTTCGATCCGCTGATTGGCGGCATAGTCACGCACGTCCTGGGTGATCTTCATCGAGCAGAAGTGCGGGCCGCACATCGAGCAGAAGTGCGCGACCTTGTGCGACTGATGCGGCAGGGTCGCATCGTGATACTCCCGCGCGCGCTCGGGATCGAGCGAGAGATTGAACTGATCCTCCCAGCGGAACTCGAAGCGCGCCTTCGACAGCGCATTGTCCTGAATCTGCGCGCCCGGCAGCCCCTTGGCCAGGTCCGCCGCATGGGCGGCGATCTTGTAGGTGATGATGCCTTCGCGCACGTCCTCCTTGTTGGGCAGGCCCAGATGCTCCTTGGGCGTGACATAGCAGAGCATGGCGGTGCCGTACCAGCCGATGTTGGCCGCGCCCATGCCGGAGGTGATGTGATCGTAGGCCGGGGCGATGTCGGTGACGATCGGGCCGAGGGTGTAGAAGGGCGCCTCAAAGCAGTCGGCCAATTCCTTGGTCATGTTCTCCTGAACCATCTGCAAGGGCACATGCCCCGGACCCTCGATCATGACCTGGACGTCGTGCTGCCAGGCGATCTGGGTCAGCTCGCCCAGGGTCTCCAGTTCCGCGAACTGCGCCGCGTCATTGGCATCGGCCAGCGAGCCGGGACGCAGCCCGTCGCCGAGACTGAAGGCGACGTCATAGGCCTTCATGATCTCGCAGATTTCGGCGAAATGGGTGTAGAGGAAGTTCTCCTGATGATGCGCCAGACACCATTTGGCGAGGATCGAGCCGCCGCGCGAGACGATGCCGGTGAGCCGGTCGGCCGTTAGCGGCACATAGCGCAGCAGGACGCCGGCATGGATGGTGAAATAGTCCACGCCCTGCTCGGCCTGCTCGATGAGCGTATCGCGCATGATCTCCCAGGTCAGTTCCTCGGGCCGGCCGTCGACCTTCTCCAGCGCCTGATAGATGGGCACGGTGCCGATCGGCATCGGCGCGTTGCGCAGAATCCACTCGCGGGTTTCATGGATGTGCTTACCGGTCGAGAGATCCATCAGCGTATCGCCGCCCCAGCGCGCCGACCACACCATCTTCTCGACTTCCTCCTCGATCGACGAGGTCAGGGCCGAATTGCCGATGTTGGTGTTGATCTTCACCCGGAAATTGCGCCCGATGATCATCGGCTCCAGCTCGGGGTGATTGATGTTGGCCGGGATGATGGCGCGTCCACACGCGATCTCCTCGCGCACGAACTCGGGCGTGATGGTCTCGGGAATGGCCGCACCGTGGGACTGACCCGGATGCTGGCGCAGGAGCTTGGCGTAACGCGGATCGGCGCGTAATTCATCCAGACGCATGTTTTCGCGGATGGCGACGTATTCCATCTCGGGCGTGATGATGCCCTGACGCGCATAGTGCATCTGGGTGACATTGCGGCCAGGCTTGGCGCGCCGCGGGGTGCGCAGATGCTCGAAGCGCAGATGAGCGAGTTGAGGGTCGCTCTGGCGTGCGCGACCGAAGGCGGAGGTCGGGCCGGAGAGTTCCTCGGTGTCAGCGCGCTCGCCGATCCAGCTCGAGCGGATGTCCGGCAGTCCGGCGAGCAGATCGATGCGTGAGGCGGGATCGGTATAGGGACCGGAGGTGTCGTAGATCAGAACCGGCGGATTCTCTTCCACGTCCGCACTGGTTTGGGTCGGCGTCAGGGCGACCTCGCGCATCGGTACCCGGATGTCGGGACGCGAGCCGGTGACATGGATTTTGCGCGAGTTCGGAAAGGGCCGTGTCACCTCCTCGGAGAGCTGGGCGGTCTTGCGAACGAAGTCTTGCGGAATAGCGCTCATCAAAATTCCTCGGAGGCGGATACGCGGCGCCTGGGCGCCTGGGATTGAGTCAGAGATCGCTGGCGGGGCCTGCCTGCACGGCAAAACCGGGCGGCCGACATCGGCGGAGCAGGGAAGGCGGATGGAGAGAGTGGCCTGGCGCCTGAGGCGCCTGGAGCCGTGATCGAAGGGATCGAAGCTCTCGCCGGCTTTCCTGCGCCGGCATGATCCGGGTCAGGTTCGAAGGGTTTGTTCTCAGCCCATGACGGACGCTGACGTCATGGACACCCCCAGCAGCATTTCAGAGTTGCACGCTAGCGAAAGGGGATCGCGATTTCAATAGACACCCAAATGTCTCTACAATTTCAGCGCGTCTCTTTTGCGCGATTCAAAGGCTCCAGGTGACACAGTGCCCATGACCAATGCCGAATCAAGCGGTCGCGTGTATGTGTTGAGCACACACACCGCTTTGATGGAATCCTTGTGCCCCCGGCTCCAATCGCACGGGATCGATGTCCACACTTTCTCGGATGTCAGCACGCTCATACCGGCGACCTCAGAGGTCGCTCCCGAGGTCATCGTGCTCGACCTGGCACTGATCCCGGGCGATGAGCTGCTCAAGACAGTGTGCCAGCAGATCGCCGAATCCACGCGCCGGCGTCCAAGCCTGATCGGTCTGGCGGCCGCTCAGGAGCATGGCGAGGAAACACTCGCGCGCCGCCTGGCCGCGCGCCGTGCCGGTCTCGTCAGCTATGTTGCCCGGCCGGTGTCGGTGCGGCAGCTCGCCAGCCGGATTCTGGCGCTGTGCGGATCCCTGGAATCCTCCCGCTACCATATCCTCTTGGCGGTGGAGGATCCCAACCTGGGGCGACGTCTGGCGCCCATACTCGCTGCCGTCGGCATGACGACGCTGATTGTCAGCGATCCCATGAAGCTCCTGGTGCGCCTGCTGGCCTTCAAGCCGAACCTGCTGCTGATGGACATGGATTTCTCGCAGGTGTCGGGCGTCGAACTGACGGCCATCATTCGCGATGATGACCAGTTCCATGGTCTGCCGATCCTCTTTCTGGCCGACGAGATCGATCCGATCCGGCAGTTGTGGGCGCTCAGAGCCGGCGGTGATGGCTTCATTCCAAAGTCGGCGGGGCGTGAAGTGCTGGTCGCCGCGATCGAACAGCAGTTGCGTCTGTCGCGCTGGCTTCAGGACCGGCTCATGCTGATGAATCGTCGCGAGACGGCTCGTGGTTTCCTGCCGCGCGCGGTCTTCATCTCCTATCTGGAGCGTCTGCTGCACACCTGGACGCCGGGGAGCGAGCGACAGGGGCTGCTGTTGCTGGATCTGGATTCGAGCCAGCGACTGCTGCAACGGCTGGGACATGGCGGGGTCGAACGTCTGCTGCGCGAGTTGGAGCAGTCTCTGGGGCGGCATCTGACCGTGAATGAAGCGGCCACGCGCCTGGACGATTTCCGCTATGCCATCCTGACGCGCCGCGATGATGCCGAAAAACTCCAGGCGCTGGCCGATCAACTGCATGATCAGGTCCATGGACTGGCGGCGCGGGAGCCGGCGAGCGTGCGGCCGCTGACGCTGAGCATTGGCGTGGCCTCGTTCGATCCGCCGCCGGCCGATCTCCAGTCGCTGATGTCACGCGCCGAGCGGGCGGTCCAAAGCGCTAGCGAGGCGGGTGGTGATCGGGTGCATGTCTGGTCGCCGGTCACCACCGAGAGTACGGCTGTCATGACCGAGGCGGTGGTCAGTCGTCTGGTGAAGACCGCCCTGGCTCAGGATGGACTGCGGATGCTGTTTCAGCCGATTCTCCCGCTCGACTCGCATACTGAGGGGCTCTATGAGGCACAAATCCGCTTGCGCACCCTGAGCGGTGATGAACTCTCGCCCGCTGATTTTCTGGCTGTGGCCGCGCGCGCCGCGCTGATGCCGAGCATCGACCGCTGGGTGCTGCAACGCACCTGGCAGACGGTAGTCGCACAGACGACCTCTGGTCAGCCGCCCCGACTGTTGCTGCATCAAAACCTCGCGACACTGATGGCCTCGGATTGGTTGAATTGGCTGAGACAGCAACAGAAACAAATTGCACCGCTTCAGAGCCGAACCGTGCTTGAATTCCAGTTTGCTGAGATTCGTCGACGGCACCGTGAAGCGGCCGTGCTGTTCGGGCGTTTGGCGGAGCAGGGGATCGAGCTGTGTGCCGCCAATGTTACGGGCAGCGAGGCGGAGGCACATGAACTCGCGCGACTCGGTGTGAAATTGGCCAAGCTGACCATCGCGGTCGGCCGGTCGACGGATCAAACCTATCTCGTCAATAGCATACAGACGCTGCGTCTACACGGAGTCGCCGTGATCGTGCCTGGCATCGACAGTCCGGACGATCTGCGGCGCGTTTGGATGTGTCGGCCTGAATACATTCAGGGACATTATCTGCAATTGCCAAGCCCGGACCTGAACTTCGATTTTCAGACACTCATCCAATGAAACCCAATGATCTGCGCTTGAGCCATGTAAACCCGCTGCCCGAGGAGCCTGACGCCAGTGAGTCGCATGCAGCGCTCCACACAGGGCGGCTGGTTCTGACGCCGTCCGATCCGCATCTAGCCCCGGACATCGGCTTGCTGGTCGAGGGACTGGCCCAGTCTAGCCTGCTTGGTGTGGCGCTGGAGCGCGAAGCGGGTCTGGCCTTTGCCATCGGACCGAACTTTCTGAGTCTGCTGACCTTTGCCGGCTGTGCTGTTCAGCTTCGCGATGCGCCTCAAACCGGCGCCCATTTTTCGCACATCCGGATTCCGCCGCTCAGCCCGCATCCTCGTCTGGTGGTCGGGCGCAACACCCGTGCGCCGCGCTGTGCGGGCTGTCGTGCGCCCTTGTCGGATTGGCGCGAACGCGTCGATCACTGGGCCGCGCATCTACATGCCGGGGTGCGTTGTCCGGCCTGTGGCGAGACGCGCCCGCCCTGGCTCTGGGACTGGAAACAGCACGGCGGATTCGGGCGTGTGTTCGTTCAGATCGAGGAGGTCTTTCCGGGTGAGGCGGTGCCGACCCCGATGCTCTTTGAGCAGCTGATTCGCGTCAGTGGCATCGGCTGGCGACATTTTTACATCCAGGATTGACCCCCGTGGAGCGGGGGTCAGGCATGGAAGCGGCGGTTAGCGTTCGTTCAACCACTTACCGATGGCGGGCGTGACTTCCTTCTGCGCCTTGCCACTGACATAGATGCCGATGTGACCGCCGGGGAAGGCCAACTCGGTGTAATCCGAGCTGCTGGTCAGACCCTTGAGCGCCTTGGAGGCATCCGGCGGCACCAGATGGTCCTGGAGCGCGAAGATGTTGAGCACCGGGCAGGTGACGTCCTTCAGGTTCACGTCCTGTCCGCCCAGCCGCACGCCGCCGTTGATGAAGCCGTTGTTCTGATAGAAGTCCTTGATGAACTGACGGAAGGTCTCGCCGGCCTGGTCCGGGCTGTCGAAGATCCATTTCTCCATGCGCAGAAAGTTCTTGACCTTGTCCGGGTCGTCGAGCAGGTCGACCATATTGACGTACTTCTGGCCGGTCAGGCTGAACGGCTTGAGCGACAGGAAGGTCCAGTTCAGCAGCTCGCCCGGAATGTTGCCCATGGTGTCGACCGCCAGGTCGATGTCGACGTTCTGCACCCAGGCTGAGAGCAGGTTGTCCGGGGTCTTGAAGTCGACCGGCGTGACCATGGTCACCAGATTGCGCACCTTCTCCGGGTGCAGCGCGCTGTACATGAGACTGAAGGCGCCGCCCTGGCAGATGCCGAGCAGATTGACGCTGTCGACGCCATGGGTCTCGCACAGATGGTCGACACAGCGGTCGATGTAGCCGTTGATATAGTCGTCGAGCGTGATGGCGCGGTCGGCCTGATCCGGATAACCCCAGTCGATCAGATAGACATCCTGGCCGGTGGCCAGCAGTCCCTTGATGGTGGAGCGGTCTTCCTGGATGTCGGTCATGTAGGGCCGGTTGACCAGGGCGTAGACAATCAGCAGCGGCACGGGCTGGGCCTTGGGTGCACCCTCAGGCCGGTCATAGCGATAGAGAACCAGCTTGTCCTCGCTGTAGACGGGCTGCTTGGGGCTGACGCCGGTATCGATGGCCTCGGCGTTGAGCAGGTTCTCCATGCCCTGGCCCAGCTTGCGGCTGTAGTCGAGCATTTCCTGACTGAGTTTGTCCGGCCGAATATCGATGGGGAACATGATCTCTGTCCTCGTGGTGTTCGTCTGTATGAGCGGCGTTCAGGCGTTAATCGGCCGGATTGGTCTTGGTCGTGCGCCGACGCGCCGGTGCTTTGGCAGCGGGTGCGGGCGACTTGAGCGCCGTGGTCGGCGTGCTCACCGGTTCCTCGCCGGCCAGGGCCGCGACGCGCCGCTCCAGCGTGTGCAGGCTGTGGCGCAGGGACTTGTTCTCGCGACGGGTCTCCTGGAGTCGATCCTGGAGCGTGCGCAGTTCGCTGCGGGTCGGCATGTTGAGCGTGCCCAGGTTCTCGTCGACCAGGATCGACATGCGCTTTTTGAGCGCCATCTGAGCATTGACCAGACGGCCGTGGATACGGGCGTATTCGGGAGTCGCGACCTCGTCGGCATAGGCTCCTTCGCAGCAGGCAACCCAGTTGTCATAGAGCGAACGCGCCGAGTCGATGGTCTTACCGCTGTCGATGACGCCCTGGATATAGGTGCCCATACGCTCGACCGACTTCGCACCGAGCTGGGTGTAGACGTTGGTGTATTCCTGGAGCGCGGCCTGATACTCCATGGCACTGCGCATCAGTTCCTGATACTGGCTCTGCTCCTCGCGCGTGTAACCGAGACCGGGCGCGGAGAGCGCGCGGTTGAGACTGTCCTTGAATTGATCATGGGGCATATTGCGCAGCGCGTCGCCCGGCAGCGGCGACATCGAGGACATCATGCGCTGCCAGTTGTCGAGCGGCAGCTCCCAGAACGACATCAGGCGCTGCATGGTGCTGCCGCTGTCGTCGAGCGAGCCGGTGAAGCGCTTCTGCATGTCTTCGAGCGTCTTGGTCCAGAGTTCCAGACCGTTGCCGGCGCTGCCCTCGTCGGCGCGCTGGCCGAAGCTGTCGGCCAGACGGAAGAAGTTCTTGCCCTGATCCATCATTTTCTCCATGAAGGAGCGCGACAGATCCGGTGCGGCGGGTGCCATGGCTTTCCACCATTGATCCATGGCGGATTCCCAGGGCGTGGTCGTGTTCGACTCGGCGTCCATGCCCATGGCCTTGCGGCTCATGGCAGTCCAGTTGTCCCAGTATTTACGTTGCAGTTCGAGCCAGTCGTCGTTGAAGAAATTCGTGTTGGTCATGGCCGAGCCCTCCTCGTGGCGCGTGGTGTTAGGCGAACGGTATCATGTGAATTTGTGCACTGCAACAAAGGCGCGTAGAATCCGCCCGTCGCGACCCCATATCGGGGATGCTCATCCACTTCACAAACAGATTGAGAGGACATCCACGCCATGAGCGAGAACATCGTCATCGTCGACGCCGGCCGCAGTGCTATCGGAACCTTTGGCGGCAGTCTGTCGTCCCTGTCGGCCACCGAGATCGGCACCGCCGTGCTCAAGGGTCTGCTGGCACGGACCGGAATCGCGCCGGATCAGATCGACGAGGTGATTCTCGGCCAGGTGCTGACCGCCGGCGTGGGCCAGAACCCCGCCCGTCAGACCACGCTGAACGCGGGTCTGCCGCATTCGGTGCCGGCCATGACCATCAACAAGGTCTGCGGCAGCGGTCTGAAAGCGGTGCATCTGGCGATGCAGGCGGTGGCCTGTGGCGACGCCGACATCGTCATCGCCGGTGGTCAGGAGAGCATGAGCCAGTCGTCGCACGTCCTGCCGCATTCGCGCGACGGTCAGCGCATGGGCGACTGGTCGCTGAAGGACACCATGATCGTCGATGGTCTGTGGGATGCCTTCAACAACTACCACATGGGCACCACCGCCGAGAACATCGCCAAGCAGTACGGCTTCAACCGCGAGCAGCAGGATGCCTTCGCCGCCGCCTCGCAGCAGAAGACCGAGGCCGCGCAGAAGGCCGGTCGCTTCCAGGACGAGATCATTCCGATCGAAATCCCGCAGCGCAAGGGCGATCCGAAGGTGTTCGCGGCTGACGAGTTTCCGCGTCACGGCACCACGGCGGAGTCCCTGGGCAAGCTGCGTCCGGCCTTCGCTAAGGACGGCAGCGTTACGGCGGGCAATGCTTCCGGCATCAACGATGGTGCGGCCATGGTGGTGGTCATGAAGGAGTCCAAGGCCCGTGAGCTGGGTCTGACACCGATGGCCCGTCTGGTGGCCTTCGCCAGCGCCGGTGTCGATCCGGCCATCATGGGCACCGGCCCGATCCCGGCCTCGACGAAGTGTCTGGAGAAAGCCGGCTGGACTCCGGCGGATCTGGATCTGATCGAGGCCAACGAAGCCTTCGCGGCGCAGGCGATGTCGGTCAACCAGGATATGGGCTGGGATCTGTCCAAGGTCAACGTCAACGGCGGCGCCATTGCCATCGGCCATCCGATCGGCGCATCTGGCGCGCGTGTGCTGGTGACCCTGCTCTATGAGATGCAGAAGCGCGACGCCAAGAAGGGCCTGGCAACACTCTGCATCGGCGGCGGCCAGGGCGTGGCGCTGGCGGTCGAGCGGATGTGACGCACCCTCCGTCGGCCTTGAGCCGGCGGACTGAGCCATTTGAATCGCTCCATACAGCGAACGCCCTGCTGATCCCGGATCGGCGGGGCGTTCGTGTGATTGGGGTAGACTTGCCGAACGACCAGCCGAACCGCCAGGTGCCCATGAACAGCGAGCGCATCATCAAGAAGTACCCTAACCGCCGCCTCTACGACACCGAAGTCAGCCGCTATATCACGCTCGCCGACGTGCGCGATCTAGTGATGAGCGGGCAGCCCTTCCGCGTCCTCGACAGTGCCAACGACAGCGACATCACCCGCGCTATCCTGCTCCAGATCATGCTGGAGGAGGAGAGCGGCGGGGCGCCGCTGTTCAGTGCCAACATGCTGGCCCAGGTCATCCGCTTCTATGGCGGTACCCTCCAGGGCACCTTTGCCCGCTATCTGGAATCCTCGCTCGATCTCTTCGCCAAGCAGCAGCAGGAAATGACCAAGGCGCTCACCGACAATCCCTTCGAGACCGTCACGCGTCTGACCCAGAAGAACGTCGAGATCTGGGCCGACCTGCAGGACGAACTCATGCGCGCGGCCGGTTTTCCGGTCGCGCCGCGCAAGAAAAAAGAATAATGAGGATTGCAAAAATTGCGCTTGACGGCGGTGCATCACAGCTTTATTGTGCAATGCAACATTGCTGCACTGCACAAACCTTACGGAGAGATCATGATGAACACCACCGACAGCCTCAAGACCGTCAACGAGTGGACCAACAAGAGCGTCGAGCGCATGACCAGCTTCGGTGAGCTGAACGTGCGCATCTTCGAGAAGATGGCCGCCCGTCAGATGGACGCCGTGAACCTGTACATGGATCACAGCATGCGTCTGATGACGCTGGCGACCGAGTCCAAGGGCTACAATGACCTCTTCAAGGGTCAGGTCGAGGCCACCAAGGAACTGAGCGAGCGCGTCATGGCCGATAGCAAGGCCACCATGCAGCTCGTCGGCGAAGCGCGTGACGACTACCGCGTCTGGGTCGAGAAGAACCTCAGCGAAGTCAGCGAAGACCTGCGCAAGAGCGTTGCGGTCTAAGGCGCTAGCCACGGCCATCGCGATCCAGGGATGGATCGCCATTGGTCATGCTTCTGGAGCGACCGGGAGCACGCCCAATGGACTAAAGGCTTCACCTTTCCTGCCCCTTGGTAGTAAAGTGTCCCTGACGTTCGACGATTCTCAATAATTCCAACAATCTCTGGAGGAAATCCATGGCTCGTATCGCACTCGTCACTGGCGGCATCGGCGGCATCGGCACTTCGATCTGCACCCGTCTGGCAAAGGATGGCTGCACCGTTGTGGCGAACTGTCACCCGTCCGAGGCGGCCGCCGCCGAGGAGTGGAAGCAGGCGCGCGCGGCCGAGGGTTTCGACATTGCGACCATCACCGCTGACGTGTCTTCGTTCGAGGATAGCGCGCGCATGGTCAAGGAGATCACCGAACAGTTCGGCCCCATCGATATTCTGGTCAACTGTGCCGGCATTACCCGCGACAAAACTTTCAAAAAGATGGAGCAGGCGCACTGGGAGGCCGTGATCAACGTCAACCTCAACAGCGTCTTCAACGTCACCCGTCAGGTGTGGGAAGGGATGCTGGAGCGCGGCTTTGGACGCATCATCAACATCTCGTCGGTCAACGGTCAGCGCGGCCAGTTCGGTCAGGCCAACTATTCGGCGGCCAAGGCCGGTATGCACGGCTTCACCATGGCGCTCGCTCAGGAAGGCGCATCCAAGGGTGTGACCGTCAACACCATCTCGCCCGGCTATGTCGAGACCGCCATGACACTGGCGATGGATGACAACGTGCGCAACAGCATCATCGGTGGTATTCCGATGCGTCGCATGGCTCAGCCCGCCGAGATTGCCGCCGCCATCGCGTTCCTGGCCAGCGACGAAAGCGCTTACATGACGGGCGCTAATCTGCCGGTCAACGGCGGTCTGTTCATGCACTGATTTCAGATCCAGTCGGGCGCAACAACCAAGATCAATCAAGCCCGATCGCTACGGATCGTACCGAGTCCTCCTCGTCTCTCTCATCATGAGACGTTTATAGCCCGGCGCCCGCCGGGCTTTTTTTTCGGTAGAATCGAACGCGCCTCGCCCGTGATCTAGAACACATTTCGTCACACCAGAGCGATACCGATGGAAGCGTTCAAACTCAAAACCCTCGACGATCTGCTCGCCGATCCCGAGGAGCGCATCGAGCTGATCGATGGCGAGATTGTGCAGCGACCGATGGCGCGCATGGAACACGGATTCGTGCAAAGCAATACGGTCGCTGAACTCGATACCTTGCGACGCACTTCCGGCCCCGGCGGCTGGTGGATCGCGACCGAGGTCAGCGTCAACTACAGCATGCATCAGTGCCCGGTTCACGATCTCGCCGGTTGGCGCAAGGGGCGACTGCCGGAGCGTCCGCGCGGTGTTGTCGAGATCACGCCGGACTGGGTGTGCGAGATCGTCTCGCCCGGCCATGAGCGCAAGGACACGCTGACGCTTTTTCTGCTGCTGCAACGCCATCGCGTGCCCTATTACTGGCTGATCTGGCCCGAGGATCGCTCCCTGGTCGCCTGGCAGCTCGACGGAGACGGCTACCGGACCATCGCCAGCCTCACGGCGACCGGCGATGAGGCGCTCAAGCAGCGCATCCCGCCCTTCGATGAGCTGGAGATCGACCTGGGCTACATCCTTGGCGAATGAACGCACGGTAATGACTGAACTACCTGATCTGATCGAGTATTGCGATAACCTGCTCGACGCCGCGCGCTTCGCTGACTATGCGCCCAACGGCTTGCAGGTCGAGGGCGAACGGCCGGTTCAGCGTCTGGTGTCGGGCGTTACGGCCAGTGCGGCGTTGATCGAGGCGGCGATCGCCGAGCAGGCCGACGCCATCCTGGTCCATCACGGCTGGTTCTGGAAAAACGAGAACCCCTGCCTAACCGGACTGAAGGGACGGCGCGCAAGGACATTGCTCAGGGCAGGGGCAAGTCTGATCGCCTATCATCTACCGCTCGATGCTCATCCCGAGCTTGGCAACAACGCCACGCTTGGCCAGCGTCTCGGATTCGTGGAGACGGAACCAACCGCACTGGCCAATGGTCTGCTCTGGGTCGGTCGGCTGGCCCAGGCTATGACGCCCGAGGATTTCGCCGCCCATGTTTCGCAGCGGCTCGCACGTCCAGCACAGCGTATCGGGCGTGAGACCGGTTCCATCGAGCGCGTCGCCTGGTGCACGGGAGGTGGTCAGGGTTATATCGAACAGGCCGCCACTCTTGGCGTCGACGCCTTCCTGAGTGGTGAACTCTCCGAGCAGACCACACACCAGGCGCGCGAGCTGGGACTCTGCTATCTGGCGGCTGGCCATCATGCAACGGAACGCTATGGTGTTCAGGCACTTGGCGCACATTTAGCCGAGCGTTTCGGGCTCTGGCATCGGTTCGTCGAGATCGACAATCCAGCGTGACGGGCGCCCGGCGCGGCGCCGGTGAGGATGGCTGTATTCGCTCCGTCCTTGACCAATCCCGCTGAAATCACGGAGAATGCGCGGTCGATTTTGCATCGATCGTCCTATTTTCAACTTTTCCACCTGAAGTTTCATCCAAGCTGCGTGAGGTACCCGCCTGGGGTTGGCCGTGGGCGGTGCTCGCATCAGCCGGGGGATATTGGCCTATGAGCGCGCAAGGCGTGAACAAAATGAGGCGACGAGTACTCGTTGCCGCGACCAGCGTGGTCGGTGCCGTTGGTGCCGGCTACGCGCTCGTCCCGTTCGTCGCATCCATGAATCCGAGTGCTCGCGCTCGGGCGGCCGGTGCGCCGGTCGAGGCGGACATCAGCAAACTGGAGCCGGGCGCCCTCCTGCGCGTCAAGTGGCGTGGCAAGCCGGTGTGGGTGGTGTATCGCACGCCCGAGATGCTGGCCGCCCTGCCGAGCAATGATCCCAAACTGGTCGATCCCAGCTCTGATGTGGATCACCAGCCATCCTATTGCAAGAATTCCACGCGCTCGATCAAGCCTGAATATCTGGTCGCGATCGGCATCTGCACCCACTTGGGCTGCTCGCCGACCTATCGGCCTGAATTCGGCTCCGAGGATCTCGGATCCGACTGGAAGGGTGGGTTCCATTGTCCCTGTCACGGCTCGCGTTTCGATTTGGCCGCTCGCGTGTTCAAGAACGTGCCGGCGCCGACCAATCTTTGGATTCCGAAGCACGTTTACCTCAACGACACCACCATCCTCATTGGTGAGGATCGAGGGAGCGCCTGATGAGTGCTGAAAAGACCGAAAATCTCAGTTGGATCGACAAGCGATTCCCACTGTCGGAGACTTGGCGTAACCATCTCTCCGAATACTATGCTCCGAAGAACCTGAACTTCTGGTCGTTCTTCGGCTCGCTGGCCATCCTCACCCTGGTCATCCAGATCGTCACGGGCGTCTGGCTGGCCATGAGCTACAAGCCGGATGCCACCCTGGCCTTCGCTTCGGTCGAGTACATCATGCGTGATGTCGACTGGGGTTGGATCATCCGCTATATGCACTCGACCGGTGCCTCGATGTTCTTCATCGTCATCTATCTGCATATGTTCCGTGGGCTGCTGTGGGGTTCCTACCGCAAGCCGCGCGAGCTGCTGTGGATGATCGGTGTTGTCATCTATCTGGTGATGATGGCGACCGCGTTCTTTGGCTATCTACTGCCCTGGGGACAGATGTCCTATTGGGGCGCTCAGGTTATTGTCAACCTGTTCGCGGCGGTTCCGGTCGTCGGTGAAGATCTCTCGGTGTGGGTACGCGGTGACTATGTCATCTCGGATGCGACCCTCAACCGCTTCTTTGCTTTCCACTTCCTGCTGCCCTTCCTGCTGGCCGGCCTGGTGTTCCTGCACATCGTGGCCCTGCATCACGTCGGATCCAACAACCCCGATGGCATCGAGATCAAGGACGGACCCAAGGGTAACCGCTGGAGCGACAAGGCGCCGGCTGACGGTATTCCGTTCCACCCCTATTACACCGTTAAGGATTTGATGGGCGTGGTCGTGTTCCTGGCGATCTTCAGCTACATCATGTTCTTCAACCCGACCATGGGCGGACTGTTCCTGGAAGCACCAAACTTCCAACCGGCCAACCCGATGCTCACACCGCCGCATATCGCGCCGGTCTGGTACTTCACGCCGTTCTACGCCATGCTACGCGCCGTGCCGCCGATGTATGGTTCGCAGTTCCCCGGCGTGGTGGTGATGTTCGCGGCCATCCTCATCCTGTTCGTGCTGCCCTGGCTTGATCGCAGCCCGGTGAAGTCGATGCGCTACAAGGGGCCGATCTTCAAGTGGGCAACCGGAATCTTCGCGGTCTCCTTCGTCGCCCTGGCCTGGCTGGGCATTCAGCCGGCGTCCGACCTCTATACCCTGCTGTCGCAGATCTTCACGGTGCTGTATTTCGCCTACTTCCTGTTGATGCCGATTTACAGCTCGCTGGATAAGACCAAGCCCGTTCCTGAGAGGGTGACATCATGAGAAAGCTGATCCTGGCCACCCTGTTGCTGCTGGCGCCGACGGCCCTGCTGGCCTTCAGCGGCGGCCCGCATTTGGAACCCGCCAATATCGATCTGCGCGACCAGACCTCGTTGCAGCGCGGCGCTAAGTACTTCATGAACTACTGCAACGGCTGTCATTCGCTGCAGTACATGCGTTACAACCGTCTCGCCAAGGATCTTGGCATTGACGAGATCGCGCTGCGTCAGAACCTGCTCTTCGGCGATGCTAAGCCCGGTGATCTCATCACCAAGTCCATGGCTGACAATGATGCGCTCAAGTGGTTTGGCGTGGTTCCGCCGGATCTGACGCTGGTGACGCGCTGGCGCTCGCCCGATTGGGTGTACACCTATCTCAAGAGCTTCTATCTGGACGACACGCGCCCCTATGGCGTCAACAACGTGCTCTTCCCGCTGGTCGGTATGCCGCACGTCCTGGGCGATCTCCAGGGGCGTCAGCAGGCCGTCATGGAGCCGTCGCACGAGCCGGGCGGCGCGCCGATCATCGCGGGTGTGAAGCTGGTCGAGGAAGGCGGGTTGTCGCCGCAGGAATATGACACCATGGTGCGGGACATCACCAACTTCCTGACCTATGTCGGCGAGCCATTCCAGTTGGAGCGTCAGCGTCTCGGTCGCTATGTGCTCCTGTTCCTGGGCTTCCTGTTCATTCTGGCCTATCTCCTCAAGAAGGAGTTCTGGAAGGACGTCCACTGATCGGCCCACAGCGGCGACCCGCGAGGGTCGCCGCGCTTCGTTCTCGCCTTGCCAACCGGTACACTTTCAATGACCCTCTATTCCGATCCGGCCTGTCCCTATTGTCATCGGGTCAGGATGGTGCTGGCCGAGAAAGGCATCGCGGTCGACGTGGTGGACGTCGATGCCAAGGCCCTGCCCGACGAGGTGATGGATTTCAACCCCTATGGCACGGTGCCGACCTTCGTCGACCGCGATCTGCGTCTCTATGAGTCGCGGATCATCATGGAATATCTCGACGAGCGTTTTCCCCATCCGCCACTGCTGCCGGTCGATCCGGTTTCGCGCGCCAGCGCCCGGTTGTTCATGTACCGGGTCGACCGCGACTGGTATTCACTCATGGGGCGTATTCTCCATGGCGAAAAAGACGATATCGAGCAGGCACGCAAGGAATTGCGGGAGAGCTTGATTACCACCGCGCCTGTATTCGCGGCCCATAGCTTTTTCATGAGCGAGGAGTTCTCGCTGGTTGACTGCTGTGTCGCGCCGCTCCTGTGGCGTCTGCCCATGCTTGGCGTCGAGCTGCCGAAGCAGGGCGATCCGATTCGAGTCTATATGAAGCGGATCTTCACCTGGGATGCCTTCCGCCTGAGCCTCACTGAGGCCGAAAAAGAGATGATCGCGGATATCCGCCGATGAACGAAACGACTGACGAGAGCATGACGTCCAGTAAGCCTTATCTGATTCGGGCGATCTATGACTGGATCCTGGACAACCAGATGACGCCGCATCTGGTGGTGGACGCGGGCTTTCCTGACACACGCGTGCCGATGGAGTTCGTCGCCGATGGGCGGATCGTGCTCAACATTGCCCCCGGCGCCGTGCGCAGCCTGGTCATCGGCAACGATTGGATCGAGTTCAACGCACGTTTCGGTGGCGTGGCGCGGGATGTCCTGGTGCCAACCGAGGCCGTAGTCGGCATCTTCACCCGCGAGAACGGGCAGGGCATGGTCTTTCCCGAACCCAGTTATCCCGAACCGACCCAGGCGGCCAATGCCCCGGCTTCCGGTCCCAAACTGGCCGCGCTGCCCGACACGAAAGGCGGCTCGGGCGACAAACCCTCACCGGATCGTCCCAAGGGAAAGAAGGGCGCCCCGACGCTCAAGGTCGTCAAGTGAGACGCGACCGTGTCAGGGCCTTCAGGCGTCCGACACCTGTTCGGGCAACCCGAAGCTCAACTCCTCCAGATTCAGGCCACGCATCACGATATAGCCCTGGCGCCGGCCTGTGCCTTCTTCGCTGAAGTCGAAGCGATAGACGCGACGCAGTCGCACACCCTCGGAGCGCCAGGACAGACCGAGTCGGCGCAGGGCCACGGCCTGATCGAGCCATTGCAGATCGCGCTGCCGGCAGGCCGCCTGACAGATACCGAGCGCGATCTCGCGCGCGCGCAGGCTGTCGAGCCAGAACCAGCCAAGCAGCAGCAATAGACAGACAGTGAGCAGATGACTCATCGCTCGAAGGCCGGCAGGCCGGATTCGAGCCACCAGGTATTCTTCTCGGCGTCGTAGCGCCAGCGCTGACGGTCCTTGAGCTGTTTGACGACCTGACGATCCTCGTACAGATAGTCGATAGCCACGATCTGAGTCGCGGTCTCCGCTTCAGTATCCATCACCGGGGACTGGATGACGTCATAGCCGGTCAGGCGCAGGCCAGTCAAGGTGTCCGGCATGGGTGTCTTGTCGCGTTGATCGGGGTGGAGATAGCCGTAGGCGTTCTCGAAGTATCCCCAGCGCAGGGCGGTCTGATAGCCATTGGTCGCGTTCTGGAGCCTGTCCGATAGACGGTCTTGCTTGACTGGATTGCAGCCCGCGAGCAGCGAGAGCGCTAAAACTCCAGCCGTGAACGATCCGAGGCGCCTGCGGCCCGCCCCTGAGGCGTAGCTGGCGATCCGGGACTTGAGGATGACTTGGCTGATCATAAGTGAACTGGACGCATGCACAGGTCTTTGACACGCCACGGATAGCGATCTTTGCACGCGATGATACGGCATCCAGGCGGCTGGACCAACGCCCGGATCGAAGGCGGCGCGTTCATGGGGTCGGTTCGAGAAACAGGCCGAGACTCAGGTATGATGACGTTCTTTGTCCCACACTGAATGAGTAACGAGAAATCATGGCCGATTCGACGGAACCACGGCGTGATCTGGTGATCGATGGTGTCGAGCTGACGCTGCTCGGCACGGCTCATGTCTCGCGCGCCAGCGCTGATCAGGTGCGCAAGCTGATCCAGTCCGGCGATTACGACAGTGTCGCGGTCGAACTGTGCCGCAGCCGTTTCAATGCCCTGATGGATCCGCGCACCCTGGCGCAGATGGATCTGTTCTCGGTCATCCGCCAGAACCGAGTCTACATGGTCGTCGCCAATCTGGTGCTCGCGGCCTATCAGCAGCGGCTCGCCGATCAGTTCGGCATCGAGCCGGGCGCTGAGCAACGCACCGCGCTGCGTCTGGCCAAGGATCAGGATCTGCACCTGCTGCTCGTCGACCGCGAGATCGGGATCACACTCAAACGCATCTCGGCCAATCTCGGTTGGTGGAAACGCTATGGCCTGTTTGCGGGACTGCTGACAGCCATGATCAGTTCCGACGAGGTCACCGAAGAGGACGTCGAGCGGCTCAAGGAGGGCGACGTGCTGGAGACGGCCTTTGCTGAGTTCGCCGCTGATCGTCGCGATCTCTATATTCCTCTGATCGAGGAACGCGATCGCTATATGGCCGCCAGGCTCAAACGCGAGATCGCGCGCGTGGGAGCCAAGCGTGTTCTGGTCGTGATCGGGGCCGGTCATCTCAAGGGCGTGACCGAAGCGTTGGAGCATTTGCCGTCCGCTCCGTCCGCTGTGTTGAGCGAACTGGAGCAGGTGCCGCCGCCGAGTCGCTGGCCGACCCTCTTTGCCTGGACCGTACTGCTCCTGATCCTGGCCGGCTTCGGCTATGGGTTCGCGGTAAGTCCCGAATTGGGCCTGGATCTCTTGATCGGCTGGGTGCTGATCACGGGTGGCCTCTCGGCGCTCGGCACGCTGCTCGCGGCCGGACATCCACTCACCATTCTCTCGGCCTTTCTCGCCGCGCCCCTGACCACACTCAACCCGGCCATCGGGGCCGGCATGATCACGGGCGCTGTCGAACTCTATCTGCGCAAGCCCAGTGTGGGCGACTTCAGCCGGTTGCGCGCCGACGTGTCCACCTGGACCGGCTGGTGGCGCAATCGGGTCTCGCGCGTGCTGGTCGTCTTCGTCTTGAGCAGTCTGGGGGCCGGGATCGGCACCTATGTGGCCGGATTCCACATCGTCGAGCGCCTGCTCCAGGCGGGCGCTTAAGGGCGGCCTGCGGCGTAGACCCGTGACTTAACCCTGATACGCGTCTGGCGTTGGTCGGGCGCCGTTCAGACGCGGTTCGATATAGGCGCGTCTGAATTGCTGGCAACGGTCGATGTATTCACGGGTGCTCTTGGGCATGGGCACGCGCGCGCGCACGATGAAGCTGATCAGATCGGTTCCGTCGCGCAGCAGTCGCGTGCCCTCAACCGCCTCGCGCACGTCGACGGCTTCGTACATGGCGGGAATGAGTGGATCGTGGTTGCGCACACGGTCACTGGCGACGACATAGGTCGGCCAGACATCGAAGACCTCCGGGTCGGTGCGCAGGATCTCGCACTTGCGCTTGGCCGTGACATTGAGCTCATCGAGCCGTACATCCAGACCAATGATCTGACGGCTGCCGGCGAAGGTGTCCTTCATGGCCGCCGTGATGCGGTCGATGTCGTGCATGGTCATGGCGATCTTGAGATAGCGGCTCGAATAGAACGCTTCGATGGGCATGGAGAACGCCTTGAACGGCTCGCCCCAGAGTTCGTCGATGCCTTCGTCGCCGCCGCGATGGCGAACCATTTTGCCGAGTTCGAGCGCCTCGATCAGACAGTGCCCGCACTCGCGCATCAGGGTGTGATCCGGTGGGATCTCGACCCCGGCCGTTTGCAGATCCACTAGACTGTGGAAAATATCGGCGGCGCGGTTGAAGAGCGCCCCGGCCAGCATGGCCCCATTGACGCGCTTGCGTTCGGTGTCGGTCTCAGCCTCATAGGCGGCGCGCGCTTCCTTGAGCCGCGAGCCGGGGATGTTGATGCCGTGCTCGACATGATTGAAGAGGCGTCGCGTGAGCGCCTGTATGAGCTGGCGCCGAACCTCGAAACTGTCGGGTGGCGGTTCATAATATTTGATCCAATAGCCGTCATAGTAGACGCGCATGACGCCATCGATCTTGCGTTTACTGCCGTTGAGTGGGGACTGATACATGCGGCGCATCAATGTCCGAAATGTCCGAAACCATGGAAGAGGTTAGTGTAGGTCATGACGAGCGGTGATACTCGCTTGGCGCGCGTTATAGACTCGATCGCGTGACGCGCGCCCTGGTCCATCGTTCGTGGGGGAGCCGGATAACAAGGGTTCCATCGAGTCGGAGTGCCGTTCAACATCGCCGGGTATTCAATCATGCAATCCAAGGACCGTTTTACCGCGATCATTCTGGCGCTTCTGGTGTGGGGATTTGCTGGAGCACTCTTCGGCGCGCTCTTTGCCGGTCTGCATCAGATCCTGCTGGTACTGGGTCTGACGGGATGGCTGCCGCTGATCGTCGCCACCGCCGCCGCGTCCATGACGACCACGGCCTTTTATAGCGCGATGCCGGTCGCGTTGGTAGGCTCCATGGCCGGTGTTCTGGCCTCGATCGGCTATTTGGTCGTTATCGGACAGGATATCGACTTGTTGATGATCGCCAGTCTCGCCGCCGGAGCGGGCGTGGTGGCCGGAGCCTTCTACTCCTGGATGGTAACAGGTAGCAGCCGCCCGCTGGCCGAGACACTCACCGGCCTGATCTCCGGATCTTTGGCGGGCGGCGTGTTGAGCCTGCTGTTGTGGTTTCTGGATGAGCCTGTCAGTGTGTTCGTGCTGGCTGCTGGCGTGGTTGCGCTGGCCGGGGTCTTCTTTGAGATCTTCGAGCACTGGCTGGTCAAGCTCGGTGTCGCCTGGCTGCCCGGTGTGGTTTCCGCGCCGCTGGTGGCCGGTCTGATCGCGGCCGTCGTGGCCGGGAGCATCTGGATCCTGGGTAACACCACGACCACCGTGCTGGACATGCGGACTCAGGAAGTGATCACGCATGTCCTGAATGATATCCCGCCAGGCTTGCTGGGCGGGGTGCTCGGTGGAGCCATCACTGGCATCATGCTCGAAATTTTCGGCTTTCGTCTTGAAGAGCAGATCGAAGATCAGATGTGATCAGTGTTCAAGCGCCTAACTTAAAGAATTGATTTTATTGTATTAAGGCGTGCCTGGACGCTATGGGATAATCGGGTGTCCGGTGTCTGCTCGGACAGCGCGCTCGCCTTCAACGCCAAACAAGAGGAAACGCACATGGTTCAGATATTGATTGGCATCGCGATCGGAGTCGTGATCGGTTGGAATTGGCCGCAGCCGGCCTGGGCACGCGGTCTCCAGGCCCGCTTCATCAAGCTGGTGCATATCCCTGAAAAACACGATTGAGCCACGACCAAGCCGCATCTTGTCATAACAAATGCCGCCCGTGGCGCGTGCCGCTGGATTCAGTCGCCGTCGCAGTCGGCTTGTTTGGAGCGGGCTGGCTATTTGAAATCAAAGAATTAGAGCATCGATGAATACCACCAATCGCAAACCCCTACCTGGAACCAATCTGGACTACTTCGACGCCCGCGCCGCGATCGAGACGATCGCGCCCGGCGCCTATGACAGCCTTCCCTATACCGCGCGTGTTCTGGCCGAAAACCTGGTCCGGCGCTGTGACACAGCGATCCTGGACGATTCGCTCCGGCAGATCGTCGAGCGCCAGCGCGAACGCGATTTTCCCTGGTTTCCGGCGCGCGTGGTCTGTCACGACATCCTGGGTCAGACCGCGCTGGTCGATCTGGCTGGTCTGCGCGATGCCATCGCCGATCAAGGCGGCGATCCGGCCAAAGTCAACCCCGTGGTACCGGTGCAGCTCATCGTCGACCACTCGCTGGCGGTCGAGTGCGGCGGCGACGATCCGGACGCCTTCGCCAAGAACCGCGCCATCGAAGATCGGCGCAACGAGGATCGCTTCCACTTCATCGAGTGGACCAAGCTCGCTTTCGACAATGTCGACGTGATTCCAGCCGGCAACGGCATCATGCACCAGATCAATCTGGAGCGGATGAGTCCGGTGATCCAGGCTCGGGACGGCGTGGCGTTTCCGGATACCCTGGTCGGCACCGACAGCCATACCCCGCATGTCGACGCGCTGGGTGTGATTGCCATCGGCGTCGGCGGACTGGAAGCTGAGAACGTGATGCTGGGCCGTGCCTCCTGGATGCGACTGCCTGAGATCATCGGCGTCGAGCTGACAGGCCGGCCGCAGCCGGGCATCACCGCCACCGACGTGGTGCTGGCCCTGACCGAGTTCCTGCGTAAGGAGAAGGTCGTCGGCGCCTATCTCGAATTCCATGGCGAGGGTGCAGCGGCACTGACCATCGGCGACCGTGCCAGTATCTCCAACATGTGCCCCGAGTACGGTGCCACCGCCGCGCTCTTCCACATCGACGGTCAGACCATCGACTACCTTCGGCTCACCGGCCGCGACGACGCGCAGGTCAAGCTGGTCGAGACCTATGCGAAGCAGACCGGACTCTGGGCCGAGAGTCTGAAGAACGCCCAGTACGAGCGCACCCTGAGCTTTGACCTGTCGAGCGTGGTCCGCAACCTCGCCGGTCCCTCCAATCCGCATGCGCGTGTGGCCACTGCTGATCTTGCCGCCAAGGGCATCGCCGGTTCCTGGGAGGAGGTGTCCGGCCAGATGCCGGATGGCGCGGTCATCATCGCCGCCATCACCAGCTGCACCAACACTAGCAACCCGCGCAACGTCATCGCGGCGGCGTTGCTGGCGCGCAACGCCAATCGGCTCGGTCTGACGCGCAAGCCCTGGGTCAAGAGTTCGCTCGCGCCCGGCTCCAAGACCGTGCCCATGTATCTGGAGCAGGCCGGGCTACTGTCGGAGCTGGAACAGCTTGGCTTTGGCATCGTCGGTTTCGCCTGCACCACCTGCAACGGCATGTCCGGCGCCCTGGATCCAAAAATCCAGCAGGAGATCATCGACCGCGATCTTTATGCGACCGCCGTGCTCTCGGGCAATCGCAACTTCGATGGCCGTATCCATCCCTATGCCAAGCAGGCGTTCCTGGCCTCGCCGCCGCTGGTCGTGGCCTATGCCATCGCCGGCACCATCCGTTTCGACATCGAGAAGGATGTGCTTGCTGTCGTCGATGGCCGTGAGATCCGGTTGAAGGACATCTGGCCGACCGACGAGGAGATCGACGCCGTCGTCGCTGCCAGTGTCAAGCCGGAGCAGTTCCGTCAGGTCTATGAGCCGATGTTTGCCGTCTCCGCCGCGAGTGGCGAGCGGGTCAGCCCGCTCTACGACTGGCGTCCGCAGAGCACCTACATCCGCCGTCCGCCCTACTGGGAAGGCGCGCTGGCCGGTGAGCGGACGCTCAAGGGCATGCGTCCGCTGGCCGTGCTGCCGGACAACATCACCACCGATCATCTGTCGCCGTCCAACGCCATCCTGCTGGAGAGTGCCGCCGGCGAATATCTGGCGCGCATGGGACTGCCCGAGGAAGACTTCAACTCCTATGCGACCCATCGCGGCGACCACCTGACCGCTCAGCGTGCCACCTTCGCCAATCCCAAGCTCATCAACGAGATGGCTGTGGTCGATGGACAGGTCAAGCAGGGCTCGTTGGCGCGGGTCGAGCCGGACGGCACGGTCATGCGCATGTGGGAGGCGATCGAGACCTACATGGAGCGCCGGCAGCCGCTCATCATCATCGCCGGTGCCGACTATGGTCAGGGCTCCTCGCGCGACTGGGCGGCCAAGGGCGTGCGTCTGGCGGGCGTGGAGGCCATCGTTGCTGAGGGCTTCGAGCGCATTCATCGCACCAACCTGATCGGCATGGGTGTGCTGCCCTTGCAGTTCAAGCCGGGCGTGAACCGCAAAACGCTCGGCATCGACGGCACTGAGACCTATGACGTCATTGGCGCGCGTCAACCACGCGCTGATCTGACCCTGGTCATCCAGCGCAAGAACGGCGAGCGCGTCGAGGTGCCCGTAACCTGTCGGCTCGACACCGCCGAGGAGGTCTCGATCTACGAGGCCGGCGGCGTGTTGCAACGCTTCGCCCAGGACTTCCTGGAGGGGAATCGGCCGTCATGAGTCAGGTACCCCAAATCAAGATTCCCGCTACCTACATGCGCGGCGGGACCAGCAAGGGTGTCTTCTTCCGGTTGCACGACCTGCCCGAGTCCTGCCAGGTGCCGGGCGCGGCGCGCGATGCGCTGCTACGGCGCGTCATCGGCAGCCCCGATCCCTACGGCAAGCAGATCGACGGTATGGGTGGGGCGACCTCCAGCACCAGCAAGACCGTCATCCTGTCCAAGAGCACCCGGCCCGGTCATGACGTCGACTATCTGTTCGGGCAGGTCTCGATCGACACGCCCTTCGTCGACTGGAGCGGCAACTGCGGCAACCTCTCCGCGGCTGTCGGCCCTTTCGCCATCAGCCATGGCCTGATCGATCCCGAGCGCGTCCCCGAGAATGGGATTTGCACGGTGCGCATCTGGCAGGCCAACATCGGCAAGACCATCGTCGCCCAGGTGCCGATCACCGCTGGTGCGGTGCAGGAGACGGGTGATTTCGAACTCGACGGAGTGACCTTCCCGGCCGCTGAGATCCAGCTCGAATTCCTTGATCCGGCCGACGAAGGCGACGGGGAGGGCGGCGGGTCGATGTTTCCGACCGGCCATCTGGTCGATGATCTCGACGTGCCGGGCCTGGGCACGCTCAAGGCGACCCTGATCAATGCCGGCATCCCGACCGTGTTCGTTAATGCCGAGGCGATCGGCTACACCGGCACCGAGTTACAGGAGGCCATCAACGGCGATCCTAAGGCGCTGGCTATGTTCGAGACCATCCGCGCCCAGGGCGCGCTACGCATGGGGCTGATCAAGGACGTCAGCGAGGCGGCAACCCGTCAGCACACGCCCAAGGTCGCCTTCGTCGCTCTGCCTGCCGACTATGTCGCCTCCAGCGGCAAGCCGGTCGCGGCCAGCGAGATCGATCTGTGCGTGCGTGCGCTTTCGATGGGCAAGCTGCATCACGCCATGATGGGCACGGCGGCGGTAGCCATCGGTACGGCGGCGGCGATCCCTGGAACGCTCGTCAATCTCGCCGCTGGCGGTGGCGAGCGCACGGCTGTGCGGTTCGGTCATCCCTCGGGTACGTTACGGGTCGGTGCGGAGGCCAAACAGGTCGATGGCAACTGGACCGTGACCAAGGCCATCATGAGCCGCAGCGCGCGGGTGATCATGGAAGGTTGGGTGCGTGTGCCTGGAGAGGCGTTCTAAGCGGCCGCTCGCTTGGATCTTAGCGGCACGGTTTCAGACCGCGCCGCTAAGACCGCACTCATGGCCGATCGGCCTTAATGCTTGGCGTAGCCGATGCTTTCCAGGACCGCCTGGATTTCGGCGAGGATGGCTGGATCGTCGATGGTGGCCGGCAGGTTGTAATCCTTGCCGTCGGCGATGGCCTTCATGGTCCCGCGCAGGATCTTGCCTGAGCGGGTCTTAGGCAGACGCTCGACGACGGCCACCGTCTTGAAGGCCGCCACCGGGCCGATCTGATCGCGCACCAGATCGACCAGCTCCTTGATCAGCGTCTTCTTGTCGCGATCGACACCCGACTTGAGTACCACCAGACCCAGCGGCAGCTCGCCCTTGAGTTGATCCGCCGCCCCGATGACGGCGCACTCGGCCACATCCGGATGTGAGGCCAGCACCGCTTCCATGCCGCCCGTCGACAGCCGATGCCCGGCGACATTGATGATGTCGTCGATCCGGCTCATGACGAAGATGTAGCCGTCCTCGTCCATGTAACCCGCATCCCCGGTCAGATAGTAGCCGGGCTGGGTGGAGAGATAGGACTGCACGAAACGCGCGTCATTGCCCCAGAGCGTTTGCAGACAACCGGGCGGCATCGGCAGCTTGATCAGGATGCGCCCGATGTCGCCCGGCTGGACCGGCTCGCCGGCGTCGTCGAGCACGCGCACGTCGTAGCCGG
Source organism: Allochromatium palmeri (assembly GCF_009720725.1). Lineage (GTDB taxonomy): Bacteria > Pseudomonadota > Gammaproteobacteria > Chromatiales > Chromatiaceae > Thermochromatium > Thermochromatium palmeri. The sequence goes on from NZ_WNKT01000037.1 coordinate 29,761, forward strand.
GCACAGCGCGGGTCGGCGAGCCGGGCTTGACCGGCAGCGGCTCGATGCCCAGACAGTTGGCGGCGATGGCCCAGCCGGTCTCAGTCTGCCACCAGTGATCAATCACGGGTACGCCGAGCGTGCGTTGCGCCCATTCGAGCGTGTCCGGGTCGCAGCGCTCGCCGGCCAGAAAGAGCGCGCGCAAGCAACTGAGATCATAGTGCTTGAGATGTTCGGCCTTGGGATCTTCGCGCTTGATGGCGCGGAAGGCGGTGGGCGCGGTGAAGAGCACCGAGACCTGATGGTCCTGGATCACACGCCAGAACGCACCGGCATCCGGGGTACCGACCGGCTTGCCCTCGTAGACGATAGTGGTGCAGCCCATCAGCAGCGGTGCATAGACGATATAGGAATGTCCGACTACCCAGCCGACGTCCGAAGCGGCCCAGAAGACCTCGCCCGGCTCGACATTGTAGACATGGCGCATGCTCCAGGCCATGGCGACCGCGTGACCGCCATTGTCGCGCACCACACCCTTGGGCTGGCCCGTGGTGCCCGAGGTGTAGAGGATATAGAGCGGATCGGTCGCCTCGACCGGGACGCAGTCGGCGGGTTCGGCGTCGGCTATGGCCTCCGACCAGCTCAGGTCGCGCCCCTCGATCAGCACGCCCAGCTCCTGCGGACGTTGCAGAATGACGCAGTGCGCCGGTTTGTGCGCGGCCTGATCGATGGCCGAATCCAGCAGGGGTTTGTAGTGAACGATGCGGTTGGTCTCGATGCCGCACGAGCCGGCGACCATGACCTTGGGCTTGGCGTCGTCGATGCGGGTGGCCAATTCATGCGCCGAGAAACCGCCGAAGACTACCGAATGGATGGCGCCGATGCGCGCACAGCCGAGCATGGCCACCAGTGCCTCGGGCACCATCGGCATGTAGATGATGACCCGATCGCCCTTGGCCACACCGAGCGACTTCAGCACCCCGGCGAAGCGTGCGACCTGATCCTGCAACTCGGCATAGGTGATGATGGTCTTCGAGTCCGTGACCGGACTGTCGTGGATGATCGCCGCCTGATCGCCGCGTCCGGCCTTCACATGGCGGTCGACAGCGTTGTAACAGGTATTGAGCTGGCCGCCCTGGAACCAGCGGTAAAAGGGTGGATTGGAATCGTCCAGCACCCGGTCCCAGGGTCGATCCCAGTCGATCAGCTCGGCCGCCTCGGCCCAGAAGGCCGATGGATCCTGCATCGAGCGGTCGTAGAGGGTTTGGTAGCCCATTTGTCGTTCTCCGATGGTGGCACAACAGGTGATGGGTGACCCCTGGGACATGACTATCCCAAGGGACACCTTTGGGATAGTACTTGACCGAACGGTTCTCAGCGCTCCAGTCAGTCTGCGGCGATGGCCGCGAAGGTCTCGGCCGCTGCGTCGAGCGTCGCTTGGATATGCTCATCCGTGTGCATGATGGAGACGAAGCCTGCCTCGAACGCCGAGGGTGCCAGATAGACACCGCGCTCCAGCATGCCGTGGAAGAAGGCTTTGAACTGCTCCTGATTGCAGCCGGTGGCCTGCTCGTAGTTCGTCACCTGCTGATCGGTGAAGAAGATCCCGAACATGCCGCCGGCCTGGTTGGTGGTCAGCGGTATGCCTGCCGCCGCTGCACGCTCCTTGAGACCCGTCATCAGGGTCGTGACCTTGGCGGCGAGCTGGTCGTAGAAACCGGGCGCTGAGATCAGCTCCAGGGTCTTGAGACCGGCGGCCATGGCAATGGGATTACCGGACAGCGTGCCAGCCTGATAGACCGGACCGAGCGGCGACAGACGCGACATGATTTCCTGCTTGCCGCCGAAGGCGCCGACCGGCATGCCGCCGCCGATGACCTTGCCGAGCGCGGTCAGGTCGGGCTTGATGCCGTAGTGTGCCTGAGCACCGCCGAGCGCGACGCGGAAGCCGGTCATGACCTCGTCGAAGATCAGCACCGCGCCGTACTGGTCGCAGACCTCGCGCAGACCTTCCAGGAAGCCCGGCACCGGCGGGATGCAGTTCATGTTGCCGGCGACCGGCTCGACGATGATGCAGGCGATCTCGGAGCCGATCTCAGCGAAGGTCTCGCGCACCTGATCGATATCGTTGTAGCGCAGGGTGATGGTGAGTTCAGCCAGCGCCGCCGGCACGCCGGGCGAGCTGGGCTCACCGAACGTCAGCGCGCCGGAGCCGGCCTTGACCAGCAGCGAGTCGGCGTGCCCATGGTAGCAGCCCTCGAACTTGACGATCTTGTCGCGCCCGGTATAGCCGCGCGCCAGACGCAGCGCGCTCATGGTCGCCTCGGTGCCCGAGCTGACCATGCGCACCATGTCCATGCTCGGCACCAGTTCGCAGACCTTGTCGGCCATGACGGTTTCGAGTTCGGTCGGCGCGCCGAACGACAGCCCCTTGTCGAGCCGCTCGCGCACAGCGGCCAGCACTTCGGGGTGGGCATGACCGAGGATCATCGGACCCCAGGAGCCGACATAGTCGATATAACGCTGGCCGTCGGCATCGAAGGCATAGGGACCGGCGGCGCTCTCGAAGAACACCGGGTCGCCGCCCACTCCGCGGAACGCCCGCACCGGCGAGTTGACGCCGCCAGGGATGTGACGCTGTGCGGCGGCGAAAAGGTCGTGGGATCGGCTCATCTCAATGGGTCTCCTTCGGAAACAGGTTGGTATAGGCACGGGCGGCGGCGGTGATGTCGGGTTGGGCGAAGACACCCGTGACGACCGCGAGCATGTCGGCCCCCGCCGCGATCAAAGGCCCGCCATTGTGTGGCGTGATGCCGCCGATCGCAACCAATGGCAACGCGATCCGGCGGCGGGCTTCGGTCAGCAGGCCGGGATCAGGGCGCACGGCCTTGGGTTTGGTCGTCGACGCGAAGAAGCTGCCGAAGGCGACATAGCTGGCGCCGGCGGCTGCAGCGGCTGCCGCCAGCGCGAGCTGGTCGTAGCAGGAGACGCCGATGATGGCGGTTTCACCGAGCCGTTCGCGTGCGGCGCGCGGGTCCGGATCGTCGCGGCCGAGATGCACGCCGTCGGCGCCCAGCTCGACCGCCAGATCGAGTTCGTCGTTGATGATGAGCGGCACGCTGGCTGTACGGCAGAAGGCGAGCAGGGCCGCAGCGCGCCGGCGGCGCTCGTCTAGCGTATGGATCTTGTCGCGATACTGGATCACACGCGCCCCGCCGGCGATAGCCGCGCCGACCTGATCGACGAGCGTCGCGATCGGCAGCGGTGCATCGGGCGTGATGGCGTAGAGTCCCTGGAACGAAGTTTTGGTCATGCTGTTTCGGTCACAATAACTTCACGAGTGCGGCGATCGCGGCGACCTGAGCGAACATCAGGGGGACGAGCCATTTCAGCAGATCGATCTTGACCTGCGCGATATCGAGTTTGAGTTCGGAGCGGAGCTGCTCGATGTCGCGCTTAAGTTCGGAGCGTAGCTGCTCGATCTCGAGTTTGAGATTCGCCTGCACCTGCTCGATCTCTTTTTGCAACCGCAGCTCGGACTCGCGCACATGCCCCTGCGTGGCCAGTTCGGGCAGATGCGGATAGCGATCCTCCAGCCGCTCGAACGCCTCGGCGATCACCCGTGCTCGGGTGCGATCATCGGGGGCAGTGCTCAGTGCTTCATATAGTTCAACGACGGAACTCATCGGCATGATCTCCAAATATCGCTGTTCAATGCCCTAATCATGGAGCCGATTGGGCGTCAGTTGGCAGCGCCCCGTGCGCAAGGCCCGTTCGAGCGTCTTCCAGGTATAGCTCTGAGCCGACTCGACGGCCTGCACCAGCGTCATCCCATGCGCCAAGCGTGCGGCGATGGCGCTGGCCAGGGTGCAGCCTGAACCGTGGTACTCACCGGGCAGACGCGGCCAGTCCCAGGCATGGCGTTCGCCATCTGCACCAAAGAGCCGGTTGGTGACGGCCTCGGTCGCGTCATGGGTGCCCGTGATCAGCACCCAGGGCGCGCCAGCGCCGAGTAGACGCTCGGCACAGTCCTCCGGCGCGCTGGCACCGGTCAGGGCGCGCGCTTCGGGCAGATTCGGCGTGACTAGCGTGCAACGCGGAACGAGCGCGCCGCGCAGTTCTTCGAGCAGGGCGCTGTCGGCGACTGACTGACCCGCCCCTGTCGCCAGCACGGTATCCAGAACGACTGGAGTCCGTGGACGTTCGTCGATGAGTCGTGCCAGCATTCGGGCGATGTCGGCGCCACCAATCAGACCGATCTTGAGTGCATCAGGCGGACTGTCGTTCATCAGACGTTGGCAATGCGCCTCGATCTGCTCGGCGGGTTGCGGATGGATTCGAGCCAGCCCACAGGTATCCTGCTCGGTCAGTGCCGTGATCACGGTCAGCGGAAAGGCGCGCGCGGCCTGCACCGCCTCGGCATCGGCGAGGATGCCGGCCCCGCCGCTCGGATCGTGCCCGCCCACACAGAGCACGAGCGGCCGATCGGGGCGTTGGATATCCATCATGGCGTACCCCAGGCACCAGCCGTGGCTTGAACTGCTCGACCATGCCCCGATTCTGTCGGCCAGGTCATCGGGCGCTTCGCCAGTGCATGCGTCGGGCAGGCGCCGAATTTACTCAGGCTCAGAGAGCTATAACCGTACATGAATACCTATCAATGTCTCGTTTGCGGGCTGATCTACGACGAAGCCCAGGGTTGGCCGGATGACGGTATCGCGCCCGGCACTAAATGGGAAGATGTCCCCGCCGACTGGAAGTGCCCTGAATGCGGCGTCGGCAAGGATGATTTCGAGATGGTTATGCTCTGAGCCGATGCAGCCTCGATGATGATTCGAGGCCATGGAAGGCCACGCCGTAGACGCCGATCCGGCCAAGTCATTTTTTCTCGACTACACTCCTTGGCATGGACGCCATCACATCTCCCACTCGGGTTCTGGAGACTGGCTTCAATCGTGAATTGGCCAGACTCGCCAGGCGTTACTGTGAACTCATCGAGACACACCCGACACATCGCGGTGTCTGGCTCGCGCGGATCGCCGAGTTACTGCCGAGGTTGCACGCCGGCGTCAGCTCGCTTGTCGCCGCCGAGCCGCCTCCCGGTGATCGGCCAGAGCCAGTCGATCTGGACGCGCGTTTCGAACTCTTCAGCCAATTGCGCGCCCTGCTGGCCGATCGCGACGCCTACTGGCTCGAATTCGACTCTGTGGCCGAAGGCATGGCCGCCATGACCGGCAGCCTCGCCGACGATCTCACCGACATCTATTGCGAGCTCAAGCATGGTCTGACGCTGTTCGAGCTGGACCCTAACACTGCAATGGCGGTCTGGGCGCTGGGCTACAGGCAGCATTGGGGGCAGCATCTGGTCGATGCCGAACGCCACCTGGCTAGGCTCAGGGCGCAGTCACAGCTCGATCTCTAATACCGTGCATTTTACGCTGGCATTCGCGGTCGGCTTTCTGCTACGCTCCCGCGCTGATTTTTCGCGTGTATCTCACGTATTTTTGAGAGGATTCCTCCCATGTCCCTGGCGATCACCGAAGCGGACCTGACACTGACCGAGCCGGCTCAGACCAAGATGAGCGACCTGTTCCAACAGATCGACGACAGCGTGCAGGGTGTGCGCGTCTTCGCCACCGCCGGTGGCTGTAGCGGTGTCAGTTTTGGCATGACCTTCACCGACGTCATCAACGAAGACGACGGCGTGCTGGCCTTCAACGGCTTCAAAGTCGTCGTCGACGATGGCACGCTCGAATATCTGCGCGGTGTGGAGATCGATTTCGTTGATCAGGGCGACGGCAACGCCACCTTCATCTTCAACAACCTGCCCCAGATGGGCGGCGGCTGCGGCAGCTGCGGCTCGTCCTCAGGCGGCGGCTGCTCCTGATCGACGCTGGAGTCCATCAAGCATGATCCGAGTCGGAATCGTCGGCGGTACGGGCTATACCGGGGCCGAGCTGCTGCGTCTACTGGCGCGTCATCCCCAGGCCACGCTCGCCGTCATCACCTCGCGAAGCGAGTCGGGCGTGCCGGTGGCCGAGATGTTCACGCATCTGCGCGGTCATCTCGATCTTTGTTTCAGCGAGCCGGATACCGGCGCCCTGGCTGAGTGCGATCTGGTCTTCTTCGCCACGCCCAATGGCACGGCGATGAAATCCGTACCCGAGCTGCTCGAACGCGGCACGCGCGTCATCGATCTGGCCGCCGATTTCCGCTTGAAGGATCCCGCGCTCTGGGAGCGCTGGTACGGGATGCCGCATCACTGCCCGGAGCTGCTCGCTGAGGCCGTCTACGGTCTGCCCGAAATCAATCGCGATGCCATTCGTGCGGCGCGTCTCATCGCCAACCCGGGCTGTTATCCAACTGCCGTGACTCTGGGCTTTTTGCCCCTGCTCGAACAGCGCGCGATCGATCCGTCCTGGCTGATCGCCGATGCCAAGTCGGGTGTGAGCGGCGCGGGCCGCAAGGCGGAGACCAGTCTGCTGATGGCCGAGGTCGGCGAGAGCTTCAAAGCCTATTCGGTCAGCGGGCATCGACATCTGCCCGAGATCACTCAGAATCTCCAAACTTTCGCTGGACTGGACATCAGCCTGACCTTCGTTCCGCATCTGGTGCCCATGATCCGCGGCATCGAGGCCACGCTCTATGCGCGCCTGACTGATGACAGTCTGGATCTCGCCTCCCTGTACCAGTCGCGGTATGCCGACGAGCCCTTTGTCGACTTCATGACCAGCGGCAGCCCGGACACCCGCTCGGTGCGCGGCTCCAATGACTGCCGCATCGCCGTCGCGTGTCAGGGCGAGGTCGTCATCGTGCAGTCGGTGATCGACAATCTGGTCAAGGGCGCGGCCGGGCAGGCGGTGCAGAACATGAACCTCATGTTTGGACTCGATGAGACGCTCGGTCTGGAAGCTCTGGCCATGCTGCCTTGAGTCGGCTCAAACGATCATCCCATCGTCTCGTCTGCTTGAACATCGTCTGCGGCAGACACATGTCTCATTCCTAAGCAGTTTCAGCCTTGGTTAGATTCGAGGCCCAGGAAACCAGGATTCAGTCGCTACCGGGCGTCAGCATCACTGCATGCCCGGTCCTGTCTTTGACCCGACCCGAACGGGCTGGGTTCTTGCGGAGAAACCGATGAACGTCGAAGCCGATCTCGAAGCACCACTTGTCTTTACTGCGTCCGCTGCGTCTAAAGTGGCCGAACTCATTCGCGGTGAGGGCAATCCCGGACTCATGTTACGCGTCTATATCCAGGGCGGTGGTTGCTCTGGATTCCAGTACGGTTTCACCTTCGATGAGGACGTGCAGGACGGAGATACCGAAGTCGAGACCGATGGTGTCAAGCTGCTCGTCGACCCGATGAGTCTGCAATATCTGATGGGCGCTGAGATCGACTATACGGAAGGGCTGCAGGGCGCACAGTTCGTCATTCGTAACCCGAACGCGACCACCACCTGTGGGTGTGGCTCCTCGTTCTCGGCTTGATCGAGGCGACACGCTCTGAGGAGCGAAGCCTCACGAAGGCGCCCAACGACGCCCTTCACCCAGTCCTCCCTCAGTTGGGTTGAGGGGGGAGTTGGAGTGGGATGATGTGTGAGGATGCGTTCGTGCCCTGCTTGGGGTGATTCGGCCGATTGGCGAAATAGTCGAAGATGGCGTAACCAGCTCCAGCCACCGCCAGTAGGGCCAGGATTCGCAAAAATGTCCCCAGGCCGAATCGACGCTTGCGACGCGGGGTCCATTCGCTGCGTTTGAATTTGTAGTCACGCATTATCGAAAATCTGCAATATTTCAAGAAATAACGCGATTTTTTCGCGTTTTGGCTAGTGTAGTCGCAAAGGCCCCGATCGAACAAGGTTCGCTGGACGAACACGCGAGCCAAGGGCGGGTGCGACCATAACTGATGCGTTGGCTAAACTGTAGGCTCCATGTAACTGTCTTGTGAGGCTCCTGCCATGCCAACGTACGCCCAAAGCGATAAAGAGTTGCTTGAGGCACTGAATCGCAAC
>NZ_WNKT01000038.1 GCF_009720725.1 Allochromatium palmeri
GATGGCGCCTCCTATCATCGCGCCGGGGCCGTGCGCGAGCTCGCTCAGGAGCTGTCGATCACCCTCCAACCGTTGCCCGCCTATAGCCCAGACTTCATGCCGGTGGAAGCGCTGTGGCGATGGTTACGCGAGGAGGTCACCTACCATCATTGTCACGCCACGGCCGAGGAATTGGTTCAACGGGTCAACCACTTTGTTCACACCATCAATGCCGATCCCTTCGCCATCGCTGACCGACTCTGGACCAAAACTACGCTCGATCCAGAGGAAGAGAAATTACGCATCCCGGCCTAGTCGAGGTTTAAAAAAGGCTGAGCGTGATTCGGCCCGTTCGCTCAGGGACGCAACACCTACATCGACGGATCAGGGGCGAAGGGATCCTGACCAAAACCGCTGGGCGCGGCCTTGTATGGCTCGCCCGGCAGCGAAAACTCCGGCGCCGCGGGTTCAGCCTCGGGAATCTCGACGGGCACGGCCCGACCGTCCGGGCTCAGACGGACTACGGTCGGTTCGCCTGGCTGCCCGTCACTCGGTACGATGGGCTCGGGAGCTTGCGTCATGGAATCGTCCAGTTGCGCAGGCTGAGCAAATGGATCGGACGCCATTGGTGCGTCGGGAGGTGTATCCGGGCTTGGTACCGACTCGGGCAATTCGTCGAACAACGCCGGCCTGGGGGATAGCGGTTGCGGTTCCGGCGGCGTGGGATCGACAGCGTTCGGATCGAGCGTCAGTTCGGGGGCATCGGTCAGGACATAGAGCAGACGCTGATCGAGCCGTGCCCAACGGCGCCGGTCTTCCGAGACCAGAAAGCGCAGCGTGGTTCCGTCATCGGACTTGAGCGCGACCGGCGCGCCGCTCGGTGTCTCGGCTAGCACCTCGACGCGCTCGGCGTGCAGTCCCATCAGGTCGTTCAGCGTTTCGGGCGTCAGTGGTACGCCGCCCAGCCGTCCGAAGACTGGACCGAATCCACGCGGCACCAGTTGCGGCGAGACATAGTCGATGGGTGGTGCGATCAGCAGATGGTAAAAGCGATCCTGGATCAGATGCACCAGTCCCTCGCTGGCGACATAGCGCGTCTGACCGATGGGGTCGGTTACGCCGAACTGGAGTTCGCGCGCATCCAGTGCCAGTCTGAGTCTGACCGGTGACAGTCCAAGCTCGCGCAAATCGACGCTCTGCGCTGGAAAGCTGCGTTCGACCGGCGCTTCCAGCAGACCGAGCAGTTGGGTGACACGGCCATTGTCGGCATCGACCTGAAAGGGCGTCTCCAGGCGCCAGCCGATGGCGGTCTGGATCAGTGTGATGGTCGGCTCACCTGTGCGCGCGATCTCGACGCGATAGAGATCGGCGACAGCCAGGTCAGTCAGTGTCGGAACGAAGCGCGTGCGTTCGAGTTCGGCGCGGATCGCGACGACGAGCACGGCCAGTACGACCAGCAGTAGCCCATTGATCAGCCAGCGTCCGCTCATCGTCCTCTCCAGCGAGACCAGCGCATCGCCAAACCGCCGATCAGGAATAGGCCCGGCAGCAGCCCCACCGCGCCCAGGCCGATCAGGGTCCGCTGCGTTGCGTCCAGCTCCAGCGGTTCGGCGACGGTGGGTAGCGGCGGGAGTTCCGGCAGATCCTCGCCCTCGCTCAACCAGCGCAACAGCGCCAGACCGAGTGCCCGATTGCCCTGGCGGTTGAGATGCGCATTGGACAGAAAATCGCCGTCGCCCACCACCACCAGACGCTGCTCACGCTCACTCTCGGGCAGTGTGCGCGCCAGCGCCAGCACCACCGGCAGCGGGCCGGCGCGCTCGCCGACCACCTCGTCGCGCGTGAGCGGACCAGCAAGCGTGCCGGTCTCATTCCAGCTCTCGGTGCCGCTGCTCAGATAGGTCGACAGCATCCAGCCGGGTGCAACCTGAGTCTCGAAACCCAGAGCGCCGGGCAGCAGTGCTGGCGCCACTAATCCTTTGGTCAATGGATGTTGCGGATAGTCGGCGATCAGGGCGACAGCAGGCGTCCCCAGCCCGAGAGACGCGGCATCAGGATCGACCATCTGGCCGGGCAGGGGGGTGAGGCCCAGATGCTCCAAGAGGGGTTCGAGACCGCTCGGCGGACCTGGGTCCATCAGCCACAGCAGATGGCCGCCACGATCGAGAAAGTCGATCAGGGCCTCGACTTCACCTGGAAAGGGCGGCAGTCGGGGTTGGCTGAGCACCACCAGTCCCGTGTTGTCGGGAACGACGCTGGCCGTGGCCAGATCCAGCGGGCGCGCGATCAGGCCCAGCTCGACCAGCTCCCGTCCCAGCCGTCCGAGATCGGCGTCGTACTCGCCACCGATGGCTCGCTCGCCATGTCCCTCGATGACCGCCACCCAGGCATGACGTGCGCGGGTCAGACGGGCGATGGCCGCCGAGATGGACCGCTCGCCGATCTCAGTCAGAGTCTCGCGCCGGCCACGATATTCAATCAGGATCTGACCCTGGAGTGAGACCTCGGCCTCGCGCGCCTGCTCAGGGAAGCGTCGCGGGTCCAGATAGCGGATCTCCAGATCAGGGTTGGCCTGTACATAACGTTCCAGCAGTTGACCGATCATTCGGGCCAGCGGCGATGACGGGTCGGCGAAGACGGTCAGGCGCAGTGGCGCCTCCAGCCGTTCGAGGATGACGCGACTCTCAAGGGTCAACTGATGGCTGTCGGACTGCGTCCAGTCCCAATACTGGTCGTGCCGTGCCACCAGCCAGCCCGAGGCGACGACACAGCTCAGCAGCAACAGTGTAAACAGCGTGTCGGCGAGCGCGCGCTCGAAGCGATGGATGAAGGCTTGGATCGCCTGCGCGCGCGTTTTCATTGCAGCCGCCGGTTGGCCAGACGCCGGTGGGTCAGGGCCAGAAAGAAGCCCGTGAACAGCGCGAAATACGTCAGATCGCTGAGACGCACGGCGCCGAGCAGGAACCGGAACAGATGCTCGTTCCAGGACAGCCAACCGAAGAGCGAAAGGGTCTGAGCCGTGAGCGACTCGGCACGCCCGATGATCGAGAACAGCAGCAAGACGCCAAAGGCAATCAGCACCGCCGCGCCGGGTTGGTCAGTGAGGCTGGAGGCTTGCAGACCGATGGCCCCGAAGAACAGGGCCGCCAGCCACAGTCCCAGCGTGGCCGCTGCCACCTGACCCAGGTCGAGCGAAGTCACATTGGTCAGGAGCGCCAGATTGGCCGCCGGCAGCAGACAGAGCGGGGTGATCAGCACCGCGAGTCCGATGAACTTACCGAGCAGAATCTCGACCAGACGCACCGGAGCGCCGGCGAGCAGATCATAGCCACCCTCGCGAAACTCCGCGCTCAGCATCCGCATCGCCAGCAGTGGTGCGGCGAGCATGGCAAGCACGGCGGCAAAGCCAAAGAGGTTCAGACAGAGTTCCTGGGTGAGCGAGGCGAGCCGTTGCTCGGCATCCAGACCGCTGAAGTTCTCGACGACCTGGAGAAAAATCCAGGCCAGCACCACCTGTCCCACGCCCAGCAGCACCCAGAGCAGCGGCGTGACCAGTCCGCTGCGGATCTCGCGCGCGGCGATGGTCCCGATCATGCCTGTTCCTCCGCGCCGATGAGATCGAAGAAGGTCCGCTCCAGATCGCTTCGCTCAGGGATCAGCTCGAACAATTCCAGGTCCGCCTGCAGGATGGCGCGCGCCAGATCGGCCGAGGAGGCTTCGTCTCGCACATGGACCTGGAACTGATGTGGCCCGGTGGCGATCGCGCCGGCGACCGGGGCCAGTGCGTTCAGGTGCATGACATCGATGTCCTCGCCCAGGCGCACCCGCCAGAGATTGGTTGGACGTGCCGCGCTCGTCTCGGCATCGAACCGCACCCGTCCCTGATGCAGGATCATCACCCGGTCGCACACCGACTGGACTTCGGGCAACAGATGGCTGGAGAGGATGATGCCGGTGTCCTGTGCCAGTTCGCGAATGAGTCCGCGCAGCTCGCGCATCTGGACGGGATCGAGTCCCTCGGTCGGCTCATCGAGGATCAGCAGCGACGGGCGGTGCAGAATCGCCTGGGCCAGACCCAGCCGCTGGCGGTAGCCTCTGGAGAGCTTGGCGATCAGTTGCCGGCCCTGATCTTCCAGGCCGCAGCGCTGTTTGGCGGTGGCCACGGCGTCGGGAATGGCGCGCCGGGGCAGACGGTGGAGATGGGCGCAATGGGTCAGATATTCGTCGACCCGCAGCTCGGGATGCAGCGGCGGGCGCTCGGGCAGATAGCCCAGATGGCGTTTGGCGGCCAGTGGACGGCGCGCCAGATCGATACCCTGGATCTCGATGCAGCCCGAAGTCGGGGCGAGCAGCCCGCTCAGGAGGCGCAGACAGGTGGTCTTGCCCGCTCCATTCGGCCCGAGCAGACCGAGTACCTGCCCACGCTCCAGGCACAGATCGACGTTGGACAGGGCCGAATGGCGTCCGAAGTCGCGGCTGAGATCGGTGACGCGAACGAGTGTCTCCATGGTCGCGCGAAGATAACCGGTCTCAGCCGTCTTGCCAAATCGTTCGGAGCACGGCTATTTCGTCTTGGCGCCTGCGGCGTGGGTGCTATCACGAGATGTGTCCGACTACCGGGATGCGGCTTGCGACCATGGCCATCTTGATGAGCCTAACCGGTGTTTGGTGCGAATGTACCGAAAAAGCGCTCCCGTCTGCATAAACCGCCCTACAATAGTCCGTTTAATCCATCGTCCACGGCGTTCGTCCAACCATGTCCGAGTCCGCAAGCTTCGAAGACCTGCTCAATGAGTTCGACCAGACCCACCCACAGGCCCAGAAAGGCGAGCCGGCCATGGGTGACAAAGTCAGCGGCACCCTGATCGCGATCGGCGAGGAATTCGCCTTCGTCGATTTGGGCGCTAAGTCCGAGGGCCGGCTCGATCTGGCCGCGATCCGCGACGCTGAGGGTCAGCTCAAATACGCTGTCGGCGACACCGTTGAGACCCATGTCACCGGCAAAGACGAGGAGAGCGGCATGCTTCTGCTCGGCAGTCAGCACGGGCACAAGTACCACGGTCTCGACGAGCTCGAACGCGCCTATCGTCAGGGACTGCCGGTCCAGGGTCAGGTGACGGGCGCGGTCAAGGGCGGCGTCGAGGTCCAGGCGGCCGGTGTGCGCGCCTTCTGCCCGGCCTCGCAGATCGATATCCGCTTCATCGAGGATCTGTCCGAGTTCGTCGGCCAGAAGCTCGACTTCCGAATCACCAAGTTCGAGGGCGGACGCCGGCCCAATCTGGTGGTCTCGCGTCGCGCGCTGCTGGAAGAAGAGCAACGCATCAAGGCCGAGGAACTGCGCGCCCAGCTCAAGGAAGGCGCCGTCCTCACCGGTACCGTAACCTCGCTCAAGGACTATGGCGCCTTCGTCGATCTCGGCGGACTGGAGGGCATGATCCACATCAGCCAGCTCGCCTTCGGCCACGTCAAGCACCCCAAGGAGGTGTTGCAGCCCGGCCAGCAGGTCGAGGTCAGTGTGCTGCGCATCGAACCGGCGACCGATGGCAAGAAGCGCGAGAAGATCGCGCTCTCGATCCGTGCCCTGAGCCGCGATCCCTGGCTCGACGCGATCGAACAGTTCCCGGCAGGTACGCGCGTCCAGGGTCGAATCGCGCGCTTGCAGCCATTCGGCGCCTTCATCGAGCTGGCACCTGGTGTCGATGGACTGGTCCACATCAGCGAGTTGGGTGCCGGTCGGCGCGTCCAGCACCCGAGCGAAGTGCTCAAAGAAGGCGAGGAGGTCACGGCGACCGTGCTCGGCGTCGATCTGGAGCGTCGGCGCATCAGTCTCTCGCTCGACGAGAACCGTGAGGTCGATGCCTCCGCCGCCGTGATCATCGCGGCCTCGGCCAAACCCGCCGCTAAGCCGGCCGAGAAGACCATGGGCAGCTTTGGCGCCCTGCTCCAGGAGAGCTTCAAGAAAGGACGGTGAAGCCGCCGTTCTCAACGATGGACGCCGGGTGTCCAGCGCATTCACAGCGGCCACTGGCGCTCTATGTCCATCTGCCCTGGTGCGTGAGCAAGTGCCCCTATTGCGACTTCAACTCGCATCCGGGCCGCGACGCACCGCCGTTCGATGCCTATGTCGAGCGGCTGCGGCTGGATCTCGAACTGGAGCTGCGCGAACCGGCGGCCTGTCGTCCGATCGCCTCGATCTTCATCGGCGGCGGTACGCCGAGCCTGTTTCCAGGTCCGGCCATCCGCCGTCTGCTCGACGGCCTCCGCGCGCGTGTCGAATTGCTCCCGGACGCTGAGATCAGCCTGGAAGCGAATCCAGGCACGGTCGATGCCGGCCATTTTGCCGCCTATCGCGAGGCCGGCGTCAATCGGCTCTCGATCGGCGTGCAGAGCCTGTCGGCGGAGCATCTGAAGCGACTCGGTCGCCTTCACACGCCGGAAGAGGCGCGGGCGGCGGTTCAGATTGCACGCGCGCAGGGGTTCGACAACCTCAACCTGGATCTGATGTTCGGCCTGCCCGCTCAGACGCTGGAGATGGCGCGCCTGGATCTGGAGGCGCTGATCGAACTGGACCCTGAGCATGTCTCCTACTACCAGCTCACACTGGAGCCGGACACGGTCTTTGGTCAGCGTCCACCTGAACTGCCGGAAGCGGATCTGGCCGCCGAGATGGGACTGGAAGGTGCCGCGCGTCTGGAGGCAGCGGGCTACGGACGTTATGAAGTGTCGGCCTATGCGCGTCCCGGACGGCAGTGTCGGCACAATCTCAACTACTGGCGCTTCGGCGACTATCTGGGCATCGGTGCTGGCGCGCACGGCAAGCTGAGTGCCGTGAACACACGCATCTGGCGCACCGAAAAACCGGCGCATCCGAACCACTATCTGAAGGCTGATCCAACCCAGCCGCTCGGCATTCGCTACGATCTGAGCGACGCTGATCTGATCCTCGAATTCGCCCTGAATGCCCTGCGTCTGACGCACGGCTTCGAGCCGGAGCTGTTCACGGCAACCACCGGCTTGCCCTGGTCGCGGATCGCCGCCACGCTGGAAGCGGCCGCCCGCGATGGCCTGCTGAGTCTCGGCCCGGAGCGGATCAGGCCCACATCGCTCGGACGCGATTTTCTCGACGATCTTGTCGGTCGCTTCCTATCGGTGTAACCTCGCGCGGTTCGCAATGATTGCGCGCGTTGCTGCAAGCTGGTAGATTTGCACGTTTACCAAGAATTCTCACGCCCATACGGGCAAAAGGGCCATCATGAAAGAAGGAATCCACCCCGAATACCATGACGTGAAGGTGGTCTGCAGCTGCGGCAACGCCTTCGCGACCCGCTCCACGAAGGCGGAAGAGATGCATGTGGAAGTCTGCTCCGCCTGCCATCCTTTCTACACCGGCAAGCAAAAGATGCTGGATACGGCCGGTCGCGTCGACAAATTCCGCCGCAAGTACTCGCGTTAAGACCCAGCACCTTTCGTCGATCACCCGCCCCGGCTGAATCAGGCTGTTGCCTTCGGCCAAAGCGGGTGTTTTCGTTTTCATCGGAATCACTCGTATTCAGGGTGATTCGAGATCGCTTTCCTCGATCGATCGAATGACATCCATTTGACTCGCCGCCCGTGCGCGACGATCATGGCGCCTGTTTGCCCGCCCGCGCGCGTTCCGCTCCGTCACCCCGCTGTTAATTGACCCGGAAGCTCGTCGACCCTGGGCGCCTTCCATCTCTCATGCGGAGACCATTGTGACCGATTCCGAGAACAAGGCTCATCTGGACGCCGACCTCAACCGCCAGGCCCTCGACTTCCACGCCCTGCCACGACCGGGCAAGATCGGCACCGAAGTCACCAAGCCGGCCGCGACTCAACACGATCTTTCACTGGCCTATACGCCGGGTGTCGCCGAACCTGTGCGCCAGATCCACGCCGATCCAGATCTCGCCTACCGCTACACCAACAAGGGCAATCTGGTCGCGGTCATCACCGACGGCACCGCCGTGCTCGGTCTGGGCAATGTCGGCGGACTGGCCGGCAAGCCGGTGATGGAAGGCAAGGCGGTGCTCTTCAAGCGCTTCGCCGACATCGACTGCTTCGACATCGAGGTCGACGCCGAGAGTCCGCAGGCTTTTATCGAGACCGTGGCGCGTATCGCCCCGACCTTCGGCGGCATCAATCTGGAAGACATCGCGGCCCCGCACTGCTTCGAGATCGAGCAGGCGCTCATTGAACAGCTCGACATCCCGGTCTTCCACGACGATCAGCACGGCACCGCCATCATTATCGCCGCCGGTCTGCTCAATGCGCTGGAGCTGCAAGGCAAGACGCTGGCCGAGGCGCGCATCGTGGTGCTGGGCGCCGGCGCGGCCGGAATCGCCGGCGTGCGGTTGCTCGTGGCGCTCGGTGCGCCGCGTGACCACATCTTCTGCGTCGACCGTCAGGGCATCATCCATACCGGGCGGCAGGATCTGAACCCCTACAAGCGGGGTGTGGCGGTCGAGACTGAAAAGCGCACCCTGGCCGAGGCCATGGACGGCGCGGATGTCTTCATCGGCGTCTCCGGGCCGGATCTGGTCGCGCCCGAAATGCTCGCGGCCATGGCGCCGCGTCCGATCGTCTTCGCTCTCTCCAATCCGGTGCCCGAGATCCGTCCAGCCGTGGCAATGGCCGTGCGCGACGACCTGGTGATGGCCACCGGGCGCTCGGACTATCCGAACCAGATCAACAATGTGCTTGGCTTCCCCTTCATCTTCCGCGGTGCGCTCGATGTACGCGCCTCGCGCGTCAATGAAGCCATGCAGATCGCCGCCGTCGAGGCGCTGCGCACGCTCGCCCGCGAGCCGGTGCCGGCGGAGGTGCTGGACGCCTATGGATTGCAGGAACTGAGCTTTGGCCCAGACTACATCATTCCCAAGCCATTTGATCCGCGTCTGCGTGAACGGGTGCCGGCCGCTGTAGCGCGCGCGGCCATCGACAGCGGCGTGGCGCGTCTCGCGGAGGATCTATGACGAACGAAACCATCACCGTCACCAACAACCTTACCGGCGAGAGCCGCGATTTCCCCTTGCGCCAGGGTACCCTGGGGCCGCAGGCGGTCGACATCTCCTCGCTGTACAGAGAGTCCGGATTCTTCACCTATGATCCGGGCTTCATGTCCACCGCGAGTTGCAACAGCCGCATCACCTATATCGACGGCGAAGAGGGCATCCTGCTCTATCGCGGTTATCCCATCGAGCAATTGGCGACCAAGGCGAGCTTCCTGGAGGTCGCCTATCTGCTGCTCTACGGCGACCTGCCCGGCGAGAAAGAGCTGTTCAGCTTCGAGCGGTTGATCATGCGTCACACCATGCTCAACGAGAACCTGAAGAACTTCCTCAACGGCTTCCACTACGACGCTCATCCCATGGCCATGCTCATGGGCGTCGTCGGGTCGCTTTCGGCCTTCTATCACGATTCGCTCAGTATCAATGATCCGCATCATCGCGAAATCGCCGCGCATCGCCTGATCGCCAAGATCCCCACCATCGCCGCGGCCGCCTACAAGCACAGCGTCGGTGAGCCGATCATCTATCCGCGCAACGATCTGCGCTATTGCGCCAACTTCCTGCGCATGATGTTCGCCACGCCCTGCGAGGACTACAAGCCGACCCTGATCGCCGAGAAGGCGATGAATCTGCTGTTCATCCTCCATGCCGATCACGAGCAGAACGCCAGTACCTCGACCGTGCGTCTGGCCGGAAGCTCGGGCGCCAATCCCTTTGCCTGTATCGCGGCCGGCATCGCTTCGCTCTGGGGACCGGCGCATGGCGGCGCCAACGAGGCCGTGCTCGACATGCTGCTGGAGATCGGCGACGTCAAGAACGTGCCGCAGTTCATCGAGAAGGCCAAGGACAAGGACGATCCCTTCCGGCTGATGGGCTTCGGCCATCGGGTCTACAAGAACTATGACCCGCGCGCCAAGATCATCCGCGAGGTCTGTCATCAGGTGCTCGAAGAGCTGGCCATTGACACCAACAATCCGCTGTTCGAGCTGGCGATGAAGCTCGAAGAGATCGCGCTCAACGATGAGTATTTCGTCGAGCGCAAGCTCTATCCGAACGTCGACTTTTATTCGGGCATCATCTATCAGGCGCTCGGCATCCCGCGCAACATGTTCACCGTCATGTTCGCCGTGGCGCGCACCGTCGGCTGGGTTTCGCACTGGATGGAGATGATGGACGACCCCAACAACCGCATCGGCCGGCCGCGCCAGATCTACTGTGGGCCGAGCCAGCGCGACTATCTGCCGATCTCCAAGCGTTGAGCCGCTTCGAGCATCCGCTCCACCTCCGCGAGATCCGCGCCCAGGTTGGGCCGGTCGGTGATCGGATCGAGCGGAGGCTGGCGTCGGGCGCGCGGCGGCAGCACGATCAGCTCGAACGGAATGCCGCCGGCCAAAAATCCAAAGGCAGGATGGGCGAGTCGCTGTCCGCTGGCATAGCGCAGCGTGCGCTCGCCCTCGCGCCAGGGGATGCCCCGCTCGACGAGCGCAAAGAGCACGTCTTCCGGTCGATCGGCAAATAGGAATAACTCCACGCCCTGCTGCCGGTCGCTCACGTCATGCAGGGCCGGGCCGATCAGGCGTGGCTTGAATTCCTCGAACATCCGCATCGCTTGGACGGCTTCACGTCTGAGCGATTGACTCTCGTTCGTGTGTTCAGTATCCAGAAACAGTCGGCGCTGCGCCAGAACCGCCTCCTTGAGCTGCGCGTTCGAGGGCCACTGCCGCCGGTCCGAGATTCCGGTGCGCTCGGCGGCCTTGCGTCGCGCCGACTCGAAGTCGGTCAATCCCTGATCCACGATGATCCGCGCGGCCTCATAGGCCAGGCGCTCACGTTGGGCATTGGCGCGATCACAGTTCGACATCGAGCACTCTCCGGTGAGTTGTTTTTGTGCAACATTTGGTATTTAAGTCAAGCGCGCAATCGACATCAGGGATGATGTGTCTATAATGATTCGTGGTATTTCTCGAACTTCGGTATCCTTCAGCCGTTACGAGTCTTTAGATCGCCCACTTCGCGACGGATCACGACCAGCGAGATCACTATGTTTGGCCTCACGCGCAAAAACAGTCCGCTCCTGGGGATCGACATCAGTACGACGGCCATCAAGCTGATCGAACTGTCACGAACCGCTACGACGCCAGCGCCGCGCTTTCGCGTCGAGCATTACGCCATCGAACCGCTTCCCAGCACGGCCATTGTCGAAAAAAAGATCGTCGACCCCGAAGTGGTCGGCGATTGCATCCAGCGCGCACTGTTGCGCTCGGGCGCCAAGACCAAGCGCGCGGCCGTGGCTCTCGCGGGGGCGGCGGTCATCACCAAGGTCATCAACCTGCCCGCCGTACTGAAGGACGCCGAGATGGAGGCCCAGATCCAGATCGACGCCGACCAATACATCCCCTATCCACTCGAAGAGGTCAATCTCGACTTCAACGTCATCGGCCCTTCGCCCAACGATCCCTCGCTCGTCGAGGTGCTGCTGGTCGCCTCGCGAAGCGAGAACGTGGATGATCGAATCAGCGTCCTGGAGAGCGCGGATCTCACTCCCATGGTGGTCGATGTCGAGGCCTATGCCATGGAGAATGCCTGCTTGATGCTGATGGGCGCCCAGGGCGATGAAAAGGGCGCGCCCATCCTGGGTGTCGTGGATGTTGGCTCTTCCACCACCACGCTGCATGTGCTCAGCGCCGGTCGGATCATCTATACGCGCGAGCAGAATTTTGGTGGTCGACAACTCAAAGAAGAAGTCCAGCGCCGCTATGGTCTCACGGACGAACAGGCCGCGCAGCAGATCCGCGACGGCAATGTCGCCGATGCTTACGAGAGCGAGGTGCTCAACCCGTTCAAGGAAGCCCTGGCCCAGCAGATCGGACGGGCGCTTCAGTTTTTCTATTCAGGAACGACGTTCAACAGTGTCGACCGCATCCTCCTGTCAGGTGGTTCGGCCAGCCTCCCGCGCGTCGATGCCCTGGTGGAGGAGCGACTCAAAATCCCCACCTCGGTCGCCAATCCATTCAGCCAGATGTCGTTCTCACCCCGTATCAACTCTCAGCAACTCATGCGTGAGGGGCCGGGGATGATGGTGGCGGTCGGCCTGGCGCTGCGAGGGTTCGACTGATGGCACGCATCAATCTACTGCCCTGGCGTGAAGCCGCGCGCCAGCAGCGCCGGCAGGAATTTCTCACCCTGCTCGGCGCCGCGCTGGGCCTGACCTTTATCGGCGTCGCGCTGGTACATTTCTATTTCGAGGATCGGATCAGCGGTCAGCAGACCCGCAACCAATACCTCAAGACCGAGATCGCCAGCCTGGATCGCAAGATCAAGGAAATCAACGAAATCGAGAAGACCAAGGCCGATCTGCTCTCCCGCATGGACATCATTCAGCGTCTGCAGAAGAGTCGCCCCGAGATCGTGCGTCTCTTCGATGAGTTGGTGACGGCACTGCCCGAAGGGGTCTATCTGACCAAGTTCGAACAGTCCGATCGAACCATCACGCTCGAAGGTCGCGCTCAATCGAACGCGCGCGTCTCGGCCTTCATGCGTCGGATCGAAAGCTCGAAATCCATCGGGCAGCCGCGCCTGATGTTGATCGAGAACAAGGACAAGACCGACACTGGACTCAGTCATTTCCGTCTCTCGTTCAATCAGATCAGCCCGGAACCCGAGGCTCCAGCCGAAAAACCGGCCAAGCCAGCTAAAAAACCGGCCCGCAAGGCCTGATCGAATCCTCTGAGGCGAGCCAACCAGCCATTCGAACGAGAGCCGGCGTATGGATATCAACGACCTCAACCAACTCGACTTCAACGACTTCGGCGAATGGCCAAACCCGGTCAAGGGGGTCGCCATCCTGATCGCCTGCGTCGCCCTGGGTGGTCTGGCCTACTATTACGACACCAGCGGCCAGCTCGATCGGCTCGCCGGCGAGCAGAAGACGGAATTGGAGCTGCGCACGTCCCTAGCGACCAAGCAGCAGAAGGCCGCGAACCTGCAAGCCTATCGCGATCAGCTCGCCGAGATGGAAGAGTCCTTCGGGGCCATGCTCAAGCAGTTGCCCAATCGCACCGAGGTGGCTTCGCTGCTCGTCGATGTCTCGCAGACCGGGCTGGCGAATGGGTTGGAGTTCGAACTCTTTCAGCCCGAGAACGAGCAGGTGCGGGAGTTCTACGCTGAGTTGCCGATCCGCATTCGCGTGCGCGGCCAATATCATGATTTTGGTCGCTTCGTCAGCGGACTGGCGGCGTTGCCGCGCATCGTCACCATTCATAACGTGCAGGTCACCGATGGGGACGAGTCTCTGGTGTTGCAGGCGACGGTCAAAACCTATCGCTATCTGGAAGATGAGGCGAAGTGATGATCACGCATCGACTTCAATGGTTTTGGTTAGCGGTCGTGCTGCTGCTCGCCGGCTGCGGCGCCAATGACACGAGCGATCTGCAAGCCTATGTGCGTCAGGTCAATGCGCGTCCTCCCGGCCCGATTGAGCCGCTGCCCGAGATCGAGCCCGTCGAGACCTTCGTCTATGAAGATCTCGAACGGCGTGATCCATTTCAGTCGGATGCGCAGTCGGAGCCGGAAGAGTTGGCCGCGATCGACGGTGGTCCGGCACCGGACCCCAATCGACCCAAGGAAGAACTCGAAAGCTATCCGCTCGACTCGCTGCGGATGGTCGGCACGCTGGAGCAGGACGGCACGCGCTGGGGCCTGATCCGCACCAAGGATGGTGTCGTGCACCGTGTCACGGTAGGCAATTACATGGGCCAGAACCATGGTCAGATTGCCACGGTCGACCTGGACGCCATTCAATTGAACGAAATCGTCTCTGACGCCCCTGGCCAATGGCGCGAACGCGCGGCCACGGTTGCGCTGACCCAATGAGATTCTGGAGGGGGACCGCCACATGAACAGTCCATGTCAGAGCGCGCGCTCGGCTGAGTGTGAATACCGTAATAGTCGGGGCCGGCGCTCCTGGGCCTTATTGCTACTGGTCCTGGCGGCACCGGCGTTGGCCACGAATCTCAAAGACATCCAGTTTGCGTCTCTTCCCGGCAATCAGGTTCAGATCCAGTTGAATCTGAGCGGCCCGGTTGCTCAACCTCAAACCTTTGCCACCGAGTCGCCGGCGCGTATCGCCATGGATCTGCCGGGGGTGAACAGCCAGCTTGCCAACAAATCCATTCCGATCGGACTCGGCCCGGTGCATAGTCTGGTGGCGGTCGAGGCCAGCGATCGCACTCGCGTGGTGCTCAATCTGATCGATCCGGCTCCCTACGAGGTCAGCACATCCGGCAACCAGATCACCATCAAGATCGCCGCTCAGGGGCGTACGACACGGCTGCCGCCTCCGGCTCCGGCGCAAGCAACGCGAACGGCGGCCAATGCACCAGCCTGGACTCAGCCAGCCCGATCGCGTCAGGCGGCTGGTGCGGGGCCGGCTGTGCGCGACATCGATTTTCGGCGCGGTTCGACCGGCGAGGGGCGGGTTGTCATTCGGCTCCCGAATCCTGAGACGCGGGTGGCGGTGCGCGAGCAGGCCAGCCGTGTCTATGTCGATCTGTATCAGACGTCTCTCCCGCAGCGGCTGTATCGTCGGCTCGATGTTGTCGATTTTGCCACGCCTGTGACCATGGTTGAATCGCGCCCTAATGGGGCCAATGTTGAGGTCGAAGTACAGACTCAGGGCGATTTCGACTACATGGCGTATCAGACCGATGAGTTGTTTACGCTCGATTTCAGGGCGCTTACAGCGGCAGAGAAGGAAGAGATTGCGCGTCAGAAGGTGGTTTACGATGGCGAGCGTCTGTCGCTGAATTTTCAGGATATCGAGGTGCGGGCCGTGTTGCAGGTGCTCGCTGATTTCACGGATCTCAATCTGGTGGCCAGTGATACCGTTGGCGGAAATATCACGTTACGCTTAAAGAACGTTCCCTGGGATCAGGCGCTGGATATCATTCTCAAGACTAAGGGATTGGACATGCGGCAGAATGGCAATGTCATGATGGTAGCGCCGGCGGAAGAAATTGCCGCGCGAGAAAGGCTTGAAATGGAATCGCTGAAGCAAGTCGAAGAGCTTGCTCCGCTACGAACTGAATTTGTGAAAATAAATTATGCTAAAGCGGCGGATATCGCTATTTTTCTTCAGGGTGGAGGAAGTCAAAGTTCAGGCGTTTTGCGTGATCAACAACAGAAGGACGCTAGAGGCGGCAGCACTCAAAGCGCAATTGGAACAGAAACATCCATGAATTTTTCTCAGGAGAGAATGCTTTCTCCTCGTGGAAGAGCAACGGCTGATATCCGCACGAATACGCTTGTTATAGTTGATACAGCGGCTCAAATTGAAAAAATACTTCAAATTATTCCAAGGCTTGATGTTTCGGTTCGACAGGTAATGATTGAGTCTCGTGTGGTGATAGCAAATAATAGCTTTGCTCGAGACCTTGGAGTAAGGTTTGGTGTTTCAGGTTCTATGGGTTCGTTCAAGGGAAACGAACTGCTTATTGCAGGTGGACAAGATGGCAATCTTGGTCTTTCTGGATTTGATTCAGGGCCATTTGGACTCAACTTGGATACTGACAGTCGTTATAATTCCACTTTAACAGATAATGCTGGTAATTCGACTTTGATTACCAACTTGCCAGCGATCGATGCCTCTGGTTCGGTCAACTTTTTAATCGGTAAAGTTGGATCCTATCTTCTTCAGCTTGAATTGTCTGCAATGCAACGCGAAGGTCGTGGAGAGATCGTGTCTAGCCCGAGAGTGATTACGTCAGATCAAGCGCCAGCCGTTATTGAAGTCGGAAAAGATATACCGGTCACAACGCCTGGCTCAGCAAATACGCCGGCAACTGTTAAGTATCAAGCGGCGACTTTGAAGTTAGATGTAACGCCACATATCACACCAGATAGCAAAATCATAATGGATTTGCTTGTCAATAAAGATGAGCCCGATTTTACTTATACGGTTCAAGGTAATCCTTTGATTAATAAACGCCAAGTTAAAACCTCCGTGCTGGTTGATAATGGCGAAACTGTCGTTCTCGGTGGCGTTTTTGAACGTGAAAAAACGTTTAGCAAGGAGCAAGTGCCTTGGCTCGGAGATATCCCGGTTCTCGGGCACTTGTTCAAACGGGAAGCCCGCCAAGACGTCAATTCAGAGTTGCTGATCTTCGTAACGCCCAAAATCCTGAAGGGCGACCTGATCGAACAACAATGAGATCTGCGCTTCCATGGCCGCGAATCTGCGCCGCCATCGGCGGCGGCCTTGCCTAAGCGCTCAAAATCTGGCATACCTTCCGCCATGTTACGTGCACAGAATATTTTCATCGTCGGGCCCATGGGCGCCGGCAAGAGTACCGTCGGACGTCAACTGGCCGAGGCGCTGTCCTACACCTTCAAGGACAGCGACCACGAGATCCAGCGCCGAACGGGTGTCGATATCCCCACCATCTTCGAGTTCGAAGGCGAATCGGGCTTCCGCGCCCGCGAACGCCAGGTCATCGAAGAACTGGTCGCCGAAGAGCGAATCGTGCTGGCCACCGGCGGCGGCGCCGTGCTGAACCCCGAGAACCGCCAGGATCTCTCGGCGCGCGGCGTGGTCATCTACCTGCATTGCAGCCCCGAGCAGCAATACACCCGCACTGCCCGCGACCGCAACCGCCCGCTGCTCGAAACCGAAGACCCGCTCAACCGCCTGCGCGAGATCATGGACGAGCGCGAACCGCTCTATCGTCAGGTCGCCGATCTCGTCGTCTCGACCGAAAAACGCGGCACCAGCTCAGTGGTCAAGGAAATCTGCCGCCGCCTGGAGTCCGAGGACGTCTAACCATGCGAACCCTGACCGTTGAACTCGGGGCACGCAGCTACCCCATCCACATCGGCTCCGGCCTGCTCAACAATCCCGATCTCTACCGCCCACATCTGAGCGGCTCGCAGATCATGATCGTCACCAACGAGACGGTCGCTCCGCTCTATCTGGAGCCGGTCCGCCAGGCGCTGGACGGATTCCAGATCCGTGAAGTCATCCTGCCCGACGGCGAAGTCTACAAAACGCTTGAAGTCTGGAACCGGATCTTCGACGCGCTGCTCGCCGAGCGTTTCGCGCGCGACTGCACCCTGATCGCTCTGGGTGGTGGCGTGATCGGCGACATGACCGGCTTTGCGGCCGCCTGCTATCAGCGCGGGGTCGACTTCATCCAGGTGCCGACCACGCTGCTGGCCCAGGTCGATTCCTCGGTCGGCGGTAAGACTGGCATCAACCATCCCGCCGGCAAAAACATGATCGGCGCCTTCCATCAGCCGCGTGCCGTCATCGCCGACACCGACACGCTCGGCACCCTGCCTCAACGCGAACTCTCAGCCGGTCTGGCCGAGGTGCTCAAATACGGCTTCATCCGCGACGCTGAGTTTCTCGACTGGCTCGAATGTCACATCACCGGTCTGATGTCGCGCGATCCCGATGCCCTGGCCCATGCCATCTGGCGCTCCTGTGAACTCAAGGCGCAGATCGTCGCCGAGGACGAGTTCGAGTCCGGCTGCCGTGCGCTGCTCAATCTCGGTCACACCTTCGGCCACGCCATCGAGACCGGTGTCGGCTATGGTGAATGGCTGCACGGCGAGGCGGTCGGCGCGGGCATCTGTCTGGCGGCGGCGCTCTCGGCGCGGCTCGGCTGGCTGACCGAGGCCGAGGTCGAACGCACGCGCCGTCTGATCGCCAGCGCCAGTCTGCCGACCGAGCGTCCCGCCGATCTCGCACCCGAGCGGATGCTGGAGCTGATGGCCGTGGACAAAAAGGTACTCGCCGGCCAATTGCGTCTGGTGCTGCTCACGCAGCTCGGCGAGGCCATCGTCACCAGCGACTTCGACCGCGACGCTCTGGCAGACATCCTGGCTTGAGTGCTGGCCCAGGTTCACTTCCGGCGTCCCCGCAGAGTTCAACACCCGGCTGACGCCTGCCCTCATCGCAGTGACAGTCGACGTGTGTTTGGTCACATTATTTGACACTTTCAAGCCGTGAATGCTGGCATGACCAGTGCAACAGGGTTATGATTCACGGTTCTCGATTTCAATCCGTTCAGGTACTCAAGGGTCTGCGCGACCCAAGCGCCCGCCATCCGGCGCCCTCACAGCCTGTTCGCTGAAGTCTGATCACCCTGGATCGAGCGGCTTCGGTCACCCCGAAACCCCAGCGGCCTAGACAGACCCCGCGTTCAAACCGCTTCCAGATCGGCATCCTTTCATCCCAGGTATCAAACGAGGTCAGCGATGAGCCTTCGTGCCCTACCACCCGCACAGGGTCTCTATGACCCATCCAATGAGCGCGACGCTTGCGGCGTCGGCTTCGTCTGTCACATCAAAAATCACAAGAGCCATGCGATCGTCCAGCAGGGCCTGGAGATTCTGGAGCGTCTCCATCACCGTGGCGCCGTGGGCGCGGACCCGAAGGCCGGCGATGGCGCCGGTATTCTGGTGCAGATTCCGGACGCCTTTCTGCGCGCCGTGCTCGACTTCGAGCTGCCGGCGGTCGGTGAGTATGGCGTGGGCATGGTGTTTCTGCCGCGTGAGGCGGAGGCGCGTGCGCGCATGATCGAGACGGTGGAGCGCCATCTGACCGAAGGCGGTCAGTCGGTGCTGGGCTGGCGCGATGTGCCGGTCGATAACAGTGACCTGGGGCCGAGTGTGCTGCCTTCAGAGCCTGTGGTGCGCCAGGTGTTCGTGGCGCGCGGGACGAACTGTCCGGATCAGGAGAGCTTTGAGCGGCGGCTGTTTGTCATCCGCAAGCGCATGGACAATGCGATCCGGGCGGCGGGCTTCGATAAGACGGCCTATTACGTGGTGTCGATGTCTTCGCGCACGCTCAACTATAAGGGGATGCTGCTGGCCGATCAGGTCGGGAAGTATTACCTGGATCTGAGCGATGAGCGGTTTGTGTCGGCGCTGGCGTTGGTGCATCAGCGGTTTTCGACCAATACCTTCCCGACCTGGGATCTGGCCCAGCCGTTCCGCATGATCTGCCATAACGGGGAGATCAATACCCTGCGCGGCAATGTGAACTGGATGGCGGCGCGCCGGCATACGATGCGTTCGGAGATTCTGGGCGAGGATCTGGATTCGATCTGGCCGCTGATTCCGGAGGGGCAGTCGGATTCGGCCTGTTTCGACAATGCGCTCGAGCTGCTGGTGATGGGCGGCTATTCGCTGGCGCATGCCATGATGATCCTGATCCCGGAAGCCTGGGCGGGTAACAAGCAGATGGACGCTGAGCGGCGGGCGTTCTATGAGTATCACGCGGCGCTGATGGAGCCCTGGGACGGGCCGGCGGCGGTGGCCTTCACCGATGGGCGTCAGATCGGCGCGACGCTCGACCGCAATGGCCTGCGTCCGGCGCGCTATCTGGTCACCAACGATGATCTGGTGATCATGGCCTCGGAGATGGGTGTGCTCGATATTGCTGAGGAGCGCATCATCAAGAAGTGGCGCTTGCAGCCGGGCCGGATGTTCCTGATCGATCTGGAGCAGGGGCGCATCATCGATGACGGCGAGCTGAAGACGGAGCTGGCGGCGGCGCAGCCGTATCGTGAGTGGCTGACCCGCACCCAGATCCATCTCGATGAGCTGCCGACCAATGTGGCACCGATGGCGCCGGATGCCGAGACACTGCTCGATGCACAGCAGGCGTTCGGCTATACGCAGGAGGATGTGAAGTTCCTGCTGACGCCGATGGTGCTGACGGGTCAGGAGGCGATCGGATCGATGGGGGCGGACAATCCGCCGTCGGTGCTCTCCAGTCGCGCCAAGCATCTGTCGACCTATTTCAAGCAGAACTTTGCCCAGGTCACCAATCCGCCGATCGATCCGATCCGCGAGGAGTTGGTGATGTCGCTGGTGTCGCTGATCGGGCCGCGCCCGAATCTGCTCGGCATCAATGAGGCGGGCAAGCATTGGCGGCTGGAGGTCAGTCAGCCGATTCTGACCAATCAGGATCTGGAGCGGGTGCGTCATATCGAGGACAACTCGGGCGGGGCGTTCCGGACCAAGAATCTGCACATGGTCTATGCCGCCGACGATGGGGCCAAGGGCATGGCCAGTGCGCTGGAGCGGCTGTGTCAGGAGGCTGAGGCGGCAGTCCTGGCCGGCTATAACATCCTGATTCTCTCCGACCGCAATACCAACCGCGACAACATCGCTATTCCGGCACTGCTGGCGACCTCAGCCGTGCATCATCATCTGATCCGGCGCGGGTTGCGTACCAGTGCCGGTCTGGTGGTCGAGACCGGCGCGGCGCTGGAAGTGCATCACTTCGCGACGCTGGCCGGCTATGGGGCCGAGGCGATCAATCCCTATCTGGCCTTCGATACCATTCAGTCGCTGCTCGCGCGTCTGCCCGAGCCGCTAACGTTTGAGGAGGCCCAATACCGCTATATCAAAGCGATCGGCAAGGGACTGCTCAAGGTCATGTCCAAGATGGGCATCTCGACCTTCCAGTCCTATTGCGGAGCGCAGATCTTCGATGCGGTGGGGTTGAGCAATGACTTCCTGGAGCGCTATTTCACCGGCACTCACAGCCGCATCGAGGGTGTAGGTTTGCCTGAGGTCGCGGCTGAGGCGGTGCGTTGGCACAGTCAGGCCTATGGCGGCGAGCAGATCTATCGTCAGCATCTGGATGTGGGCGGAGACTATGCCTATCGGGTGCGCGGTGAAGACCACATCTGGACGCCTGAGACCATCGCGAAGCTCCAGCACGCCACGCGCGCGAATGACAGCAAGACCTTTGCCGAATTTTCGCGTCTGGTCGATGAGCAGAACGAACATCTGCTGACGCTGCGCGGGCTGATGGATTTCCGGTTTGCGGAGACGCCGATTCCGCTGGAGGAGGTCGAGCCGGCGCGCGAGATCGTCAAGCGTTTTGCGACCGGAGCGATGTCGTTCGGGTCGATCAGTTATGAGGCGCATTCGACCCTGGCCAAGGCGATGAATGCCATCGGCGGCAAGTCGAATACCGGTGAGGGTGGCGAGGAGCCGGAGCGCTTCAATCCGCTGGCCGATGGGGCGCGGAATCCGGAGCGTTCGGCGATCAAGCAGGTCGCTTCGGGGCGCTTTGGCGTGACGACCGAGTATCTGGTCAATGCCGACGACATCCAGATCAAGATCGCCCAGGGCGCCAAGCCGGGCGAGGGCGGTCAGTTGCCGGGGCACAAGGTCAATGCGCAGATTGCGCGGGTGCGCCATTCGACGCCGGGCGTGGGACTGATTTCGCCGCCGCCGCATCATGATATCTATTCGATTGAGGATCTGGCACAGCTGATCCATGATCTGAAGAACGTCAATCCGCAGGCGCGCATTTCGGTCAAGCTGGTCTCTGAGGTCGGAGTCGGCACGGTGGCGGCCGGGGTGTCCAAGGCCCATGCCGATCATGTGACGATTTCGGGCTATGACGGCGGTACCGGGGCCAGTCCGCTGACCTCGATCAAGCATGCCGGGTCGCCCTGGGAGATCGGGTTGGCCGAGACCCAGCAGACGCTGGTGCTCAATCGCTTGCGTGGGCGCATTGCAGTGCAGGTCGATGGCGGGCTGCGCACCGGGCGTGATGTGGTGATCGGCGCGTTGCTGGGGGCCGATGAGTTCGGCTTTGCCACCGCACCGCTGATCGTCGAGGGCTGTCTGATGATGCGCAAGTGTCATCTGAACACCTGTCCGGTGGGGGTGGCGACCCAGGATCCGGAACTGCGCAAGAAGTTCACCGGTAAGCCGGAGCATGTCATCAACTATTTCTTCTTCATCGCCGAGGAAGTCCGGCAGTTGATGGCGAAGCTCGGGTTCCGCACGCTGGAGGAGATGATCGGGCGCTCGGATCGGTTGGAGATGCGCCGGGCGATCGAGCACTGGAAGGCGCATGGACTGGATTACAGCCGTTTGCTGGCGCGTCCCGAAGTGCCGGCGGAGGTGGCGATCCGTCACGCTGAGCTTCAGGATCATGGGCTGGACAAGGCGCTGGATCATACTCTGATCCGTCAGGCCGAGCCGGCGCTGGAGCGCGGCGAACCGGTGCGCATCGAGACGCCGGTGCGCAATTTCAACCGCACCTTCGGTACGCTGCTCTCAGGACGCGTAGCCGAGCGCTATGGTCATGCAGGGCTGCCGGATGACACCATCCAGATCAAGGCCAGGGGCACGGCGGGTCAGTCGCTGGGCGCCTGGTTGGCGCGCGGCGTGACGCTGGAGCTGGAAGGCGAGGGCAACGACTATGTCGGCAAGGGACTGTCGGGCGGGCGGATCATCATCTATCCGCCGGCGGAGTCGGCCATCGGGCGCGCGGAAGACAATATCATCGTCGGCAATACCGTGCTCTATGGGGCCATTACCGGGGAGTGTTTCTTCCGGGGTGTGGCCGGGGAGCGCTTCTGTGTGCGTAACTCAGGGGCGACGGCGGTGGTCGAGGGTGTCGGCGATCATGGGTGTGAGTACATGACCGGCGGCATCACGGTGGTGCTGGGTCCGACCGGGCGTAACTTTGCGGCGGGCATGTCGGGCGGTGTGGCCTATGTGCTGGATGAGGCGGGGGATTTTACCGACCGCTGCAATCTGGCGATGGTCGAGCTGGAGCCGATCGCGGAGGAGGACGCGGCACTGGAGGCCAATGGCCATCAGGGCGGCGATCTGGAGACGCATGGTCGGGTCGACATCACGCGCGATATGACGCGCCATGATGCGCGGCGGTTAAAGCTGTTGATCGAGCGCCATCTGGAGTACACCGATTCAGCCGTGGCGCGGCGGATCCTGGACGACTGGGCGAACATGTTGCCCAAGTTCGTGAAGGTGATGCCGGTCGATTATCGACGCGCGCTCCAGGAGATGCAGGCCAATCAGAGCCGTCCGCCGCAGACGAACAAGCCTTTGAAGGGGATCGTTGAACATGGGTAAACCAACCGGTTTCATGGAATACGCCCGTGATGACCGGCGCTATGCGCCGGCTGGGGATCGGGTGGTCCACTATGATGAATTCGTTATTCCGCTGACGGAGTCGAAGCTGCGCGAGCAGGGCGCGCGCTGCATGGACTGCGGCATTCCGTTCTGTCATCAGGGCTGTCCGGTCAATAACATCATTCCGGACTGGAACGATCTGGTGTATCGCGGGGATTGGCAGGCGGCGATCGAGGTGCTGCATTCGACCAATAACTTCCCGGAGTTCACCGGGCGCATCTGTCCGGCGCCGTGCGAGACCTCCTGTACGCTCAACATCGATGACCATCCGGTCACGATCAAGACCATCGAGTGTGCGATCGTGGATCGGGCCTGGGACGAGGGCTGGATCAAGCCGCAGGTGCCGGCACGACGCACGGGCAAGCGGGTGGCGGTCGTGGGATCGGGGCCGGCCGGGCTGGCCTGTGCGCAGCAGTTGGCGCGGGCCGGGCATCAGGTGGCGATCTTTGAGAAAGCCGATCGCATCGGCGGACTGCTGCGCTATGGGATTCCGGACTTCAAGCTCAACAAGAAGCTCATCGACCGGCGCATGGCGCAGATGCGTACCGAGGGTGTGGAGTTCCATACCAATGCCCATGTCGGGGTCGATATTCCAGTGAGCCAGTTGCGTGCGGACTATGACGCGCTGGTGCTGGCCGGTGGCGCAGAGCAGCCGCGTGATCTGCCGGTGCCGGGGCGTGAGCTTGCGGGGATCCATTTTGCGATGGAGTTCCTCAAGCGCAACAGTCAGCGGGTGCAGGGCTCCTATGTGCCGGATGAGGCCTTCATCAGTGCGCAGGGGCGGCATGTGCTGGTGATCGGCGGCGGGGATACCGGATCGGACTGTATCGGCACCTCGAATCGGCATGGGGCGGCGTCTGTGACTCAGGTCGAGATTCTGGATCGACCGCCCGAGAAGGAGGACAAGGGCCTGACCTGGCCGAACTGGCCCAATCGGATGCGCACCTCCAGTTCGCAGGAGGAGGGCTGTACGCGGATGTGGAACTTCGCGACCAAGGGCTTCGTCGGCGATGAACAGGGTCGGGTCAAGGCCGTCAAGTATTGTCTGGTGCGCTGGGACAAGGATGCTGAGGGGCGCTGGCGGATGGAGGAAGTACCGGGCAGCGAGGGTGAGCTGAAGGCGGATCTGGTGTTTCTGGCGATGGGCTTCATGCATCCGGTGCAGACCGGGATGCTGGAGCAGCTTCAGCAGGGCGCGGGTCTGGTGCTCGATGGACGCGGGAATGTCCAGGGTTCGACCGAGGGCGCGACGGCCTATCAGACGTCGGTCGATGGGGTGTTCTGTGCCGGGGATATGCGCCGCGGGCAGTCGCTGGTGGTCTGGGCCATTCGCGAGGGGCGGCAGTGTGCGCGCTCGGTCGATGCGTGGTTGATGGGACGCTCGGATCTGCCGCGTTAGCGCACCGCGCGCATCCCCTGTCTTGCGACCGAAAAAGGCGACCACTTGGTCGCCTTTTTCGTTGGTGGCGCGGCTCTGGCTCAAAAGGCGACGTTCAATCCCCGGACCTTTCGGCGGAAATCCTCGGTCACGGACTCGATGTCCTGATCGCTGGCGATGACCTTGGGGGTGAGGATGACGACCAGTTCGGTCCGGGCCGCGGTCTTTGAGGTCTGACCGAAGAGTCCGCCTATGATCGGCAGGCTGTAGAGACCAGGAACACCCTGCGTTCCGTCTGAGCGTGCATCCTCGATCAAGCCACCCAGCACCACGGCCTGGTTGGAGCGCACGGCCACCGAGCTGGTGATGGTGCGCTTCTTGAATGATGGCGAATTCAGGTTAGAGGCGTCCTGTTCCAGCACCGTGCTGACCTCTTGCTCGATCTCCATCTGTACCAGCCCGCCCGGTGTCACGCGCGGCTTGACCGTCAGAATGACGCCCGTGTCTTTGTAGGAGATGGTGGTATAGGTGCGATCAGTCGCCGACAGGCCATCCTGCTGCGAGGTGGCGATCGGGACTTCCTGACCGACCTGGATCTTGGCGGTCTGGTTGTCCATGACCATGACGGATGGCGAGGACAGCACGTTGAGCAGGTTATCGCCGGCGAGCGCGCTCAGCGTGGCCTTGATCGTGGTCGGGTTGGAGACCAGCGCCCAGTTGAAGCCGGGGAACATGGTGCCGATGGCCGAACTCGTGGAATCATCCAGGGTTCCATCCAGAGAAGCAAAACTCTTGCCATCGCTGGCCGGACCGAACAGCTCCCACTGCACGCCGTATTTGAGATTGCCGGCGAGCGTGATCTCGACGATGGTCGCCTCGACCAGCACCTGGAGCGGCAGGATATCGAGCTGCTTGAGCGCGTCGAGGATCTTTTTGTAATCGCGCGGCGAGGCCCGCACCAGCAGCGAATTGTTGACTTCATCCGCAACGATATTGACGCTCGATGACATCTCGAGTTCGCGCGATGAGGCACTTTGACGGGTCGTTTGATTCTGGCTGGTGTTGGAATTCGTGCCGCTGCCCGTGCTCGTCCCGCCGATGCTCGATGAGTTACCGAGTCCGGGCGCGACATTGCCGACCGAAGACTTGCGCGTATTACTGCCGCTGCCGCCGAAGAGTTGCGACAGGATGTCGGCCAGACTCTCGGCGTTGCTGTGCTTGACCCGATAGACATAGAGTCGCTCGGAGCTGTCGCTGCTGGCCTCGGCCATGTCCAGCCGTTCGATCCAGGTGCGTGCCTGCTCGAGATAGCTTGCCTGAGGCGAGACGACCAGGAGCGCATTGGAGCTTTCGACCGGGATGAAGCGGAAGATGCCCTTGAGCGGATTGCCGCCCTCGTCGGCGAGCAGGCTTTCGAGCTGTTTAGCCACATCCTGGCTCTTGGCGTATTCGAGCACGAAAAAGCCGACCGAGAGCCCCGACATCCAGTCGACGTCGAAAACGCGAATGGTATCGAGCAGGTTGCCCATTTCGGGACTGGTACCGGCGATCACCAGCAGATTGCGTAGATTGTCGACACGGATGACGCTGCCCTCGGGCGCCAGAGGCGTGAGGATGCTGTTCATCTCCTCCGCGCCGATGTAGCGCAGCGGCACCACCTGCACGCTGTAGCCATTGGGCAGCGCACGGTTCGAGTCACCGAGCTGCGGGGTCACGCGGCCCTGGACGGCATTGGCCAGCGGCAACACTTCGTAGCTGCCATCCGTGTAGACGAGTGCTGCGTTGTTCATGCGCAGCAGGGTTTCGAGCGTGGGCAGCAGATCCTCGCGGCGCAGCGGGCGGCCGGTCTGGAGCGAGGTGGCCCCCTGGACGGCTGGATGCAGCACATAGTTGACCTTGAGCAGATCACCCAGAATGACCTTGACCACTTCGCGGATGTCGGTGCCGTCGAAGTTCAGCGTGACGTCACCCGGCGCGGTATCAACCGTAGGGGGCGCGACCCGGCGCACGAACGAACCGCTGCCGCGCTGCATGATCTCGCTGCTCTTGGGGCGTGCCTCATCGCCGCCAATGGCGATGGTCTCGGCGCCGCCGCCGCCGCGCTGCTTGAAGTCTTCACGCTTCTGTGTCTGATCGGCATCGATGATGTGTCCATTGGCATCGCCGATCTTGACCGTTGGATCCCAATACGCACGCTCGCAGCCGTACAGCCCGATGATAAGGCTGATCGACAGGGCGACGCGCAGCCCATGTCCGAGCGGATGCGTGCGCTTGGCAGTGTGATGGAAATACATGGTGCCTCGTTGACGAGGGTCGATGCGTCTCGACCAGCGGGTGATCATGGCTTGGGAGGGGCGGCGCGCACCGGTGCACGGGGCGGAGGCCGAGGAAGGGCTTTCCGGGTGGGTGGTGGCGCGGCCGCAGGCGACGGTTTTGAATAATCGCGCAATATTAGCGCATCCTGCTGACCCTGTCGCTCAAGCAGGACACGATCCTCCTGGATGTTCAGCACTGACCAGCCCTGAAGCTCGTCTCCGATACGTAAACGGCGCAGCTTGGGTTGTGCCGGATCCTTGACCCAGGCGGAGACCATGTCGGGCGTGATGAGCACGGCGTTCAAGTCGAAGACGCTCAGCTCGACGCTCTCCTCATTGATCGGCTCGGCCGGCTGTTCGTCGCTCGGTGGCTCGGGTTGGCGATCCGGCCGGAAGAGTGGATGCTCGATGATGGCGACATAGTTGTCCCTTGTGTCGGGCGTTGCGAGCCGGGTGAGCAGATCCGGTTGCAGCGGTGTGGCGACGGCTTCGACCACGGCAGGGGCATCGCCCGGCTCAGCCAGCGGCGCGGCCGGCGGCCAGCCGAGCCACTGGAGCGTCAGGATCGCAAGCAGGCCGAGCGCGACCAGAACAGGCGCATATTTCATGGTGCGCTCCCTCCGAGGACGAAGCCGTAAATATCCAGCCGCATCGTCAGTTCGCCTCCCTGATTGGCGACGAGGCGACGACGCGCCAGGGCCGGGTTGGCGTTGGTGATCGGACGGGCGGAGGAGCGCACCGAGAGACGCTCGATGAACAGAAAGGGGCGGGCCTGATCGAGCGCATAGATCACTTCCATCAGCGTCTCGGTCGAGCCTTGGATCTGGGTGCGGACGCGGATGCGCAGTGGTGTCTCCTGACTCTCGGGTGGCAGGATCTGGGTGCTGATCAGCCGCCCGGACGCCGCCGTGACGATCTCCTGGATCCGGGTCTGAAGCTGAGCACCGGCGAGCGCCTGGGTCGGCGCCTTGAAATAGAAGGCGTCGAAGTCGTCATTGGTGCGCGCCTGTTCCAGCTCGGCCTGTAAGGCGGGCAGGGTGCGCACCAGACGCTGATAACGCTGCAACTGATCGCTGTTGGTGGCGATGGTGTCGTTGAGTGTCGAAATCCGGTTCAGCCAGGGAACCGCGATGGCGGCCAGGAGCAGCAACGGCAGCAGGACCACCGTACCGAGTACCGCCAGACAGAAGGGGCGGCTGGCTGAAGATTTAGGGGTCATTCAGCGCCTCCTTGCGTGTAACGGAAGGCAATGTTGAAACGCTCCTTGCCGGTGCGGGCGATTTGCGTCACGGGCGAGCCGAAGGACACGCCCTCGATGCCGGGTGCCTGTTCCAGGATCGCGATCAGGGCCGTGGCCTGACCTGATTCACCGCGCAGGTCGACTTGGCCGGCGCTGAATTCGAGGTTCTGCACCCAGGTATCCTCGGGGATGCGCGTGGTCAGTTCGCGCAGCATCTCCAGGATCGAGGGCTGTTCGAGCTTGCTCTGAAGCACGGCGGTGCTGCCCTGGCGGACGCGTTCGAGTTCCTGGCGTACCTCGTCGACGGCGATGGCCTGAACGCGCAGACGTGCGACCTCGGTCTCCAGTTGGCGCGCGATCTGGTGCTTCTGCCACAGCGGCGTGACCAGGATCGCGACCACGAGCAGGAGTGAGGCCGCGACCGACACCGAGCTGAGCGTCAGACGCAGACGGCGGCGTTTCGGGCGTTGTTCGGATGGCAGCAGATTCGCCCCACTCCAGGCCCCGTCCCAGGTGATGCGATCGACCGGCGCGCCCAGCGCCTGCAGCCGCTCGACCCAGCCATCGATCAGATCGCGTCGGCACAGTGCCAGATCCAGTCGCAAACGCTCGGCGCTCTTGGAGCCGCTCTGGGCGGCGAAGTCGAAGAGCACATCCTTGGATTCGAAGGGCGAGAGACGATCCAGCTCGTAGCGGATCACCTGCGGCAGATTGGCGCGGACCTGTGAGGGGAAAGAGACCGTGCGTGTGAGCACGGTCTCGCGCGGCAGACAGAGTTCGATGACGCTGGGGCGATCCTGATCGCGCACGTCCGAGAGGCCGGGTAAGGTCGTCGTGTGCGCCAGATTCAGCTCGCCGAGCGGTTCGGTGTCCAGTCCGGCGACCAGACTGAGCCGTGCCCGATCACCCTCGGGGTAGATGATCAGACGACGATTGTGGCGGGCCAGGATCCGACGCGCGAACGCGGGCAGACAGTTCGTCAGCCGTTCGCCGATCTCCCCGGACAGCCCCATGGAGCCAGAGACCGGCAACCTTTTGATGAATAGGCTCAAGCGTTCAGTGAGAGTCATATTTCAGATTCAGAATCCAGTCGATCGACCCAGCGTGGATATATCAGGTATCGGCCGGGGTCGATACATTGTCGAGCGAATCAGGGTCGGAAATATGCAAAGAAGTGTCAAACCCAGCCCTGTCTCGACGCCACAGCACCTGATAGGGCGGCTGCTGACCGGGCGCGAGCTGAAAGAGCACCTCCATACTCCGGCCCGCGCCCCGCGATCGCGGTTCAGTGATCTGGAGTCGATAGAGTGGGCCGCCACGATTGACCACGGTCGTCGTGGTGGCCCCCGGCACCTCGGCCTGATCGCGCGCGATGATCTCTTCGCGCGCGTCCTCCAGCGTGAGGCCCTTGAGCGTCGCCAGCACGGCGGGTGACGCAAAACGCTCGTCCGGTTGCGCCGAGCCGCTCTCAACCGAGACCTCGGGCGCAAGCAGGCGATAGATCTCGGGTGTCATGCCGAGCACCTGCCGCAATTCCTCGACCGCCTCATAGGGTGCATCCTTGGCGCCGAGCGCACGGCCGGCTTGTTCGTAATCACTGTCCTCGGCCCCGTTGAGCAGGGCCAGGTCATCCTCGTCGCGCCAATCGATGATCGCCGCCGCCAGTGCATCGGCGTCCTCGGGTACCAGTCCGAGCACTTCCAGCAGGGCGCGCAGGGTGTCAGGCTGGATCTGATTGAGGCTGTAGCGTGAGGACTCGTTGAAGACCCGCAGACTCAGCTCGGAACCGGCGAACGACCAGGTTCGCGGCTGGCCGTTGGGCAGCCAGGCGGTGTCCTGTTCGGCATCGAGCTGGGCTTCCGGGGTCATGTAGTGCAAGGCCGTATAGGCGATGGCGGCCTCGGCAAGCGCCCGGAAGCGTGCCGACTCGACATGGTTGTCGGTCAGGGCGATCTCGGTGCGACGCGAGACAGTCAGGCTCACGGCCATGACCGTCAGGAGCGTCAGCACCCACATCACGAGCATGAGCGCGATGCCGCGCTGACGTCTGATTGGTAGCATCATCAGGGTTGATCGGGTAGGGCCACGACCAGATCGGGCCAGGATTGCGCGGTCGTCTCCAGACGAATCCGCACCAGATCCGGCAGGCGTGTCTGGCCCAGCCAGTCATCATGCCAGTCCGGTTCGCTGTCGCCATCGGCCAGACCATAGTAGGCCAGCTCGAAGCGACTGACATTCTCCAGTAACCGGGCACGCCCGAAAGCGCCATCGGCGGTGTCCAGGTCGGCGCGCAGATCGCTCGACGCCGCCGCGTCCTGCTCGCTCATCGGCTCCCAGATTGGAACCGCGTCGCCGCCCTCCAGAATCTCGGGGTGCAGCAGCCAGCGTGTCAGAATCAGGGTGCGCGCCTCGCCCGCGCCTTCGAGTTGCAGACGCAGGATATAGAGTCCGGACAGACCGACGTGCTCTGACAGGGGCGCGGCCCATTCGAGGCGTTCGGACTCCCCGGCGAAGACCTGCACGATCTGCCCATCATAGATGGTCGTCGCCGGCCGAGCCTGGCCGAGCGTGCGTCGGATAAAACCATCGGCGAGTCGCAGACCGGACAGACGCGCGCCGACCGTCTCGACGGCTTCCCAGGAGCGTCCGCCGAGTCGCAGACCCGAGAACAGCAGCAGCGAGATCAGACCGATGATCGCCAGCGCGATCACCAACTCGATCAGGGTGAAGCCGCGTCCTCTGCGCCCACCGGAGTTTGAGGGGATGAACCCGCTCATCGGCCGGCGCCCGCCAGGAGGGGAGCCAGTTTCAGGGTCGAAAGCGTCAGGTGCCGCGCGCGCCCAGCATCGAACCAGAGCACATTGGCGTTGACGCGATAGGCTCGGGCCTGCGGCTCGCTCATTGGAAATTCGGCTGAGAGATCGATTTCGACGAGGGTCAGCTCCCAGGCAAAGCCGCTGTCGGTCTCGCCCGAGACCGCGCCCTCGTCCAGGGCGATTTCCTGTCCGGCCAGGGTAAGCAGCGATTCGGCCAGGGTCGCGGCCTGGCTGTATTGGGCCGAGGCGATGGTCGCGCTGGTGGCGCGCGAGAAGATGCCCAGCAGCACCCCGAGCGACACGGCCAGGATCGCGAAGGCGACCAGCACCTCCAGCAGCGAGAATCCTTGCTGAGACGGGCGACGAGGGCTCATCACTCGGACCAGGTCTCCAGCTCGATGCGTCCGGTCAGCCAGGCCACGCCGACCTGATAGCCATATCCGTCATGGGATAACACGAGACGCCCGCCGGTCGAGCTGCCATCGGGGAAGAAGCGGATCGCGCCATGTTGCTCGTCGATCAGTTCACCACTGGCGGCGTCGAGCTGGATCGACAGCCGGTTGGGCAAGGAGAGCGCCCGATAGCCGGCCAGGGTCAGACGGTGATTTTCGAGATCGACCAGCACCGCCGTCTCCTCGCCACGCCGGATGGCGGATTCACGCGCCAGTTTGAGCGTAGCGGCGGTGCGACGCGCAGCGGATTTCATCTCCAGTCCTGGAAAGGACGCTGAGAACAACGTCGGCACGGCCGTCATGATCACCGCCGCGATGGCCATGACCACCAGCAGTTCGACCAGGGTGAAGCCGCGGGCCTTTATTCCCAACTGTTGATGTCGGCGTTCTCGCCTTCGCCGCCCTCGCGGTTGTCGGCGCCGAGCGACCAGATGTCGTAGCTGCCGTGCTCGCCGGGGAACCGGTACTGATAGTCGAAGCCCCAGGGGTCCTGGGGAACTTCCTTCTTCTTCAGATAGGGGCCATTCCAGTTCGGCATGTTGCCCGGATTCTCGACCAGCGCCTTGAGTCCTTCGCTCTCGGTCGGATAGCGGCCCAGTTCCAGGCGATAAAGATCGAGCGTCGAGGACAGATCCTCGATCTGGAGATTGGCGGTCTTGCTCTTGGAGCTGCCCAGGAACTTCATCACCTGCGGACCGACCAGTCCGGCGAGCAGACCCAGGATGGCCAGTACGACCAGGAGTTCGACCAGAGTGAAGCCGCCGTGACGGCGGGATGTCTTGAAACGCATGTTGAGGATCACCTCGTATTGGATTGGGAACCGCGCCTGTGCATCGGTCATGGACGGCGCATTGTAAACCGCACCCGATAAATTAGAAGACGAGTTCATTGGCGCCGAGAATGGCCATGAGGATCGAGA
Source organism: Allochromatium palmeri (assembly GCF_009720725.1). GTDB lineage: Bacteria > Pseudomonadota > Gammaproteobacteria > Chromatiales > Chromatiaceae > Thermochromatium > Thermochromatium palmeri. The sequence continues at coordinate 32,100 of NZ_WNKT01000038.1, forward strand.
CAATGATCCCGGCGACGATGACGCCAAGTCCAATGATCATGATCGGCTCCAGCAGCGTCAGCATCCGCTGCACGCTCACCCGCGTCTCGCGGTCGTAGAGGCTGGCGACCTTGGCCAGCATGGCATCGAGACTGCCGGATTCCTCGCCGACGCGGATCATCTGGAGCGCCAGATCGGGCAGGGCCTGGAGCCGGGCCAGCGGGCCGGCGAGGCCGCGTCCATGCTTGAGTTCTTCGCCCGCTTCCTCGATCAGACCAAAGAGCTTCTGGTTAGAGACCACTTCCTTGGCCAGGTTCAGGGCGCTGAGCAGGGGCAGTCCGTTTTTGAGCAGGGTCGAGAGCGTGTGACAGAGGCGTGCGGTTTCCATCTTCCAGATGAGGTCACCGAACAGCGGCAGCCTCAGCACCCGTCGGTCGAGTCGGGCCTTGGCCTCGGGGTTCTGGAGCCAGCGCTCGATGATGACGGCCACCAGCGCGATGACGCACAGCATGGCCCACCAGTAGTTGCGGAACAGTTCCCCGGCGGCGACCACGATCTGGGTCGGCAGCGGTAGGGCCTCGCCCATGTCTTCGAACAGCACCGTGAACTGCGGCACCACGAACACCAGCAGCAGGATGACCGAGAGCGCGGAGACGAACAGCAGGATCGCGGGATAGACCAGGGCTGAGGTCACGGTCTGGCGCAGCTCGGCCAGACGTTCCAGATAGTCGGCCAACCGGTCGAGCACCTGTTCCATGGCCCCGCTGGCTTCGCCGGCCCGCACCATGTTGATGTAGAGACGCGGAAACTGCCGGTCCTGGGCCTCCAGGGCGCTAGAGAAGGTCGCGCCGCCGCGCACTCGTTCCTGCAAGTCCGCGAGCACTCGCACCAGATGCTCCTCGGAGGTCAGGTCGACGAGGATCTGCAGCGAGCGGTCCAGGGTCAGGCCGGCTTCGAGCAGGGTTGCCAGCTCGCGCGTGAGAATGCCGATCTCTTTTTGGCTCAGACGTCGGCGGCGGCGCTGGCCCAGCTTGGCCGTCAGGCTCTTGGTGGTGCGCGCCTCGATCGGGATCAGGCCCTGGACCTGGAGATGACGGATGACCGCCGACTCGTCGGCGGCCTCCAGTTCGCCCTCGACCGTCTCGCCGTCGAGCTTGACGGCTTTGTAGAAAAATTTGGGCATGGTTGTCCTGTGGAAACGATGGTGGGTTTCGCTGTCGCTCTACCCGCCCTTGTATCTACCTCGCTTCAGAGCCATAAACGCTCAAACGCTCGACCATCGGGTAGCCGATAGGCGGAGAAATCACGCACATCAACGGTGATGATCTGGTTGATGGAATGGATCCCGGCAAGCGTGACGAGTGCCGCGTCGGTGAAATCGGGGGTGAGATCATGATATTTCGTCAAGGTCGCACGAATCGCCGGCAGTTCGGCGACCCGGATGTCATGTAGGATGATCCCGTGGCGCTCCAACCAACTCAGCAGCGCAATTTTTCCCGATGTGTCGAGAAAGAAATTGGCCTCAACCACGACCGGCCAGAGAGAATGCAGTTCCAGACGTCGAGCCTTTGCCAGAAAATCAACCGCCGAGGCGTGATGTGGGTCGTTGCGGGCGAACAGCGCGACCAGAAACCCCGTATCAACCCAGGCGGCGGTGCTTGGCATGCAGTGACTCCCAGATGTCGCGTTTGGCGGGATCAGTCGGCGCGTCGGCGAGATGTCCCGCGCCGAACAGATCCTGGCCCAGTTCATAGGGCGTCGATCCGGCTTGTTCCAGCAGACGTTGGCACAGCTCGCGGACACTCTGGCGCACCAGATCGCTCTGACTGCGTGCGCTCTGGCGACTGGCGGCTTCCAGTAGAGCCTCTTCCTCGGGAGTCAACAGAATCGAGAGTGGCATGAGATGGCTCACCAAATTGGCAGTTGGGAATTTATATTATCTCGACTGCGCAATCGACGCCTCCCGATCTTGATCGTGCAGTTGCGCTTTGAGGCGTGCAATTTCGGCTAAGGCGGCTTCTTTGGCGGTCCGTTCCTGTTCCTCCAGAGCCTGCGCCTGTTCGAGCGCCGCTCGCTTCGCCGGCCCGCACCATGTTGATGTAGAGACGCGGAAACTGCCGATCCTGGGCCTCCAGGGCACTGGAGAAGGTCGCGCCGCCGCGCACCCGTTCCTGCAAGTCCGTAAGCACCCGCACCAGATGCTCTTCGGAGGTCAGATCGACGAGGATCTGCAGCGAGCGGTCCAGGGTCAGACCGGCTTCGAGCAGGTCGCCAGCTCGCGTGTGAGGATGCCGATCTCTTTTTGGCTCAGACGTCGGCGGCGGCGCTGGCCCAGCTTGGCCGTCAGGCTTTTCGTGGTGCGCGCCTCAATCGGAATCAGGCCCTCGCCCTGGAGATGGCGGATGACCGCCGACTCGTCGACGGCCTCTAGCTCGCCCTCGACCGTCTCGCCGTCGAGCTTGACGGCTTTGTAGAAGAATTTGGGCATGGTCAACTGATATTCAGATTGCGATCGTTGATGACGCTATTTGTGTAATAAAATGAGCGCCAAAGTTTTGATGATGAGAAATCGCTCACGGTTTACGGCGAATTTTGCCCTATACTTGATCGCTCCAAAACATTTCGCGACTTTTTGCGAATTTGTGCGGGCATTAATCCGTGTTTTCATTTCAATCATATCACTGTGATGCTGCCATCGACTGCCCTACCCGGTGGTCTGTCGTGACCTGTTCTAAGTGGCCGAATGCGTTCCTGGAGGCCAGGCCCAAGGCAACACCGGGGCGGTTCCAGCGTGGACTCACCCTGCTTGAACTCCTGGTCACGCTGTCCATCGCCGCGATTCTCGTCACTCTGGGCGTGCCGGGTTTTCAGGATCTGATCCGCAACAATCGCGCCGCGACCCAACAGCGATAGTAAAGCAATTCAACTAACCTGACCAATAGGGCAGGATGTAACACTAGCTTCGTTGCTGTGTGGTAGGCGCGATTCCGTCCTGCTAGACAGCTCAGGTTTCGCATAAAACTGATGAATAAACACCAAGGTTTTACCATCATCGAACTCATGATCACGGTTGCACTGGCCCTGATTGTGTTGACCATTGGCGTCCCAAATTTCCGCAGCATCATTCAAAACAACCGTGCCACCACCATCACCAACGACCTCGTAACCGCATTGCAAACAGCGCGTTCTGAGGCCATCAAACAGCGAAAACATGCGACTGTTTGCCGCCGGAATAACAGCGGAACGGGTTGTGAGAATGGTGTCGACTGGTCAGCCGGATGGCTCGTTTGGCGTGACGATGATGGTGACGATACCCTAGATAACGATGAAATCCAAAAAGTATGGGATGCGTTCAACAGCGGGACCAATAGCGTAACCAGTAAGTACATCTATTAAATAATTTTAACAAAATACCTGTTTGAGTATATAATAAATATCTCTGCCATAAGCAAGAAG
>NZ_WNKT01000039.1 GCF_009720725.1 Allochromatium palmeri
TTCCTCACCCGTCCGCCGCCGGCGCTCACGACCTAACCCCGGCGCTCAACCTCCTCCGACCTTGACCATCCACCCCGGGCGGGGCGGATCGCTTGCGCCTGTCTGACGGTCACCTCACCCTTCTGCGACCTCCAATTGGCCCGTGGGCGAGCGTCACGCGGTCAATCTGCCCGCGTTGCAGGCGGCGGCCTCACTTTTTACGGGCAGAATCGCCATTGAATCCGACTACAACCGTCGATTTCTGGGGCTGGTCACAGGTTTATGAAACATCCGGGCTAAAACTAGAGCCAGAGCCCGAACCCGAGGCGGTGCTCGAACCCTTGCCGGAACTGGAGCTTGAAGCGGCGCCGGAGGCTGAAGCTGAGGCTGAGCCTGCATCAGAGACAGACGCCACAGCGATCGAGACCTCACCCGCGAGTACCGAGCCCCAGTCACCGGTAACGCCGCCGGCCCCCGTTCCTGAGGAGATTCAGCCCGCGCCCGATCCCGAACTGGCCTCGCTCTTCCTGGAGGATGCGCGCGACCTGCTCGACAAGCTGGATCGTCAGTTCAGGGACTGGCTGCTTGCGCCCCAGGACAGCGCGGTGCTCGCGGGCGTCAACCGCCTGCTGCACACACTCAAGGGCAGCGCGCGCCTGACCGGACTGCCGGCGATCGGCGACCTCAGTCATGCGCTCGAGACCCGACTCAAGTCGCTCGACGAAGACCAGGCCGGCATCAACGACATCACGCTCGAACTGGCTCAGCGCGCCGTCGATATGCTCTCGCTCCAGGTCGACGCGCTCGAACAGGGCGCGACCATTCCGCGCATGACGGAACTCGTCGATGAGCTCTCAGGCACCGCACCGTCAGCCACGGAGACCGCCACGCCTGAAGTGGCCCTGATGCGCCCGGCGGAGACGGACGCGGTCGTACAGCCTCCGCTCGGCCAGCCAACCCCGGCTAGCCCACCCGCCGAGCCGGCGGCCCGTGAGGGCGCTGGAGCCATCGCCGCAACGCCTCAGATTCGGGTGCGCTCGGATCTGCTCAACCGTCTGGTCAACCATGCCGGTGAGATCAGTATCTATCGCGGTCGTCTGACTCAGCGCAATGGTCAGCTGGGCTTTAGTTTGGGCGAACTCGATCAAACCGTGGTGCGACTGCGCGAGCAACTGCGCCAGCTCGAGATCGAGACCCAGGCCCAGATCCTGAACCGCTTCGAGCGCGGCACCGACGTCTCGGAGCGCATCGAGACCGCCTCGGATTACGACGCCGAGTTCGATCCACTGGAGTTCGACCGTTTCTCGCGTCTCCAGCAGCTCTCGGGCAGTCTGGCCGAAACGGTCAACGACCTCATCAGCGTCAAAGAGATGCTGGGCGGCTATCAGCGCGAGATGACCGATCTGCTGAACCAGCAGGCACGTCTGGCCGACGACCTGCAGGACGGCCTGCTGCGCACGCGCCTGGTGCCCTTCGTGCAGGTGGTGCCGCGACTGCATCGCCTGGTGCGCCAGACGGCTGACAGTCTGGGTAAGTCGGCACGGCTGGAGGTCATCGGTCCGGAGGTCGAACTCGACCGCACCATTCTCGATCGCCTGGTCGCACCGCTCGAACATCTGCTGCGCAATGCCGTCGATCATGGACTGGAAGACACCAAGGCGCGGGTGACCCGCGGCAAGCCCGCGACCGGCATGGTGACCCTGGCGCTGCGGCGCGAGGGCAATGATGCCGTCATCAGTCTGGGCGACGATGGCAAGGGCCTGGATCTGGAGGCCATCCGCAAGCAGGCTATCGCGCGCGGTCTGATGACAGCCGAGTCCAAGCTCCCGGACGAGGCCATCCTGCAATTCATCATGGAACCGGGCTTCACCACCTCGGGCAAGGTCACGCAGATCTCGGGACGCGGCGTGGGTCTGGACGTGGTCGCCTCCGAGATCAAGGCCGCCAACGGCACCATGAATCTGGAATCGGTGCCCGGCAAGGGCGCACGCTTCACCATCCGTCTGCCGCTGACACTGGCCATCATCGATGCCTTTCTGGTCTCGGTCGGCGATACCGTCTATGCCGTGCCGCACAGCACGGTCGAGGGTGTGGCGCGCATCAGCCGCGAGGAGTTGCTCGCGATCCAGGCCGACCCAACCAAGACCTACGCGGCGCGCGGTCATCACTATCGGGTGGCCTACTTGGGTCAGGCGCTGGAGGCCAACGGCCCGGAACCGGATTTCGGGGAGCGCCGCTGGCTACCGGCGCTGCTGGCGCGCATCGGCGATCAGCGCGTGGCGTTGCAGGCCGATACCCTGCTTGAAAGTCAGCGTATCCTGGTCAAGCCGCTGGGGCCGCAGTTGACCGGCGTGCGCTGGTTGAGTGGCGGTACCATCCTGCCGGATGGACGGGTCGCACTCATCCTCGATGCCCTGGCCCTGGTACGCTCGGGCGCTATCCGCGAGCAGGCGCCGGTGCTGCTCACGCCGGCGCCGGTTAGCGAAACGCTCTGTGTCATGGTGGTCGACGACTCGCTGACCGTGCGCCGTGTCACCAGCCGTCTGCTGCGCCGGCAGAACATCGAGGTATTGACCGCGAAAGATGGTGTCGAAGCGTTGACGCTACTCGACGAGCGTGTCCCGGATGTCATCCTGCTCGACGTCGAGATGCCGCGCATGGACGGTTACGAACTCACGCGCCATATCCGCCGTTCGGATCGGCTCAAGCATCTGCCGATCATCATGATCACCTCGCGCACGGGCGCCAAGCATCGCGACTATGCCACCCAGCTCGGTGTGAACCGCTATCTGGGTAAACCCTATCAGGAATCGCAGTTGCTCGAAGAAATCAACGCGGTGGTCGGCAAGCGGTCGACCTGAAGCCCTGATTCGGCCCCGAACTCAGGGTTGGCGAAAATCACCCCAGAGCGCCTGAATCACGGCGATAGCGGCCAGCGGCGCGGTCTCGGTGCGCAGGATGCGCGGACCGAGACGCACACCCTGAAATCCGTGGCATCGTGCCGCCTCGCGCTCGCGCGGATCGAGTCCACCCTCGGGGCCAATCAACAGAGTTAGGCCCGATGCAGGCGCGGACAGCGCCGGCAGCGCCCGCTCGGCAAGCGGATCGAGCAGCAGTCCGCCTGTATGCGGGGATTCCAGCCAGGTCTCCAGTTCAAGCGCTGGCTCCAGCGCGGGCAGCCGTCTCCGGCCCGATTGCTCGCAGGCCGAGACGACCACGCCACGCCAGTGTTCAAGACGTTTATCGAGTCGCGCACCATCGAGCCGCACCTGAGCGCGGCGGGTAAAGAGCGGCGTGATCCGGGTCACGCCCAGCTCGACGGCCTTCTGAATCGCAAAATCCATACGCTCGCCTTTGGAGATGCCGAGCGCCAGATGGATGTCGAGCCTGGATTCCGGCTCCGGATCGCCGCGCGATTCGATCAGGACACGCGCCCGCTCGCGCCCCACTTCGATCAGACGGGCCGGATAGTCGTATCCATCGCCATTGAAGAGCACCAGGGGCGCGTCGCGGTCGAGCCGCAATACCTGCACGGCATGGCGTGCCTGGGCGCTTGGTAGATCAAGTTCGACACCTGGGGTCAAATCGAGGTCAAGATAAAGACGGATCAGGCGCATAAGGCTCGGCCTCGGTCTGGACTCACAAGGTGCTGGGCGCCAGGCGCGCCGCGCCGATCGCCAGCAGCGCCCAGGCGAGGATGAGTATGACGCCGCCGATGGGCGTGATCATGCCCAACTGGCGCAGGCCCGTGAGTGTCATCACGAACAGGCTGCCGCTGAACAGACAGACGCCGACCGCGAACGCCAGCGCCGCCCAATGCACCAGACCGGCCTCCGGCCGGTGCAGCAGGGTCAGACCACAGGCCAGGATCGCCAGGGCGTGCAACCCCAGATAATCAGCGGCGGTTTGCCAGTTGGCCAGGAGCGCCGGGTCGACGCGCCCCTTGAGTCCGTGCGCGCCAAAGGCGCCAAGCGCCACGGTCAGCAGACCGCCGACGGCGCCAAGAGTCATCCAGATCGATGCGGGAGACATGATTTTCCTCGCTTGGAGCGTCGAAAGACGCGGTTCAGACGGCATTCTGCAACAACTCGCTGTCGATGACGAGAATCAGGTTTTTGGTTGCGCTGATTTTGACCGCTGTGTTAGAGTTCGCGGTCTTTAGCACTAAACCACGCCGACTTGTAGGGATTCCCGCCATGTCCAAGGTCTGTCAGGTTACCGGTAAGCGACCCCTCACCGGCAACAACGTCTCGCACGCGAACAACAAAACCAAACGCCGTTTCCTGCCGAATCTGCACGAAAAGCGATTCTGGGTCGAGGCCGAGAAGCGCTGGGTGAAGCTGCGCCTGACCACCAAGGCCATGCGTACCATCGACAAGAAGGGCATCGATGCGGTGCTCGTCGACCTGCGCGCCAACGGCGTGAAGGTCTAACCGGAGGATTCACCCATGGCTAAGGCCGCACGCGAAAAGATCCGCCTGAACTCCAGCGCTGGAACGGGTCACTTCTACACCACGACCAAGAACAAGCGCAATCAGCCCGGAAAGATGGAGATCAAGAAGTTCGATCCCGTCGTTCGTCAGCACGTCATGTACAAGGAAGGCAAGATCAAGTAAGCCCGATGCGATCGGCGATGCCGTCGATCTCCTTGTCCGTGGCGCCGTGAAGCCCGCTTTGGCGGGCTTTGTGCTGTATGGGGAAATCACAGACCGATGGAGGCCTGTCATGACTGACAGCACCCTGTTATTCGAAAGTTTCATGCTGATGCTGATCGGCATGGGCATCGTGTTCAGCTTTCTGCTGCTGCTGGTCGGCATCCTGCGTCTGATGTCGGCGCTCATCCTGCGCCTGGCGCCTGCCGAAGAACTCCAACCCGTCGCGTCGTCGACCACCGCGCCGCTCCCGACGGACACCTCCGAGGATTTGATCGCCGTCATCTCGGCGGCCATTGCGCGCTATCGCGCCCCGCGCTGACCGGATTCGCGCACTCATCCCAACCGAGAGGCTAAAGCCCCATCGACCCGGCCTGGCTCGCGCGTCGTGGACGTCGAGCGGGCGCGAACTGCGGAATAAACCCATGACTCAGAAGACCCCACTCGGCATCACCGACGTCGTCCTGCGCGATGCGCATCAGTCGCTGCTGGCGACCCGCATGCGTACCGAGGACATGCTGCCCATCGCCGCTAAGCTGGATCAGGTTGGCTATTGGTCCGTGGAATCCTGGGGCGGCGCCACCTTCGACGCCTGCATCCGCTATCTGGGCGAGGATCCCTGGGACCGTCTGCGTCAGCTCAAGGCGGCGATGCCACGCACGCCTCAGCAGATGCTGCTGCGCGGTCAGAATCTGCTCGGCTACCGGCACTATGCCGACGACGTGGTCGAGAAATTTGTCGAGCGCGCGGCCGTCAACGGCATCGGGGTGTTCCGTATCTTCGATGCCATGAACGACCTGCGCAATCTGGAGCGCGCCGTCCACGCGGCCCTGGCCACCGATGCCCATGCCCAGGGCACTCTGTCCTATACCGTCAGTCCAGTGCATGACATTGACTACTGGGTCGACATGGGCCGACGGCTCGAAGACATGGGCTGTCACTCCATCTGCATCAAGGACATGGCCGGACTCCTGCGTCCCTATGTCGCCGAAGAACTGGTGACCCGACTCAAGACAACCTGCGCCATCCCGATCGCCATGCAGTGTCACGCGACCACCGGCCTGAGCACGGCGGCCATCGTCAAGGCCGCCGAGGCCGGGATCGACATGGTCGACACCGCCATTTCCTCGATGAGCATGACCTATGGCCATTCGCCGACTGAATCCGTGGTTGCCATCCTCCAGGGCACCGAGCGCGATACCGGTCTGGATCTGAATCTGCTCGAAGAGATCGCGGCCTATTTCCGCGAGGTGCGCAAGAAGTACGCACGCTTCGAGGGTTCGCTCAAGGGCGTCGACTCGCGCATCCTGGTCGCTCAGGTACCGGGCGGCATGCTGACCAACATGGAGAACCAGTTGCGCGAACAGGGTGCCGCGGACCGGCTCGACGCGGTGCTGGCCGAGATTCCGCGTGTGCGCGAAGAACTGGGCTTTCTGCCGCTGGTCACCCCGACCTCGCAGATCGTCGGCAGTCAGGCCGTCCTCAACGTGCTCATGGGCGAGCGCTACAAGACCATCACCAGTGAGACCGCCGGCGTGCTGCGCGGTGCCTATGGAGCTACGCCGGCGCCGGTCGACCCGGATCTGCAATCGCGCGTGCTCCAGCCGGGCGAGGAACCCATCACCTGTCGTCCGGCCGACAACCTGACCGCCGAGCTGGATCGTCTGACCGAGGAGTTGGAGGCCATCGCCCGCGAGCGTGCGCTCAAGCTGGTCGATCCGGTGGTCGACGACGTGCTCATCTATGCCATGTTCCCGCAGGTGGGTCTGAAGTTCATCGAGAACCGTGACAACCCGGCCGCCTTCGAGCCGCGTCCCTGGGAGATTGCTGACACGCCAGCCGCGCCGACCGCCGCGACGACGGCCGCAACCCCGAGTGGTCCTGAACACTACCGGATCGAAGTCAACGGGCGCGCCTATGACGTGACCGTTTCGCCGCAGGGCGCACTCGAATCGGTCGCACCGGCCGTCTCGGGATCGTCACCCGCCGCTCCGGTCCAGGCACAGACGATCGAGTCCCCACTCGCCGGCAATATCGTCAAGATCCCGGTCGGTGTCGGCCAGATGGTCAATGCCGGGGATGTGGTCGTGATCCTGGAGGCGATGAAGATGGAGACCGAGGTGCGTGCGCCGACCGCCGGTCGCGTGACCGAGATCCGCGTCAAGGAAGGCGACGCCGTGGCGCTCGGCGCGCCGCTGATCGCGCTGGGCTGACATCATGGATAAACTCGAAATCCTCTGGCTGTCGATGGGGATCGCCAATCTGGAGTGGACACAGGCGCTGATGATGGGCGTCGGCTGTTTGCTCATCTATCTGGCGATCGCCAAGAAGTTCGAGCCGTTGCTGCTGCTGCCGATCGGCTTCGGCGCCATCCTGAGCAACATTCCGATCGCCGGCATCGCGAGCCACGATGGTCTGCTCGGCATGGTCTATGCCGCCGGCATCGAGACCGGAATCTTTCCGCTGCTGATCTTCATGGGTGTCGGGGCGCTGACCGATTTTAGCGCCCTGATCGCGCGGCCCTCGACCCTGCTACTGGGCGCCGCGGCACAGTTCGGGATCTTCGCCACCCTGATCGGGGCCATCGCACTCAACCTGCTGCCGGGCTTCGATTTCACGCTGGCCGATGCCTCAGCGATCGCCATCATCGGCGGCGCCGACGGTCCCACGGCGATCTTCCTGGCCTCCAAGCTCGCGCCCGAGCTGCTTGGGGCGATCGCCGTCGCGGCCTATTCCTACATGGCCCTGGTGCCGATCATCCAGCCGCCGATCATGCGCGCCCTGACCACCAAGACCGAGCGCGCCGTGGTGATGCAACAGCTGCGCCCGGTCTCGCGTCTGGAGCGCATCGCCTTCCCCTTCGTGGTGCTGATTCTCTGCGCCCTACTCCTGCCCTCGGCCGCACCCCTGATCGGGATGCTGACCTTCGGTAATCTGCTGCGCGAAGCCGGTGTGGTCGAGCGACTGAGCCGCGCGGCGCAGAACGAGATCATCAACATCGTCACCATCCTGCTGGGTCTGGCGGTCGGCTCCAAGCTCTCGGCCGACAAGTTCCTGACCATGGAGACGCTGGGCATTCTGCTGCTCGGGGCGCTCGCCTTCTGCATCGGCACCGCCGCCGGAGTGATCATGGGTAAGATCATGTACCGGGTCACAGGCGGCAAGGTCAACCCGCTGATTGGGGCGGCCGGCGTCTCGGCCGTGCCCATGGCCGCACGCGTGGTCAACAAGGTCGGACTGGAGGAGAATCACCACAACTTCCTGATCATGCACGCCATGGGGCCGAACGTGGCCGGCGTCATTGGCTCGGCGGTCGCGGCCGGGGTGCTGCTGGCGCTGGTGGGCGGTTAGCTATTATCTGTCAAGCTTTCACTTACAGGTAAACACTTGTTTTTCAGATATTAACAGTCGCCTCGGCGCTCGGCGCGCCTTGGCGACTCGAAAACCTATCGGCTTGTGGTTATTAATGACTATGGATTAATCCGTGCTGTGAAACGCCCGCCTGCCTGTACCTGAAAGCCAGGTTGCAAGTAAATGCGTGTTCCAGCCTCGAATACGACTTGTCCGGTCGATGTAATAATAAATCGCGAACCGGCTGCAATCGTGTCACAGGCTCTGAAATCTCGACTAACATTGACAGTTTGGCTGTTCAAATTCAGTGTGCTCTCATGCGGACAGGTGGAAGGCTGATCATCGAATTTAGCCAGGAGAGTGTCCCCCTGGATCGACACTGGTGTGGCATCGGGACTCGATGCCGTAGATGTATGCTCCAGGAATATGCTGCTTTGCTCAAGATCAACAGCAGGTGTCACAGTCAGGGTTCCGAGCACGCCATCGCTAATCGCTGTATCGTTCAGTCCGTAGACTAGAATCCGCATCCAACCAGGTTCTACGATGTTGAAACTGAGACTCTTGCCAGCAGCGCGCACCACCTCGCCAGAAGTCACCGCAAGAGCAGAAAAGTCATTCGGGTCGTAACGAAGATCAACCATGACCGCTGCAATTTCCTGACCACTGCTGCTCAAAAAAAGATCAGTTGAGATACCTTCATCCGTGGAGACAGGATTACCAAAATTCACTGAGGCATCGGTCGCGATGGCGGCTAGATTGGCGATATCGAGCCCAGAGGGCCATGCTGCACTGCTAGCGTCCATTCCTGTATACTGCGTCATCGCAACGCTGCATGTTGATTCGATGACTTGATAGATATAATTGTTGATGATGCGCTGCATATCCGTTATATCCATGGCCACTTGTGTGCCGTTGATTTTCATGCAGCGTGGAGTCGCTGGGCTAGATGTCGAAAGCTCTTGTGCCGCTTCCTGTATTTCTCTGAATCGCACCGCGCCACTGCAATCACAATCCCCGGTCAGCGTGTTGCAAGGACGAATGATCATGATGTCACCGGGCAAACCTTCAATGAAGACGTCCTGATTGCTTAAATTGAGAGCTGTCGCTTGACTCTGAGTCAGTCGCAGCCCCTTGGAAGGTCGAGGTGGGTTTTCCGCAACATCTCCGATGTTGCGGATCTCAAATTTCAAGGTGGCTAACCTGACTCCATCACCAATGGCTGTCGGGGAAGAAGCCTCCTGATAAAGCAGGAGTGTTAATTCGCCGAGCTCAGGCGCATCAACATCTTTAAAAATCGCTGCCGTTGGCAGACGAGTAGTATTCCAAATGACTTCATCAAAGCGTAATTCTTCTGGATCATAATGCACAACAGTCGAAAAAGCACTGATATCTTTACCAGTCGCTGCAGCATTGACGAGGGTTAGGTCGATCGAAGCTACTACTTTATCGTTGATGTTCGCTACGCTTGCTTCAGGATACAGATCCGCGATCGAACTCAATGCTAGACGCGGCATGTTTGAGTTGTAGAGGGTATCCTTAATCAGGGCGACAAAGGTATCTTGTTTGCCACCTGGAGTGGTTTGCGCGGCATTCGTAGTAATCGGGAACAAGGAAAGTGCAGGGTCTGTTGCACTCGTGTTACCAGCTAGATAGACGGCGCGCTTGCCAGTAGTTGGTACGACTCCGAGCGCAAGCACAGATTCATCATTGAGTCCACCAAAAAACGATGAATAAGCGATCCGCTGGCCAAAAGGATCCATTTTCACGACAAAGCCATCGGTATTGCCGGTGTAGTCACGCTGATAAGGGTTTTCGATCAGGAAATCGTTAGACTCGGTCTCGCCGCCGATATACAGATATCTCAACCCATTATCATTATCTTGATCGACAGCGATAGAATAGGCGAAATCGTCGTTAATGCCGCCTATAAGCGTAGAAAAATGCACAAAACGTCCAGAATAATCAAGTTTGACGACAAAGGCATCATAGCCCCCTATCAAGCTCGGATACAGCGCGTTATGGGTCGGAAAATCGTTCGAATTGGTATAACCAGTAAGCAAGATATTGTCAGACTGATCCAGGACCATCCCAGTCAGATTATCAGTTTTCTGCCCTCCTAAATAGGTTGAAAAAACCAACTCTTCGTCGGGTGCCAATTTAGCGACGAATCCGTCGGTTCCGGAATTTTTTTGTGCTTGATAGGTGCATTCGCTCGTTGGGAAGTTTGAAGAGCTCGTGATGCCAGCCAGATAGATATCCCCCGAATCAGTAACAGACATAGCCTTGAGGTTGTCATTACCAGACCCGCCGAAATAGGTCAAATCTCGAAAATCCTGGCCATCCGGACTCAAACTCAGTATGAAAAGACTGGTGCCGCCGGGAAAGCTAGGGTAGAGATTCGTGCGGGTTGGTAAATCGGTAGATGTCGTATCACCGCCAATATAAAGGTTGTCGGGTTTTGCATCTCCATTGGGATCGTCTAACCCAATCGCAATGCCAGCATCCTTTCCAGTTCCACCAAAATAAGTCGCAAAAGTGAGCGCTGGAGTCGCTGTTGTAGAGACTGTTGTGATAGACAGTTTCGCAATGAAAGCAGCCTGTCCGCCAGGTAGAACGCGATAAAGCGCTGGATCAGCTCCAAGTGCCGTCGGGAAATCAGTCGAGAGCGTCTGGCCTGTCAGATAAACATCCGTACCCCAAAGCGCTAGAGCATTAACTTGATCATCTAAGCTACCACCGATGGTCACCACATAGTCGATCGTACTACCGTCCGCACTCACCTGATACACGAGTCCTTCGCGCTTGCCGAGCTGAGGATCAGGAAACAGCGTTAGTGTCGAGCCCCAGGTATCCGCCGTCGACAAGGTGCTACCAACCACCACAGCCTTGCCACTAGCGGTTATCGCCATGGCCTTGACTTCATCGTCGGCGCTGCCACCGTGAAAAGTCGAATAGCTTAGGGTTGGATCGATCACCAGCGCCAAGCGGGTGTCGTAAGATGCAATATGGAATCCAAAGACATGGGTATCATCTGAGTGCGTGTCCAAAACACTGAATCCGCCGTCGATTCTGATTCGCTCACCTGCGACCTCCTGGTAGATATGGGGAACTTGCTGGCGCAGCTCACTCCCATCTGGAAGGGTCATCACCAGGTTGCCTGCCGCATCCAACGCCAACGTCTTAATGCCCGAGACGGCCAGACGCACTTGAGAAGGATCCGCTCCAGGGGCCAATTCGAGATCATAAACAAGCCGCTGCCCGTCACCCCGGAACACCAGATCGATCCCAGGGTAGATCGCCTGATAGCGAACGCTGTCATGAGCCTGAATACCAGCACGCCAGCGCGACGGGTCGTTGCCGACGAAGTAACTCATACGCGTGTGCAGTGCGCGTCCGGGTGTCAGGTTCATACCAGAATCGGGAGCGAGCGGACGCAGGCGCACGGCGGGGGCCGACGACTCCGTGCCGTGCACGTGGATGATGGCCTCTTGAGCACCGAACAGGACGTCCGCACCCTCGATGCGAGCCAGATAGGCGATCGAGTCGTCCCATTGGCCTCGATTCGGGACAAAAAATAGGGGGAAATCCGTCAGACGCGGAGGAGCGCTTGCATTTTCTGTGTGATCAAGCGATGTCGATGCGGAGGAGGCATGAGCGTTCGGGGCGAGTCCATGCAACCCCAAGCTCGATAGAAATAGGATCAGGAGTAGGAGTCGCCACCCGTTACGAGGCCAAGTTTTGAACAGGCTGTGTGGCTTGGCCGTAGCGGCGAAAGACGGTGCTTGGACTGGACGCCATTCAGGACTTGACGTAGAACGATTGGGTGAAAATGACGGCATTTGGACTTCCCTCGCTTTATATGGTTAGCCATTTTGAAAGATACAAAGCGTCGGCAGACGGACCGTCTCAACGTCTTCCGTCGCCCAGTGCTTCAATGGCTCCATCGATCTGGTCTCAGACACACCCAACTGTAGACCATACACTCAGGGTTGCATAGCATGCGCTGCGCTCAACGCGGCGCAAGGGCTTCGTAGAGCGCCGAATAATCCGCGTCGGCATAGCCCAGTGATTCGGCCTGGAGACAGCCGGACTCGATGGCCTCGATCATCCGGGTATCGAGTCCGGCCTCCTCGGCCACGCGCCGGAACAGACCGACATCTTTGTGCAGATTCTTGAGCGGAAAATTGGCCGCGCCATAGTCATGGGCCAGATATTTGTCGAGCTTCTTATCGAAGGTCTTCGCATGCAGCGCGCTCGCGCGTAGCAGTTCCATGAAGGTCTCAACCGCCAGTCCCTCGTGACGTACCAGGCCCAGGCTCAGTGAGAAGGTCGCCGTCAGTCCGGCGATCAGCTGGTTCATGGCCAGCTTCAGGGCCGCACCCTGCCCGACCGCGCCGATCAGGCGCGGATCTCGGCTCAGATCGCGGAACACGGGCAGACAGCGCTCATACAGATCCGGGTCGCCGCCGGCCATGAGGATCAGCGTGCCCTCACGCGCCTCGGGCAGACTGCCGAGTACCGGCGCTTCCAGATACTCGCCGCCCTGAGCGGCCACATGGTCGGCGATATCGCGGCTTTCGCGCGGGGCGATGGTGCCCATCTGCACCAGGATACGTCCGGCGAGCGCGTCGGCCTCGCCCTGCTCGAACAGCGTATCCAGGATGGCGCGCGCATCGCTCAGGAGCAGCAGTGTCAGCTCGGCGGCATCAATCGCCTCCCAGGCGCTCGTCGCCAGGATCAGACCGCGCTGACGCGCCGACTCGGCACGCTCAGTGCCGCGATTCCAGCCGATCACCTCATGCCCCTGGCGCTTGAGTCGCAGCGCCATCTCCGAGCCAAGCAGGCCCATGCCCAATACCGCGATCTTCATCCGTTCCTCCGCGAGAAAGTCCGCCGTTCAGGTCGGCGGTGTTGACGACAGCGACGCCGGCTGGCGTAGAGATTCGATGACAGGCGCGGTTGCAGGTCGCACACCGCGCCACAGCCGGAAGGACTCAGCGGCCTGTTCAACCAGCATCCCCAAACCGTCGAGCACACGCACTGCGCCATGTTCGGTTCCCCAGCGGCAGAAGGGCGTGGGCCGATCGCCGTAGAGCATGTCATAGGTCCAGCCGCCATCGGCGAGACAGTCATCCGGGATCGCCGGCACGGCATCGGCCAATCCAGCCGAAGTCGCATTGATAATGAGGTCGAAACGCTCACCCGCAAGCCCGTCGAGTCCTCGCCCCTCGACCGGACCCAGTGCGGCACCGAGCCGCGCCAGTTCCAGAGCCTTGGACGTCGTGCGGTTGGCGATGACCAGACGTGCCAGTCCAGTCTCCAGCAGCGGCTGGAGCACGCCGCGCGCCGCCCCACCCGCGCCGAGCATCAGCACGCGGGCGTCCGTGAAGTCGAAACCGTGGTTGTCGGTCAGATCGCGCACCAGCCCCACGCCATCGGTGTTGTCACCGCGCAGCCGGCCATCGGCGAGCCGGATGAGCGTGTTGACAGCACCCGCCAGCTCGGCGCGCGCATTGCGCTCGTCAGTCAGCGCCCAGGCGTGCTCCTTGAAGGGTACGGTGACGTTCAGTCCCAGCCCACCGGCGTCCAGAAAACGGCGCACGTCGCCGGCGAAGTCGTCGAGTGCACCGAGCAGACGCCCGTATTCCAGATCTTGCCCGGTTTGGCGCGCAAAGGCGGCGTGGATCGCGGGCGACTTGCTATGGGCGATGGGGTGGCCGATAACGGCGTACTGCGCTCTCATTTCAATGACGAGTCCTGGATAGCGTTTTCAATCATTCTTTATGATGGCCACCCGCGCATTCGGAGCCACACAGGTCAGGCGCGAGGCGGAAATCCTGACCAAAGAGTAGCACCTGTCCGCGGCGGTAGATCGGCACCATGTCAGCGTCGACCCGTTCGCACAGCTTGCACTCTTTGCCGATGAAGCTCTGGGTAAAAGGCGCCAGAGCTTACATCGATCACCTCGCCCAGTGCCGCCGCCGGCGCACTCTTACTCAGCCAGCCAGCGTGCGATGTCCTTGGCGTAGTAGGTCAGGATGCCGTCGGCGCCGGCGCGCTTCATCGACACCATGGCTTCCAAAACCACGGCTTTCTCATTGAGCCAGCCGTTCATGCTCGCCGCCTTGAGCATGGCGTACTCGCCGCTGACGTGATAGACGAAGGTCGGGGCGCCGAACTGATCCTTGATGCGGCGCACGATGTCGAGATAGGGCATGCCGGGCTTGACCATCACCATATCGGCGCCCTCGGCCAGATCGAGCGCGACCTCGTGGATGGCCTCGTTGGAGTTGGCCGGGTCCATCTGATAGGTGTATTTGTTGCCCGCGCCCAGGTTGGCCGCCGAGCCGACTGCGTCGCGGAAGGGGCCGTAGTAGCTGGAAGCATACTTGGCCGAATAGGCCATGATGCGGGTGTGGATGTGGCCGGACGCTTCGAGCGCCGCGCGCACCGCGCCGATGCGCCCGTCCATCATGTCCGATGGCGCGACGATGTCAGCACCGGCCTCGGCGTGCGAGACGGCCTGACGCACCAGAACATCGACGGTCTCGTCGTTCATCACATAGCCGGCGTCGTCGATCAGACCGTCCTGGCCGTGGGTGGTGAAGGGATCGAGCGCGACATCGGTCATTACGCCCAGCTCGGGTACCGCCTCCTTGAGCGCGCGCACGGCACGCTGTGCCAGGCCATTGGGGTTGAACGCTTCGCGTGCATCCAGTGACTTGACCTCCAGCGGCGTGACCGGGAACAGCGCCATCACCGGAATGCCAAGCTGATGGGCCTCGCGTGCGGCCTCGATCAGCAGATCGATGCTCAGACGCTCCACGCCCGGCATTGAGGGCACGGCCTCGCGCTGGCCCTCGCCTTCGAGGACAAACACCGGCCAGATCAGGTCGTTAGGAGTCAGGGTGGTCTCGCGCATCAGGCGGCGCGAGAAGTCGTCGCGGCGCATGCGACGCATGCGGGTGATGGGATAGGCGGAACGGGGCGTGTCTAGGTCAGCCATGGATCGAGCAACCTCGGGTCGGGTCCAGTGCGTCCGGGACCATCCCGGACGCTGCACAAGCCGACTAAAATAGCTCAGGCGCCCGCTTGGCTCCAGTCCTGGCGTTGTCTTGTCAGACATTCCTGGCCCCGGCTCAAGCCTTGAATCATTGAGGATGATCCTCGATCTGGAAAGATCCTGTATCTTCTGCCGTACATACACCTTCACTGGTACACGTCCCATGTCGTCGTCCGCGCTGCTGCATCCACCCATCTTCGATGTCCACTACGAGGACTTTCAAACCCAGGTCATCGCCGCCTCGGCTGAGCAGCCGATCCTGGTAGACTTCTGGGCCGACTGGTGTGGTCCCTGTCATGCGCTCACGCCGCATCTGAAGCGCGTCATCGAAGAGCACGCCGGGCGGTTGCGGCTGGCCAAGGTCGAGGTCGACGAGGGCGAAAACATGCGTCTGGCCGGACACTACCGGGTGCGCGGCTTTCCGACCGTGATCCTGTTCCAGCACAGCGAAGAGCGCGGCCGGTTCAGTGGCGCGCGTTCGCGTATCCAGATCAATACCTGGCTCAAGGAGCATTTACCTGAATGAACATCAAACCCGCTGTATCGCGTCGACTCGCTTCAGTCTGTGCCGCCCTCTGTCTCGGGGTCGCCGGCTCAACTCAGGCGCTCTCGCTCGTCGTCGAGGGCGACGAGATCACGGGCGTGTCCGGGCTGGACATCCAGGGTCAGCGCTACGATGTGACCTTCAGGGACGGCGCTTTCAATGCGCTGTATCCGGCTGAACTCAGTGGCTACGGGCCGCTGGCGCGCACCGTGGCTCAGGCGCTGCTCGCGGCGACTCCGTCCATTCAAGCGGCGCCCAACTGGCGGGCGGATTTGCGACCGCGCGGCTGTCAGTCGGCCGACTCCTGCACCGTCCTGATCCCGGACCATTCCGACGGCGCGGCTCCGAGCGCGCGGATGACGCAGGCTGTCGAAGCGATCTATGCCAAGGATCGGTTCAGCGCGGTCCCAGAGCCACTCTGGCCGTTCGATGCCGCCACCGACACCAGGTATATGCCGGACATGCTGTATGCCATCATCACCCCGGCACGCTAGCGAGCGTCGGGACGATTCTCAATGAGCCTTGGACGCCACTTCGGCACGATGCGCGGTCACCCATGATTTCCGATCCCGATCAACGTCGACGTCTGCTGGAAAGCTTCGCTTTTCTGCGCGCCGGTTCGGCGGAGTTCCAGCGCGAATTCTTCGAGCAGGTGATGCGCGTGCGGTTGCCCGCCGGACAGGCCGTCTGTCAGGCCGGCGCCCAGTGCGCACATCTGCCGCTGGTGCTCGACGGTACTGCGCGGGTCTATCAACTGGGTGAGAATGGCCGCGAGGTCACGCTCTATCGCGTGCATTCGGGCGAGAGTTGTGTGCTCACCGCCTCCTGTCTGCTCAGCGCGAGTCCCTTTCCGGCCTTCGCCGTCTGCGAGAGCGAGGTCGAGGCGGTGGTCGTGCAGCCGGCAAGCGTGCGCCGTTGGCTGGGGAGCTGCGAGCCGTGGCGCGAATATCTCTTCGGACTGATCGCCAGCCGTCTGGTTGAGGTCTTCGGTGTGCTCGACGCGGTGCTGTTCCAGCGTCTCGATCAACGGCTCATCGAGCATCTGCTGCGCCAGGCCGAGCGCACGGATTCATCTGAAATCCAGGCGACCCATCAGATACTGGCCGCCGAGCTGGGTTCCTCGCGCGAGGTCATCAGCCGGGTGCTCAAGGGTCTGGAGGAACAGGGGCTGCTGCGTGTGCGACGCGGCCAGGTCGAGCTGCTCGATCAGACCGCGCTGCGGCGTCGGGCGCGGGATGACTGAGGATCATGACCACAGCGGCCAGCGTGACAAAGTCACCGACAGGGGTGACGGCCATCGTTAGAGTGCGTCTCACAGTCAACGTCCAAGCGGCCATCCGCCGCCCGCACTCGAACGGAGATCCTCAGCATGACTCAGAACCTCGGTACACTCGATCGCGTCGTCCGTGTCCTCATCGGCCTGGCCCTGGCCTTCTGGGCACTGAACACCCAGAACTGGCTGTTCGGCGCCCTGGCCCTGATCCCATTCGGCACGGCCCTGATTGGTTGGTGCCCGCTCTATCTGCCCCTGAAGCTCAACACCAAGCGGGTCTGATCCACTCGCGCCCGTTCCGTTCGGAGCGGGCGCTCTCGGAGCTATCATGGAGAATACGTCTCACACAGTGACGCGACTGGCCAACTTTCCCGTGTCCTTCTTCTCGATGGTCATGGGGCTGTCGGGGCTGACCATCGGCTGGGAAAAGGTCCAGTCGCTCCTCGCTCTCGACCTTGGCCTCACACCCTGGCTGCTGGGCACGACCGGCACCATCTTCGGCCTGCTCGTACTGATTTATGCGCTCAAGCTGCTGCTCCATCGCGAGGCGGTGATCCGCGAGCTACACCATCCGGTCAAGATCAACTTTTTCCCGACCATCTCGATGAGCCTGCTGCTGCTGGCCATCGCCTGTCTACCGGTCTCGACCGCGCTCAGCCAACCGCTCTGGATCGCCGGTACCGGGCTGCATCTGTTGTTCACGCTCTATATCGTCAGCGTCTGGATTCATCATGAGCATTTCCAGATCCATCACAT
The DNA here is from genome assembly GCF_009720725.1 of Allochromatium palmeri. GTDB lineage: Bacteria > Pseudomonadota > Gammaproteobacteria > Chromatiales > Chromatiaceae > Thermochromatium > Thermochromatium palmeri. The sequence goes on from NZ_WNKT01000039.1 coordinate 17,619, forward strand.
GAACCCGGCCTGGTTCATCCCGGCGGTCGGAAATGTGCTGGTGCCGATCGCCGGCGTGTCCCTGGGCTATGTCGATGTGTCCTGGTTTTTCTTCAGCATCGGTATCCTGTTCTGGCTGATCCTGCTGGTCATCGTCTTCAATCGCGTGCTCTTTCATCATCCGATCGAATCGCACCTGATGCCGACGCTCTTCATCCTGATCGCGCCGCCCGCTGTTGGCTTCATCGCCTATCTGAAGCTGGTCGGCGAACTCGACAGCTTCGGGCGCATCCTGTATTTCGCCGGACTCTTTTTGACACTGCTGCTCTTCACCCAGATCCGACGTTTTCTGGGACTGCGCTTCTTTCTGTCCTGGTGGGCCTATTCGTTTCCGCTGGCCGCCATCGGGATCGCCAGCCTGACGCTGTTCACCCAGACCGATCAGGCGTTCTATCTCCAGCTTGGTACGGGGCTGATCACACTGTTGAGCGGGGTCGTGGTGGTGCTGTTGACACAGACCCTGATGGCGATCGGGCGTCAGGCAATCTGTGTCGCCGAGCACGCGCCAGCAACGGCGCCGGCCTCGCATCCGCCCGTAAATCCACCCTCGGGTCGCGTCATACGCTGGCTGATCGTCGCCTTGCTGGTGCTGACGTTCGCGGCTGGGGTGTGGCTGGCGATGGCTTTCGCACCGCCGGTTGCATCGATGTAGCCTGACCTCAGCAGGCGCCGGCACGCGTGCCTGGCGCCCGCTGGTTCCTGACGCCATCAGCAAGCTGCCCCTTTTGATGCATCGGATGTCTTTTTGGCTGGCCATCGGATTCGCGCTCGTCGCTAGCCCGGCCTGGGCTCTGATCAACGGCCAGTTCGACGATGAGGGTCGATATGGCGCCGTGGTCGCCCTGTGGAGTGAGGGCGAGCGGCGCTGTAGCGCGACCAAGATCGACTCCAACACCTTCCTCACCGCCGCCCATTGTGTCGTCGATGTCGCGCGCGGAAAACTGTCATCCCCTTTCCAGCCCGGCGGCACGCTCCTGATCAGCGCGCGGCCCGAGTCCCGTCCGAGCGATACCCAAGCCTTGGTGGTCGCCAACACCGAACTCCCGCCGGCCTTCGCCGCTGGGCTGCAACGGCTGTATGACTACCAGCAGTCACGAATCGAGGAATATCGCGCGCGGTATAACGGTGAGGATCTGGCCCGGCGCATCCGCCGTGTCCAGGCCGACTCGCGCATCACCGACCGCTTCCCCGACGCCGCTCTGGTGCGTGTCGTCACGCCAACGCCCGCCATTCCCCAGCTTCCAGTGAGTCTTGCGCCCCTGCCCGCTGGGGCCGACGTGATCCTCGTTGGCTATGGCTGCGAGCGTGTCAGCGATTGGCGCCGCTCCGATCGGCGCGACCGCCCGGCACGTCGTCTCTGGGGACGCAGTCAGGTGATTCGGGTCGATGGTGTGAATTTTTATACCTTCGGCAGCGAACGACGCGCCGGGAGCGCGACGCTCTGCCCGGGTGACTCGGGTGGACCCGTGCTGCTCGATGGCCGGGTGGTCGGCGTGCATGGAACCGTCTGGGGGCTGAGTCATCGCGATACGGCCCGTTCCAATATGTCGGTCAATCTGCACGGCTTGATTGACTGGAAGGCGTGGATACCGCTTGCTTCATTCTGAACGCTTGCGCCCCTACTCCCATGGCCCAACTTCGATCAATGAGAAGTCATTGCGAAGAACAACAGGCCGCCGCCAAGACCTTTCCGCTGGCCATGGCCAGCGAGGGCGAGCGGGTACGTCTGTGGGCACGGCGTGAGCCGGTGCCTGTCAAGCTGGCAACGCAGGGATTACCATCATGATCGTCAGTGAACTTGCGCGCTATCTGCGCGACAACCATCGTGCCGCCGTGCGCGATCTGGCTTATCACTTCGATACCGAGCCGGACGCGCTGCGCGGGATGCTCGAAACGCTGGAGCGCAAGGGGCGGGTGCGCAAGCTCGCGGCCAACACGCCCTGCGCCGGGGGCTGCTGTCAGTGCGATCCGGCGACGGTCGAGATCTACGAATGGGTGGAACAACGCGAAGCCACGACGAATTTTTGACATCCTCCCCGCCCTGAAATGTCATTGTCCCGCGCTTGAGGTTTGAGCGCGACTCATCGCGATGCGCCTAACCGATCACGATCGTCGTCAGCTCGACGAAGGCCGGGGGGACGCAGCAGCAATAGTTCATCACGCACGCCAATAAACACAAAAAGTTTAAGCGCGCTCGCCCTAGACCCCAGAGGTGAAGGAAGCATTTTTGCTGAAAATCACCTAAACTCAAAAACCACAGACTGAAAGCCCAGTTAGTTTTTACAACGGGCTACACATCCTTCGTGCGGTTAAAACTGCCTTATCGAAGACCCAATATATTCAGCAATTTTTGTGCCATATACGCACGGAAAATTGGACTTAATTACTGTTGGCCATCTAGGGAGGTTATATAAAGCGCTTCAAGACCAGTCAAATGTTGCGGCCTATCGCGCTTGTAAAGCATTGTTAAATCTACTGGAAAAAACCCAATGAAAAAGATACTCGATGCTCGAAAAAAGGGTTCTTACCCTGAAACATATCGTAAAAAATTTCATTTTCGACCGCTATCCAATCGTCGCCGAATGTCCGTTCTGGCGCTAACCTTCGGATTCCTCGTCGGGGCATCCTCCGCGCTGGCGCAAGGATTTGACGCACCAAGCATTGTGAAGGGCGAAATCATTCCCATCCCTATGCTACAACGGCTTCCTAGCGACGAAGCATTGAATCAGCCAAACGCCGTCAGCCTGGATGTGCTGGCCGAAGATTTCGAGAGTGGAGCGACCGTTTGGACAACAACCGGGGATTGGGAGATTGGCGCCGTCGCATCAGGTCCAAACACCGGCGGTCTCGGCAATTCCACCCAAGCGGCAGCAACCATCCTGGACGGCAATTACTCCAATCAAGCCAATGCCAACCTGACCTCTCCATCCATCTCGCTCCCAAGCGGCGTCTATGACTACAGTCTGGAGTACTCCGAGTGGTTTGAGACCGAGACGGTAAAGGACCAAGGCGTTACCGAACTGTCCGTCGACGGTGGCGCAACCTGGACCCTGCTGAGCACGATCAATGGCAGCAGTGAGATCAACGGCAGCATCCAGTGGCGCACCCAACAGCTTCCTCTGGATGTCGCCGATGGCTCGACCATCCAGATCCGTTTCCGCTTCACCAGCGACACTTCCGATACATCCGCCGGCTGGTACATTGATGATCTCCGGGTGATCGCGAGTGAAGCCGATCCGATCAAAGTCAGCCTTGCCACCCTCAACGCGCAGGAATTTCCGATCGTCCGCGCGCAGGTGCGCCTCAAGGATCTCGGTGGCAATTGTCCCGCTCCATTGACGACGTCCAATTTCGAGATCTACGAAGACGACGTCCTGCAGACCGACCTGTTTGAGGTCACGCCTCCTGGTGGTCCGAGTCTTGCTGACATCGTGTTCTTGATGGATAACAGTGGCAGCATGAGCGACGAACAGGCCGCCGTGGTTGCCAATATCGAAGACTTTGTTGACAACCTTAACATCGCTGGCATCAATGCCGCCCTGGGTCTGACCCGCTATGGCCAAAGCACTCAAAGCGGCGACCCCATTCTGGAAGATAACGGCACCCTGAGCACGGATACGCTGTATTTCAAGACGAATGTGCTCACTAGAAACATCAGCTCTGGCGGTACTGAGCCGGGCTACAAAGCCATCAGCGACACGGCCTCCAGTTTCACTTTCCGACCCGGATCCCAGCGCATCTTCGTCGAGATCACCGACGAAAAGCCCAACCAGGGTAGCGGTTCCGGTTATGTGCTTCAGGATGCCAAGGACGCCCTTACGTCCGCCGATGCAACGCTGTTTGCCCTGACGAGCACCTACCTGTTCCCCACCTTCGAACCCCTGGTCCAAGATCCGACTACGCAGGTGTTCGACATCCTCGAACCCTTCGACCGTATTTTAAAATTCATCGTAAGTCAGGTCTCCGACGTCTATTCATTGCGCTACCAGACGAGTAATCCGGTTCAGGATGGCGTGCAAAGAACGGTGAGGATTGAAGCCACCTGTGGCTCGGATACCGGAACAGTGGTTGGCCATTACACACCAGGCGCCGCCCCGGTCATCACGCGGACGCCAGCCACCGAGGCGCTATCGGACACGGCCCAGCAGGATAGCCTCGACCTTCCGATCATTGCCGAAATCGCTGATGCGAAGGATCCCTTCGTGACCGGTGCCACCCTGTATTACAAAGGCGTTAACGACGCCAGCTTCACCCCGGTCGCCATGACCCAAACGAATGGCGATAGCACTCAGGGCACCTGGAGCGGCACCATTCCCGCCGCCGCCGTGCAAGGGCCTGGTATCGCTTACTATCTGACGGCCACCGATGGGGATTTGACGACTTCCAGTCCTCGTGTCAATCCCTCATCTGACCCCTATCTAATCGCCGTGCTACCGAACGTTCCGCCGGATCTGCAGCATACACCGGTCACGTCCGCGCCAGTTGCCACCGAGGTTGCGATCGCGGCAACGGCTTCAGACACGACTACGTCCCTAGCCTCGGTCAACCTCTTTTATCGTGTGGTCGGTGACTCTCTATACGAGCACCTCGCCATGACCGATCAGGGCGGCGGACAGTATCAGGCCGCGATTCCGTCAGCCACCATGGGTCCAAACGGGGCTGAGTACCGTATCGTCGCCACCGACGACTTCGGTCTGGCAAGCACCGTCGGAACGGCTGACCAGCCCTTGAAGATAGAGGCCATGTCCTCGCTGAGCGTCACGGTGAACGGTTCGGGTTCGGTGACCAGCAATCCCGCGGGCATCGACTGTGGTCAGGATTGCACCGAAAGCTATCTTGGCAACGCTGACGTCACGCTCACCGCGATTCCTATCTCAGGCGCGGCCTTTGGTGGCTGGGGCGGCGACTGCGCAGCCAGCGGCACCGACAGTACATGCACGCTAACCATGGAAACGGCCCGAACGGTATCCGCGTCCTTCGCCCAAAACGCCTATGGTATTCAAACCACGGCGGTTCCCAATGTTGGCGGTCAGGTGACCTGTAACCCCAATCCGGTCAATAGTGGTCAGAACAGCCAGTGTACCGCCACGCCGAATACGGGCTACGGCTTTACTGGATGGCAGGGCGACTGCAGCGGCTCCAACCTGAGCTGTACGCTCAGCGCGGTAACCAGCGACAAGAGTGTGACCGGCACCTTCGCGCTAAACACCTATGCCATTCAGACTCAGGCCGATCCCGCCGCTGGCGGTCAGGTTGTCTGTGCTCCGAATCCGGTTAACCATGGCGACGACATTCTCTGCACCGCCGCCGCCAACGCCGGTTATGACTTTACCGGCTGGGGTGGCGATTGTAGCGGTACGGACCTGAACTGCACACTGAGCGCCGTGATCGGCGGAAAATCCGTCATCGGTCGCTTCATGCTCCAGCCGACCGACTTCACGATCCAGACCGCTGCGCAACCGCCAGCCGGTGGCACGGTTCAATGCTCGCCCAATCCCGTCCCGCGCGGGGTGGACAGCACCTGCACTGCCACTCCGAACTCCGGGTATCGTTTCACCGGTTGGAGCGGCGATTGTAGCGGTACGGACCTGAGCTGCACCCTGAGTGCCGTCGCCAGTGCGAAGAGCGTGACCGGGGACTTTGCCGAGGCTGGTCCAGCCGCCACGCATTCCTTCAACGGCTGCTACATCCCGGGGGCTTTGCTGACCATCACCAACCAGTTCAACGACACCAGTGGTGACCAGGCGCAGAGCCTGACCTGGGATCCTCTGCTGCCGTCCGGCTGGACGATCGTCAGCGTCGAAGGCGATGGTGGCCCTCAGGTCAGCGCGAATAAGATCGCGTTTAACGGAAATCTGCGCCAGTTGCCGATCGAGTTCAGCTATCGAGTCAGCATTCCGAACGATGCACGAGGTGAACAGCAAATTGCTGCCCAGTCGATCTACCAATCCTCGAGCATGCTCAACCCGACGCATCTCCTCGTAGAGCCAGACCCGCTGTTCATCTGTCAGGGAACGATCGAGCGGCATTCGGCAGACTACAAAACGCCTGAATGGGTGATCGATGAAATCGAATACAGTCGTGTCCTGGCCCACTGGCGCGCGGGTGCCTATCATGTCGATGCCCAGGGCGTCGATGGCTATGGATCAGGCTCCGGCCCCACCACGACCGGCGATCCCCATGATGCGGACTATCAAAGCCCGTACTGGCGCATCGATACCTTCGAGGCCAGCCGCATCCTCGCCTACTGGCGCGCCATGGCCTACCACGTCGAGCCGGATACCCTTGATGGCTATGCTCCAGGCAGTCGGCAAATGGCCTCGCAACCACTCGTCGTGGGCGCCGATGCCCCGCAGGCCACTCACACCGTCAGCCCGAGTCAGTACACGTCTGGTAATACGCTGACCATCACCAGCACCATCGGTCAGAACGGCGATCGTCCATTGATCAGTCTGATATGGCTGCCGAAGTTGCCGAACGACTGGACCATCACGGCGGTTAGCGGTCAGGGTGGGCCTGAACTCAACACTAATCGCGACCAGATCCTGTTCACCAGCGACGACCTGAGCCTTCCGCTAACGTTTAGCTACACGGTGCAGGTGCCTGATACAGCCAGTGGCAGTCAGACCCTGCGGGCTGACTTCCAATACTGGTGGAACGATCCAACCATGGTCGATCCGGCCACCGCCTCGCTTGAGCCGCTGATGGTGAGCGACAGTGGCGGCAGCACGGTCGGCGATTGCAGTCGCAGTGAACTTGCGCTCAATGCTCCGATCACCAGTGGCACGCAGACCAAGCGTTCCGAGGTTGGCATTCGCACCACGGGCATGGTCACAGTAGCTTCCGGTGCCACGCTCGATCTAACCGCCCCGCGCCTCGTCTTCGAGCCCGGCTTCAGCGTCGAGTCCGGTGGACGACTCACGGCAACCTCAGCACCTGTGATCTGTACGGCCGTCTCAGCCCAGAGCGCGTCGGCTTCAAACGCCATCGCGCCTGAGTCTGTCGAGACGTTCGCACCTGGGTTCATCGCCAGTGCGGATACCCTGCCATCGTGGCTGCTGGAGCATCTCGCTGAGTTTGGCATCGACGCCGACGCCCTGACTGGCGGTCTGCTCGATACCGACGAACGCTGGCTGATCCTGGAAACCACCCAGGCGCTGCATCCCGAGGATGGCAACGAAGCGAGTGACCTGTATCGCCTCGATCTGCTGACCGACCACATCGCGCTGATCAGCGTCACCGAGGATGGCTCAGCCGGCAACGGCGCCAGCCGCGATCCAGCCGCCGATACGCTTGGCGAGCGGGTGGTGTTCTCCAGTGCCGCCAGCAATCTGGTGCCCGGTGATGAAAATGGTGTGAGTGATCTGTTCCTGCGCGATCTGGTGCTGGGCGTCACCGAGCGGCTGACACAGGCTGAACAGGCTTCGGCCCACCCGGCGGTCGATGCCGAGGGCACCGTTCTGGTCTATGACCAGGCGAGCCTTGAAGGCCCACGCCAGATCCTCGGCCAAGCGCTGAATGATAGCGTCGCCGCCGAGGTCGTCCCGCTGAGCGAAGGCCACCCCCTCGCCGATGCGCATCACCCGGCGATTAGTGCCGACGGCCGTTTCCTGGCCTATCTACGCCAGTCGTCCGATGCCCAGGGAACGCCGGACTGCACCGTCGAGATCCGCGACTTCGTCACGGGCCTTAACCATCGTCAAGCCTGTCCGGCCGCGCTCGCCACGGCCACAGACCAGGTGCGAGCGGCGTTCAGTCAGGATGGGCGCGAACTGCACTGGCATCTGTCTGGACAGGAGCAGCCAGTCAGTGTATCCAACCCGCTTGGAGACTGAGCCTCGGCTGGTGCGGTCCCAGTATTGAGTGCTGTGGCCGCACCTTTTCAGTAGCCGTTTCGTTGTAAGTCACTTGGTCGGACCCGCCAAACCCACAGGGATGTGGGACACTGTGACCTGTGACGATCAAGCAGGATCATTCAGGCAAATGTGTGTTTTTTCGCCAGGCAATGTGACTTGTCGAATCGGGTTTTGGCTCAGTACGTTGCTGATTGGCCTTTTTTTCAGTACCTCGATCCACGCTGGCCAACAACCACAGCCAGCACAGAATGACGACGCACCCGGACTACTCAAGGAGCATAATCGTCTTCTGGACACCGCCGAGTCCGATGGAGAGGTACTCGTCATCGTGGAACTGATTGTGCCAGATCAAGATGTACAGTCTGTCCGCCTGACACAGGACTCCGCCCACCAGCGCGCGCTCGACGCTGTTCAGCAACGTGTTCTTGATCGTATCAACGAAAATCGCTTACGTAACGCCAAGGCTACCGGACTGAAGCGCTTCTCGATCTTTCCCGGTTTTGCGCTGAGCGTCGATGCGCAAAGCCTTCAAACACTGCTGCAAAGCTCCGAAGTCTTGCGTGTGATCGCCGACAACCGCCATCGACCGAGTCTATTCGATAGCGTGCCTCTCATCGGTGCTGACATCGACGGCACTTTCAACGGCTATACCGGCGCCGGGCAGACCGTAGTGGTAATCGACACCGGCGTGCAAACTGATCATCCCTTCCTCGCCGGAAAGACCGTTGCCGAGGCCTGTTATTCGACCACCTTTTCGACAGGCGGCTCCGAATCCGTAACCTCCTTGTGTCCCGACGGTGCCACATCCTCGACCGCACCTGGCTCCAGCTATGCCTGCGACCCTAGCATCCAGGGATGCACGCATGGGACACAGGTCGCTGGTATCGCCGTGGGCAAGGGCGAGGATTTTAATGGTGTTGCACTGAATGCGAGCTTGATTTCCATCCAGGTCTTTAGCCAAATCAATTCGTTCAACTTTTGTTGGCCCGACGAAACCTGCGTAGCTGCCTATGATTCAGACATCATTGCCGCCCTGGAGCATGTTTACGCGCTCCAGTCCACCCACAGAATTGCGGCAATCAACCTGAGTTTGGGCGGTAGCCTTTCATATAGCCCCTGCGACACCAGCCCCTACAACGCAATCATCAATACGCTTCGTGACGCAGGAATTGCAACCGTCATTGCCAGCGGTAATAGCGGATCAACTAATGCCATTTCCAATCCTGCCTGCGTGTCGAGCGCTATCAGTGTCGGCAGTACCACCAAAACCGACGAGGTGTCATCTTTCACGAACAGTGCGGACTTTCTCGACCTACTTGCTCCGGGCAGTTCAATCTACTCGTCCACTCCCTTTGATCGTTTTACCACCGGCAATGGCACCTCGTTTGCTTCGCCTCATGTCGCTGGGGCTTGGGCCGTACTTGCCGAAGCCGCTCAGGATCAGCGATTTTCGGTGTCTGCAATTGAAAACATATTGAAAACAACTGGCTTTCCTATCACCGATAGGCGAAGCGGTGCCAACAATCGTCAGTTGCCCCGCATCGATCTACAAGCCGCTGTTTATGAATTGGCCATGTCTGGAGACTGGTTTAAAATTCAGGCCGATGTCTTGCCCTCTTTGGGTGGGTATGTTTCCTGCAAACCCGAGGCCGTTGAACTGGGCGGCAATAGCGTCTGCATTGCCAATGCAAACACCGACTATCGATTCAGTTACTGGAGTGGTAACTGCGACGGAATGGATACAATCTGTCAATTGAATAACATCGCTACGGATCAGAGCCTAATCGCTCATTTCGTCCCCAACTGCGGGACACAGAGCGTGCCGATTTTTCCTGGCGAATCTTTGAATGGAGATTTAAAGCGCAGCGATTGTATCTTTTCCTTTATGGATAACAAAAATTATTTCAATCCATTCGATTTTCAATCAACACCTGGCGCAACATATATCATTGATCTCGTTTCCACAGCATTCGATGCGTCTTTGTATTTATTCGATCAATCTTGGGAGCTGATCGCTGTCAATGATGATTTTTTAGGCCCGGACTCTAAAATTATTTATCCCGCACTGACTGATCAAAGACTTAATATCTATGTGACCTCTCACGATGCACTCAGCACCGGTGACTACACCCTATCTCTTAGTGAAGCAAATGGAATTAGCGACGACAGGTGCTCGACTGAGACGCTCAGCCTCCAGGAAACGTTTTACCGTGGCAGCTATCGTGTGCGCTCAGAGACCACCATTACCGTCACCGCTGAGGTAAACACGGCGGCTAGGCTTATGCTGAAAGCGCCGCGCATCGAATTCGATCTTGGATTTCGAGTCGCTGCTGGTGGAGCACTTACCGCTACGAGTTACCCGGTTAACTGTGCCGACGCTCGCTAGCTCACGGCCTCGTCTTCCACTTCAACCTAAAGCCGTTGCAATCAGGAGAACCCTATGTTTAGACCCTTCCCTCGCTGGCCATTGGCGCTGATCGGCGCGCTTGGCCTGCTCGCGAGCAGTCTTCCAACCCAAGCCGATGATTTTTGCGTCCATAGTGCTACTGAATTGCAAAACGCGCTGTCTTTAGCGGCCTTCAATCAAACCGATGATCGCATCCTGCTGGTACAGGGCACCTATAACGGCAATTTCCTGTATACAAGCACGACGCCTTATGATCTTGAGGTCCTCGGCGGTTACGTCAGCGGCTGTGGCAGTCGCGTGCAGGATCCCGCCAACACAGTGCTCGATGGCGGTGGCACCAGTACCGTGTTGATTCTAATCGCGCGGGAGTTAGCGGCGAAATTTAATATTGACGGACTCAAGCTGCAAAATGGTGTTCGCGCCGCTGGCGATAAACATGGCGGTGGATTGCGCGTCGAAACCGCCGGCTCGTTCAGCCTGGGGCATAGTGTCATCGCTAATAATAGCGCCAGCGAGAATGGCGGTGGCGTCTATATTCTCTCCAGCCAGGTCACGCTAGACAGCAATGTGTTTACTGAAAACACCGCTAAATCAGGTGGCGGCGGATATGTGTATGCTAATCGCGTGGATTTGACGGGCAACCGTTTTGCCAATAATACCATCAACTCTCAAAATGGCGGAGGGATCTATCTTAGTGCGCCGTACAATGCTGTTACGACAGTCACGCTTGATAGAAATGAGTTTTTGGAAAATAGCTCACCAAGAGTTGGAGGTGGTGCTTATTTATATTATTTCGATACCGTCTATTTAACGGAAAACAGTTTTACGAACAATACGGGTGGTGGTGTTTCGATGTATTCCATCGGCACGACTACAATGACGGAAAACAGTTTCGCAAACAATCGCATCGCAAGCAGTTACCACGGCGGCGGCGCTCATGTTGAAGCCGCGAATGCGACGCTCACGCAGAACAGTTTTACCGGCAATATCAGCGCGTACCATGCGGGTGGCCTTTATTTATCAGGCTCCAACTCAGCAACTCTGAATAAAAATGATTTTTTCGAAAATACGGCGGAAAACTCTGGTGGCGGTGTTTTTGTTTCGCAGTATGACACGATTTATCTTGCGCGAAATCAGTTCTCGAACAACACAGTAAAAAATGATGGTGGTGGCGCATATATTGAAGGAGGCTACAGCAACATCACTCTTACAGAAAACGAATTTTCGACCAATTCAGCGCTGGAATACGGCGGAGCGGCCAATATTTACATGTACTCCAGCAACAACAACCTGATAAATCTTGTCAACAATTTAGTTGTCGATAATGAAGCGGGGTTTTCCGGTGGCGGTTTTAACATTGATATACGCCGCAGCAGCCGGATCAGCCTCGTGAGCAATGCGCTGCTTCGCAATTCCGCTGGAGCCGCATCCCCCGATGCGATCGGCGGAGGTCTTGCTCTGAGTGCGACGGACGGCACCCTAACGTTCACCAACAACACCTTAGTGCAAAACGATGCCCCAGCCGGCGGCGGCGTCGGAATGATGCTGAATGGTGAAGGCAGTTCGGTTGGAGGGACACTGCGCAACAATCTGTTTTGGGCCAACCGTGCCTCGCCCGGTCAGGATTTATGGATCAATAACGATGTTGATGGCGATTTTGCTTTCTATCCGCTGACACTGCGCCATAACAACTTCAACCAGACACTGGGCAGCGGTATCAGCATGACCATCCCGCTGCCCGTTGATTCAAGCAATCAAAATGCCGTCGATCCACTGTTCGCCGACATCACTAATGATGATCTGACCCTGTTGAACGATTCCCCCATGGTGAACGCTGGGGATCCAACTACTAGCGGCCTGCCCGCCACCGATGTCGCCGGCCGGCCGCGTCTAGTGGGTCAGGTCGTCGACATCGGCGCGTATGAAAACCCCACCGGCGACCCGAACTGGGCCGAACTCAACGTGGGCCTGGAAGGCAACGGCGTGGGCACCGTGACCTCGGAGCCGACCAGCATTGACTGCGGAACAGCCTGCAACAGTGTGTTCGCCGCCGGAACTGAGGTCACCCTGACCGCAACAACGGCGTCGGCCGATATGGTTTTCGGCGGCTGGAGCGGTGCCTGCTCCGGCGCAGAGCCGACCTGCACCCTGACCCTGAACGAGGCCACCGTGGTGATCGCCACCTTCATACAGGGTTATCCGATCACCACCCAAGTCACCCCGAGCAATGCCGGCACCATCGACTGTGATCCCAATCCAGTACCCAGCGGCCAGAGCAGCCTCTGTACCGCCCGGCCCGCCAGCGGTTATGGCTTCACCGCCTGGAGCGGCGACTGCACCAGCACCACTAATCACCGCTGCACTCTGACCAGCGTCAATAGCAGCAAGTCGGTCACCGCCGGATTTACCGCCACAACCGACCTCACGGCCAGCCAGAATGTCGCAACGAACTATGTTCCCGGCGGCCTGTTGACTGTCACCGCGCAGTTCAATGACACCAGCGGCGCGGAGGTACGCGGTCTGACCTGGCTGCCCGAGCTCCCCGCCAGCTGGACGGTCACCAGCGCGACCGGCGATGGCTCACCCCAGGTCATCAACAACGAAATTCTGTTTACCGGCAACCCTCAATTGCCAATTGATTTTAGCTACCAGATCCGGGTGCCCGAGGACGCGCGCGGCGACCAGCAACTGGCCGCTACCCTCAGCTATCAGTCGGCAGACATGACCAATCCCGTCACCCTGACTGCCGAGCCTGACCCGCTGCCGCTTGAGCAACTGCCAGTCGTCCGCCACAGTGCTGACTACCAGGATCCGCCTTGGCACATCGACGCCAACGAAGCCAGTCGTGTGCTCGGCTACTGGCGCGCAGGGGCTTACCATATCGATCCTACAGGTGTGGATGGCTACAACGCGGACACTGGCAGCACCGCCGGCGCGCGGCACAGTGCTGACTTTCGCGAGCCTCACTGGCGCATCGATAGCTTCGAGGCCAATCGCGTACTCGGCTACTGGCGCGCACCTTCCTACTACGCCGAACCGCAAGGTGACGATGGCTATGCGCCCGGCGGCCAACAGAACGTGAGCGCCGCGATCGAGTCTAATCCCTTAACGCGGACGCTCGCGGACACAACTGCCCCGTCGGCCACCCAGTCGTCGACGGCGGGCCATTACACCCCGGGCGCCACCCTGACCATCACGAACACCATCGGTCAAAGTGGCGACGACCCGCTACTCGCTCTGATGTGGGTTCCGACGCTTCCGAATGGTTGGACCCTGAGCAGCGTCAGTGGCACGGGGAGTCCCGAGCTCAGCCCCACGGGTACGGAAATCCTCTTCACCGCCAGCGGCGAGCTGACGTTGCCATTGACCTTCAGTTACACCGTCCAGGTTCCGATCACGGCGAGCGGCAGTCAAAACATCAGTGCTGAATTCATCTACCAGCGCCTCGGTATGCTCAATGCGGCCAGCGCCTCGGCCACACCGAATCCGCTCATCCTCAGCGATATCGACACCGACACGGGCGGCGACTGTCGCACCGACACGATCAATCTGAGTGCTTCGATGACTGGCGGCTCTCAAGCGTTGCGTTCCGAGATCGGCATCCAGGTCGCCGGCTCAGTATCGGTCGCCAGCGGCGCCACGCTTGACCTGACCGCCCCGCGCATCACCTTCGCGCCCAGCTTCCGAGTCGAGGCTGGCGGGCGGCTCATGGCAACTTCGGCACCGGTGACCTGTACGGCAGCGGCCGTGGCCTCGGCCCAGAACGCGGCGGCCTTGATCGCCAGTGCGCCGGCAGCGGTCGCGCCCGGGTTCATCGCCGGCAAGGATGCCCTGCCATCCTGGCTACAGGAGCATCTTGCTGAACTCAGCATCGACACTGACGCCCTGACCGGCGGTCTGCTTGATGCCGATGAACGCTGGCTGATCCTGGAAACCACTCAGACGCTGCATCCCGAGGATGGCAACGAAGCGAGTGACCTGTATCGCCTCGATCTGCTGACCGACCACATCGCGCTGATCAGCGTCACTGAGGATGGCTCAGCCGGCAACGGCGCCAGCCGCGATCCAGCCGCCGATACGCTTGGCGAGCGGGTGGTGTTCTCCAGTGCCGCCAGCGATCTGGTGCCCGGTGATGAAAATGGTGTGAGTGATCTATTCCTGCGCGATCTGGCGCTAGGACTCACCGAGCGGCTGACGAGTGCCGACCAGGCCTCGGCCCATCCAGCGGTCGATGCCGAGGGCACCGTCCTGGTCTATGACCAGGCGAGCTTTGAAGGTCCGCGCCAGATCCTCGGCCAAGCGCTGCTCGATGGCGCCTCCGCCGAGGTCGTGCCCTTGAGCGAGGCCGATGCTTGGATCGATGCTCACCACCCGGCGATCAGTGCCGACGGGCGCTTCCTGGCCTATCTGAGCCAGTCATCCGATGGCGATGGAACGTCCGTCTGCACCGTCGAGATCCGCGACTTCGTCACGGGCCTCAACCATCGTCAAGCCTGTCCGGCCGCGCTCGCCACGGCCGCCGACGAGGTGCGAGCGGCGTTCAGTCCGGATGGGCGCGAACTGCACTGGCATCTGTCTGGACAGGAGCCGCCAATCAGTCTCGCCAACCCGCTTGGGGACTGAGCGCCGGCTGGCGCGGCCTAGGCCTTAAGGGCCGCGGCCGCGCCCTTGCAGTCGCCACTTCGTTGTCAGTCATCCGGACGGATCCGCCAAACCCACAGGGATGTGGGACAGGGTGACCGGCAATGCCATTAACTTAAGGTTAATCCACTGATTTTGTTAGACTATCTCCTCCGTCCAAACGAGGAGTCCCAATGAAACGCACCAACGATATCGCCCTGAACCTTGAAGAAGCCCAGTCGGTCTCCAGCGTTTCGGCGGTCTACGAGACGCTGCGTGCAGCGCTGTTCTCGCCGGAGTGGATCGAGCGCTTCCGTCTCTCGGAGACGGCCTTCACCCGCGCGCGCGATCTGCCCTTTGCGCCCCTCGTGACCTGTCTATTGAATCTGCGCAAGGGCAGCCTGGAGCAGGAACTGGAGGGCTTCTTTGCCACGCTGGAGGGACAGCCCTACGCCTCGGCGACACCGACTCCCGCGGCGCTGTGTCAGGCACGCCAACGCCTCTCGGCCCACGTGTTTCCGGCCTTGAACCGCTTGGCCATCGCCACCTGGCGTGGCGGCCAGGGTCCGAGGCTGTGGCACGGGTTTCGACTCTTGGCCGTCGATGGTTCGACGCTGCGCTTACCGCGCTATCCCCGTCTTGAAGCCTACTTTGGCGCCCAAGCCCATGGGCCGATCCTGGCGCGCGTTTCGATGCTCTATGACCTGGGTCAGGAGCTGATCTTGGATTTCCAGCTGGGCGCCTACTGTATCAGTGAGCGCGAGCTGGCCATCGCCCATCTCCAGGCCGCCGAGGCCGGGGATTTGATCCTCTACGACCGCGGCTATCCGGCCTTCTGGCTGATGGCGATGCATCGGTCACAGGGCCTGGAGTTCTGCATGCGCCTGGCGCGCGGGAGCTTTGCCGCCGCTGAAGCCTTCTGGAGCAGCGAGGCGACCTCCGAGATCATCACCCTCAACCCCTCCTCTGAGCAACGGCGTGAATGCCGCCAACAGGGCCTGTCAACCGACCCCATTCGCCTGCGCCTCGTGCGCGTGCGCCTCCAGGGCGGCGAGACGGAGGTGTTGGCCACCACGGTGCTGGAGGAGGAGCGCTTGCCGGCCCGCTTGTTCAAGGCCCTGTACCATCGTCGCTGGGGCGCCGAGGAGAGCTACAAACGCCAGAAGCGCTGGGTCGAGATCGAGAATGTCTCCGGACGCTCGCTGTTGGCCGTGCAGCAAGACGTCCACGCCAAAATCCTCGCCTTGAATCTCTCCAGCCTCGTGCGCTTCGTCGCTCAGCTCATCACCACCCGGCGCTCCCAACAGCGCCACTACCGCTACCAGGTTCGCTGGACCAGCACGCTCTCAGCGATGAAGAACACCTTCGTGCGCCTGTTGCTCGCTGCAGCGCACGCGCCCGTTGCCCTCCTGACAACGCTCGCCGCCAAGCTCTCAGCGGCCGTCGAGGCCATACGTCCAGATCGCCAATTCCCGCGTAAAAATCCCGGTAAACTCAAGCCCGGATTCCATGCACCCTATCGGCGGACGGCTTAAGTTAATGGCATTGGGGTGACCGGTGACGGCCAATCAGGATCATTCAGGTCAATTCATCCCTTAAACCGCGTCCAGAGCCAAATGCGTCATTCTCATGAGGTGTTTGGCTTTGGAGGTTTCCTCGATCTCGATGAGACGCGGTTTAAAATTTTATGTTTTTTATTAACTTAAACCGCACCTCGCTGATCGTCCGTGGAGACGCAAAGCGAGTTAAACGTCACGAAACTGCGTTTCTCACTCTGGGCGCGGTTTTCATTTAGGAGAATCTCATGTCCCGACCCTTCAATCGCTGGCGATTCGCGCTGATCGGCGCGCTCGGCTTGCTCGCGAGCAGTCTCTCCGCCCAAGCCGAGGAGTTCTGCGTTAGCAGTGCCAGCGAGTTATTCAGTGCCTTGATCACGGCGGCTTACAACGACACCGATGATCGCATCCTGCTGGTGCAGGGCACCTACACCGGTAATTTTCTGTATTCCAGCAGAACGGCCTATGATCTTGAGATCCTCGGCGGTTACGACAGCGGTTGCGCCACGCGCACGCAGGATCCGGCCAGTACGGTGCTCGACGGCGATGACACCGGTACCGTGCTGATTCTGATCGCGCGGGAGTTGGCGGCCAGCTTCAACATTGATGGGATCACGCTGCAAAATGGCGCGCGTTCCGTTGGCGATGGACATGGCGGCGGATTGCGCGTCGAAACCGCTGGCTCGGTCAGTCTCGGGCACAGTGTCATCGCTAAGAATACCGCCAGCGAGAATGGCGGCGGCGTCTATATTCTCTCCAGCCAGATAACGCTGGACAGCAGTGTTTTTACGGAAAACACCGCCAAAATAGGCGGTGGCGGCCTTCTGTATGCCAGTCGCGTGAATTTGACGGGGAACCGTTTTGCGAACAATACCATAAGCTATCGAAATGGCGGCGGAGTCTATATTTCTGGTGCGCCATCCATTCTTGGCAAGACAGTCACGCTTGATGGGAATGAGTTTTTAGAAAATCTATCGCCAACTGTTGGAGGTGGAGCTTATTTCACTGGTTTCGATACCGCTAACCTAACGGAAAACAGTTTTACGGATAATACGGGTAGTGGCACCTATTTGGATTCCATTGGTACTGCCATATTGACAGGGAATAGCTTCACAAACAATCGCACCCTGAGTGGTAGCTACGACGACGGTGGTGGCGCCTATGTGAAAGCCACGAATGCAACGCTCACGCAGAACAGTTTTACCGGCAATATCTCAGTGGGCGCCGGGGGAGGGCTTTATTTGTATGAATATCCTAAGGAAACGCTGATCAAATACCGTTTACTATTCGTTAACACTGAAAGTGCCCTTTTTCACAAACATTTTGTTTTCAGTGGCTACGTCATGAGTGTTTCGCGCTCCATTCAATGGCCCGTGCGGCCCATTTCGGCCACATGTAGGTCGTCATATCAC